>JBGFRW010000029.1:0-175049 GCA_041694935.1 Pseudomonadota bacterium | reverse complement strand
TCACCTGCACCCTTCGCTCATGCCGCGCATCATGCGAGAGCGATCTCATGTCTGTCGTTTTCATCAGCATAATATGCGGACGACATTCAGAACTTCAAGTACGCACAGACCGGAACAATAAACCTGAAAAGCTGTATTCGCAGGAAATCGGCTATTTCGGGAATTTTCGCGATTGGCGCATGACGCTCGATGTCCGAGCTTACATTGAGCGCATGAGGGACGTGGTTGCCGTCGGTAGCAGAAATATTCCGGGGTATCTTTCAGGGACGATACCTGCAGGCACCTTAGTAACAAATGGAGCTCTCACCTTCCCTCTTCTCGCTCCGCTGTCTGTTAATGTCCCACTAGCTGTCACAGACTTTGTCAATGTCTCCGGATTCAAGACCCGTGGCCTAGAATACCAATTGCGCTGGAAACCCTTGGCAGCCACGGAAATCTGGCTTAATCAGAATTTCCAGCGGACTTTCTGGCATGATGGAAGCATTAAAAGTCTTCCGCCTACACATGCTACTACGCTAGCATTATTCCAGAAACTGCCATTGGATCTGGATATGAGCTTGATGTACCACGCAATCGGTGCGATGACTTGGGGAGGCAGGGAAGACGCTCTTCCTCGCATCCACAGGCTGGATGCACGACTAGCCAAGCCTTTCCGTATCGGCAGCACCAAGGCCGAGGCGGCGTTCGTCGTCCAGGCGGCGAATGGCAGCTATCCGGAATATCAGCAGGGCGCCGCGGGGAACGGTGCCAACTTCATGTTCGAGCGCCGTGCCTTCGGCACGCTGCGGCTGGAGTTCTGATGCGTCGCCTTATATATATCATCATAGGGTGCGCATGGCTTATGCATATGACTTTGGTATATGCCGGGCCGGGGCAATTGCATGTCTGGGCAGCGCTCTCGGAAGAAGGTGGCGCCTATGCCGAAGCGGCCGCAGTGCTGCGCGCCGAGGTGCAGGAAAATGTGACGGTCACAGTGGGTCGGTGGCAGAGTCTGCCGGATGTGCGGCAGCCACCCGACATGATTGTCACCATTGGCGTGGCTGCTTTCGAAGGCACGCTCAAATGGCTCGGGGAGCAGGACGCAGCCTGGGCGCGCGTGCCGGTGCTCGCGATCCTGCTGCCGCGCGCCGCCTATGACGAGGTGATGGCTCGTGGCCCGGTCGGGCGCCGCTCGGTGTCGGCGGTGGTGCTCGACCAGCCCATCGGCCGGCAGATGGCGCTGCTGAAACGCGCCTTGCCGGATCGCCGGCTGGTGAGTGTCATTCCCGGGCCGCAGACACAGCCGTTGATGGGAGCACTCGAAAGAGAGGCGGTTGCGCGCGGCCTCAAGCTGGTGCGTGTGCCAAGCGTGAGTTCGCCCGAGGGCATCTACCCTTCGCTGAAGACTGCACTTGATGCAGCTGACTTGATCCTCGCCTTGCCGGAACCGATGGTTTACAACAGCGGCAGCCTGCAGAACATTCTGTTGACTACCTATCTGGCTCGTGTGCCGTTGGTGGCATTTTCGGCTGCCTACGTCAAGGCTGGAGCAGTGCTGGCGCTGTACTCGACACCCGCTCAGGTTGCCCGCCGCGCCGTTGGCATGATGCGTTCCTGGGCAGCTGGACGTGGTTTGCCGCCGCCGCAGGCACCGCAGGAATTCGCGGTTGCCGCGAACGCCAGGGTGGCCGCTTCGCTCGGTTTGCAACTCGACGACGCTTCGGTGATCGCCGAAGATCTGCGGCGCGAAGAAGGCACGCAGTGAAGTCGAGCCTGCGCACCCGGCTGCTGCTGAGTGCAGTAGTCCCGGCCCTGGTTATGGTGACCCTGCTTGAATTGTTTTTTTTCGTGCGCTACCAGGCCGACAGCGAGCGCTCTTTCCGCGAGCGGGGCATCGCCATCGCGCGTCAACTCGCGCCGGCGATCGAGTTCGCGATGTTCAGCGGTAGCTATGAAACGCTGCTCATGCTCGCCGACGGGATGCGCAAGGGCGATCCGCAGATCGTATCGGTCAGCGTGCTGGACAAGGCGGGCAAAATGCTGGCCCTATCCGGTCTCCCGGTGCAGAATCCTCTGCCCTTGAGCGGCGAAATGGAAATCCGTGATGGCCAGGCCGTGACGACGGTCCAGGTGCCGATTCCGAAAACGGCGGTGCCGCTCACCGACGATGCGGGCGTTTGGGTCGATCAGACGACAGAGCAGGCAGCCATCGCCGGATACAGCATCGTGGTGATCTCGCGGGCGGAACTCGCGGCGCGGCAGAAGGAAATGCTGCAGGTTACGCTCGGCATCATGCTCGGTGGGTTGCTGCTCGCCAGCTGGCTGTCGTTCAGGATCGCCGGCAATGTCCTGGCGCAGCTCGATGCTGCTGCGAAGGAGCTGCGCCGGCAGAAGGAGGCGGCCGAATTGCTGGCCCGTACCGACGAGCTGACTGGGATGCCTAATCGGCGCGCCTTCTACGAGGCAGCCCATCACGAGATCCAGCGCGCCCTGCGCTACGGGGTGCCAATGACATTGATCATTACCGACATCGACCACTTCAAGTCAATCAACGACAATTACGGCCATCATGTCGGCGATGCCGTGCTGCAGGCTTTCGCACGTACCCTGGCCGCATCGATCCGCGAGGTGGATCTCGCCGGCCGCTGGGGCGGGGAGGAGTTCGTCATTCTGATGCCGGACACCACGCTCGAGGAAGCACTGCGGGTGGCCGAGCGCATGCGTCTCGCGGTAGCCGGTGCGCCGATGCGCGCCGGCAGGCACAGCTTCGGCTATACGACCAGTTTCGGCGTCGCGACATTTTCGACAGACACCCCGACGCTCGATGTGCTGTTGAAGCGGGCAGACGCGGCGCTCTACCGGGCGAAGGAACTGGGGCGCAACCGCATCGAAATCGGTTGAAGCACCTGGCTCGCTCTTGCCGGTTTGTTAGACGGAGATTTGCCCGAGCCGGCGCAGGATCTCGAGCGACAGCGCCGACTGATTGAGCGTGTAGAAATGCAGGCCGGGCGCCCCCAGTTCGACAAGGCGCTGGCACAGCTCGGTGACGACATCGAGACCGAAGGCGCGGATCGAATCGGCATCGTCGCCGTAGCTTTCGAATTTCTTGCGCATCCAACGCGGAATTTCCGCCCCGCTGCTGTCGGCGAAGCGGGCCAGCTTGCTGAAGCTGCCGATCGGCATGATGCCGGGCACGATAGGGATCGTGATGCCGAGTGCGCGCGCTTCGGCGACGAAGTGGGCGTAGGCGTCGGCGTTGTAGAAGAACTGGGTGATTGCCGCGTCGGCGCCGGCGTCGACCTTGCGCTTGAAGTTGAGCAGATCCTCGCGCGGCGAGCGTGCTTGCGGGTGCCACTCCGGATAGGCGGCGACCTCGATGCGGAAAGTGTCGCCCGTTTCGGCGCGGATGAATTCGACCAGTTCGTTGGCGTAGCGGAATTCGCCGGCGTCGGCCATGCCCGAGGGCAGGTCGCCTCTTAAGGCGACAATGCGGCGGATGCCGTGGTCGCGGAAGTCATGCAGGATCTTGCGGATGCTCTCGCGCGTCGAGCCGATGCAGGAGAGGTGCGGTGCGGCGGCATGGCCCTCGGCGGCGATTTCCATCACGATGTCGAAGGTGCGATCGCGCGTCGATCCGCCCGCGCCATAAGTCACCGAGAAGAAGGTCGGCTCGGTAGTGGCGAGCTTGCGGCGCACCTCGCGCAGTTTGGTGAGGCCCTCCGGCGTTTGCGGTGGGAAGAATTCGAATGAGATTTCAACGTTCATGTTTGGCGTGTATGAAGAATTCGCGGTTGCCGTCGGTGCCCGTGATTGGACTCTCGAACCAGTCGATGACGGCGAGGCGGTTGTCGGCGCAGCAGGTGGCAAGCTTGTCGCGCACGACGGAGTATAGGCCGGGGTCGGCGACGATGCCCCCTTTGCCGATATGCTCGGGTCCGACCTCGAACTGCGGTTTGACGAGCAGCAACAGGTCGCCCAGCTTGGTCAGCAACGGCGGAAGCTGCGGGATGATCAGCGTTAGCGAGATGAAGGAGACGTCGGCAACGATCAGGTCGAACTGCCGTCCGGCGATGATCGAATTTTTCAGGTTCCGGGCGTTGATGCCCTCGTGATGCTCGACGCGAGGGTCTGCGGCTAGGGACGAATGCAGCTGGCCGTGGCCGACGTCGATGCCGACGACCTTTGTCGCGCCATGCTGCAGCAGGCAGTCGGTGAAGCCGCCGGTGCTCTGGCCGACGTCGAGGCAGTCGCGGCCGCGCGGATCGATGCCTGTGTGCCGCAGCTCGCCGGTGAGCTTGAGTCCGCCGCGCGAGACGTATTCCGCTTCGCGAGGCGGCTCGACGATCAGCTCGGCATAGGCGGACAGAATCAAGGATGGCTTGGAAACCGGCGCTGGCGCCGTCCCGCCGGCGCCGACTTTTACCCGCCCTTCCTCGATGAGCCGTTGCGCCGCGGTGCGCGAGGGAGCGAGCCCGCGCTGCACCAACAGCGCATCGACACGGATGCCGTCGTGCGCAGTCGGCTTGGCAGCGGGTTTCGGCTTCGGCTTGGCCGCACGGGCATGAAACGAGTTCATGCTCATCGCGGCGCTCCTGCGGCCCTGCCCATCTGTAGCGGCTTAGTAACGATAGTGCTCGGCCTTGTACGGCCCCTCGACCGGCACGCCGATGTAGGCAGCCTGCTGAGCAGAGAGCGTCGTCAGTTGGGCGTTGAGCTTCTTGAGCTGCAGGCGCGCCACCTTCTCGTCGAGGTGCTTGGGGAGCGTGTAGACGCCCACCGGGTAGTCGGCGTTCTTGGTGAACAGCTCGATCTGCGCGATGGTCTGGTTGGCGAAGGAGGACGACATCACGTAGCTGGGGTGGCCGGTGGCGCAGCCGAGGTTCACCAGGCGGCCCTTGGCGAGCAGGATGATGCGCTTGCCGTCGGGGAAGATCACGTGGTCGACCTGCGGCTTGATCTCCTCCCACTGGTACTTCTCGATCGAGGCGACGTCGATCTCGTTGTCGAAGTGGCCGATGTTGCAGACGATGGCCTGATCCTTCATCTTCACCATGTGGTCGTGGTTGATGACGTGGAAGTTGCCCGTGGCGGTCACAAAAATATCCGCTTTATCGGCGGCGTATTCCATGGTCACGACGCGATAGCCTTCCATCGCCGCCTGCAGCGCGCAGATCGGATCGATTTCCGTGACCCACACCTGGGCGGACAGGGCGCGCAGCGCCTGCGCCGAGCCCTTGCCCACGTCGCCGTAGCCGCACACCAGCGCGATCTTGCCGGCCACCATCACGTCGGTGGCGCGCTTGATGCCGTCGACCAGCGACTCGCGGCAGCCGTAGAGGTTGTCGAACTTGGACTTGGTGACCGAGTCGTTGACGTTGATCGCCGGGATCTTGAGGTCGCCCTTCTCGTGCATCTGGTAGAGGCGATGCACGCCCGTGGTGGTCTCCTCGGTGACGCCCTTGATTTGCGCGAGGCGGGTCGAGTACCAGGTCTTGTCGGTGGCGAGCTTGGCCTTGATCGCGGCGAACAGGATGGTTTCCTCTTCCGAGGTCGGCTTGGAGATGACGGAGATGTCCTTCTCGGCCTTGGCGCCGAGGTGCAGCAGCAGCGTGGCATCGCCGCCGTCGTCGAGGATCATGTTTGAGTAGCCATTGTCCGGCCACTCGAAGATGCGGTGGGTGTAGTCCCAGTAGTCGGTCAGCGACTCGCCCTTGACGGCGAACACGGCGATGCCGTCCTTGGCGATCGCTGCGGCGGCATGGTCCTGGGTCGAGAAGATATTGCACGAGGCCCAGCGTACCTGCGCGCCGAGCGCGGTCAGCGTCTCGATCAGCACGGCGGTTTGGATCGTCATGTGCAGCGAGCCGGTGATGCGCGCGCCTTTCAGGGGTTGGCTCTTGGCGTATTCCTCGCGGATCGCCATCAGGCCGGGCATCTCCGTCTCGGCGATCTTGATTTCCTTGCGGCCCCAGTCGGCGAGGCCCATGTCGGCAACGACGTAGTCTTGAGAGGTGGTGGTCATGAGGTTCAGGCTCCTTGAACGATGACCGGGACGAGGGGGCGGATAAACACAAGCTCACCTTTCCCGGGCAATGGGTTAGGCGAGCGCCGTTTGAAAAAAACGAGCCTGGCGGAAAATGCTCCGTTGCAGCGCTCCTCGATGGGCAACGATTATAAATCAAGCGCCTGCCTGACGCGGGTCAAGGCTCCGGCGGCCCGGTTCGCGCTATGCTTCGCACCATTTTGCAATTTTCGGAGTCGTGACAATGAAGAAGATCCTGGCGGGCGTGCTGATGGCGGCATCGCTTTCGGCGCTGGCCCAGAGCCCATCCTCCCCTGGTGCTGCCGAAGTGCGGGCGCTTGGACGGCTCAACGGCGAGGCGCTCGCCTGCAAGCAGATGGCGCTGGTAGACCGCATCCGCATCGGCATCGTGCATGAGGCGCCGAAGACGCGTGAAATCGGCGAGATCTTCGAGACGGCGACCAGCGAGCGTTTCCTTGAAATGGGCCAGACGCAAGCCGCCTGTCCGGATGGCCGCGCCCTGTCGCAGCAGATCGAGGACGGTATTCAAGCGATGCGTGCCGCCTTTGCCGGCGCGATGGGGAAGAAATGAAAGTCGGCGCCGGCAGGACGGCAGCGCTGTGCGTTGCTATGTGCCTTTGGGCGGCCCAGGCTTTCGCCCAGCACGATCTCGGCCTGGGCGAGACGCGCAACATCGTGCCGCGCTACCTGCTGCAGGACGTCAATGGGCGGGCGACGATGCCCGAGGATTACCGCGGTTACTACCAGCTGATCGCCTTCGGCTATACCTTCTGCCCGGACATCTGTCCGACCACGCTGACCGAGATGGCCGCCGTGCTCAAGGAGCTCGGCCCCCAGGCGAAGCGTCTGCGGCCGATCTTCATCTCGGTCGATCCCGAGCGCGATACGCTTGAGGTGCTGCGCGGCTACACGGCCTTCTTCGACCCGCGCATCATCGGCATGACCGGATCGCCCGCGCTGGTGTCGCGCGCGGCGAGCAACTTCAAGGTTCGCTACCAGAAGGTGCCCAAGGAGGGCGGCAACTACGCCGTCGATCACTCCGCCGGCATGTACCTGCTCGGCCCGGAAGGGGATTTCCTCAAGAAGTTTGCCTACGCTACGCCGCCGGCAGAGATCGCCGAGGCCATTCGCCAGCAGATGTCTGCGGGGAATGCGCCGCAGGAACAGGAAGGCTCGGCGCGCTGAAACCTTCCGCCTAGCGCCCCAGCAGAGTGTCGCGCGCGGCCTGCTCGCGCAGCAGGGATTCGATCTCCGCCGCCGGCAGCGGGCGGGAGAAATGGTAGCCCTGCATGTATTCGCAGCCGTAGGCGCGTAGCGTGTCGAGTTCCTGCGCGGTCTCGATGCCCTCGGCAATCACTTCGAGGTGCAGGTTGTTGCCGAGGTTGATGATGGCCTGCGCGATCACGACGTCGTTCGCGCTGTCGTCGATATCGCGCACGAAGGATTTGTCCATCTTCAGTTTCTGAATCGGGAAGCGCTTGAGATAGGCGAGCGAGGAGTAGCCGGTGCCGAAGTCGTCCAGCGCCAGGCGTACCCCGATGGAACGCAGCTCGGCGAGGGTGCGCAGCGTGTGCTCGGTGTGCTCCATCAGTGCGCCCTCGGTGAGTTCGAGCACTAGCCGCTCCGGGGCGAGCCCGCTGTCGACGATGGCCTGCTGCACCATGTCCTTGAGCGCAGCCTGGTGGAACTGCCGCGGCGACAGATTGACCGCGATTTCGATTGCCTCCAGCCCGGCAGCCGTCCACTCCTGCGCCTGACGGCATGCCTGGCGCAAGGCCCATTCGCCGAGCGTCAGGATCAGGCCGGTCTGTTCGGCCAGCGGGATGAAGCGGTCGGGATCGACCAACCCCCATTCGGGATGCTGCCAGCGCACCAGCGCCTCGACGCCGATGATGCGCCGGTCCGTGGTGGTGACCAGCGGCTGGTAGTGCAGGATAAATTCTTGATTGTCGATGGCGCGGCGCAGCCCGCTTTCCAGCGCCAGCAGATCGAGCGCCGCCGCGCTCATCTCGCTGCTGAAGAAGCAGATATGCCGGGTCGCATCGGGTCGCGCGTGGCGCATTGCCGTTTCGGCGTTTTGCAGCAGTTCCCAGACATCCTTGCCATCCTGCTCGAAGACGCTCAGGCCGGCGGAGGCGCTGACGCAGACCTCATGATGACCAACCAGCATCGGCGCGGCAAGCGAGGCGAGGAGCGCTTGCATCGCGTTGTCCGCGGCCTCGGGAGTGCAGCCGTCGAACAGAATGCCGAAGGCATTGCCGCCGGTACGTGCGACGATGTCGCCCGTGCGCGCGGCGGTGAGGAGGCGTTCGCCGACCACCTTCAGTACCGCATCGCCGGCGTCGTGGCCGATCGAGTTGTTGATGCGGCCGATGTCGTTGATGACCAGGCTGCCCATGACCATCGGGCGGGCGGTTTCGGCCGCGTGCGCAAGGGCGGCCTGGCCGATCTCATGGAACTGTGCCCGGTTGGGCAGGCCGGTGATGCCGTCGTAGTTCGCCAGATGGTGCAGGCTCGCCTCGATGGCCTCCTTCGTATTGCGCAATTGCAGTTCGGCCTGCCAGCGCGACGTGATGTCGCGCAGTACTGCGTGGGCGGCATGCCCTCCGCCGATCTGCAGCCGGTGCAGACGGATGTCGGCGAAGAAGAGCGTGCCGTCGCCACGCCGGAACTGGCACTCGAAGCGGCTCTGGCCTGAACTCAGCGCCAGTCCGACATGCGTCTCGATATGCGCACGGCTTGCCAGGCCGTCAGGCTGTGCCGGCGGTGCCAGATCGCTCAACGGCCGGCCGATGGCCTCCTCGCGATCGGCCAGCCCGAACAGCCGCAAGCCAGCCTCGTTGCAGTCGAGCAATCCCTCGCGGTCGATGAACAGCATGGCATCGCCGGCGCAGTCCCAGACTGCCTTGTACTTCTCGTCGTTGAGCGAGCGGTCAAATGCCATGCAGCCAGACTATATCTTAAAGGCCGGCCTCCGCACGCAGCGCCGGGGCCTTGTCGATGGCCTCCCAGGTGAACTCCGGCTCATCGCGGCCGAAGTGGCCGTAGGCAGCCGTCTTCTCGTAGATCGGCCGCAGCAGGTCGAGCATGTTGACGATGCCTTTCGGCCGCAGGTCAAAATGCTTCTTCACCAGCTCGGCGATCTGCGCGTCGGGGAGCTTGCCGGTGCCGTAGGTGGTGACCCAGACCGAAGTCGGGTGGGAAACGCCGATCGCGTAGGAAACCTGGATCAGGCACTTGCTGGCGAGGCCGGCGGCGACGATGTTCTTGGCCACGTAGCGGCCGGCATAGGCGGCCGAGCGGTCGACCTTGGAGGGATCCTTGCCGGAGAAGGCGCCGCCGCCATGGGGCGCTGCGCCGCCGTAGGTGTCGACGATGATCTTACGGCCGGTGAGGCCGCAGTCGCCCTGCGGGCCGCCGACGACGAAGCGTCCGGTCGGGTTGACCAGATACTTGATCTCGCCCTTAATCAGTTCCTTGGGCAGCACCGGCTTGATGATGTCCTCGATCACCGCCTCACGGATCGTCTCCAGCGTGACGTCGGGCGCGTGCTGGGTGGACAGCACCACCGTGTCGATCGCCTCGGGCTTGCCGCCGGAATAACGCACCGTGACCTGCGACTTGGCATCCGGACGCAGCCAGGGCAGGCGGCCGTCCTTGCGCAGCATCGCCTGGCGCTCGACGAGACGGTGCGACAGCCAGATCGGCAGCGGCATCAGTTGCGGGGTTTCGTCGCAGGCGTAGCCGAACATCAGGCCCTGGTCGCCGGCGCCCTGGTCGAGGTTGTCGTCGTAGGCCTTGTTCACACCCTGGGCAATGTCGGGCGACTGCTTGTCATAGGCGACCAGGACGGCGCAGCCCTTGTAGTCGATGCCGAATTCGGTGTTGTCGTAGCCGATGCGCTTGATCGTGTCGCGCGCGACGTTGATGTAATCGACGTTGGCATGCGTGGTGATCTCGCCGGCCAGCACCACCAGGCCGGTGTTGCACAGCGTCTCGGCGGCAACGCGCGCATGGCGGTCCTGCGCGAGGATGGCGTCGAGGATCGCGTCCGAGATCTGGTCGGCGACCTTGTCCGGATGGCCTTCCGAGACGGATTCAGAGGTGAAGAGGTACTGGTGGGTCATGCTGGCTCCTTCAAGTTTCCCCGCTGTTCGGTCCGTCGGACCGGCTCGGGGGATCGGAGCTGGCGACGCTTTAGCAGCATTTATTCCCTGACTCGCCTCGCGCAATCTTCGATTGCCGCTCGGCTCGGGCCCGCCCTGCAAGTTGTCCTGGACCGAATCCGAGATTCGGCGCCTTAACTCGGCGGAGGCGGCGATAATACCGCCTTTTCCGAAGCCGTCCAACCGTACCCCGATCATGGGCTTGGTGTTCCGTCTGCTGTCCCACCTGCCGCTGCATGCGCTCCACAACCTCGGCGCGCTGCTGGGCTGGCTCATTTATTGGCTGTCGCCGACCTATCGCCGCCACCTGCGCGAGAACCTCGCCCAGGCCGGCGCGCAGGCGGCGCGCGGTCAGGCGGTCGCGGCGGCCGGACAGACCCTGCTCGAACTGCCCAAGATCTGGCTGCGCCCGCAGGAGGAGGTGGTCGGCCGCGTGGTCAAAGTGTCGGGCTGGGAACTCGTCGAGCAGGCCTGGCGCGAAGGGCGCGGCATCCTGTTCCTCACGCCGCACCTCGGCTGCTTCGAGATCACCGCGCAGTATTACGCGGCACAATCCACGCACGCTGCGCATGGGCCGATCACCGTGCTCTACCGCCGGCCGAAACAGAACTGGCTCGCGCCGCTGATCGAGGGCGGGCGCGGTGCGAACCTCAAGCTTGCCCCTGCCGATCTCTCCGGCGTGCGCCGTCTGATGAAGGCGCTCAAATCCGGCGAGGCGGTCGGCATGCTGCCCGACCAGGCGCCGGGCGCGGGCGAGGGCGAGTGGGCGCCGTTCTTCGGCCGGCCCGCCTACACGATGACGCTGGCCGCGCGGCTGGCGCAATTGGAAAAAGGCGGCGGCGCGGCGACCATCCTCGCCTATGCCGAGCGCCTCGAATACGGCGCCGGCTACCATCTCAAATTGTTCGCGCCGCAGGAAGACGTGACGACGCCGGCCGGCATCAACCGCGAGATCGAGCGGCTCGTCATGCTGTGCCCCGGCCAGTACCTCTGGGGCTACAACCGTTACAAGCGCCCGAGCGGCGCGCCCGAGCCCAAATGATTAGCCCCCCACGCTCACTTCGTTCGCTGCCCCCACAGGGGGGCGCATGATGCCTTGGGGCGGCCCTGCGACATCATGATGACCCGGCTCGCTCTTCTGCTCATGTGGCTGCTGCACTGGCTGCCGCTGCCCATCCTGGCGGCCTGCGGCCGGCTGTTCGGCCGGCTGCTCCATCGCTTCGGCCGCGAGCGGCGCCACATCGCGCTGACCAACCTCGGCCTGTGCTTCCCCCAGCTGTCCGCCGCCGAAAAGTCGGCGCTGGCGGTACGGCACTTCGAGGCCTTCGGCCGCAGCTTTCTCGAGCGCGGCCTGCTGTGGTGGGCGCCGGCTTCCCGCATCCGCCGGCTGGCGAAGATCGAAGGCATGGAACGGCTCGACGCGTTGCGGGATCGCCCGGTCATCCTGCTGGTACCGCACTTCGTCGGCCTCGACATGGGCTGGACACGCCTCACGCTCGAGCGCGACATGGTCAGCATCTACGCCAACCAGAAGAACCTGTTGTTCAACGCCGCGCTCTACCGCGGCCGGCTGCGCTTCGGCGGCTCGGAACTGCTCTCGCGCCAGGAAGGCACGCGCCGGGCGATCAAGGCGATGAAGGCGGGGCGGCCCTTCTACTACCTGCCGGACATGGACTACGGCGAGCGCGATACGATCTTCGTGCCGTTCTTCGGCGTGCCGGCGGCCACCATCACCGGCCTGTCCCGTCTGGCGCGCATGACCGGCGCGGCGGTGGTGCCGGTCATCACGCGCATGACCGACAAAGACTACGTGATCGAAATCGGCGCGCCGTGGAACGATTTCCCGGGCCCGGATATCGAAGCAGATACGCGGCGCATGAACGCTTTCATCGAGCAGGAAGTGCTGAAGATGCCGGAGCAGTACTTCTGGCTGCACAAGCGCTTCAAGACGCGGCCGCGCGGGGAAAAAGGGGTTTATTGACCTCTCATTTGCAAAAGTCGGCGCCGGTGGCACGGCGTAACATCGTCAAGCTATGAAAATCCGCTTCACCAAAATGCATGGCCTCGGCAACGACTTCGTCGTGCTCGACGCCGTCCGTCAGAAATTCGTGCCGACCGCCGCACAGGCGCGCTGGCTGGCCGACCGCCATTTCGGCGTCGGCTGCGACCAGATCCTCGTCGTCCAGCCCACGGAAGTGGAGGGCGCCGACTTTCGCTACCGCATCTTCAACGCCGACGGCGGCGAAGTCGAGCAGTGCGGCAACGGCGCGCGCTGCTTCGTGCGCTTCGTCCATGAGCAGGGGCTCACCGACAAGCGCGAGATCCGCGTCGAGACGCAGGCCGGCCTGATCACGCCGCGCCTCGAGGCCGACGGCCAGGTCACGGTCGACATGGGCGTGCCGCGCTTCGCACCGGCCGACATTCCCTTCCTCGCCCCAGAAGGCCCAATGAGCGGCGAGTTGATCCAGACGCTCGAATTCGCCGGACGCAGCGCGCAGATCACCGCGGTCTCGATGGGCAACCCGCACGCGGTGCAGGTGGTCGACAACGTCGACTCCGCGCCGGTCGCGCGCGACGGCCCGCTCATCGAGGCGCACCCGCGCTTCCCGAAGCGCGTGAACGCCGGCTTCATGGAGGTTCTCGACCGCCACGCGATCCGGCTGCGCGTCTTCGAGCGCGGCGCGGGCGAGACGCTCGCCTGCGGCACCGGCGCCTGCGCCGCCGTGGTGGCCGGCATCCGCCGCGGCCTGCTCGATTCGCCGGTGCGCGTCGCGACGCGCGGCGGCGAGCTCACCATCGCCTGGGGCGGCGTCGGCCAGCCGGTCTTCATGACCGGACCGGCCGTCACCGTGTTCTCCGGCGAAATCGAAATTCCTCAGACGAACAGGGAGCCCGCATGAACCTCGTGGCCAAGGATGTCGCCCAGTACCTCAAGGACCACCCCGCATTCTTCGAGCAGTACGCCGACGTGCTGGCGCAGATCACCATCCCCGACCCGCACGGCGGCCGTGCCGTCTCGATCACCGAACGGCAGATCGGCACCCTGCGCGACCAGATGAAGCGGCTCGAGAACAAGCTCGCCGAGCTGATCCGCTTCGGCGAAGAGAACGACGTGCTCTCCGGCAAGACCCACCGCCTCGACGTGGCGCTGGCCGGCGCTGCCGACGCGAGCGGCGTGCTGCGCGTGCTCTACGCCCACCTCGGCGGCGATTTCGCCGTGCCGCATGTGGCCGTGCGCCTCTGGGATGTGCCGGGAGACAACACGGCGCCCGAATTCACGCCGATGAGCGCCGAGGCGCGCGACTTCGCCGCCGGGCTCAAGCGTCCCTACTGCGGCGCCGGCAGCGGCCCCGACGTGCTCGCCTGGTTCGGCGAGCGCGGCAGCCATGTGCGTTCGCTGGCGCTTGTCGCCCTGCGGAATGGTGAAGCCACCTTCGGCCTGCTCGCGCTCGGCAGCGAGGAGCCGCAGCGCTTCTACCCCGAGATGGGCACGCTCTACTTGGAGCGGATAGGGGAAGTGGCCTCGGCCGCCCTGACCCGCACGCTGGGCTGAGGTCCGGCGGCGGCTGACGCTTCCCCATGGCCGCGCTCGATCATTCCGTCGAGCAATTCCTCGCCGAGCTGGAACACCAGCGCCGCGCCAGTCCCCATACCCTGAGCGCCTATCGGCGCGATCTGGCGCTGCTGGCCGCCGGTGCCGGCGAGCGGCCGCTGGCCGAACTCAAATCCCACGAACTGCGTCGCACGGCGATGCGCCTGCACGGGCAGGGGCTGTCGCCGCGCTCGGTGGCGCGCACGCTCTCGGCCTGGCGCGCCTACTACCGCTGGCTGGCGCGGCGCGGCCAACTGGCCGCCGACCCCTGCGTCGGGCTGCGCGCGCCCAAGCGCCCGCGCGTGCTGCCGAAGGCGCTGCCGATCGAGCAGACCGCCGCCCTGCTTGACGCGCCGCAGGGCAAGGATGGCGATCCGCTCGCGGTGCGCGACCACGCGATGTTCGAGCTGTTCTATTCCTCCGGCCTGCGGCTGTCCGAACTCGTGTCGCTCAACCTCTCGGGGGGGCTCGACCTGCGCGCAGGCGAAGTCACCGTCACCGGCAAGCGCGGCAAGACGCGCATCGTGCCGGTCGGCGCCAAGGCTGCAGAAGCGCTGGCGGCATGGATCGAACTGCGGCCCCTGCTCGCCGCGCCGGACGAGCCGGCGCTCTTCGTCGGCCGGCGCGGCAGCCGGCTCACGCCGCGCGCCGTCGAGCTGCGCCTCGCCCAGTGGGCGCAGAAGTGCGGGCTCGGCATGCACGTCCATCCGCACATGCTGCGCCACTCCTTCGCCAGCCACGTGCTGCAATCCTCCGGCGACCTGCGCGCGGTGCAGGAGATGCTCGGCCACGCCAGCATCGCCACCACGCAGATCTACACGCACCTCGACTTCCAGCACCTCGCCAAGATCTACGACGCGGCGCATCCGCGCGCCAAGCAGAAGTAGCGTCAGTGCCGCTGTCGGCGGCGGCGCCGCAGCAGCGCGCCGTAGATCGCCGCGTTGACCAGCAGCACGCCGATGCCGAGCAGCAGCTGCAGCTCGCGGTTGAGGTCTTCGGGGTAGATCACCGGCAGCAGGTAGCGCCCGATGAACCCGCCCGCGTAGCCCGCCTCGCCTGCCGCGAGGCGCAGGGCGTTTTCCAGCGGCGTCAGCGGGCAGATGCCGCCGAACAGTTCGATGCCCGCCCCCCAGGCCGCCGCCGGCAGGTGCAGCCAGGCGAGGCGCGGCCAGCGCCAGACCAGCAGGCCGCCCGCCACGACGAAGACGATGAACAGCGCATGGATCAGCACGACGAGATCGGCGAGCAGGAGCATCGCACGATCATAGCGCCGTCCCGCCGGCGCCGACTTTTCCCGCGGCCGGAAATGCCTGTTGCATCGCCGCGGCTTCGGGGTTTATGCTCTGGTTGTGTTTATGACAATCAACAGCCTGGGAACCCATGTCCGGGCTGTGCGCCAGCCGGTTGAACCGATCAGCACGCCATTTGGCGTATACGTCACGTTCGGCCTCTTAATCAGAGTCCCCCAGTAATGACAAAATTCTTTCGATGGGTTCGCGCAAACCTACTCTGGATTCTGCGTGGGTGGCGCGTCTGGGCACCACTAGCTGTTGTCGTACTTCTGGCAGCTACAGGCTATTTTCTTCCCGGTAGCCCAGAAGATCATGCCCGCTATATCGGCGTCGTATTGCAGTTGCTCGGCATCGGCACGGTAGTTCATGGGCTACGCGACCGACGGCGCTTGTTTCAACGGCCTAGCCTTCTTGGACATATTAGAGCGTGGTTTGCCGGCAGGCCGCGCCTAAACCCGAAACCACATCTCATTCACGCCGCTTCTAGCGGCGCCGTAGCTATTGGCGGTACAGCTAAGATATCAGTCTGGCGTGGTGCGCCACCTGACGCCTCGCTAGAGGCGCGCATTGATGCCATTGAGGCGAATCTTGATACATTGCGAAAAGAGCATGCCGACACATCACGGGAGCTTCGCGACGAAGTGCGAGCACGTGCCGAGCAAGCAGATTTGGAGCGGCGCACACGCGAGACAGCCATAGATGACCTTCGATCCAGAGTCGACACCCTTGGAGCAGGAGGGCTTTACATTGAGTCTGCTGGGCTTTTCTGGCTAATCATAGGTGTCGTGCTAGGCACAGTTCCAGGTGAAATCGCGTCTTTGTTCAGACTGCCATGACGCCGAACCAATCGCTCCAGAGGGACGCTCAGCCAGCAAGTCGGCTCCGCGCTCCAGAGCTTGCACATTAAGGTATTTGTGACAGTGATCGAGTACCGCCACAACCATCCGCTTGCGGCGGCCGATATTGCCGCCGTCTTCGATGCCTCCGGCATCCGCAGGCCCACGCACGACCTGGAGCGGATCGAGCGCATGTTCGCCAATTCGAACCTCGTGATCTCCGCGTGGCACGGGAACCAGCTCGTCGGGGTGTGCCGCGCGCTGAACGACGGCGGCTATAGCTGCTACCTCTCCGACCTGGCCGTAGACAAGGCCCATCAGCACCGGGGCATCGGCCGCGAGCTGATCGACCTCGTGCTGGCCGCGATCGGCGACGAGGTGGCGTTGATCCTGCTCGCGGCACCGGAGGCGATGGGGTATTACCCCAAGCTCGGCTTCGAGAAGATCGACAATGGGTTCATCATCAAGCGCAGCCGGTGAAGCGACACTGCCTGCCGACTGATGCATAATCCGCCAATGGACTTTGTTTTGACAGAGCATGCCAGAGTGGAAGCGCAGCGCCGGCAAATTCCGCTGGCGTGGATCGAGTCAACGATGGCACAGCCGGAGCAGGTCATGTCGTCGGTGAATCAGCGCAAGGTCTTCCAGTCGCGCGTCGTCGCGGACGGCAAGCAGTACCTGGTGCGCCTGGTCGTCGAGGATTGGCGGCAGCCGCCAGTGGTCGTGACGGTATATCGAACCAGCAAGATCGAGAAGTATTGGGGGAAGACATGAAAGCGGACTACGACCGCCAGGTCGATGTGCTTACCGTTGTGTTCAGCGATGCGCCGGTAGAAGAGTCGGATGAGGTGAAGCCGGGCGTGATTCTCGATTACGACGCGGCCGGCAACCTAGTCGGCATGGAGATCCTCGATGCCAGCCGTCGAGTGGCCAATCCGGCTGCGATGGAATTCGTCGTCAAGGCGGCTTGATACGCGCAGGCTGCTCCTGAAATGGGAGTGCCGCCGGCTGCACGGGTAGACTGGCGGCCTCTGTCTTTCGGAAGCTCGCATCATGGCCCAGTTGATTCTTCATCCCGACAAGGAACGCTCGCTCCTGCGCCGCCATCCGTGGCTGTTCGCCGGTTCGGTCGCGCGGCTGGAGGGGCGCGCGCGGCCGGGCGACACGGTCGAGGTGGTGGCGGGCGCCGGCAAGTTCGCCGGCCAGGTGCTGGCGAAGGCGGCCTGGAGCCCGGCCTCGCAGATCCGCGCGCGGGTGTGGAGCTTCGACCCCGCCGAGGTCATCGACAACGCCTTCTTCAAGCGGCGCGTCGCCGCAGCGGTGGTACGGCGCAAGATGCTGCCGGAACTCGCGGGGCAGCAGGGTGTGCGGCTGATCCATGCCGAGTCCGACGGTCTGCCCGGCGTGATCGCGGACCAGTACGGCGACACCGTGGTCGTGCAGCTGACGAGCGCCGGGGCCGAAAAGTGGCGCGGCGCACTCGTCGATGGATTGGTGAAGGCCACCGGCTGCGCGCGCGTCTATGAGCGCTCCGATTCCGACGTGCGCGGCCTCGAAGGGCTGGAGCCCGTCACCGGCTGGCTGCATGGCGATGCGCCTGCCGGCGAGATCACGATCGAGGAGCATGGCGTACGGATGGCGGTGGATATCGTCGCCGGCCACAAGACCGGCTTCTACCTCGACCAGCGCGACAACCGTCGCCTGCTCGGCGAACTGTCGCGCGGCAGGAAGGTGCTCAACTGCTTCTGCTACACCGGCGGCTTTTCGCTGCAGGCTTTGGCTGGTGGCGCAACGAGCGTATTGTCGATCGACAGTTCGCAGCCGGCGCTCGACCGCGCAGCGGCGAACCTCGCGCTCAATCCGCAGCTCGATGCATCGCGTGCAGAATGGCGCTGCGCCAATGTCTTCGACGAGCTGCGCGCGCTCAAGGCGGCAGGAGAGAGCTTCGACGTGATCGTGCTCGACCCGCCGAAGTTCGCGCCCTCGGCTTCGCATGCCGAGCGCGCCAGCCGCGCCTACAAGGACATCAACCTGCTGGGCTTCAAGCTGCTTGCGCCGGGCGGCTTGATGATGACCTACTCATGCTCGGGCGGCATCGGCGTGGAGCTGTTCCAGAAGATCGTGGCCGGCGCGGCCGGCGACAGCGGCCAATCGACGAAAATGAGCGCGCGCATCGTCAAGCGCTTGCAGGGCGCCGCAGATCATCCGGTCGATCTCGCCTTCCCCGAGGGCGAATACCTCAAGGGTCTGCTGGTCCAGGTCGACTGATCGTCTGGCGACGCAGTCCGGTTCAGTGAACTTGGACCCTGCCTAACACGACGACGAGGATGCCGGCACCGAGCAGCAGGCCATGCCAGCCGATGCCGTGCTGCTCGCGCTTGAGGCGCGGCATCAGGTCGGCGACGGCGATGTAGAGGAAGCTCGCCGCGGCGATGGTGAGGATCACGGGCACCCAGCCGAGCGCGCTCTCCAGCGCGAAGAAGCCGATGATGCCGCCGGCCAGCGCGGTGAGGCTCGACACGGCATTCCAGAACAGCGCGCGCCCGCGTTGCCAGCCGGCCGCGAGCAGGATGGCGAAATCGCCGGCTTCCTGCGGTACCTCGTGGGCGATGATCGCCAGCGTGGTGGCCCAGCCGAGCGCAGGATCGGCGAGGAAGGCGGCGGCGATCAGCAGGCCGTCGGTGAAGTTGTGGAAGCCGTCGCCGACCAGGATCGAGATCGTCTCGGCATGTCCGCCTTGCAGGTGGTGGTGGCTGTGGGTGTGGTCGTCGCAGGCCGCGTCGCCGCAATGGGCGTCGTTCTCGCCGTTGCCGCCGTGCGCGTGGCGCCACAGCGCGAACTTTTCGAGCGCGAAGAAGCCGAGGATGCCGGCGAGCAGCAGGGGGAACACCTGGTGCGGCGTGAGGCCGCTCTCGAGCGCTTCGGGCAGCAGGTGCAGCGTCGCCGTCGCCAGCAAAAGGCCCGTGGAGAAGCTCACCGTGAAGCCGAGCCAGCGGCGCGGCAGGCCGAACATCACCAGCGCGGCGGCGGCGATGGAAAGCAGGCCGCCGAGCAGACAGGCGAGGACGATTTGCAGGAACAGGGGCATGAAAAGCTGGAAGACGAAGCCGCGCTTCGGACAGGGAATTGAAGCATAGAACCCTTCTAAATGCAACAAAGTTGCATTTATGGTTGGGCTGTGGTTTCATCCGGCCATGGGCCAGGCTGCTCCCCCTTCTCCCGCCGATCTGATTCGCGCTGCCGGCGTCAAGGTGACGCGGGGCCGCGTGCGCGTGCTCGACGCGCTGCAGGGCGCGCGCCAGCCGCTGTGCCACGCCGAGATCGAGTCCCTGCTCGGCGCCGACGACGAGGCGGCGATCGAGCGCGTCACCCTCTATCGCATTCTCGATTCGCTGGTGGCCTGCGGCCTGGCGCTCAAGGCCGTCGATACGCGCGGCGTGTTCCGCTTTTCCGCCGCGGGCGCGCAGCATCGCCACGAAGGCCACGTGCATTTCCGCTGTACCGATTGCGGCGGGGTGTTCTGCCTCAAGGCCGAACCGCCGCCGCCGCCGAAGCTGCCGCGCGGCTTCCGCCTCGCGGAAGTCGAACTCGACGTGCGCGGCACCTGTGCCGACTGCGCGCGGGAAGAGGCTGCCCAATGAGTCGCGCCTGGCGCACCGGCTGGCTGGCGGCCATCCTGCTGGCCTTCCAGGTCCTGCTGCTCGCGCATGGCGTCGCCCATGCGTTCGAGCGCGGCGAGGATGCCGACCGGGCCGAGGTGTGCGTCGAATGCCTGGCGCTGTCCGGCATCCAGGGCGCGCCGCCGCCGGCAGCGCTATCCCATTCGATGCCGCACACGGCTGTCGCCGCGGCGATGGGCGCCGTCCTGCCGGCGCCGACTTTTTCCCGCCCCGTCCCGTTCCTCTCCCGCGCCCCGCCAGAACTCCGAAGCTGACGTTTTTTTCGCGCATCCGCCTGGGATGCGTTTCGCCTATTCGCTTCGGAGTTATCTTATGCATCGAGTCTTCCCCCTCGTGCCGGCCGCCCTGGGTGCGCTGGCTGCCTTTCCTGTCTCGGCCGCGTCGGCTGCCGACGCCGACCTTCAGGCCCTGCGCGCCGAGATCGCGCAGATGAAGCAATCCTACGAGCAGCGCATCGCTGCGCTCGAAGACCGCCTCAAGCAGGCGGAGGCTGCCACGCCGCAGGCGCGGGCGTCCGACGACCATTCCGCTCACCGCGAAGGCGGCAGGGCGGACGCTTTCAATCCGGAGATCGGCCTGATCCTGCAGGGGCAGGCCAAGTCGATGAAGGATGTGCCGGAACGGGCTGTTTCCGGCTATTGGCCGGCGGGGCACGCGCACGACGAGGACAAGCGCGGGCTGTCGCTCAAGCACAGCGAGCTGATACTGTCCGCGAACATCGATCCGCGCTTCCGCGGCGTGGCGCGCTTCGCGATCTCGCGCAACGGCGAGGTGGAGGTCGAGGAGGCGAGCGTGTCGACGCTGGGACTCGACCATGGCCTGACCCTGCGCGGCGGTCGTTTCCGTTCGGAGATCGGCTACCAGAACGCGTTGCATCCGCACCAGTGGGACTTCGCCGACGCCACGCTGATGCAGAAGGTGCTGTTCGGCGCGGAGGGCTACCGACAGGATGGCCTGCAGCTCAAATGGACCGCGCCGACCGAGCTGTTCCTCCAGTTCGGCGCCGAGCTCGGCCGCGGCGACCGTTTCCCCGGGTCCGATCGCAACAAGAACGGCAGCGGTGCGGGCGTGCTGTTCCTCAAGCTCGGCGACGACGTCGGCGCATCGCATGCCTGGCAGGCGGGACTGTCCTTGCTGAGAACGCGGGCCAGCGGACGCGAGGCCCATTTCGAGGATATCGCAGCGAACGAAGTGCAGGGACTGTTCTCCGGCCGCAGCCGCACCGCCGTCGCGGATTTCACCTGGAAGTGGGCGCCCAACGGCAATCCGAAGGAAAGGAACTTCAAGTTCCAGACCGAGGTCTTCCAGCGCAGCGAAAGCGGCGACTTTTCCTGCAACGATTCCAACGGTACGTCCACGACCTGTGCCAACACCGCGCTGGGCGGGCTTGCGGTGCGGCAGAGCGGCGGTTATGCGCAGGCGGTCTATCAGTTCATGCCGCGCTGGCGCGCCGGCTATCGCCACGACTGGCTCGGCAAGGGCAGCAAGTCCTTCGATGCCGGCACCGTGTTCGCGGCGCTCGATGAAGGCAATGCCTACTTCGCCGACTACAAGCCGCGCCGCGACAGCGTGATGCTGGACTGGAGCAACTCGGAGTTCTCGCGTCTGCGCCTGCAGTATGCACGCGACCGCTCGATGCTGGGTATCGTCGATAATCAATGGACGCTGCAGTACATCATGAGTCTTGGCGCCCACGGCGCGCACAAGTTCTGAGGGGGACGAGGATGCGTTACCTGTTGATCGGATTGCTCGCGCTGCTGGCGTGGCCGGCGCAGGCCGCGCTCAATGTGTTCGCCACCGTGCCCGAGTGGGCGGCGCTGGCGCGCGAGATCGGCGGCGACAGGATCAAGGTGTTCGCTGCGACGACTGCGCTGCAGGATCCGCATCGCATCGAGGCGCGCCCCTCGCTGATCGCGCGGGCGCGCAATGCCGACCTGCTCGTCGCCACCGGCGCCGAGCTGGAGGTCGGCTGGCTGCCGGTGCTGCAGCGCGAAGCCGGCAACTCCCGCATCCAGCCCGGCCAGCCCGGATACTTCGAGGCCGCGGCCCACGTGCGCCTGCTCGATATGCCGGCCAGCATCGATCGCGCCGCGGGCGATGTGCATGCAAGCGGCAATCCGCACATCCAGACCGATCCGCGCAACCTGCTCAAGGTCGGTGCGGCGTTGACCGAGCGCTTCGCGGCGCTCGACCCGGCCAACGCCGCCGCCTACCGCGCGGGTCATGCGGCGTTTGCAGAACGCTGGCGTGCCAATCTCGCGCGCTGGGAAAAGCAGGCTGCGCCGCTCAAGGGCATGGCAGTGGTGTCGCAGCACAAGGCCTGGCCCTATCTTTACGACTGGCTCGGTATGCGTGAAATCGCGGTGCTCGAGCCGAAGCCCGGCGTCGAGCCGACGCTCGCCCATCTTTCGCGCGTGCGCGAGCAGGCGATGGCCAGCAAGCCCCGCATGGTGATCCGTGCCGCCTACGATGCGTCGCGGCCGTCCGAATGGTTCGCGCAAGAAGCGAAGGTGCCGGCCGTGGTGTTGCCTTTCACCGTCGGCGGCTCGGACGATGCAGGTGACTTGACCACACTGTTCGACAGCACCGTCGCACGGCTGCTGAAGGCCGCCCAATGATGGACGCGTCGCTCGACCTTGCCTTGCTGGCCGCGCCGTTTGCGGCCGGCCTGCTCGTGCTCGCCACGCACGTGCCGCTCGGCATCGAGGTCCTGCGGCGCGGCATCATCTTCATCGACCTCGCCATCGCGCAGGTGGCGGCGCTCGGCGTGATCGTCGCCCAGCTGCTCGGCTGGGAGTCGGCGTTTGCCGTGCAGGCATCCGCCGCCGCCGCGGCGCTCGCCGGTGCGCTGGCGCTCAACTGGAGCGAACGGCGCTGGCCGGACATCCAGGAGGCCTTGATCGGGCTGGTGTTCGTCGTTGCCGCCGCTGCCGGCATCCTGCTGCTGGCGGGCCATCCGCACGGCGGCGAGCATCTCAAGGATCTGCTCGCCGGACAGATTCTCTGGGTGAACTGGGGCCAGCTCTGGCCGGTGGCGCTGCTCTATGCCGCGATTCTCGCGCTCTGGGTATGCTGCGGCCGGCGCTTCGGCCGCGCGGGCTTCTACGTGCTGTTCGCGCTGGCGGTGACCTCGTCCGTGCAGCTCGTCGGCGTGCTGCTGGTGTTCGCCAGCCTGATCGCCCCTGCCGTGGCGAGCCACGCATTGCCTGCGCCGCGTCGCTGGATGTTGGCGTTCGGCGTCGGCGTGGCCGGCTATGCGATCGGCTTGGCCGCCTCGCTGATGTTCGACTTGCCGGCCGGCGCGGCGGTGGTTTGCGCGCTCGGCGTGCTGGCAGGGCTGAGCCTGCCTGTATTTCGCGCAAGGTAGAATTGTCGCTCCTTTCACCTGAAAGCAGATCATGGAGCAGTATCACGGCACCACCATCCTCTCCGTGCGGCGCGGCAACCTCGTCGCGCTCGGCGGAGACGGCCAGGTCACCCTCGGCAATATCGTCGTCAAGGCCAGTGCGCGCAAGGTGCGACGCCTCTACAACGAGAAGATCCTCGCCGGTTTCGCCGGCGGCACGGCAGACGCCTTCACGCTGTTCGAGCGCTTCGAGGCGAAGCTCGAGAAGCACCAGGGCAACCTGCTGCGCTCGGCCGTCGAGCTGGCCAAGGACTGGCGCACCGACCGCATGCTGCGCCGTCTCGAGGCGATGCTCGCCGTCGCAGACCGCGAGAACTCGCTGATCATTACCGGCAACGGCGATGTGCTTGAGCCGGAGTACGGCATCGTCGCCATCGGCAGCGGCGGCGCCTATGCGCAGTCCGCCGCGCGCGCGCTGCTCGAGAACACCGATCTGTCCCCGGTCGAGATCGTCAAGAAATCCCTCGGAATTGCCGGCGACCTGTGCATCTACTCAAACCAGAACCACGTCATCGAGGAGTTGTCATGACCCAGATGACCAGCCATATGACGCCCGCCGAGATCGTATCGGAACTCGACAAGCACATCGTCGGCCAGGCGCGCGCGAAGCGCGCAGTGGCGATCGCGCTGCGCAACCGCTGGCGGCGCGCGCAGGTGGCAGAGCCGCTGCGTTCGGAGATCACGCCGAAGAACATCCTGATGATCGGCCCGACCGGCGTCGGCAAGACCGAAATCGCGCGCCGCCTGGCGCGGCTCGCCAACGCGCCCTTCATCAAGGTCGAGGCCACCAAGTTCACCGAGGTCGGCTATGTCGGCCGCGACGTCGATACCATCATTCGCGACCTCGCCGAGTCGGCGGTGAAGGACGAGCGCGAGCGCGCGATGAAGCAGGTGCGCGACCGGGCCATGGACGCCGCGGAGGATCGCGTGCTCGATATCCTGCTGCCGCCGGCACGCACGGTCGCCGGTTTTAGCGGGGGCGAGGCGGCTCCGACGGAGGAAACGGGCACGCGACAGAAGTTCCGCAAGAAGCTGCGCGAAGGCGAACTCGACGACAAGGAGATCGACGTCGAGGTTGCGTTGCCGGCAGCGAGCATGGAAATCCTTGCCCCGCCGGGCATGGAGGACCTGACCCAGCAGATCCAGGGCATGTTCCAGAACCTCGGCGGCGGCAGGAAGAAGACGCGCCGCATGCGCATCGCCGACGCGCTGAAGGCATTGGCCGACGAGGAAGCGGCGCGCCTCATCAACGACGAGGAGGTGAAGGCCGCAGCGATGAAGAACGTCGAGCAGAACGGCATCGTCTTCCTCGACGAGATGGACAAGATCGCGTCGCGCAGCGAGACGCAGGGCGCCGACGTATCGCGCCAGGGCGTGCAGCGCGACCTCCTGCCATTGGTGGAAGGAACCACCGTGTCCACCAAGTTTGGCATGATCAAGACCGACCACATCCTGTTCATCGCCAGCGGCGCCTTCCACTTCGCCAAGCCTTCCGACCTGATTCCCGAGCTGCAGGGGCGCTTCCCGATCCGCGTCGAGCTCGACTCGCTGTCGGTCGACGATTTCGAGCGCATCCTGACCCAGACCGACGCCTGCCTGACGCGCCAGTACGAGGCCTTGCTCGACACGGAAAGCGTGAAGCTCGAATTCGCGCCGGACGGCATCCAGCGGCTGGCCGAAATCGCCTTCGAAGTGAACGAGAAAACCGAAAACATCGGCGCACGGCGTCTCTATACCGTGATGGAAAAGCTGCTCGAGGAGATTTCGTTCTCCGCTGGTGCGAGCGGAGCGGAGACTGAGGTCAAGGTCGATGCCGCCTATGTCGATGCGCGACTGGCCGAGCTGGCGCGGCGCGAGGATCTGTCCCGTTACGTACTTTAGGTAGCGCCCGTTCATGTTGATGCGCATCGTCGCGATCGTCTTCCCGATCTTCGCGATCGTCCTGCTCGGCTATCTCTACGGCCGGCGCCACCGGCCGGACATGATTGCCGCCAACCAGGTGAACATGGACGTCTTCGTGCCTGCGCTGATCTTCGCGGCGCTGGCGGGACGGCCGATCGTCCTCGCCGAGTACGGCATGCTGGCATTGGGCGCTGCGGTCGTGGTGCTCGGATCGGGCCTGCTTGGCTGGCCGTTGGCGCGGCTGTGCGGCTACGCGCCGAAGACGCTGCTCCCCCCGCTGATGTTCAAGAACGCCGGCAACATGGGGCTGCCGCTCCTGGTGCTGGCATTCGGCGAGGCCGCGCTACCGGCGGCGGCCGTGCTGATGCTCGTCGAGAACATGCTGCATTTCTCATTCGGCGCCTGGCTGCTCGACCATAAGGCGCGGGTGGCGACGCTGTGGCGCATCCCGGTGTTCGCCGCCGGCCTCGCCGCGATCGGCGTGAGCCTGGCCGGCATCGAGCTGTGGCCGCCGCTGACGACGGCCATTCGCATGCTGGCCGACATTTCCATCGGCCTGATGCTGTTCTCGCTCGGCGTGCGGCTGACGGCAGCGCCATTCGGCGCTTGGCGCATCGGCCTGATCGGCACGGTGGCGACGCCGCTGACCGGCATCGCGGTTGCCTGGGGTTTCGCGGCGCTCTTCGGCCTGCCGCCGCAGGAGCGCAACATCCTACTGCTGTTCGGCGCCTTGCCGCCGGCGGTGCTCAACTACGTGTTTGCCGAGCGCTACGGACAGGAGCCCGAGAAGGTGGCGTCGATCGTGATGATGGGCAACCTCGGCGCCGTGCTGTTCGTGCCGGTCGCGCTCGCGCTGGTGCTGGAGTAGCTGCGAAAAAAGTCGGCGCCGGCAGGACGGCACCAATGCTGCGGCTATTCGCTCAGCTTGCTTGCCGTCGCTCGCGCCAGCCCTCGATCAGCGAATAAACCGACGGCACGACGACGAGCGTCAGCAGCGTCGAGGAGATCATGCCGCCGATGACGGCGATCGACAGCGGCTGGTTGGTCTCGGCGCCCGCACCCAGGCCCAGCGCGGCGGGGAACAGCGCGAGGATCACCGTCGCCGAGGTCATCAGCACCGGCCGCATCCGCGTCGGGCAGGCGTTGCGCAGCGCGGCATCGACTGCCATGCCTTGTGTGCGCCGCTGGTTGGTGAGGTCGACGAGCAGGATCGAGTTCTTGGCGACGAGGCCCACCAGCAGCACTAGGCCGATCATCGAGTAGATGTTGAGCGACTGGTTGAAGAGCCACAGCGCGGCGACGCCGCCGACGATGGCGAGCGGCTGGGCGAGCATGACGATGGCCGGCTGCAGGAAGGAGTTGAACTGGCTCGCCAGCACCATGTAGAGCAGGACGAGGGCCAGCGCAAAGGTGAACACCATGTAGGTCATGGTCTTCTGGAATTCCTCGGCCTGGCCGATCAGCTTGACCTGGTAGCCGGCCGGCAGATCGGCGCCGAGCGCCTTGACCTTGCTCACGGCTTCGCCGAGCGGGATCGTCGGCGTGGCGAAGAAGGTCGTTGCGTACTGGAGGTCGTAGCGGCCGATCACCGCGGGACCGAGCGATTCCCTGAAGTTTGCGACGGAGTCGAGGCGCACCATCTTGCCGTCCTTCGATCGGACGAAGATCTTCGACAGGTCCGAGGGTTGGGTGAATTCCCCCTCGCGCGCCTTGACGCGGATGTCGTAACGCTGGCCATCGCCCGGCTCGTCGTTGTACTTGGCGATGTCGACGCCGCCGGTCAGCATGTTGATCGCCAGCGCGACATCCACGGTAGAGAGATTCGATGAGGCGATGCGCAACCGGTCGGGCTGGAACACGAGTTGCGGCAGATCGAGCTGCAGGTCGCTATCGATGCGGCCGATGCCCGGCTCGCTGGAGAGCTTTTGCTGGATGTCGCGCGACAGGCGGCCGACTTCTTCGAGGTTGTCGCCGGTCAGAACGAACTGCAGCGGATCGCCGCGCTGGCCCTGGACGATCGGATATGGCGCGGCGAAGGCGCGCGCGCCGGCGACGCCGGCCAAGTCCTTGCGCAACGCGGCGAGCACCTGCTGCTGGCTGACGGTGCGCGTTTCGCGCGGCGCCAGGCGCACGACCACCAGCCCCTGGTTGACCTGGCCGGCGCTGCCGAGGCCGATGAGGGCGAATTCGGTAACGACTTCCTTGTGCTCCCGCAGCAGGGCCTCGACTTCGCGCAGCTTGCCGTCGGTGTAGTCGATGGAGGAGCCGAGCGGCGCGCGCAGGAAGACGAGGAAACGGCCCTCGTCCTGCTCCGGGGCGAAGGCCTTGCCGATATTGATGAAGAAGAACGAGGAGGAGGCGACGATCGCCAGCGTCATGGCGACGACCTTCCAGCGATGCTTCAGCGCCCATTCGAGGGAATGCACGTAGAGCGAGTCGAGGCGTGTGAAAAACCGGTCGAACAGGTGGTAGAGGCGGCCGTGTTGCTTCTCGACCTTCAGGTAGCGCGAGCAGAGCATCGGCGTGAGTGTTAGCGAAACGAGCAGAGAGACGAGCACGCCGAAGGTGACGACGACCGCGAAGGAACGGAAGAACTGGCCGATGATGCCGGAAAGGAAGATCACCGGCGCGAAGATCGAGACCAGCGAGGCGGTGGCGGCGATCACCGCGAACACCACCTCGTTGCTGCCGTTCACCGCGGCGGCGACCGGGTCGGGGTCGATCTCTTCGCGATGCCTGAATATGTTTTCGAGCACCACGATCGCGTCGTCCACGACCACGCCGATCAGCAGCAGCAGCGCGAGCATGGTCAGCGAGTTGAGCGTGAAGCCGAAGAAGTAGATGACGGCGATGGCGCCCATCAGCGAGACGGGGATTGCCAGCGAGATGATCAGGGTCGAGCGTACCGAACGCAGGAAGAACCAGACGACCAGCGCAGCCAAGATGGTGCCTTCGATCAGGTGCTCCTTGAGCGAGTTGACGATCTCGAGGATGAAGGTCGCGTCGTTGGACACGATGTGCAGTTGCAGTCCGGGCGGCAGTTGCGGTCGCAGTTCGTTCTCGAGCTTGGTCTTGATCTTGTCGACGATCTCCACCGTGTTGGTGTTGGCGATCTTGACGATGCCCAGACCGACCGTCGTCTCGCCGTTGAAGCGGGCGAGCTGACGGTTGTCGGTGAGGCCGTCGGCGACTTCGGCGACATCCTTGAGACGGATCGGCGCGCCTGCCCCCTTTTCTCCTCTATAGCCGACGATCAGGTCGGCGAGTGCTTCGAGCGAATGGAACTCGAGGTCGAGCTTGACGAGGCTCTCGGTGCGCTGGCCGACGACGAATCCGCCGGCCATCTGCACGTGCTCGGTGGCGAATGCGGCATTGATGTCCTGCGCAGTGACGCCGAACGCCACCATGCGGTCCGGCAGCAGGTTAACGCGGATGGTACGGTCGCGTCGTCCTCCAAGGCGCACTTCGCCGACGCCGTCGATGGTCTCGAGCCGCTTCTTGAGAACGTTTAGCGCGTACTGGTTGAGCTGCTGCTGCGTCCGGTCGCCCTGCAGGGCGAGCCACATGATCGGCTGGGCGTTGGTCTCCACCTTGGCAACGATCGGCGGGTCGGTGTCCTTCGGCAGCCGGCGCAACGCCTGGTTCACCTTCGCCTGCACTTCGTTGAAGGCGACGTCGATCTTCTTCTCGAGGGAGAATGTGATTGCGATGACAGAGACGCCCGGCGAGGAAGTGGACTGGATATGCTCGATGCCGGGCACCGAGTTCACAGTGGTCTCGATGACGTTGGTGACCGAGGAATCGACGATGTCCGGGTTGGCGCCTTTCAGCACCGTGGTGATCGATACCACCGGGAATTCGATATGGGGGTAGCGGTCCATCCCGATGCGGTTGAACGAGATGATGCCGAACAGCACCAGCACCGCGGAGAGCACCCACGCGAGGACGTGACGCTTGATGGAAAGTTCCGGCAGCGTCATGGTGCGTTATTTTTTCTCTGCGGGTTTTTCCGGCGCCGCCCCGCCGGCAGCTTTTTTCGCTTCTTTGATCGCGACGGCCGCGCCATGGGTGAGAAAGCCTGCACCATCCTCGGCGACCGTTTCGCCCTCCTTCAGGCCGGAGAGGATCTCGATCACACCGCCTTTCTTGGCGCCGGCCTGGATCACACGCTGTTGCACCTTCTTCTGCCCGTCTTCCTCGACGATCGCATAAACCACCTTGCCGGCTGGGCGCAGCACGACGCTCTGTTCGGGAACCACGAGCGCCGCCTCCTTGGCGGAGATCAGCACCGAGGCATTCACAGTGCCGCCGGCTTTGAGCATGCCTTGGCCATCGAGGTCCACAATGACGTCCAAGGCACGGCTCGACTCGGCGACCGACGGGCGGATATCAGCAATCTTCGCTTCGAACAGCTTGCCGGGCGCCTGTGGCGAGGTCAGCTTGACTGGCTGGCCGGGTCTGAGGCGTGGCGCGGCACTCTCCGGGAAGGGCAGGTGGGCGCGCAGCCGCTGGTTGGAGATGAGCAGGAACAGCGGGTCGCCGACCTTGACGTAGTCGCCGGGAGAGACCAACTGGTTCTCGATGACGCCGTCGTGGGGGGCGGTTACTGTCGTCTTGCCGAGCGAACGCTTGCCGAGGCTGGCGCGTGCCTGCGCGGCGGCGAGCTGTTCGGCGATGGCAGCGCGCTGCGCCTTCACATCGTCGGCCGCGTTCTGCGAGATGAACCCTTTGGCGGCGAGGCTTTGCTGGCGCTCGACCAGCCGGTCTTGCTGGGCAAGCAACGCCCCAAGACGCTTCACCTCGGCTTGCTCGGCCTGATTCTGCAGCGCAAAATCGGCGGCATCGATGACGGCAAGCGTTTCGCCGCGCTTCACCGCCTTGCCGGCGAAAGCCAACACCTTGTCTATCTTGCCGGCGACTTCTGCACCGAGCTTCGGATCGATTACGGCTTCGAGCGTGCCGAGAGTGTCTTCGGTGACCTCGAAGGCGCCGCTCTTGACCTGGGTGGCGGTGATCAGCGTCGGCGGCGGGCCTGCGGGCTTCTTCTCCTCGGGTTTCTTGTCGCAGGCGCCTAGAACGAAGGCGGCGGCGATGGCGAGGAGGAGAAGGGGCTTGTTCATGGCAGGCAGGATTCCAGCGCGAATAATTCCTCGACCGTCTCGCGGCGGCGGATCAGGTGCATGGCATCACCATCCACCATGACCTCGGCGGCGCGCGGTCGGGTGTTGTAGTTCGAACTCATCGCCATGCCGTAGGCACCCGCGGAGAGGATGGCCAGCAGGTCGCCGGACGACAGGGCGAGATTACGATCATGCCCGAGGAAGTCGCCGGATTCGCAGATCGGACCGACGATTTCGTAACATTTTGTTGCCGCCGGCGCCGTGCCGCCGGCACCGACTTTTCGGATCTCGTGGTACGCATCGTAAAGCGCCGGGCGGGCGAGGTCGTTCATCGCCGCATCGACGACGGCGAAATTCTTTTCCTCGCCGTGCTTCAGCAGCTCGACGCGCGTCAACAGCAGTCCGGCGTTTCCGACCAGCGAGCGGCCGGGTTCGAACAGCAGTTGCTCCTTGCGTCCGGCCACGACGGCCAGCATCGGCGCGAGGTATTCGGCCGCTGTCGGCGCCGCCTCGTCCTTGTAGCGGATGCCCATCCCGCCGCCGAGATCGATGTGGTGGAAGCGGATGCCTTCCGCGGCCAGGGTATCGACGAGCCCGAGGATCTTCGCCGCGGCTTCGGCGGCCGGCTCGGGGTCAAGAAGCTGCGAGCCGATATGGCAGTCGATGCCGCGAACCTCGAGGTGCGGCAGCGCGGCGGCTCGGCGGTAGAGCGCCAATGCCTCGTCGAAAGGCACGCCGAACTTGGCGGTCTTGAGGCCGGTCGAGATGTAGGGATGGGTTTTGGGGTCGACGTTCGGGTTGACGCGCAGAGAGATCGGCGCTCGCTTGCCAGCGGTACCGGCGACCTCGTTGAGCGTTTCCAGTTCGGTGGCCGATTCGACGTTGAAGCAGAGGATGCCGGCATCGAGTGCCTGGCGCATCTCAGCGCGCGTCTTGCCTACGCCGGAAAATACGACCTTGGCCGGATCGCCTCCGGCGGCGATCACACGGGCCAGTTCTCCGCCGGAGACGATGTCGAAGCCGGCGCCAAGGCGGGCGAAGACGTTCAGGATGGCGAGGTTCGAGTTCGCCTTGACGGCATAGCAGACGAGGGCGTTGCGTCCTTCCAACGCGCGGCGGTAGGCCTCGAAGGCGGCGGTCAGCGCAGCGCGGGAATAAACGTAGCAGGGGGTGCCGAAGCGCTCGGCGATGGTGTGGAGCGGCACGCCCTCGACGTATGGCGTGCCTTGGCGATCTGCGATCAGGTTCATTGGCTGGGGGGAGGAGTGGTGCTGTTATGATCCGCCGGCTTAGGCGTTGCTGGGGCCGCAGCGGCCGGTTTGGCAAGCGTATCCTTGGGAGGCAGGGTCAGCGGCCCCTTGTTTCCGCAGGCGGATAGCCCCAAGCAGCCGGCGAAAGCCAGTGCGGCAAGGGCGGTTGGGCGGAAATACGGTCGCATAGCGGCGATGTTAACACGGAGGCGAAGTGGAAGAACGGGAATTCATGGCGCTGGCGGATGCCGAGTTGGCGCGGCTCGAGAGCGCGCTGGAAAAACTCCAGGATGAAGGCGATGTCGATTTCGACTACGAACTGAAGCCGGGCGGCATCATCGAGATCGACTTCGCCGACGGCAGCAAGATCATCGTCAATCGCCACGCCGCCGCCCGGGAGATCTGGGTTGCCGCGCGCTCGGGGGGGTTCCATTTCAGGCCGCCCGAGAACGAGGGAGGGCGCTGGCTTGCGACGCGCGGCGACGAGGATCTTGCGACGGTTTTGACGCGTTGCTTCAGCGCGCAGACGGGCGAGGCGCTTCGACTGGCGTGGTAGCCGGCTTGCCCGGCATCGCGACGCGCCGATCAGGCGCAACAGGTTTGAGCTGGGCATCCTGCACTGGCGCTGGTGGCTGGTGCGCGGAGTCGGATGGGGATTGCCCGAAAATGCGGCTGAAAAACGATTCGCTGGCCGGTTCGGGGGGGACGGACTCCCGGTAGATGGTGTCGCTGATGGGCGCACCCGTCTGCGGGTCGCGGCTTTCCACCGTCAGCATGCCCTGGGGCGCATCACGGTGCATTTCCGGAACGTCCTTCAGCGCCGTTTCCATGTAGCCGATCCAGATCGGCAGGGCGGCGGAGCCGCCGGTCTCGCCGCTGCCGAGGCGCTTGGGCTGGTCGAAACCGATCCAGGCGATCCCGACGACGGAAGGCTGGTAGCCGCAGAACCAGGCATCGACGTAATCATTCGTGGTGCCCGTTTTGCCGGCCAGGTCGGAGCGCTTCAGTGCCTGCCAGGCGCGTGTCGCGGTGCCTCGGCGCACGACGTCCTTCATCATGCTGTCCATCACCCAGGCGTTGCGCGCGTCGATGATGCGCAGTGTCTCGTCTCCCGCCAGCGTGGGAGACGTTTCGGCCAGCACGCGGTTGTCGGCGGCGAGGATCTGCTTGACGATGAACGGCTGGATCTTGTAGCCGCCGTTGGCGAAGGCGGAGTAGGCCGTCAGGTGCTGCCAAGGCGTGACGCTGCCGGCGCCCAGCGCGAGCGTCAGGTAGGGCGGGTTCTTGTCGGCGTCGAAGCCGAAACGCGTGACGTAGTCTTGCGCGTAGTGCGGATCGATGGCGCGGATCAGTCGGATCGAGACCATGTTCTTCGATTTCGCCAGCGCGTTGCGCAGCGTCATCGGCCCTTCGTACTTGCCGTCGTAGTTCTTCGGTTCCCACGCCTGGCTGCCGGTTTCCTCGGCGGAAACCGTCAGGGGTTCGTCAGGAAGAATCGAGACGGGGGTGAAGCCCTTCTCCAGTGCCGCCGAGTAGACGAAGGGCTTCATGCTCGAACCGGGTTGGCGCCATGCTTGCGTGACATGGTTGAACTTGTTGCGGTTGAAGTCGAAGCCGCCTACCAGTGCACGTACAGCGCCGTCGTTGGGGCTGGCGGCGACGAAGGCGGCCTCGACATCGGGCCACTGGACGACCTGCCACTGCCCCTTAGCATCCTGGCTGAGGCGGATGAGCGCTCCGCGGCGCAACCGCTTGTTGGCCGGCGCCTTGTCGTCGAGCATGCGCTGGGCGAACTTGAGGCCGGTGCCTTCTACAGTAACGGTTTCCCCGCCCGGCAGATAGGCGCGCAGTTTTTCCGGCGAGGCGGAAAGCACGACGGCCAGGCGCAGGTCTTCCGCATCCTCGAAATCGTTGAGGAGATCTTCGATCTCTTCCTCATCGCTGTCCTTGAGCGACTTGAGGTCGACGTAACCTTCCGCGCCGCGATAGCCATGACGCCGGTCGTAGTCGAGCACGGCCTTGCGCAGGCTGCGGTAGGCAGCTTCCTGCTCCTTGCGGCTTAGCGTCGTGACGACTTTGATGCCGGCGGTGTAGGCGTCATCGGGAAAGGCCTCGACCGCGATCTGGCGGGCCATTTCGGCTGCATGATCGGCCTTGACGGCAAAGAGGTCGATTTGCTTGCGCACGTGCAGCGGTTCCTTGCCGGCCTGCTCGAACTGCTTGTCGGTGATGAAGTTGAGCTGCTGCATGCGGCGCAGCACGTATTGCTGGCGCAGTTGGGCTCGCTTGGGGTTGGCCACGGGGTTGTAGGCGGAGGGGGCTTTGGGCAGGCCTGCCAGCATGGCCATTTCGGCAATGCTGAGTTCCTTGAGTTCCTTGCCGAAATAGATGCGCGCCGCCGCGGCGAAACCGTAGGCGCGCTGGCCAAGGTAGATCTGGTTGATGTAGATCTGCAGGATCTCGTCCTTGGACAGGTTGTTTTCGATCTTGAATGAAAGCAACGCCTCGTAGAGCTTGCGCGTCAATGTCTTCTCGGAGGACAGGAAGAAATTGCGCGCAACCTGCATGGTGATGGTCGAAGCCCCCTGGCGTTTGCCGCCGCCGACGAAATTTGCATAGGCGGCACGCAGGATACCCATGGTGTCGATGCCCGGATGCTGATAGAAGCGTTCGTCCTCGGCGGCCAGGATGGCCTGCTTCATGCCTTCGGGAACATCCTGAATGCGCATGAAATGGCGGCGCTCCTCGCCGAATTCACCGATCAGGTAGCCGTCGGATGTGTAGACGCGCAAGGGGATTTTGGGATGATAATCGGTCAGCACATCGACCGAGGGCAGGCGTGGATAGGCAAGAACCACCACGATGCCGAGCAGCGCGAGCACGGAAGCGACGGCGCCGAGGATGAGAGCGAACGGCAGGAAAATCCAGCGCAGCATGGGAGGTCGTTAGAGTGGCTTCGGTAGGGGGAAGGGATTGGTCGCGAAGACCAAAGCGCAAATTATATTCGAGCCGTCTCGCGAGGCCATGCAGTCTGGAAGGAGGGTGTTGCGTCAATGCAGGCAGAAGAAAAACAACCGCTGTTTTCCTTAAAGAATTTTCTTTACAGCCGATATAGTTGCTGCTAGCATCTGAAGTAAATTGTGAATAAGTTTCGCAACCTCATGAAAATAAAGGACTAACTTGGAGATCGATCTCTCGATCCTTAATCCGAAAGCACGCTCTTTGGTGGGGCTGGACATCAGTTCGTCCGCGGTCAAGATGGTCGAGCTGTCTGGCAACCCCACTAGCGGGCTGCAATTAGAAAGCTATGCCATCGAGCCCCTTCCAGAAGGAGCGGTGGTAGAGGGTGCTATCTCCAATCTCGATGCCGTGTCTGGAACGGTGGAGCGTTGCTGGAAGCGGCTGGGGACTTCTACGAAGTTCGTCGCGATGGCAGTACCCGCGGCAGCAGTGATCACGAAGAAAATCATCCTGCCTGCCGGGCTGCGTGAAACGGAGATGGAGATTCAGGTCGAGTCGGAGGCCAATCAGTACATTCCCTTCGCGCTTGAGGAGGTGAACCTGGACTTTCAGGTGATCGGACCGGCGCCGAGCGGCCCGGACGAGGTCGAGGTGCTGATTGCAGCATCGCGAAAAGAGGGGGTCGAGGATCGGGTCGCCTGTGCCGAGGCTGCCAAACTCAAGCCAGTCGTCATGGACATGGATTCCTATGCTGCCCTCGCGACTTTCGAATTGATCCGCGAGCAAGCGGCGGGCGGCGGCGGAGACAAGACCTATGCTTTGATCGATATAGGTGCCAACGCGATGAAGGTCGCGATGGTCAAGGGCGAACAACAAGTCTATAACCGCGAGCAGGCTTTTGGAGGAAACCAGTTGACGCAGGATTTGATGCGCGCCTATGGCATGAGTCATGACGAGGCAGAAATCCTGAAACGCACCGGGCCGATGCCGGAAAACTACGAAGCAGAGATTCTGAGGCCATTCCTCGACAATCTGGCTTTGGAGGTTTCGCGTGCCCTCCAGTTTTTCTTCACATCCACCCAGTATGGCGAAGTCGATCAAATTATCCTGATGGGCGGGGGCGCGTTGCTCCCTGGCATTGCCGATGCCGTCGCCGATCGGACCCAGGTCGAAACGATCACGGCCAACCCCTTTGCGAAAATGACCCTGGCACAACGGGTTCGTGCCAAGCAAGTGACGATTGATGCGCCGTCCTTGATGGTGGCTTGTGGGCTGGCATTGCGGAGATTCGATCAATGATCCGCATTAATCTTCTCCCGCATCGCGAAGAGCGTCGCAAGGCGCTACGCCAACAGTTTTATGCGCTCGCCGGACTGGTCACAGTACTTGCTGCTGCGATATGGTTTCTCGGCTACAGCTATATCGAAAACCGCATTGAGACTCAGGCAGCCAAGAATGCCTTCCTGAAGAAGGAAATCGCGGCCCTTGACGAGCAGATCGCAGAGATCAAGAAGCTGAAGGAGCAGACCGAATCATTGCTTGCCAGGAAGCAGGTGATCGAATCCCTGCAGGCGAATCGTTCCGAAACCGTCCACCTGTTCAACGAGTTGGCGCGCCAACTTCCCGGCGGCATCTACTTGCGTTCGATTAAGCAGGAGCAGCAGAAGATTACTTTGATCGGCTACGCACAGTCGAATGCACGCGTTTCCACTCTCATGCATAATTTGGATGAGTCTCCTGTGCTTGAGCGTCCAGTGCTGATCGAGATTAAAGCAGTCATGGTCGGCAAGCGCCGCATGAATGAATTTAATATGCATGTCCACTTCACTCGCCAAACCAGCGAAAGTGAGGATAAGCCGGGCAAGACGCTGAAAAAACCGGAGGGCAAGTCATGAAAAAACTTGCTTTGCCGACGATGCCCAAGCTTGGTTTGGCCGAAATTGACTTCAAGGCGGTTGCTGAGGAGTTCAAGACGCTCGATCCAAAGGATCCGGGTGCATGGCCGCTAATTCCGCGTATTGTCATATTGGTTGGGCTGTTCCTAGGATTGCTGCTATTAGCTGGCTGGTTCGGTTGGCAGGGGCAGCTCGAAGAACTCGAAACGAAGCAGCGCGAAGAGGAAAAGCTCAAGGAAGAATGGTTGAACAAGAAGAAGCAAGCGGTCAATCTTGAGGAATATCGGAATCAGCTTGCCGAAATGGAGCGCTCCTTCGGGGCATTGCTCAAGCAACTCCCCAATGCGGCAGAAATGGAATCGCTTCTCGTCGACATCAACCAGTCCGGCTTGGGGCGCGGATTGCAGTTCGAGTTGTTCAAGCCCGGAAGCGAAGCCGTCAAGGACTTTTACGCCGAATTGCCGATCACCGTCAATGTAACGGGCACTTACCATGATTTCGGAGCGTTCGCGGGCGATATTGCCAAACTTCCGCGCATCGTGACGCTTAATGATATTAGCATCGCGCCGACAGGTAAGTCAGGTGAGACTTTAATGTTGTCGACCACCGCAAAAACGTTCCGCTATCTCGACGAGGAAGAGATAGCTGCCAGAAAGAGGCAGGAGAAAGAGAAGGCCGCAAAGAGCAAGGGAGCGAAAAAATGAGATTTCGCACTTTGATGGCTTCGATCTTCTCCTTATCCGTCCTGACAGGTTGTGGCGGTGGCGAGCATGAAGATATCAAACTATGGATGACGGAGTCTTCGCGCGACTTGAGGGGGCGTGTGCAACCGTTGCCAGAATTGAAGCCATTCCCAATCGTATCCTATGACGCGGAAAGGGAGCTTGATCCTTTTAGTGCTGGGCGAGTCGAGCCAGAGAAGAAGGAAGGTGGCGGAAAGCAGCCTGATTTCGAACGCCCCCGCGAGCAACTTGAAAGCTTTCCACTTGAATCCCTTCAGTTTACGGGCGTCGTCACAAAAGGAAAAAGCAAGAGCCGCCATGCACTCATACAGGTGGATGGTGTTGTCTATCAGGTTCGTCTCGGAAACTACATAGGTCAAAATTTTGGCCGGGTAATCGAGATCACCGATACGGAAGTTATTCTTATGGAAACCGTACAGGACCCAACCGGCCAAACAAACGATTGGGTGGAACGGCGGACAGCCCTGCAATTGCAGGAAGGAGCAAAGGGTAAGGAGGCCGGCAAATGAAATTCAAGCATATCTATTCCCGCTTCATTGCACTAGCGGCTTTGCTGTTGCCTATTCTGGTTCAGGCGGCTGACGGTGGGCTTGCTTCGCAGCGCAACAGCATCGAAAGCATGATGGTCAGTAAAGCAGGTGGCAGCACAGTTATTAAGGTTGGATTACGGCAAGCGATGGCGAGCGCACCTTCGCATTTCAGCATTGCCAATCCCGCACGCCTAGTTTTTGATTTGCCGAATATTGGAAATGGGTTGGGGTACAACTCCAAGACGCTCAATGAAGGAGGGCTTCGCAGCCTCAATGTGGTGGAAGCGGGGGATCGTTCGCGGCTAGTGCTGAACCTTGACAAGCTTTCGCGTTTCGAGCTGAGACAGGATGACAAGTTTCTCTACATCACCTTGCTTGAAGATGGGGGCGGAGCGGGATCGGCCCCGATGCAACAGGGGTTTGCGGGGGGGGAGCAAAAGGGGAAGCATGGTATCCGCGATATTCAGTTTAAGCGCGGCAAGGACGGGGCGGGTATTGTCGTGGTAGACATGAGCGCCAGCGATGGCGCTATTGATATCAATCAGAAAGGTGCACGCCTCCACGTCTTGTTCAAGAAGACGCAGTTGCCTGAATCATTGCGCCGCAGGCTTGATGTTGTAGATTTCGCGACCCCAATCACGGCAGTGAACACACGAGTGACCGGGGATGATGTTGCGATGGAGATTATTCCTAAAGGGCTGTGGGAGCATGTGGCGTTCCAAAGCGACAATCAATTTGTCGTCGAAGTAAGACCTGTCACCGAGGATCCGAACAAACTCTTCCAGGGCAGCAGATCAGGTTATCAGGGTGAGGCGATTTCCCTGAACTTCCAAAATATCCCCCTGCGTGAATTGCTTCATGTCTTTGCTGAGATAACAAACTTCAATATCGTGGTCAGCGATTCGGTGACTGGCAACGTTTCATTGCGCCTCAACGATGTGCCTTGGGATCATGCGCTCGAAATCGTTCTGCAGCAAAAGAATCTGGCGATGCGTAAGAGCGGGAACGTCTTGTGGATAGCTCCTCGCGACGAGTTGGCTGCGCGTGACAAGCTGGAAGTGGAGGCGCGCGACGCTGCAGTCGCTGCGGAAGCTCCACGGCTGGAAATTTTCCAGCTCAACTATCAGAAGGCTGAGGATTTTGCTGCAATGCTAGCTCCCGACCCCAGCAAAGGCGGGGTGGCTGGTAAGTCGAGTGCGTCAGCCACATTCCTTTCCCCGCTTGGAAAGGTCACAATCGACAAGCGTACCAATCAGGTATTCATTTACGATGTGCCGAGTAAGTTGGAGGTGGTGAGAGGCCTGTTATCGAAGATTGATAAAGCGGCGCGCCAGGTGTTGATTGAGGCGCGCATCGTCGAAGCAGATACTTCTTTCAGTAAGGCCCTCGGCGCTCGAATCGGGGGGGCCGATTTACAGGGCCTGACTAGGGGGCACAACCTGCTTGGATCGAATAGTGCGCGCTGGGGAATTGCTGGGTCGCAGGAATATGTGAATTACCATGTACAGGATCCCGACCCAACCGTTGCTGCTCCGCTGATGATGCATGTAACGGGCACACAACTTACCTATGACACAGCCAAGACGGTAGCAGGTGCAGGAGGCTCTACTAGCTTGAGTGGGAACGTCGCGGGCGGATCAAATTTTGTCAATTTGCCTATTTCAGGCGCTGCTGGACAGTTTGCGTTGGCATTGTTCAATTCTCGGAAAACCAAACTGCTTACCCTCGAGCTTTCCGCCTTGGAGGCGGATGGAAGAGGGAAGACGATCTCCAGCCCCCGCGTGCTTACTGCAGACCAGGTCGAGGCGACCATCGAGCAGGGTTACAGGATTCCCTATCCAACCGCATCCAGTTCGGGTGCGATTAGTATTGCCTACATCAATGCAACGCTATCGCTCAAAGTTAAGCCTCAAATAACTCCGGATGGTCGGGTGATGATGAACATCAAGATCAACAAGGATGCGCCAGGAGAGGAAAGTCGTTGGGGCTACACGATCAAGACGAAGGAAATCAAGTCGGATGTACTGATCGAGAACGGCGGGACTGTGGTGATCGGCGGAGTCTTCGAGCAGGTAGAGTCAGAGTCGAGCGCCAGGGTGCCATTCCTTGGCGACCTGCCTTATGTAGGATTCCTTTTCAAGCAGAAATCCCGACGTGAGGTCAGCACGGAGTTGATCATCATGATTACCCCGAAGGTGGTGGACGAAACACTCGCCGTGAAAATGTAATACGTGTCGTGAGTTGCCGCAAAGGGGGTAATGTCTATCTTGTCGGCATGATGGGCGCTGGCAAGACGACGGTCGGAAAAAAACTGGCGAAAGCGATCGGCTGGCAGTTCGTCGATCTTGACCACTGCATCGAGGAAGCTACAGGAGTTTCCGTTGCGACGATCTTCGAGATCGAGGGTGAGGCCGGCTTCCGCCAACGCGAAATGCTGGCGCTGGCACAAATGGCAGAGAAAAGCCGGCTGGTGGTCGCCTCGGGCGGCGGGGTAGTGCTGAATCCATTGAATCGGGCGCGCCTGTTAGCTGTAGGGGGTGTTGTGTATCTGCATGCGGCACCGGAGCTCCTCTATGCGCGTACGAAGCACGACAAGGGGCGTCCCTTGCTCCAGGTTGCCGATCCGCTTGCGCGCATTACCTCTCTCGTGGAGCGGCGCGATCCACTCTATCGCGAGGTGGCCGACCTCATCGTCGAAGCGAGCAGCGGATTGAACAACATCGTAAACTGCATTGAAAACGCTATTTTGCAGTGACGAAGAAGGCTTCTTGCATATGACTACATTGAATGTCAGTCTTGGCCAACGTTCCTACCCGATTCATATCGGCCCCCGTCTGCTTGAGGGTGGCCTAGACATGATCGTTGGCAAACGCGTGACGATTGTCACGAATGCCGTCGTAGCCCCGCTCTACCTGGAGCGTCTGAAGGGCATGATGGCCAGGACCGGAGTTGAAGAAAGCGCGGTCGTACTGCCAGATGGCGAGGCCTACAAGACATGGGAATCGCTGAATGCGATCTACGACCATTTGCTTGCGGAGCGCTGCGATCGGACGATGCCGATCGTCGCGCTCGGCGGCGGGGTGATTGGAGATCTGGCGGGCTTCGCAGCCGCTACCTACCAGCGCGGAGTCCCCTTTATTCAGGTGCCGACCACATTACTGGCGCAGGTGGATTCCTCGGTCGGCGGAAAGACGGGCATCAACCACCCGCGAGGCAAGAACATGATCGGCGCCTTCTGGCAGCCGCGCCTTGTGATCGCGGATACCGATACCTTGAATACCCTTCCCGATCGGGAGCTTTCCGCGGGACTCGCTGAGATCATCAAGTACGGATTGATCCGCGACTTGCCGTTCCTCGAGTGGCTAGAGGCGAATATGGATAAGCTCATGGCACGTGATGCCGGTGCACTTACTTTCGCCATTGAGCGCTCTTGCATTAACAAAGCCGAAGTGGTGGCGGGCGACGAACTGGAAACCGCGAAAGAGGGGGGACGCGCCTTGTTGAATCTCGGCCATACCTTCGGGCATGCCATCGAAACCGGCAGCGGATATGGAACTTGGCTTCACGGCGAAGCGGTTGCGGCAGGGACGATGATGGCTGCCGAACTTTCCCGCCGTCTAGGTTGGCTGGCCGACAGCGACGTCGAGCGCATCCGTTCGCTGCTGCGGAGAGCAGCCCTTCCGGTGATTGGCCCGGCGCTTGGGGCAGATCGTTATCTCGACCTGATGGGGCACGACAAGAAGGTGGTTGCCGGTCGGCTGCGCCTAGTGCTGCTGAAGCAAATCGGCACCGCCGTGACTTGGGCCGATGCCCCGCAAGCGGAAATCCGGGCAGCTATCGATGCCTGCTGCACCTGAACTGGCGGGTTTCGCGGTCACCGAGGCGGTATCACTCGGGCGGGTCCATTGCGAGCCGCGACCGAAAGCAAGGGGGGAGTACCAGCGCGACCGAGACCGCATCGTCCATTCCACAGCTTTTCGCCGTCTCGAATACAAGACCCAGGTATTTGTTAACCACGAGGGGGATTTGTTTCGCACGCGGCTGACGCACTCGATCGAGGTCGCGCAGATAGCTCGCTCCGTCGCACGGGCGCTGTGCGTCAACGACGACCTGACCGAGGCGATCGCGCTGGCGCACGATTTGGGCCATACACCCTTCGGCCATGCCGGCCAGGATGCCTTGAACGAATGCATGGCCAGGCACGGTGGCTTCGAACATAACCTACAGTCGTTGCGGATCGTCGACAAGCTCGAAGAACGATACGGCGCTTTCGATGGCCTGAATCTCATGTTCGAAACCCGCGCGGGAATCCTAAAGCACTGTTCGCCGGCGAAGGCTCAAGAGCTCGGGCAACTGGGCCGCCGATTCCTTGAACGGCGTAATCCCTCGCTGGAGGCACAAATCTGCAACCTGGCGGATGAAATCGCCTACAACAACCATGACGTGGATGACGGATTGCGCTCCGGCCTGCTCACGCTCGACCAACTCGAGGGGATCAGCCTGTTCGCTCGACATGCCAAAGAAGCTCGGGAGGAGTACCCCCAGCTCGGCGAACGAAGGATGATCCATGAAACGATCCGGCGCATGATCGATGCGCAGGTGACCGATCTGTTGGAGGAAACGCAGCGACGCATCGCGACGCATGCCGTGGAGAGCCTTGCCGACGTCGAGCGGGCGCCGGTACTCGTGGGGTTCTCCGAGGCCATGCTGGCGGAAAACCGGGAATTGAAGACGTTCTTGCGCGATGGGCTTTATCGGCACTTCCAGGTGGTGCGCATGACGAGCAAAGCACGGCGGGTCATTCATGACCTGTTTGAGGCATTCTCGGCCGATCATCGCCTGCTCCCGCCACAGTATCAGGAGTGTGGAAGGAAAGAAGCGATGCCCAGAGTCATCGCCGACTACATTGCCGGCATGACCGACCGCTATGCCATCAAGGAACATTTGCGGCTGTTCGCCGTCGGCGAACTTTGAATCCATTGGGGGATAGGAAGTATTGAGCCGGGGGCTGATTCTCGGTATATTTCACAGTTCGCCAAAAGAATCGCTACGCCGGGTCGGCAGGTCTGCCCCGGCTTTTTTGACGGCCGCATTTTGGCTTCGCCGAAGCTAACGCTTTCAGGAACATGAAGATGGAACAACAAGGTGCCCCCGCGCGACAGGGTCTCTACGACCCGGCCAACGAGCACGACGCTTGCGGCGTCGGCTTTGTCGCCCATATCAAGAACCAGAAAAGCCATGCCATCGTAGAGCAGGGCCTCAAGATCCTTGAGAACCTGACGCACCGTGGCGCGACCGGCTACGACCCCCTGCTTGGCGACGGCGCCGGCATCCTAATCCAGATGCCCGACGCCTTCCTGCGCGAGGAGACGGCCAAACTAGGCATTCCGTTGCCTGTGCTAGGTAACTACGGCTGCGGCAACATCTTCCTGCCGCAATCGGCGAACGGACGTGCTGCCTGTGAATCGGCCATCGCGCGCATCGTGCATGAAGAGGGCCAGGTTTTCCTTGGCTGGCGCGATGTACCGCGTGACAACCGCGGCCTGGCACAGGCCGCCAAGGATCTCGAGCCGGCCGTGCGCCAGGTGTTCATCGGCATCGGTGCCACCACCAAGGATCAGGATGCCTTCGAGCGCAAGCTGTTCGTGATCAGAAAGCGCGTCGAGCATGAAGTGCGCCGCTTGGGGCTAGCCGACGGAAAGCAGTTCTACATCCCGACGCTGTCCTCGCGCACCATCAACTACAAGGGCATGCTGCTTGCCCACCAGGTCGGTGAGTACTACCTCGACCTGCTGGACAAGCGCGTCGTGTCGGCACTGGCACTGGTGCATCAGCGTTTCTCGACCAACACCTTCCCGACCTGGGATCTCGCCCACCCCTTCCGCATGATCGCGCACAACGGCGAGATCAACACGCTGCGCGGCAATATCAACTGGATGGCGGCACGCCAGAAGGCGATGAAGTCGGCGCTGCTCGGCGACGATCTCGATCACATGTGGCCGCTGATCGTCGAGGGCCAGTCCGACTCGGCCTCCTTTGACAATGCGCTCGAACTGCTGGTGATGGGCGGCTATTCGCTGTCCCACGCCATGATGATGCTGATCCCCGAGGCCTGGGCCGGCAATCCGCTGATGGACGAGGACCGTCGCGCCTTCTACGAATTCCATGCACCGGTGATGGAGCCGTGGGATGGCCCGGCCGCCGTGGCTTTCACCGACGGTCGCCAGATCGGCGCCACGCTCGACCGTAACGGTCTGCGTCCTGCGCGCTACCTGGTTACCGAGGACGACATCGTGATGATGGCTTCCGAGATGGGCGTGCTGACCTTCCCCGAGGAGAAGATCGTCAAGAAGTGGCGTCTGCAGCCCGGCAAGATGTTCCTGATCGACCTCGAGAAGGGTCGCATCATCGACGATGCCGAGCTCAAGCAGAACATGGCGACCGAGGAGCCCTATCGCAAGTGGATCGAGGAATCGCGAGTGTTCCTCACTGAGCTGCCCGAGGCCAAGACCCTGCCGAAGATCAAGTCGGCGCTGCTTGATGCCCAACAGGCCTTCGGCTATTCGCAGGAAGACCTGAAATTCGTGCTCGAGCCGATGATCAAGAACGGCGAGGAGGCGACCGGCTCAATGGGTGCCGACGTCGCACTGCCTGTGCTCTCGAGCAAGAATAAATCGCTCTATCTCTATTTCAAGCAGTTGTTCGCCCAGGTAACGAACCCGCCGATCGATCCGATCCGCGAGGAAATCGTCATGTCGCTGACCAGCTTCATCGGGCCGAAGCCGAACCTGCTCGGCATTGCCGACGATGAGGAGAGCCTGACACCACGCCTCGAAGTCACCCAGCCGGTGCTTACCGATGAGGACATGGCGCGCCTCGCGTCCATCGATAAGCTGACCGCTTCTGCCGGCGGTAGCAAGTTCAAGTCCTTGACACTCGATCTCACCTACCCCGTAGCCGATGGAGCCGCAGGTTGCGAAGCCGCAGTGAAGCGTCTATGCACCGCGGCCGAGAAATCTGTCGCCGACGGCTACAACATCGTGATCCTGTCCGACCGCGCGGTTGCGGCCGAACGTGTCGCTGTGCCGGCCCTGCTGGCCTGTGCCGCCGTGCATCACCACCTGACTAGGATGGGCCTGCGTACCAGCACGGGCCTGGTCGTCGACTCCGGATCGGTACGCGAAGTGCATCATTTCGCGCTGCTCGCCGGCTACGGCGCCGAGGCCATTTGCCCATGGCTGACGCTCGCGACTATTAAGGAGATGGTTGGAAAAGTCGGCGATGGCAAGACGGCGGTCAAAAACTACATCAAGGCGATCGGCAAGGGCCTTAACAAGGTCATGTCCAAGATGGGTATCTCGACCTACCAGTCCTACTGCGGTGCGCAGATCTTCGAGGCCATAGGCCTGAACTCTGCCTTCGTCGCCAAGTACTTCACCGGCACTGCGACCCAGGTCGAAGGAATCGGCCTCGAGGAAATCGCCGAGGAAGCTGTGCGCACCCATGTCGCCGCTTTCTCGAACGACCCCGTCCTTGCCAACATGCTCGACGTCGGCGGAGAATATGCCTTCCGCGTGCGCGGCGAGGATCACATGTGGACGCCGGACGCGATTGCCAAGCTGCAGCATTCGACCCGCTCGGGCAAGTTCGAGACCTACCAGGAATACGCGAAGATCATCAACGACCAGAGCAAGCGCCATATGACGCTGCGTGGCCTGTTCGATATCAAGCCCGCCGGCCCGCCGGTGTCGCTTGATGAGGTCGAGCCGGCCAAGGAAATCGTCAAGCGCTTCGCTACCGGTGCGATGTCGCTCGGCTCGATTTCGACCGAGGCGCACACCACGCTGGCTATTGCCATGAACCGCATCGGCGGCAAGTCGAACACCGGCGAGGGCGGCGAGGATCCGACGCGCTTCAAGCCGGTCGAAGGCGGCAAAAAGCTCTCCGAGCTGATCGGCGCCTCTCGAGTCGAGCGTGACATCGTGCTCAAGGAAGGCGATTCGCTGCGCTCAGCGATCAAGCAGGTCGCCTCGGGACGTTTCGGCGTCACCATCGAGTATCTGGCCAATTCCGATCAAATCCAGATCAAGATGGCCCAAGGCGCCAAGCCCGGCGAGGGAGGCCAGTTGCCCGGCCACAAGGTGTCGGAATACATCGGCTTCCTGCGCCACTCGGTGCCGGGCGTCGGACTGATCTCGCCGCCGCCGCACCACGACATCTATTCCATCGAGGATCTCGCCCAACTGATCCACGACCTCAAGAACGCCAACCCGAAGGCGAGCATCTCGGTGAAGCTCGTCTCCGAAGTCGGTGTCGGTACCGTCGCCGCGGGGGTCTCCAAGGCCAAGGCCGACCACGTGGTGATCTCTGGCTTCGACGGCGGCACCGGCGCTTCGCCGCTGTCGTCGATCAAGCATGCCGGCACGCCGTGGGAACTCGGCCTGGCCGAGACGCAGCAGACCTTGGTGCTGAACCGGCTGCGCGGCAGAATCCGCGTTCAGGTCGACGGTCAGATGAAGACCGGCCGCGACGTGATCGTCGGGGCGCTGCTTGGTGCCGACGAATTCGGTTTTGCCACGGCGCCTCTGGTCGTCGAGGGTTGCATCATGATGCGCAAGTGCCATCTCAACACCTGCCCGGTCGGCGTTGCCACGCAAGATCCGGTGCTGAGGAAGCGCTTCTCCGGCCAGCCCGAGCACGTCGTCAACTACTTCTTCTTCGTCGCCGAGGAAGCACGCCGGATCATGGCCGAGATGGGCATCCGCAAGCTCGATGAGCTGATCGGCCGCACTGATCTGCTGGACATGAAGGCTGGCGTCGAACACTGGAAGGCCAAGGGCCTCGACTTCTCGAAGATCTTCTACATGCCGCCGGTCGGCGCCGAGGTCGCGCGCGTGCATTGCGAGACGCAGGATCACAACCTCGGGCCGGCGCTCGATCACCAGTTGATTGCGAAGGCCAAGCCCGCGCTCGAGAAAGGCGAGAAGGTCTCGTTCGATGTGCAGGTTAGGAGCCTCAATCGTACCGTCGGTACGATGCTCTCAAATGAGGTTGCGCTGCGTTACGGCCACACGGGCCTGCCCGATGAGACCATCCATATCCGCTTGACCGGCACGGCCGGCCAGAGCTTCGGCGCCTTCCTCGCCAACGGCATCACGCTCGAACTTTCGGGCGAAGCCAACGACTATGTCGGCAAGGGGTTGTGCGGCGGCAAGATCGTCGTGAAGCCGCAAGCCAGCTTCAAGGGCAAGCCCAGCGAGAACATCATCGTCGGCAATACGGTGCTCTACGGCGCCATCGAGGGCGAGGTGTTCTTCCGCGGCGTGGCCGGCGAGCGCTTCTGTGTGCGCAACTCCGGCGCCACTGCCGTGGTCGAGGGTACGGGCGACCATTGCTGCGAATACATGACCGGTGGCACCGTGGTGGTGCTTGGCCAGACCGGCCGCAACTTCGCCGCGGGCATGTCGGGCGGCATCGCCTATGTGCTCGATGAGGACGGCATGTTCGCCAAGCGCTGCAACATGGCACAGGTCGCACTCGAAAAAGTCCTGCCTGCTTCGGAGCAGCCCGACGACGGCACGCGCCACAAGCACAGCGCCGATGAGGATCTGCTCAAGATGCTGATCGAGAAGCACCAGGCGGAGACCGGCAGCGATGTCGCCAAGCGCATCCTTGCCGACTGGACGAACTTCCGCGGGAAGTTCGTCAAGGTGTTCCCGAATGAATATCGCCGCGCGCTCAAAGAGATCGCTGCCGGCAAGCTGAAGGAGGCTGCATAACATGGGCAAGCCCACCGGATTCCTCGAATTCGAACGCCAAGCCGAGGGTTACGAGGCCGTCGAAGTGCGCCTCAAGCATTACAAGGAGTTCGTGCCGCATCTGGCGGACGACCAGGCCAAGGTGCAGGGTGCGCGTTGCATGGATTGCGGCATCCCGTTCTGCAACAGCGGCTGCCCGGTCAACAACAACATTCCCGACTTCAACGATGCGGTCTACCGCGGCGATTGGCGCGTGGCGCTGGAGATTCTGCACTCTACCAACAACTTCCCGGAGATGACTGGCCGCATCTGCCCGGCACCCTGCGAGGCGGCATGCACGCTCGGCATCAATGCCGACGCGGTTGGCATCAAGTCGCTCGAACGCGCGATCATTGACAAGGCCGGCGAGAACGGCTGGGTCGTGCCCATGGTCGCTGCCGTCAAGACCGGCAAGAGGGTCGCCGTTGTCGGCTCAGGCCCGGCGGGCCTCGCGGCCGCACAGCAGCTTGCCCGCGCCGGCCATGACGTAACGGTCTTCGAGAAGAACGATGCTATTGGCGGCCTGCTGCGCTACGGCATTCCCGACTTCAAGCTCGACAAGCGCCTGATCGAATGGCGTGCCGCCCAGCTCAAAGCCGAGGGCGTCAAGTTTCAATTGAAAACGCTGGTTGGCCCGACCATGCCCAAGGGCGTGACCAACGACGCGACGAAGGTGGTCGCTCCGGCCAAGCTCTTGAAAGACTTCGACGCGGTGGTCCTCGCGGGCGGTTCCGAGACGCCGCGGGATTTGTCGATCCCTGGCCGCGAACTCGAAGGCGTGCATTTCGCTCTCGAGTTCCTGATTCCGCAGAACAAGCAAGTCGGCGGGGGGAAGAAGAACCCGATCGACGTCAAGGGCAAGAAGGTTGTTGTCATCGGCGGCGGCGATACCGGCTCCGACTGCGTTGGCACCTCGAACCGCCACGGTGCCGCGGCGATCACCCAGATCGAACTCATGCCGCGACCGCCCGAGCAGGAGAACAAGCCGCTCGTCTGGCCGTTCTGGCCCAACAAGCTGCGTACCTCATCGTCGCACGACGAGGGTTGTTCACGCGACTGGGCCATCGCCACCAAGGAATTCGTCGGTGAAAAGGGAAAGCTCAAGGCCTTGAAGTGCGTACGCCTCGACTGGAAGGACGGCAAGCCGTCCGAGATTCCCGGTTCCGAGTTCGTCATCGAAGCCGACCATGCCTTCCTGGCGATGGGCTTCACCAATCCGGTCGCTTCGATGCTCGATGCCTTTGGCGTCGCCAAGGATGGGCGCGGCAATGCTGCGGCGACGACCGATGGCGAGGGCTGCTATGCGACCAGCGTGCCGAAGGTATTCGCCGCCGGCGACATGCGCCGCGGCCAGTCCCTGGTCGTGTGGGCGATCCGCGAAGGACGCCAGTGCGCCCGGGCGGTCGACGAGTTCCTGATGGGGACGAGTACGCTTCCGCGCTGATAAACTGGACGGCATTATGCTAAATGTCGTCATCCTCGCAGCTGGGCAGGGTAAGCGCATGCGCTCCGACCTGCCCAAGGTGCTCCATCCCATCGCCGGCAAGCCGATGCTGGCACACGTCGTCGAGACGGCGCGCAAGCTCGGTGCAGTCAAGCTCTGCGTCGTCTATGGTCACGGCGGTGAGCGCGTGCGCGATGCGCTCGATGCGCCCGACCTGCAGTGGGCGAAGCAGGAGCCTCAGCTCGGTACCGGCCACGCGGTGCTGCAGGCGCTGCCTGCTCTAGAAAAAGTCGGCGCTGGCGGGACGGCGGTCGAAGGCAACGTACTCGTGCTCTACGGCGATGTGCCGCTGATCCGGGCAGCGACGCTGCAACGCCTCATCGATGCGGCGCGATGTGACGATGGCGGTTGCCTCGCGCTGCTCACCGCCCACCTAGAGAATCCTCACGGTTATGGCCGCATCGTGCGCGTGAACGGCCGGGTCACGCGCATCGTCGAGGAGAAGGATGCCGACGATGCAGAGCGCGCGATCCGCGAGATCAATACCGGTATCCTCGTCGCGCCAGGCGAAGCATTGGCACGTTGGCTGCCGCAACTGGGCAACCGCAATGCGCAGGGAGAGTACTACCTGACAGACATCGTGGCGCTTGCGGTCGCCGAAGGCATGGACATTGTGACCGCCCAGCCGGATGCGAACTGGGAAACCGACGGCATCAACAGCAAGGCGCAACTCGCGCGGCTCGAGCGCATCCACCAGCGCAACGTTGCCGAATCGTTGATGGAAGCCGGGGTGACGCTGGCCGACCCGGACCGTATCGACGTGCGCGGCGAGCTGGTCTGTGGCCGCGACGTGTTCATCGACGTCAATTGCGTGTTCGGGGGGCGCGTGGTGCTGGAAGACGGCGTGCGCATCAACCCGAACTGCGTGATCCAGGACGCGCTCGTCGGACCGGGCAGCATCATCGGTCCGTTCGCGCGCCTGCGGCCCGGCACGGTGCTGGCCGAGGACGTGCATGTCGGCAATTTCGTCGAGGTGAAGAACTCGGCCATCGCGGCGCACTCGAAGGCCAACCACCTCGCCTATATCGGCGACACCACGATGGGCAGCCGCGTGAATGTCGGCGCGGGAACCATCACCTGCAACTACGACGGCGCCAACAAGCACCGCACGGTGATCGAGGACGACGTCTTCATCGGCTCGGATACGCAGCTCGTCGCCCCGGTAACTGTCGGCCGCGGCGCCACACTCGGGGCGGGGACGACGCTGACGCGCGATGCACCGGCCGAGCAACTGACGGTCTCGCGCCCGAAGCAGGTCTCCATCGCGGGCTGGAAACGTCCCCAAAAGGGCAACAACAAGAAAGGCTAGTCATGTGCGGCATCGTCGCCGCGGCAGCGCCAAGCGGCCGCAATATCGTGGGCGTCCTCGTCGAGGGCCTCCGGAAGCTTGAATATCGCGGCTACGACTCGGCCGGCATCGCAATCCTCAACCCGACGCTGACGCGGCTGCGCAGCGTCGGCCGCGTTGCCGAGCTGGCCGCGCAGAGCGAGGGTATCACCGCCGACACCGGCATCGCACACACGCGCTGGGCGACTCACGGCGTGCCGTCCGAGCGCAACGCCCATCCCCATGTTTCCGGCGGGTTGGCGGTCGTGCATAACGGCATCATCGAGAATTTCGAAGCGCTCAAGGAGGAACTGCAGGCACAAGGCTGCAACTTCACCTCAGACACCGACACCGAGGTGATCGCCCATCTGATCGCCCAGGCGCGCAAGAAAACCCCTGATCTTGCGGAAGCCGTGCGCGTTGCGGTGAACCGCCTGCATGGTGCGTTCGGCATTGCCGTGATCCACGAAGACGAGCCGCATCGCGTCGTCGTGGCACGTGAAGGTTCGCCGCTGTTGCTTGGCATCGGCGAAGGCGAACATGCAGGGCACTATGCGGCATCCGACACTTCCGCCCTCATCGCAGTGACGCGGCGCATGGTCTATCTCGAAAACGGCGATATCGCCGACCTGCGTCCGGACAGCTATCGCATCATGCGTTTCGACGGCATGCCGGTGGCGCGCCCCGAGACGGTCTCGCATCTTTCGGCCGACGCGGTCGAGCTCGGCACTTTCCGGCACTATATGCAGAAGGAAATCTTCGAGCAGCCGGAAGCCCTGGCGGCGACGCTCGAGATGGCGAATGCCGCCAGCGCGATCCAGCCGGGACTGTTCGGCGCCGAGGCGGCGGAAAAACTCGCGGGCGTCGACAGCGTGCTGATCCTCGCCTGCGGCACGAGTGCGCACGCGGGCCAAACTGCGCGTTATTGGATCGAATCGATCGCCGGCGTACCGACGACGGTCGAGATCGCCAGCGAATACCGGTACAGGGAATCGGTTCCGCGGGCGAGCCAGCTCGTCGTCGCGATTTCTCAGTCGGGCGAAACAGCCGACACGCTGGCGGCATTGCGCCATGCGCGCGAGCTCGGTCAGCCGCTGACGCTGGCGATCTGCAATGTGCCGGAATCGGCACTGGTGCGCGAGTGCGCGTTGCGCTTCATCACGCGTGCCGGCCCCGAGATCGGAGTCGCATCTACGAAGGCGTTCACGACACAACTGGTCGCGCTGTTCCTGCTGACGCTGGTGCTGGCCAAGCAGCGCGGTCGGCTCGACGCCGCGAGCGAGCGCGCCCATCTCGTCGCCCTGCGCCATCTTCCGGTTGCCGTACGAAAGATTCTCGATCTCGAGCCGGAGATCGCCCGCTGGGCCGGCGGCTTCGCGATGAAGCAGCATGCGCTGTTCCTCGGCCGCGGCCGCCACTATCCGATTGCGCTCGAGGGTGCGCTCAAGCTGAAGGAAATCTCCTACATCCATGCCGAGGCCTATCCGGCCGGCGAGCTCAAGCACGGCCCGCTCGCGCTGGTCGACCGCGACATGCCGGTGATTGCCGTCGCGCCCAACGATACGCTGCTCGAGAAGCTCAAGGGCAACTTGCAGGAGGTGCGCGCGCGCGGCGGCGAACTGTACGTGTTTGCCGATGCGGATTCCGCCGTGAAGGAGGACGAGGGCCTGCACGTGCTGCGCCTGCCCGAGCACTACGGCGCATTGTCGCCCGTGCTGCACGTCATCCCCCTGCAACTGCTGGCGTATCATGCGGCGTTAGTCAAAGGCACCGACGTGGATAAGCCGAGAAACCTCGCCAAATCGGTCACTGTCGAATAAATGCGTCGAATAAATCCAGGGAGAAAAACATGACAAAATTCCACACCGAATCGATACGCGCGGTCGCGCTCGTCGGCCATGGCGGCGCCGGCAAGACCAGTTTGGCGGAAGCGCTGCTCGCGCGCGCCGGCGCCATCGCTACGCCGGGAAGCATCGAGAGAGGTAGCACTGTTTGCGACTTCGATGCGCAGGAAAAGACCGCGGGCCACTCGCTGCAATCGGCGCTCGTAAATTTTGCCTGGGAGGATGTCCATGTGCATCTCATCGATACCCCGGGCTATCCCGACTTCGCCGGGCAGGCGATGGCCGCACTGGCGGGTGTCGACACGGCGGTCGCCGTCATCAACGCTCAGACCGGCATCGAACTGATGACCGAGCGCATGATGCGCGCCGCTGCAGCGCGCGGTTTGGCGCGCATGATCGTCATCAACAAGATCGACGCCGATAACCTCGACCTCGCCGGCCTGATGGCCGACATTCGGGAAAGATTTGGCCCCGCCTGCAAGTTCCTCGACCTGCCGGCGCACAATCGCAAGGACGTCGTCGAAGTGCTCGAACACGACAGCGGCGATGCCGATCTCGATTCCGTCGCCCATGCCCACCGCGAACTGATCGACCAGCTCGTCGAGGAGGACGAGAGCCTGATGGAGCGCTATCTCGAGGACGGCCAGGATCCGACCGCGGGCGAGCTGCACGCGCCTTTTGAAAAAGCGCTGCGCGAGGGACACCTGATTCCGGTGCTGTTCACCTCCGCGAAAACCGGCGCCGGCATCGAGGAGCTGCTGCACACGCTTGCCACGCTGGCGCCGAACCCCGCCGAGGCGAATGTCCCGCCATTCTTCAAGGACGGCGAAGCCTTCCAGCGCGAGCCCGATGCCGGCAAGCATGTGCTTGCTCACGTCTTCAAGGTGATTGCCGATCCCTATATGGGCAAGGTCTGCGTGTTCCGTGTGCATCAGGGCACGATCAGGAAAGACTCGCAGCTCTTCATCGGCGACGGCAAGAAGGCCATCAAGGTTGGCCATCTCTACCAGCTTCAGGGCAAGGACTACGTCGAAGTCGACGCACTGCTGCCCGGCGACCTCGGCGCGATCGCCAAGGTCGAGGAGATCGAGTTCGACAGCGTGCTGCACGACTCGCACGACGAGGACCACATCCAGCTGAAGCCGCTCGAGTTCCCGAAGCCGATGCAGGGCCTCGCCGTCGAGACGCAAAAGAAGGGTGACGAGCAGCGTCTGTTCGACATCCTGCACAAGCTCGAAATGGAAGATCCGTGCTTCCGTATGGAGCGCCACCCGACGACCCACGAGACCGTGATCTTCGGCCTTGGCGAGATGCATCTGCGCTACAAGCTCGAAAAGATGGCGAGCCAGTACAAACTCGAATTGGCCACCAAGCCGCCGCAGATTTCCTACCGCGAGACGATCACCAAGCCGGCCGAGGGCCACTGCCGGCACAAGAAGCAATCGGGCGGCGCTGGCCAGTTCGGCGAGGTTTACCTGAAGATCGAGCCGCTCGATCGCGGTACCGGTTTCGAGTTCGTCGATCAGGTCAAAGGCGGGGTGATTCCGGGCGTCTTCATGCCGGCGGTTGAGAAGGGCGTCAGGCAGGCGCTCGAGGGGGGCGTGGTTGCGGGCTTCCCGGTCGAAGACCTGCGCGTCATCGTTTATGACGGTAAGACGCATCCGGTCGACGGCAAGGAGGTCGCCTTCGTTGCGGCCGGCAAGAAGGCCACCATCGCCGCAATCCGGGCTGCCGGGGCTGTGGTGCTGGAGCCGGTGGTGAATATCGAAGTGAACGTGCTCGAGGAGCACATGGGCGACATCGCCGGCGATCTATCGTCGCGGCGCGGACATGTTACCGGCACCACGCCGCGCGGACCGGGGCGCATCACCGTGGTCGGCGAAGTGCCGATCGCCGAGATCAACGACTATGCTTCGCGGCTCAAGTCGATGACCGGCGGCCGCGGTACCTACGCCATCGAGTTTGCGCGCTATGCGCAGGTGCCTCCCCCGGTCCAGCAGAAACTTGCCGCCTCCTTCAAGCTTGCGGAGGACGAAGAGTAAGGCTAGTTTCCGCCGCCGGTGCGGGCAGTTTCTGCTCAGAGGTGGTGCGGCGAATTGTCGCACCTATGGTCGGTGAGACGGTTTCTTCGACTATTCTTGCACTCATTGTGATTCCGGCTATCAATGCGCTCATTGAGGAGGGGCGGCTGAGCAGGGGCGGTTGAATGCCTATGGACGGGCGGCCGGGGTCAAAAGAATTTCAATAAGATCCTGAGGAGCCAGCCATGCTGCAATCAGCAGGCGATTATTCGATGATCGGCGAGATCGAGCGGGAGCACGCCCTGCTGTGGGATCGCCTTGCCCGCTTTTACGAGCTGCTGCCTTGCCTGCCCGGCGAGGAGCAATGCGATTCATGTACCCCCCCTCAGTTGGAGGCTTGCCAACAGACTCTCGACGATTACCTCGTCGACCTGCTGGCAAACATTGAGCAGCACTTCGCACTCGAAGATGCCGCTATGCGCAGCTTCGGCTTGAACGACGTCTTTGCAGCGCATTTGGAGGACCATGCTGACATCGTCGAACGCTTCGGCGATGCGATCAGCACGTCATTGCGGCCTGCCGAACGACTGGAACTCAAGAAGATGGTCGGAAAACTCCTCAAGGACCATATCGCACAGCACGATGCACCGCTGATCGCTCGACTGAAGGGCTATTAGCGGCATTGCCCTGGTGCCGCGGGCCGGCGGCGAGAAAATATGCTCCGGCTATTTCCAAAGGTATATGATAGGCTTTTGCGAGTCGTTTGCCACCTGAGCAGTTCCGCTATCGTATGCCACAGCCGTCTAGTCACTCGATGAGTTTGAGCCAGGTCGTTTCCGCCGCGATCGGCCTGCTGTCGGCTACGGTATTAGGCTTGGCGGGAGCCCAGTTGCTCGAAGCATACCGCGTCAACAGCGAGACGCAGGCTATGACCATCGCCAACCGCGAGGTTGGCCAGGTCATCAGCGCAGCGCAGAACTACATCCTCGAGCGTGGCCGCACCCGCATCTTCTGGTCGGCGTTGCCGCGCGATGGGACGGTGAAGCCGCAACAAGGTGGGATGGGCATGTCGCACGAGGCGGATGCCCACGCTCAGGCTGGCCGGTCGACTGACGCTGTGCCGACTCAGATGGCCCCCATGACCCCGCATGCGCCAATGCCCCAGAAGGAGCCCATGGCTGCTGAGCATGCGATGTCGAATGCCCATGCCCCGCAGGCCAAGCCCGGCATGCACGGAAAGTCGATGGAGATGGGGGAGATCACCCAATACCTCGATTTCCGCAACAAAGGCGATGCGCAACTGGAGGCGGTACTGACCGGACTGGCAGCCGAGCGGCGTACGGATCTGGCGCAACGCCTCGATGCCCTGCGTGAGCGGCGTGCGGAGGTGATGCGCCTGCGCGACATGCTTGACCGGGAACTCAAGGCGCAGCGACATCCTGGCCCGCTCGGCATGCAATGGTATGCCGCCATCAGTCGGCTGATCGGCGAGATGGAAATCCTCGCGACCGATCTCGGCAAGGTCCTCGAACTCAGGCCGGAGATCGGCCGTTACGCCGACGTGCGGCGCCATGCTCTGCACCTGAGCAACGCGATGGGCGACGTCATGTCCTTTGCTGGTGCGACCACCGCCAGTGGCGCGTCAGTGGAGATGAACGAACTGCATGAATGGATCAGCCAGCGGGTGCTGGTGCGGGCCTACTGGGACGGACTCGTTACCGAAACCGGCCTGCTCGGAAACCGTCAACTCGGTGAGATGGTCGCGGTGGCGCGCCAGGGCTACTTCGAATCTTATGTTCCGATGACCGAACGACTGGTCGATGGCAGTTCCAGGGTGTCCGCCCGCGAATACACCCGTGTGGCCGGGCCGACGCACATGTCCCTGAAGACCATCATGGACACGGTGGTTCAGCTCACCGACAGCACGGTAGAAGAAACAGCAATCCAGGCGCGGAGAACCTTGCAATTCGCGCTTGCGCTGGCATTGCTGACTCTCGCGATTGTCGGCTTCGCTGTTTACTTCGTGTGGTCACGCGTGACGCGCCCTTTCGAGCGCATGATCGGCCTGATGAACCGGCTGGCGAAGTGGGATACGCAAGTCGATCCGGCCGGTATCCGCGGCGCTCGCGAGCTGAGCGACATGGGCGCGGCAATCGGCGTTTTCAAACGCGAGATCGAAAAGCGCCAGCAGTACGAAACCGAACTGATCGAGGCGCGCCAGGCGGCTGAAGCGGCTTCCGTCGCCAAGAGCGCCTTCCTCGCCAACATGTCGCACGAGATTCGTACGCCGATGAACGGCGTCATAGGCATGACCGGCCTGCTGCTGGATACCGAATTGACCGATGAGCAGCGCGAATTCGCCGAGACGGTGCGCAAGAGTGGTGATGCGCTGCTCACGCTGATCAACGACATCCTCGACTTCTCGAAGATCGAAGCCGGCCGGCTCGACCTCGAGACCATCGATTTCGACCTGCGCCCCTTGCTCGAAGAGGTGGCGGACCTGCTGGCTTTCCGCGCCCACGAAAAGAATCTCGAACTGGTCTGCGCGGCCGATCCCGAGGTGCCGGAACGGCTGCGTGGCGATCCGGGGCGCCTGCGTCAAATCCTGATCAACCTGGCCGGTAACGCCATCAAGTTCACCGCGGCCGGCGAGGTGGCGATCCAGACCGCGCTGAAGCAGGACCTGGGCAGCGACCGGGTACGCCTGCGCTTCGAGGTGCGCGATACCGGCATTGGCATTCCCGCCGACAAAGTGGGCAAGCTGTTCAGTGCCTTCACGCAGGTCGATGCCTCCACCACGCGGAAGTATGGCGGCACCGGGCTGGGGTTGTCGATCTCGAAGCGCCTTGTCGAACTGATGGGCGGCGAGGTCGGCGTCACCAGCGTCGAAGGCAAGGGCTCCACCTTCTGGTTCGAACTCGAATTTCCCTGTGCGCCTGGCGAGGCGCAGCCGCTGCCGATGGCCAGCCTCGACGGCCGTCGCGTGCTGGTCGTGGACGACAACAAGACCAACCGCCGCCTGCTCGAGTTGCTGCTGCAGCAATGGAACTGCATTCCGTTGCTTGCCGACGGTGGTGAGGCCGGGCTGAAATTGCTTGCCGAGGAAGCGGCGGCGGGCCGCAAGGTGGATGTGGGCATTCTCGATATGCAGATGCCGGTGATGGATGGCGTCGCCCTGGCGCGTACAATCAAGGCGGATCCACACTGGGCCGGGCTGCCGCTCATCATGCTGACTTCGATCACGCAGCGCGGCGATGCTCATGAGGCCAGCGAGGGTGGATTCGCCGCTTATCTCGCCAAGCCTGTCAAGAACATCCAACTCTACCGTTCGATCGCCGGCGTGCTCGGCCAGGCAGCCACCGGCAAGGCTCAGCTCATTACTCGCCATACGCTGGCCGAGCAGGCGCACCGCGGCCACATCCTCGTGGTCGAGGACAACGCCACCAACCAGAAACTGGTGATGCACATGCTGGCGAAGCTCGGTCATCGCGCTGATGCGGTCGCCAATGGCCTCGAAGCGCTGCGCGCGCTGGCGACGGTGCCTTACGACTTGGTCCTGATGGACTGTCAGATGCCCGAGATGGACGGTTACGACGCCACCCGCGCGATTCGCTCCAAACAGGCACAGGTGCTCGATCCCGCCATTCCCGTCATCGCTCTGACGGCGGGTGCGATGAAGGAGGATCGCGACAAGGCCCTGGAGGCCGGCATGGACGACTACCTAGCGAAGCCGATCGATTTCGTCGCGATGGCGGAGACCATCGAGCGCTTTCTTGCGACACGGCCTGGAGGCGGGACGATGGGCGTAAAGCGGCCGCAAGCAGCTCCAGGCATCGCAGCGGCGCAGCCCCTGGTGTTCGACCGTGCCGGCATCATGGCCCGCATCGATGGTGACGAAGAGCTGCTGCGCGATCTGCTCGACGCCTTCATCGAGGGGGTTCAAAAAGATATCGCCGGCCTCAAGGCGGCGCTCGCCGAAAACCGGGGCCAGGATGCGCGTCGCCATGCCCACAGCATCAACGGTGCGGCGGGCAATATCGGCGCGGCGGCTTTGCGCGAGATCGCTAATGACCTCGAACAGCAGCTCAAGGCCGGCATTTCCGCTCAGGCGCCTGATCTGCTTACGGAAGTCGAGCGGTGCTTTGCCGAGTTCCGCTCAATAATGAAATAGACCCGCTGAGCCGGCTGCGCAATTGGCCTGTAGCCCGCAGAACTGTTAAACTGCGCGCCGCAGCGGCAAATTATCAGTCCAACAGCCGCGCGTTGCCGGCGGATTTCCCGCCGCGTCACTATCTCCCCCCTTAGCGTTTCCGCCCAGACTGGTTCGTGCCCATTGGTACGAGTGGCCGATTCCAGGAGCAATCCATGCAGTTCACAGAACTCGGCCTTTCCGCCGACATCCTGCGTGCCGTCACCGAAGAAGGCTACGATACGCCCACCCCGATCCAGGCTCAGGCGATCCCCGTCGTGCTCGATGGACGCGACCTGATGGCCGCCGCCCAGACCGGCACCGGCAAGACCGCCGGCTTCACCCTGCCGCTGCTGCAACTGCTGTCGCAGGACAAGAGTCTTTCCATGAAGCGCTTCAAGCCGCGAGCGCTGGTGCTGGTGCCCACGCGCGAGTTGGCGATGCAGGTCCAGCAGAGTGTGTTCACCTATGGCAAATATCTGCGGCTGCGTTCGGCGGCGATCTACGGTGGCGTCGCCATCGGTCCGCAGACCAAAATTCTCAAGGGTGGCGTCGATATCGTCGTCGCCACGCCAGGGCGACTGCTCGATCACGTCGCCCAGCGCAGCATCGATCTGTCGGGCATCGAGATCCTCGTGCTGGACGAGGCCGACCGTATGCTTGACATGGGCTTTATCCGCGACATCCGCAAGGTGCTTGCCCTGCTGCCGAAGCAGAAGCAAAGCCTGCTGTTTTCCGCCACCTTCTCCAGCGAGATTCGCGAGCTGGCCACCGGTCTGCTGCGCGATCCCGCCAACGTCGAAGTGGCGCGCCGCAATGCGCCGGCCGAGGCGGTCGCCCAGGCCGTCTATCCGGTCGATCGTGACCGCAAGCGGGACCTGCTGATCCATCTGATCACCGAACACAACTGGCACCAGGTGCTGGTGTTCACGCGCACCAAGCACGGCGCCGATGCGCTTGCCGAGCGGCTGTGCAAGGCGCGCATCAGCGCTGCGGCGCTGCACGGCAACAAGAGCCAGGGGCAGCGCATCCGTGCCCTCGACGATTTCAAGAAGCTCAAGATCAACGTGCTGGTTGCCACCGACATCGCCGCGCGCGGCATCGACATCGACGAACTGCCCCACGTGGTGAACTACGAGTTGCCCAATGTCCCCGAGGACTACGTGCATCGCATCGGCCGCACCGGCCGTGCCGGCGCATCGGGAGAGGCGGTGTCGTTGGTGTGCATCGACGAGCACAAGCTGCTGCGCGACATCGAACGACTGTTGAAACGCGAGATCGAGAAGCGTGTCGTGTCCGGCTTCGAACCCGATCCGAAGATCAAGGCCGAGCCGATCCAGAAGCCGCGCAGCGCTGACGGACAGGGCCGGCGCCAGAAGCGCGCCGAGCCAGCTGCCAAGGCGACCGCCAAGCACGGCGGCTTCCGCCCGCCGCAGCCGGCCAAGGCCAACCGCAAGTCGCCGGCGCGCGCTGCTAGCCACCATTCGGGCCAGCGCCACCACTAAGGAGCGGCGACCATGAAAGCCGTTGTCCGGATGTTCTTCAAGACGCTGCGCTTCATCCTCGGCCCCTTCATGCTGCTGTGGGAACGGCTGAGCCGCCCGCGCGCCATCGTGCGCGCGGCGCAGGCCCAGGTGCTGGTCGATGCGCAGTGCCGCGATCTGGCGCTCTACGATTTCAAGACCTGCCCGTTTTGCATCAAGGTGCGCCAGGAGATGCACCGCCTCGCGCTGCCGATCGAGCGACGCGACGCCCAGCATCCGGGGGCTCATCGCGATGAACTCGTCGCAGGTGGCGGCAGGGCGATGGTGCCTTGCCTGCGCATCACCGGGCCGGGCGGCAAGGTCGAGTGGCTCTATGAGTCCGGCGCGATCATTGCGTACCTGCGCGAGCTTTTCCCCGAGCGCTGATCGAAAAAGTCGGCGCCGGCGGGACGGCGTCCAGTGGACGTCGCGCGCCGTTGGCGGCGACAATGCCATACCCAACAATCCAGGAAGACACCATGCGCCTTTTGCACACGATGCTCCGTACCGGAGACCTTGATCGCTCCATCGACTTCTACACCCGCGTGCTCGGCATGAAGCTGCTGCGCCGCCAGGACTACCCGGCCGGCAAGTTCACCAATGCCTTCGTCGGCTACGGCGACGAGCGTGAGAACGCGGTGATCGAGTTCACCTACAACTGGGGCGTCGATAGTTACGATCTCGGTAAGGGCTACGGCCATATCGCCATCGAAGTGGATGACGTTTATGCCGCTTGCGAGGAGGCGCGTCGTCTCGGCGCCACCATCGTACGCGAGGCTGGCCCGATGAATGCTGGCACCACGATCATCGCCTTTATCGCCGACCCGGATGGCTACTATATCGAGCTGATCGGCAAGCGGGACTAAGCCTTGCCTGCCAAACGCGCACGGTAATCGCTCGGCGCAGTGCCGGTCCATTCGACGCAGGTGCGGTAAAACGCTGATGGATCCGCGTAACCGAGCTCTGCGGCGATAACGGCAATGGGGATGTCGGTCTTGGCCAGCCGCGCCAGCGCGAGGTCGCGACGCAACGCATCCTTGATCTGGCGGAAGTTGACGCCCTCCTCGGCCAGCCGGCGGTGCAGGCTGCGCGGCGAAAGGTGCAGAGCAGCTGCGATCTCGTCGAGGCCCGGCAATGATGGCATGGCATCGCGCAGCAGGTCGCGCACTGCGCGCACGGTATTGCGGTCACGCCGGTAGAGGGTAGCAATGCGCCCCGGGGCGCCGGCGAGGAAAGCCTCGAGCGCGGCTTCGTCGCGTCGCAACGGCAAGTCCAGTAGGTTGGCCTGAAAGCGCGCAACCAGCTCGGGCGCGTCGAAGCGCGAGTTGGCGGTGTAGATCAGCGCGTAGTCGGCCGCATGCGGCGGGCGAGGGTAGGGGAAGGAGACGGCATCGAGCGCGAGGCCGCGCCCGGCAAGCCAGCAGGCGAGGCCATGGATCAGCCGCAGCAGCCACTCGAAGGCGAACACGCGGCCCGGGTCGTCCGGCGTCGCGGCGAGCGGGCGGGTTTCGGCAATGACGAGTGTCGCTTCGCCGCCTTGACGCACGATGCCGACCGTGAGGTCGGGCAGCAGCACGCGCAGGTAGCGCGTCATGCGCCCGAATGCTTCTTCGAGAGAGTGTGCGCTCACCAGAGCGCGCGCGAGAAACTCGAAGCTACCGCAGCGCATTGGTGTGGAGAACAGGCCGAAGGCCTCGTCGTCAAGCGCCGCGGCAACGCGGTTGTAAAGCTCGGCATAGGCGGCGATCGGCACACGGTACTCGGGCGCCTGTGGGTCGGCGAGGCTGGACGGGGCGATGCCGGTGGCGGCGAGTAGCGGTACGGGGTCGCGCCCAGCGCGCGCCATGCCGGCGAGCATGCCGGTGACGAAACCCATCGCCACGGTGGCGGAATATGCCTGCCCAGCCTTTCTTGACACTGGAAATCCCTCTATTGGCCATAAATTGCCATATTGGCGGATTTTGCACGATAACCGGCGTGGCTGACAATGGCATCATGCGCGACGGGGGCATAAGATCGCAATATCCATTGCAAGGAATACCGCCATGACCGACCTGTCCGTCGCCGCCAAACTCGCTCCCTACAAGCCCAAGCACAAGGTGCGCTTCGTCACCGCTGCCTCGCTGTTCGACGGCCACGATGCCTCGATCAACATCATGCGGCGGATATTGCAATCCACCGGTGCGGAGGTGATCCACCTCGGCCACAACCGATCGGTGCAGGAGGTGGTGAATGCGGCATTGCAGGAGGACGTGCAGGGCATCGCCATCACCTCCTACCAGGGCGGCCACATCGAGTACTTCAAGTACATGATCGACCTGCTCAAGGCGGGCGGCGGCAAAGAGATCAAGGTGTTCGGCGGCGGTGGCGGCGTGATCGTGCCGGACGAGATCGCCGAGCTGCACGCATATGGCGTGACGCGCGTCTATTCGCCCGAGGACGGCGCTCTGATGGGCCTGCAAGGCATGATCAACGACGTCGTCGAGCAGTCCGATTTCTCACTGGCCGATACCGCGACGCTGGATGAACTGCGCGCCGGGAATCGGCGGATACTGGCGCGCGCCATTACCCAACTGGAGAACGAACCGAACGGCAAGCTCGCGAAGGAAATCAGGAATGCTGCCGTCCCGCCAGCGCCGACTTTTGGCATCACCGGCACTGGTGGCGCGGGCAAGTCCAGCCTCACCGACGAGTTGATCCGCCGCTTCCGCCTCGACCAGGACGACGCGCTGAAGATCGCGATCATCTCGATCGATCCGTCGCGCAAGCGCACCGGCGGTGCGCTGCTCGGCGACCGCATTCGCATGAACGCCATCGAGCACCCCAACATCTTCATGCGCTCGCTGGCGACGCGCGACACCGGCAGCGAGATTTCCGCCGCGCTGCCGGAAGTCATCGCCGCCTGCAAGCTCGCCGGCTTCGACCTGGTCGTCGTTGAGACTTCGGGCATCGGCCAGGGCGATGCCGCCATCGTGCCGCATGTGGACGCCTCGCTCTACGTGATGACCCCCGAATTCGGCGCGGCCTCGCAGCTCGAGAAAATCGACATGCTCGACTTCGCCGACTTCGTGGCCATCAACAAGTTCGACCGGAAGGGCGCAGCGGATGCGCTGCGCGACGTGCGCAAGCAATACCAGCGCAACCGGGAGCGCTTCAAGGAATCCCCCGACGAAATGCCCGTCTTCGGCACCCAGGCCTCGCGCTTCAACGACGACGGCGTGACCGCGCTCTACCAGGCCGTGTCCGCACACTTGCAGTCGAAGGGCCTGAAGCTCAAACCCGGCAAGCTGCCGAAGGTCGAGGCGAAGCAGTCGTCCCAGTCGCGCGCCATCGTGCCGGCCGCACGCAGCCGCTATCTCGCCGAGATCGCCGACAGCGTGCGCGGCTACCACCTGCATATCGACGCGCAGGTGACCGTCGCCCGCGAACGCCAGAGCCTGCGTACTTCCAAGGCAATCTTCGAGGGCTGCAAGAAGGACGGCAAGGACTTCGACGAACTCATCGCCTGGAAGGATGGCCAGCTCGATCCGAAGGCGAAGAGGCTGCTCGAGATGTGGCCCGACACGGTGAAGGCGTACAGCGGCGACGAATACGTGGTGAAGATCCGCGACAAGGAAATCCGCACGGCACTTACCCACGAAACGCTCTCCGGCACCAAGGTCCGCAAGGTGGTGCTGCCCAAGTTCGGCGACGAAGGCGAGACGCTGCGCTACCTGATGAAGGAGAACGTGCCCGGCTCCTTTCCGTTCACCGCCGGCGTGTTCGCCTTCAAGCGCGAGAACGAAGACCCGACGCGCATGTTCGCCGGCGAGGGCGATGCCTTCCGCACCAACCGCCGCTTCAAGAAGGTCTCCGAGGGCATGCCCGCCAAGCGCCTGTCCACCGCCTTCGACTCGGTGACGCTCTACGGCTGCGATCCCGACGAGCGGCCCGACATCTACGGCAAGATCGGCAACTCGGGCGTCAGCATCGCCACGCTCGACGACATGAAGGTGCTCTACGACGGCTTCAACCTCTGCGACCCGGCCACCAGCGTCTCGATGACCATCAACGGCCCGGCGCCGATCATCCTGGCGATGTTCTTCAACACCGCCATCGACCAGCAATTCGCCAAGTTCAAGCAGGACAACAACCGCGAGCCGACCGAGGACGAGGCCGAGAAGATTCGCGAATGGACGCTGTCATCGGTGCGCGGCACGGTGCAGGCCGACATTCTCAAGGAGGACCAGGGCCAGAACACCTGCATCTTCAGCACTGAGTTCGCGCTGAAGATGATGGGCGACATCCAGGAATTTTTCGTGCACAACCAGGTGAAGAACTTCTACTCGGTGTCCATCTCCGGCTACCACATCGCCGAGGCCGGCGCGAACCCGATCTCCCAGCTCGCCTTCACGCTCGCCAACGGCTTCACCTACGTCGAGTCGTATCTGGCGCGCGGCATGCACATCGACGACTTCGCGCCGAACCTCAGCTTCTTCTTCAGCAACGGCATGGACGCCGAATACTCGGTGATCGGCCGCGTCGCGCGCCGCATCTGGGCCGTGGCGATGAAAAACAAGTACGGTGCCAACGAGCGCTCGCAGAAGCTCAAGTACCACGTGCAGACCTCGGGCCGCAGCCTGCACGCGCAGGAGATGGCCTTCAACGACATCCGCACGACATTGCAGGCGCTGATCGCCGTCTACGACAACTGCAACAGCCTGCATACCAACGCCTACGACGAAGCCATCACCACACCCACCGACGAATCGGTGCGCCGCGCCATGGCGATCCAGCTCGTCATCAACCGTGAGTGGGGCCTTGCGAAAAACGAGAACCCCAACCAGGGTGCCTTCGTCATCGACGAATTGACGGATTTAGTCGAGGAAGCCGTGCTCAAGGAGTTCGAGGCCATCGCCGACCGCGGCGGCGTGCTCGGCGCGATGGAGACTGGCTACCAGCGCGGCAAGATTCAGGAAGAATCGCTTTACTACGAGCACAAGAAGCACGACGGTTCGCATCCGATCATCGGCGTGAACACCTTCCGCAACCCGCATGGCGACGTGCCGAAGCACGTCGAACTCGCGCGCTCCACTGAGGAAGAGAAGCAGTCGCAGATCAAGCGCCTGCGCGACTTCCAGACGTGCCATGCCAAAGAGTCCGGCCCGATGCTGCAGAAGCTCAAACAGACCGTCATCGACAACGGCAACGTCTTCGCCGTACTGGTCGATGCGGTGCGCGTCTGTTCGCTAGGCCAGATCAGCAGCGCGCTTTACGAGGTCGGCGGGCAGTACCGGCGCAGCATGTAAAGCCCAACCTTCTCCCTAACCCTCCTTTGCGGAGGGATACCTGCGTGCAACCGAGCTACGCACACCAAAAGGCTTGAGTGTCGGAAAACTTGACATGTGCATCGTGAGGCTTCCGCTTATCGGATGCAATTTATTGTCTCTTTAAGGGTGTGGCAGTGATGGCATGAAATGTGCGTATGGCCAACCTCGATCAACCCCAACCAAGAGGAATCCGTCATGTTTCTGAAAAAAGCCTCTCTTACCGCTGCGATTGCGGCAGTCGCGGCGCTTTCGATATCAAGCGGTACGGCATTCGCCGCACAAATAACTCGCAACTTCGAGTTCAGTTCGACGTCTGGACCGTTGCAGTTCGGTCCCAACATCGGCTCGTTTACCTACGACGACAGCGTCGCGCCAGTCGGTGGTGGATATGTATTCCAAACCGGGTTGTTCCTCGATCTAAATGTTTCCTTTGGCAGTTGGATATTCGACGAGAGCACAGCGAACAGCGGCTGGCTACGGTTTGACGCGCTGGGCGGATTGCTCGACGCGAGTTTTGGCAACAACTGTCTCGCTGGGGTTTGCAGTATCGACTTCGGCAGTGAACATTGGTGGATTCGAGTAGGCGAGACCAACTTTTCGGCAAATGACTTCACTTATAGCGGCTATAACGGCGCGGATACTGCTTACAATACATTTGCCAACAGGCTGCTTCCCGTTTCTTCCGTTCCCGAACCGAGCGTTCTCGCACTTTTCGGCCTTGGCTTTGCTGGCCTTGCCGCCACTCGCAGACGCAAGAAGTAATCGGTAACGACTCACGACAAACACCGCTTCGGCGGTGTTTGTCGTTTCCAGGGGAGAGGATCAGCGGACTGGAAGCGGACCTCATCATGGAGGTGATGATCGGTATCTGGTCGAATGCCACCATTGCCTATCGAAAGGCCGGCTGAAAAAGTCGGCGCCGGTAGTACGGCGCCTGCAGCAACTTTCCCTATTTCTCAGCCGGCCGCAGTTGCCAGCCGCCTTCGCCGGTCAATTCCAGCACCTGGCGGTGGAACTGGAGGATGGCGGGATGGTGGCTGATGCTGATCGGCGTCGTGCCGACCGAGATCAACTCGCGGTAGAGATGTTCTTCGTTGATGGCATCCAGCGCGCTGGTGGCTTCGTCGAGAATCGCATAGCGCGGCCGGTGCAACAGAACGCGCGCGAAGGCGAGGCGCTGCTGCTCTCCGATCGACAGCACCTTCTCCCAATCGAGTTCCGCGTCCAGGCCCCCGAAGCGTTCGGCGAGGTCGGGCAGGCGCACGCGCTCCAGCAGACCCAGCAGTTCCACGTCCTCGACTTCGTGCCGCATGTCGGGATAGAGCAGCTGATCGCGCAGCGTGCCAAGGATCATGTAGGGCTGCTGCGGCAGGAACAGGAGGGTCTCCGCCGGCGGGCGGCGGATGCGGCCGCTGCCGCGGTACCAGAGGCCGGCGATGGCGCGCAGCAGCGAGCTTTTGCCCGTGCCGCTCTCGCCCACTATCATGAGGCCCTGTCCCGGCTCGATGGTCAGCGTGAGGTCCTTGACCAGCATGCGTTCGCCGCCGGGCGTCAGCAGCGTCATGTGTTCGAGTGACAGCGTTTCCCCTTCCTCTGCCTCGATCATGCCCTTGCCGTGCATGCGCGCGCCGGGCAGGGCGGACAGCACGCGCGAGAAGGTGTTGAGGCGGTCGATGCCCGCGGCGAAGCGGCTGAGGCCCTCGAAGTTCTCGACGATCACCGAGATCGCAGCCAGCACGGCGGCGAAGGCGCCGCCGGCCTGCACCGCGCGTCCAACTTCGAGTTCGCCGGACAGCACGTCACCGGCGATGATGGCGCTGGGCAGCACGATGGTCAGCAGGCTGTAGGAATACTGGAACAGGTTGAGGGAGAGCTGCTTGCGGATCAGCAGGTTGTAGTTGTCGAAGGCGGCGGCGAAGCGCTGCCGCACCTGCTGCGATTCCCGCGGCTCGCCGCGGTAGAAGGCGATCGGCTCGGCGTTCTCGCGGATGCGTACCATGCCGAAGCGGAAATCGGCCTCGCGTTTGAGCTGCATGAAGTTGAGGCCGATCAGCGGCTTGCCGAAGATGGCCAGCGTGACGATGGTGCCGAAGATCGCGTAGCCGACCAGGAAGTAGACGAGGTCGCGCGAGATGGACCAGAGGACGGTGCTGAAGGCTACCAGCTGCATCACAGCGCCGACGAGGATCAGCAGGTAGTAGAGCGAGCGCTGGGTGAAGGTGTTGATGTCCTCGACGATGCGCTGGTCGGGGTTGTCGATCGCCGGATTTGAGTTCAGTTCGTAGTAATGGCGCTGCGCGAAATAGCTGTCGAGGAATCGGTGGGTCAGCCAGCGCCGCCAGTGGATGCCGAGCTTGTCTCGCGCGAAGTAGTAGAAGGCGTAGGCCGGCACCATCACGGCCAGCAGGCCGAGGCAATACTGGATGGCGGCCCAGAAGCGCTCCTCCTGCCGTGCCGCCAGCGCCGAGGTGAATTCACCGGTTTGCTCGTTGAACAGCACCGCCAGGTGCGCCTGCGTCAGCAGCAGCGCTACCAGCAGGGCCAGGATCGCCGAGGCCTTCCATTTCTCCTCGTGGCGCCAGTAGGGCGTTGCGATGGCCCAGAACCGATACCAGAGGTGACTATCGAAGGTTTTCATGGATGCCGGCGAGACTGCAGACGGCGATATGTTCGCACTTTCCCGGCATCACGGGGGCGTGAAAAAAAGTCGGCGCCGGTGGTACGGCGCCTAGGCGGAACTCTTTTGCAGGGCGGGGCTTACTTGTGCTTGAACGCCGGCTTGCGCTTCTCGGTGAAGGCTGCCATGCCTTCTTTCTGGTCATCGAGGGCGAACGAGGCGTGGAAGCTCCGGCGCTCGAACAGCAGGCCTTCGGCGAGCGAGGATTCGTAGGCACGATTGACGGCTTCCTTCACCATCATCACCGCCGGCAGCGAGAAGGAGGCGATCACTTGCGCGGCCGCCAGCGTTTCCTCGATCAGCTTGTCGGTGGGGAAGATGCGCGCGACCAGCCCGCTGCGCTCGGCTTCCTGCGCGTCCATCATTCGAGCGGTGAGGCACAGGTCCATCGCCTTGGCCTTGCCAACGGCGCGTGGCAGGCGCTGGGTGCCGCCGAGGCCGGGCAGGGTGCCGAGCTTGATCTCGGGCTGGCCGAACTTGGCGTTCTCCGCGGCGTAGATCATGTCGCACATCATCGCCAGCTCGCAGCCGCCGCCGAGTGCGTAGCCTGCCACTGCGGCGATCACGGGCTTGCGCGCCGTCCTGATGCGTTCCCAGCGGTTCGACAGGAAGTCGCCCTTGTAGGTGTCCATGTAGCCGTAGTCCTTCATGGCGCCTATGTCCGCGCCGGCGGCGAAGGATTTCTCGTTGCCGGTGATGACGATGCAGCCGATGGCCGTGTCGGCCTCGAAGGCGTCGATGGCGCGGCCGATGCCGTCGGCAACCTCGTTATTGAGGGCGTTGAGCACTTCGGGCCGGTTCAGGCGGATCAGGCCGACGCGGCCGTGAATCTCGGTGAGCACGACTTCAGACATGTTGTTATCTCCATCTCCAAGAACAGAGGGCCACCTGGGCGGCGGGAACTGCGTGGCAGAATATTACTGGACCGGAAGTCAGTTGCCGCTGGGACCGTCAATCGGGATGCCGCGAAGAACAATCCCGATCCGATAAAATCGAAGAGGCTAAGGTCTTGTAAACCGAGAAGGGGCGGCGCAATGCGCGTGGTGCTTGAAGGCAAGATGACCGACCAAGCGCCTGCGGCTGGAAAAGCTTAGGCGATGAGACACTTTGCGATCGCATTCCGCGGCCTCGACGAACTTGCCGGGTTTCTCGAACGGCAGGATGTTGCCATCGCGGCGAACGCAGCAAGCGCGGTGCTGGCACAGGTTTTCGTCTCCACCCACGACAAGGGCTATATCCGGGCGATCGTCAGCCTGTTGCGCAGTTGCATTCCCGATGTCGTCGTCGTCGGGGCTACGACGGCCGGCGAGATCGCCAACGGGCATGCGTCGCTCGATACTTCGGCCGTCTCGTTGAGTTGCTTCGACGGCGCGCGGCTGTCAGCGCTGGCAATGCCGCTGGAGCAGGAGGGCCAGTTCATTGCCGGAGCCCGCATCGGCGAACGCATCAAGACTTCCGTCGCCGAACTCAAAGGGGTGCTGGCGCTCGCCACGACGCTCAGCAGCGACTGCAGCACCCTGCTGGCGGGAATCGAGAGCATTCATCTGGGCGTGCCGGTATTCGGCGGGGCAGCGGCCGATTACGGCGAGATGTCGGCGAGCCGGGTGTTTCTCGACGATACCATCCTTGACCAAGGGGCAGTCGTGGTCGCCCTGGCGGGCGCAGATCTGCATCTGCAACTCTACGGCTATCTGGGCTGGCGTACCTTCGGCAAGAGCATGACCGTGACCGGCGTGGATGGCCTGACGCTCAAGACGCTCGACGGCGAACCGGCATTCTCGGTCTATCAGCATTATCTGGGTATCGAACCGGACGAGCAGTTCTTCCGCAATGTACTGGAGTTTCCGCTGGTCTTCGAGCGCGAGGGCTGCTTGCTGGCACGCATCCCGGTCGCCAGCGATGCCGACGGCGGCATCCGCTTCATTGCAGACATCCGCGAAGGCGAGAAGGTACGGCTCGGCTACGGCGACGTCGATGTCATCGTCGAGGAAACCGCCGCCACCAGCGAAAAACTGCAGGCTTTCCAGCCGGAAGGCATCTACATGTATTCCTGTGCCTGCCGCCGCTTTCTCATGCAGGGAGACGTGGATCTGGAGCTGGCCCCGTTTCAAGCCATCGCACCCACCGCTGGTTTTTTCACCCTCGGTGAAATCTGCTCGGCCGAAGAGCGCCTGTTCCTGCTCAATGCAACGCTGGTGATCGTCGGCTTGCGCGAACGCGGCATTGACCCGCGGCGCGAAGGGGGAGGAACTGCGCTGCCCCAAGAGACCAAGGATGCATTCTCGGCGCGTCACGCGCGCGTGCTCGGCCGCCTGATGAATTTCATCGGCGTGGTGACGGGCGAACTCGAGGAAGCCAACCGCTCGCTGCGCGAGCTGGCCGAGCGCGACATGCTGACCGCCATGTACAACCGGCGGGCCTTCATGGAGCGCCTCGACCAGGAGATCGGCCGCGGCGACCGTTTCCCGCGGCCGTTTTCGATCGTCCTGTTCGACGTGGATCACTTCAAGCAGTTCAACGATCTGTACGGCCACGCTGCAGGCGACTTCGTATTGCAGCTCATTGCACGGCTGCTCGAACAGCAGTCGCGCGACATGGACGTTGCGGCGCGCATCGGCGGGGAGGAGTTCGCCCTGTTGCTGCCCGAAGCGAGTCTGACGGAGGCGCTGATCATCGCCGAGCGCCTAAGGGATGTGCTGGCGAAGACCCCCTGCATTTTCGAAGGCAAGACCCTGCACCAGATCACTGCCTCTTTCGGGGTGGCTACATTTCCGGCATTTCAGACGATGGGCGCGCTGTTGAAAGCGGCCGACCTGGCGCTGTACCGGGCGAAGCGGGAAGGCCGCAACCGGGTGATGGCTGCGACGCAGGGAAGCTGAGGGGGTGGCCCTCTTCCTCTCCGTCTTGACTTTCTCCAGGGTAAGGACTAAGTTGTTGACAAATTCACTCAGGTATATGAGCCCGCCCCCAACCCCCAACGGAGGACATCATGTACGACATCAACAAGTACCTCGCCTCTCCCCTTCTGGACCAGAAGGATCCCTACGGATATATCCATGAGGCTGAACGCTGGTCGCCCCGGCTTGCCAGCCTGATTGCCGTGGAGGAGGGTATCGTCCTCGAAGACGAGCACTGGGAAGTGATCTACAGCCTGCGCGAATGCTTCCGTGAACTCGGGCCCGAATGGACAGCCCGTGACATTACTCGCAGGTTGGAGATGAACTTCGCAGACAGCGGCGGCAAGCGCCACCTTTACCAGTTGTTTCCGCATGGGCCGTTGGCGCAGGGCTGCCGCATCGCCGGGTTGCCGCTGCCGCAAGGCACGAAGAGCCTTTCCTTCGGCAGCGTGCATTGATGCATGCTGCACGCTGGCTCTTCATCGCCTCCCTATGTGCCGGACTGCTGATGCCGATGGCCGTCTCAGCCGAATCGTTGCAGGCCGGCGCCCCGGCACCTGACTTCGCTCTGCGGGACGGCCAGGGCAAGCAACGCAGCCTGGCCGACTGGCGAGGGCGCTGGCTGGTGCTGTACTTTTATCCAAAAGACGACACGCCGGGTTGCACCGTCGAGGCCCAGGCCTTCCGCGACAGCCTACAACGCTTTACCGCGCTTGATGCAGACGTGGTCGGTGTCAGTCTCGACGATGCAGCTTCGCACCAGTCCTTCGCAGCGAGCCAGCGCCTATCCTTCCCGCTGCTGGTAGATGCGGGCGGTAAGGTCGCTCGCGCCTACGGCGCGCTGACAAATCTCGGCATCGCGAAATTCGCCAAGCGTCACACCTTCCTGATCGATCCGACCGGGCGAATCGCCAAGACTTACCGGGACGTGGAGCCGGCCACTCATGCAGCGGAGATTCTCGCTGATCTGCAGGCATTCAAGCGCGACTGAAGTTCAGGAGGCGTTCTGGCCGCGGGGAAATTCGTAGCAGGGCTCCTGCAGCAGAGCCAGAGGGACGTCGAGCAGTAAAAGTCGGTGCCGGTGACACGGCGTACCATTGGGTATTCCGCCCCTGCGAAAGGAAAGTCCGATGCCCGACCTGTTCACCCCGCTCAAGCTCGGCCCACTGGAGTTGCCGAACCGCATCTTCATGGCGCCGATGACGCGCAATCGCGCACCGGACACGGTCGCCAACCCGCTGATGGCAGAGTACTACGTTCAGCGGGCGAGCGCCGGCCTGATCATCAGCGAAGGCAGCCAGATCTCGGCTTTCGCCATCGGCTACCCGGCGACGCCGGGCATCCATAGCGAGGCGCAGATATCAGGCTGGAAACGCGTGACCGATGCTGTGCATGCCGCCGGCGGACGCATCTTCGTGCAGCTCTGGCACTGCGGCCGTGTTTCCCATCCCGACCTGCTCGGTGGCGAAACGCCGGTGTCCGCCTCGGCGTTGAAGCCGGCAATCAAGGCGATCACCTGGACCGGCCAGCATGACTCGGTGACGCCGCGCGCCTTGAACACGGCGGAGATCGGGCGCATCGTCGCCTGCTACGCGAATGCCGCGCGCAACGCGCTGGCTGCCGGTTTCGATGGCATGGAGATCCATGCCGCGAACGGCTATCTGATCGACCAGTTCCTGCGCGACGGCAGCAATCGGCGCAACGATGCCTACGGCGGCAGCGTCGAGAACCGCTGCCGCTTCCTGCTCGAGGTGACGCAGGCGGTCGCCGCGGAGGTCGGCGCAGACCGCGTTGGCGTGCGGATCTCACCGTGGCAGCCGTTCAACGACATGCGCGATTCGAATCCACAGGCGACCTTCTGCCATGCCGTGGAGCAGCTCGACCGCTTCGGGCTGGCCTACCTGCACGTCACAGAAATGGGCCGCGAGTCGCCCGGCGCGGCCGGACCTGCCTTCGATCCCGCCGAGCTGCGCAAGCGCTGGCGTGGCGTGCTGGTCACCAATGCCGGCTACGACAAGACGCGCGCCAATGAGGTGCTGGGGAGCGGTGCGGCCGATGCCGTGGCCTTCGGCGTGCCGTTCATCGCCAACCCGGACCTGGTCGAGCGGCTGCGCCGCGATGCGCCGCTCAACGTCGCCGATCCGAAAACCTTCTATAGCGGCGGCGAAAAGGGCTACCTCGACTATCCGGCCTTGGCGGCAAACTAGTCCGGCACCGTACTACTTGCGCGTGAGCACGGCCGCCAACTCCAGCCGGCCGATCGGCGATTTGATCTCGGGGTAGGGCGGCTTGGGCCACTCCCACAGCGTCGCAGGAAAGATCGCGCGCATCGCATTGATGTCGCAATGGTAGGGCGGCCCTTCGATGCTGCCCGGTGGCGCGTCTTCTTTGGGCGGTACCTGCATGAACAGCGCGAGCAGCTTGCCGCCCGGCTTGATCCATGTGTGCAACTGGGAGGCATAGCGCACCCAGTAGTCCGGGTAGAGCGCGCACAGGCAGGTCTGCTCGAATACCGCATCGACCGGGGCGACCGGCTGCCAGTGCAGCACGTCTGCGTCGACCAGGTCGGCGTGTGCGCCGCAGCGCTCCAGCACCTGGCGGCACAGCGCGAGCGCACCCGGCGCGAAGTCGATGCCGGTGACCTGCATCCCGGCAGCGGCGAGCGCGCCGACCTCCCAGCCCTGGCCGCAACCGGGAACGATGACGCGGCTGTCCGGCTCGAGCGAGCCGTCCGTGATCCATTGCAACAGCTGCGGGTTCGGGGTGCCGCGGTCCCACGGGATGGTGCCGCTCGTGAAGCGTTCCTGCCAGAAGTCCTGCGTCGGTCCAGCCATGGTGTCCTTGGGTCGTTGAAGTAGATACGCGATTCTAGGGTGCCAGTAAGTCGGACGAAAGACGTGCCATGGGTAAACTTGGTCACCATGACTCCCCTTCGTCTTATTTGCTTCACCCTGTTGGTGCTGATCAGCGCCACCGCTCAGGCTGCCTGTCCTCCGCATGCTTTTGCCGATCCTGCCCAGGTCAGGATCAAGGGAAATGCGGTGATGATCGTCACCCATGCGACCTCGACCCACGATGCGCGCTACACGGCAAAGCGCGGCGTAGACGAGGCTTTGCGTTACGCAAAGGAGCAGCGCATCCCGGTCATCTACCTGCAGGACGATACGCCGCCACAGTTCTATTACATGGACGATTGCTCGCCCGACTACTGGGTGTATTCGCAGGGTGGGGAAATCAGTTTCGACGTGCCGCCCAGCCAGCTTTACATCGTCGGCGGCCATCTCGAGATGTGCCTCTCGGCGACACTGCACGACGTGCTCTATCAATGGGCGAAGAAGCATCCGCCGCGCAATCTCACCGTCACTTACTTCATGGACGCGATCTACTCGAACGGCAAGCTGGTCGAGCCGGGCGCGCCGTTCTACGAAGATTTCCAGCGCTTCATGGGCATCGTCACCTACGGACGGCCGGGCGGCGAGCACTGGCCTAAGCTCAACCTGCTCGAGACCATGGGCGTGATCGTCCGAGAGGAGCACGAACTCGAATATCTCAGGCAGGCGCTGCCGCGCTGGGACCGCACCTTTCCTGCGAACTGGCGCGTCGAACTGCAGCTCAACGATTCGGTGAAGAAGGTGCTGCGGCCGGCATCCGGCTGGAATCCACCCACGCTGCTGTTCCGCTTCGTCGATTCGGCGCTCAGCTTCACCGAGCCGCGCCAACCCTGATTCCGCTTCAGCCCGGCGGCGGGCTGGCCAGGATGTGCTTCTTGATCCTGCCCTTCACGTGCATCTCGCAGGCGCGGCAGTCGAAGGTGAGCGTCAGGCGCTCGTTGCCATTCACCAGCGTCATCGGCTCGGCGCGCACCTGGCCCTGCACGCCGGCCACGCCCTTGGCTTGGTGGGGGCAGAGGTTGAAGGCATGGCGCAGGCAGTGCTTGGTGATCATCAGCGAGACCTCGCCTTCTTCCTCGTGCGCCTCGTAGGCGGAGTCGATCAGATGGACGCCGTGCTTCTCGTAGAAGCGCCGCGCCGCGGCGTTGTAGATGTTGGCGAGATAGCTCAGCGTGTCTTCTGGATAGGGCGTCGGCGGTTCGACGGGTTGGCGGCGCAGCGGACGCACGTAGGCGGCGACACGCGCGGCTTCAAGGGCGACGACTGCCTCGCGGCGCAACTGGTTTGCCGCCGAGTTCGGGATGAACCAGGGCTGCGACCAGGTAACGGAAAAATCGCGCAGGAAAAAGTCGGTCTCGCCGAGACGGCGCACTTGCTCGCGCAGGCCGGTTTCGGCTTGCTGCGGGTGCTTTGCCGCCTGCTTTTCGAGCGCGATGTGCGCCGTGGCAGCAATGCCGTCGTCGTCGGTCAGGGTCAGCGCGAAGCCGTCGCTTGTCTCGGAGAGTGCTGCGTCGACAGCGATGCGCCGCTCGGCCGATTCCTTCGTCAGAGCCTGCTCCCACGCCTGGTCGCGGTTGCGGTTGATGTAGAGCCCCGGGCGCAGTCCCGCCAGCTTGTCGAGCGGATCGTTCGGCCAGACACGCCATAAACCGGTAGAGAGCTTCTCGACCCGGTTTGCTTGCGTGCCGACTGCGGCGCGCTTGTGCAGCCAGGAGAGGCCGTCACCGTTGGACAGGGTTTCCTGCGTCGCGATCTCGAAGGAGTCGGTATCGACCCGCGTCAGCTTGCCGACCGGCAGACCGACGAAGGCCGGGGTGTCGAACGCGACGATGTGCGCGGGATCGGTGCTCCGCCCGTGCGTGAAGTAGTCGGTGGAGCCCCGATGGAAGGTCTTGTCGGGATTCGGTTCGAATTTCAGCGTCGTCTTTCCGCTCGAAGCCGGGCCGAGTTCGGGATGCTGTTCGAAGATCGCGTCGAGTAGCTGGCGGTAATGGCCGGTGATGTTCTTGACGTAGCCGATATCCTTGTAGCGTCCCTCGATCTTGAAGCTCTGCACGCCGGCCTGGATCAAGGGGAGGAGATTGGCACTCTGGTTGTTGTCCTTGACCGAGAGCAGGTGCTTCTCGAACGCGACGACGCGGCCCTGTGCATCCTGCAGCGTGTAGGGCAGGCGGCAAGCCTGTGAGCAGTCGCCGCGGTTGGCGCTGCGGCCGGTTTGCGCGTGGCTGATGTAGCACTGGCCCGAGAAGGCGACGCATAGCGCACCGTGGATAAAGTGCTCGACGATCACGTCGTCCGGCAGCGCGGCGCGCACCGCGGAGATTTCCTTGAGCGAGAGTTCGCGCGCCAGCACCAGCTGAGAAAAACCGGCGTCGGCGAGGAAGCGCGCCTTGGCCGGCGTGCGGATGTCGCACTGCGTCGAGGCGTGCAGGTCGATCGGCGGCAGGTCGAGCTCGAGCATCCCCATGTCCTGCACGATCAGCGCGTCGACGCCGGCGTCCCAGCACTCCTGTGCGAGGCGGCGTGCCGGCTCGAGTTCGGCGTCGGAGAGGATGGTATTGAGCGTGACGTAGATGCGCGCGCGGAAACGGTGGGCAAGCGAGACGAGACGCGCGATGTCCTGCATGCTGTTGCCTGCGCCGTGACGCGCACCGTAGGCCGGCCCGCCGATGTACACGGCGTCTGCGCCATGCATGATTGCGGCACGGGCGATCTCGGCGTTGCGGGCCGGAGCGAGCAGTTCGATGGGGCGTGTCATGGAAGAAGAAAGTCGGCGCTGGCGGGACGGCGGGTCGTCCGTTGCTCTAGATCAAAGCGCATCAAAGAGAAGCGGATAGCATGCTAAGCTAATTGGCGAAAAGGGATAGAAAAACAAGGCCATGTACATGGCTATTGCTTTCTCTTTCGAGCGCAAGTTGAAATGAACATGACGGGGGATACCAGGAAGTGTTCGTGCCGTACTTGACGTCACGCATTATGCGGCCAAAAGTTGTCCGCTCATGGTTGGCTGCCGGTTTATGCGCCCTTGTCGCCTGGCTGGGGGGGCTACGGTTGCGGCGCAGACGCCCCCAATCCTGCTCGGCCTGGATGCCGAATTCGGCCATAAGACCAGCACGTCGGCGCAGGCGATCCAGCAGGGTATGGAGATCGCCATCGAGGAAATCAATGCTGCCGGCGGGCTGCTGGGCGGCCGCAAGCTCGAACTCGTCACCCGCGACAACCGATCGATCCCCGCCATTGGCGTGGACAACCTGCGAGAGCTGGCAGCCATACCCAACCTCGTCGGCGTGTTTGGGGGAAAGTTCAGCCCGGTGGTGCAGGAATGGCTGCCTGCCGCTCAAGAGCTGCATATTCCTATCTTTGCGGTATGGAGTTCCTCCAATACCATTACCGACCATGACTTCAAGCCCAGCTGGATCTTCCGCCTCTCCCTGAAGGACGCCTGGGCGGCGCCTGCCATGCTGCGCTTCGCCCAGGAGGCGAAGAAGGCGGACAAGGTCGGGGTGCTGGTGCCGAACACGGTGTGGGGGCGCAGCAATAGCGCAGCCCTGAAAAAGGCGGCGGCGGGCATGGGCATGATGATCGTCGGCGAACGCTGGTACAACTGGGGCGACAAGACGGTGCTGCCGCTGTACCAGGAACTGCATGCCGCAGGGGCGCAGGCGATTATCCTGGTGGCCAACGAGGTGGAGGGTGCGTTGCTCGTCCGTGAAATGGCCGCTCTGCCCGCGGCGCAGCAGCTGCCGATCGTCAGCCACTGGGGCGTCACCGGCGGAAAGTTCGCCGAAATGGCCGGCGAAGCGCTCGATCACACCGATTTCGCGGTGGTGCAGACCTTCAGCTTCATCGGCAACAAGTCACCAGCGGCGAGTCGGGTGCTGGCTGCGCTCAAGAACAAGTACGGCATCCAACGCGCCGAGGATGTGAAGAGTCCGGTGGGCATCGCCCATGCCTACGACATGGTGCATCTCGTCGCGGCGGCGATCCGCAAGGCCAGAAGCGCCGAACGAGCCAAGGTGCGGATAGCGCTCGAGCAGTTGGGTGTCTACGATGGACTGGTGCGTCGCTATGCCAAGCCGTTTTCCCCGGACAGCCACGACGCGCTGTCTCCGGACCAGGTCTTCATGGCGCGCTACACGCATGACGACCGGCTGATCCCCATCGAACCCAAGGTACAACGCGCGGCATATTGAGACAGCGATGAGTGCGTTCGTACGGCGATGGTTCGGTCCGGAGGCTTCGCTCCAGAAACGTATCGGCGCGAGCGCATTTCTCGTCGGCATCGTCGCGATGCTGGTGAGCGGCGGCATCTCGATGTTTTTCACGCTGACAGCCATCCCGCGTGCCGAGTACCTTGCGCACCGTCAGACGGTACAGGTCTTTGCTGCTCAGCTCGAGGCGAAGCTCGAAGCACAGAAGGCGGCGGTGCGAGCGATCTCGCAAAGCTCGCTCGTCTGGACCGCGATCAGCGATTCCTTCGGCCGGGAAGCCTATCTGCGACCTTTTCTCCAGGACCAGGAGAATTTTCTCGCCCACAACCAACTGCAGCTGCTCGATTACCGGGCCCGTCGCATCTCCGGCGACGATTTCGGCAACGCTGTCGATACGGAAGCCGTCGGCGGACTTGCCCGCAAGGTCATCGAAGGCAGGCAGGCCCTCACTCTCTTGGTGACTTCGGCTACGCACGTGCACGTGCTTACGGGGTATCCGGTCATCTATCCCTATACGCAGGAGCCGATCGGCGTGCTCGTCTCACTTGGAGATCTGGAGGGGCTTTTTCGTCCCCTCGCCGCGAATGTACCCCCACCTTACCGTCTTAGACTCATGTCGGGTGACCGGGTACTCTTGGCTAGCGCGAATGGAAAAGACAACTATCAGCCGGCCACGGAGAGGGTGCACTTGCCGATGGAAATGGCAGATGTCGATCTGGCGCTCGAGTATGGGGCGCAAGAGAACGTGTGGATCGGAAGCGTCCTGATCCAGCTTGCATTCCATGCGCTGCTGGCTGGTGTGCTGGCATACGGCATCTGGCTTATTGCACGTCGCGCCGCGTCACGGCTTACTGCTAGGTTGGAAGTGTTGGCCGAGGCCTGCGATGCCGTAGTGCCAGGACGTTCAGCAATCATTCCGCTGGACTCAACCCGTGATGAAATCGGCCGGCTCAGCCGTACCTTGCGTCAGGCGCTCGAGGCGCAGGATCGTCTGAATACTGAACTCGAGGAGCGTATCGCCGCTCGCACCGACGAACTGAACGCAATTTTCCAGGCGCTTCCCGATCTGCTCTTCCGTCTCGATTGCGAAGGCAAGATTCTCGACTATCGAGCCGGTAATCCAGACGATCTGTTCATGTCGCCCCAGTCGTTCCTGCAGCGACGTATCGGTGATGTGCTGCCTGTCGAAGCAGCAGGCAAAATTCAGCGGGCTATCGACGAAGTATGCAGTGGCAGTCCCAATGCGCAAGTGGAATATCAGCTCCCCCTGGACGAGGGGCTGCATACCTTCGAAGCGCGTATCCTTCCGTTGCGTGCCGGCCAACTCATCGTGGTAGTGCGAAATATCACCGAACGCCACAAGACGGAGAGCGAGTTGCTGCATGCCAAGGAAGAGGCCGAACGCCTGGCGCGAGTGAAAAGCGAGTTCCTTGCCAACATGAGCCACGAGATCCGCACCCCGATGAACGGCGTGCTGGGCATGGCGCACATCGGCAAACGGCGGGCCGCCGGCAACCCCATGATGGAGGATGTTTTCGACAAGATCCTCACCTCCGGCAAGCTGCTGCTGGGGATCATCAACGACATCCTCGACTTTTCCAAGCTCGAAGCCGGTCTCATGAAAATCGAGGCGGTCGGCATCGATCCCACCAAGGTTGCGAACGAGGTCGTCGACCTCGTGAGGAAGAGTGCGGTGGACAAGGGAATCCAACTCGAGGTGGTCATCGCTCCGAACTTGCCGGGTGGTTGCCGCAGCGATCCGGTCAGGCTGCAGCAGATCCTGTTGAACCTGCTCTCCAATGCGGTCAAATTCACGCACGCCGGCAAGGTGGAATTGGCGGTGGCATGCGAAGGAGAAGAACTGCTGCTGCGGATCAGTGATACGGGGATCGGTATGACCGAAGAGCAGACCGCACGCATCTTCGACCCCTTCGAGCAGGCGGACGGCTCAACTACTCGCCACTACGGCGGCACGGGACTGGGCCTGACCATCACGCGCCGCATCGTCACGATGATGGGAGGCGAGATCGGCGTGCGAAGCACGCCGGGCGCAGGCAGCGTCTTCGAGGTGCGCTTGCCCTGGAGCGTCGAGAGCACAGGCTAGCCGCCGAAACGCCGCAGGCCGTCGAGGTCGAGGATGGTGATGCCGCCGTACTCGATGCGCAGGAAGCCGGCATCCTCGAGCAGCTTCAGCGAGCGATTGACGCGTTGACGGGATACGCCGGCGAGGTGGCCGATTTCCTCCTGCGAGATGCTGAGGCTCGGGTTCTGGCCAGGATAGAGCACGGGATTGAACATGATCGACAGGCTGCGTGCGACGCGCGTGTCGGTATCGTGCAGGCGCTCGGACTCGAGCAGGCCGATGAACTGGCCGAGCCGCTCGTTGATCTGCTCGATGATCGCGTGGTTGAAGGCGATGCTGTGGTCGAGCAGCCAGCGGAAGGTGTCGCGCTTCATGCAGGCGACACGAGTGGCGCGTAGCGCGATGACGTCGTAGCGGCGCGTCTCGGTCTTCATCAGCGAACCTTCGCCGAACCAGCCGCCGGTCGGGATGCCGGCGTAGGATGCTGTCTTGCCGGTGACCCAGTCGGACGACATCTTCGCCAGGCCGTCGATGACGCCGATCCAGCAGGTAGCCGGTTCCCCTTGTCTGCAGATGAAGCCGCCGGCCTCGATGTTGCGCTCGACCATGCCCTGCCGCGCCAACGCCAGCTCGTCGACATTCAGCCCGCGCGCCCAGCGCGATAGTGCGATAGCATCGTCGAGCGTCGGCAGGGAAATCAGGGAATTGTCAGCCACGCGACAATTATAGGCAGGCACGGACGGTAGAGTCGCCGTATAGAATCAAACCGCCGGCCCGCAGCCCATTATGCTGCGGGGCAAAAAAGAATCGCGTCTACCCAAAAATTTCGGGAAGGACGACGGAACCGGATGGAGGAGTTGTGCATGACTGCTTCGATGTCGGGCGGCGTGCCCGATAGCGCGGACACCTTTCCCCGTTTGCTGCTGGGGCATGCGCGCGCGCGTGGCGCCCGGCCGGCGATCCGTGAGAAGGATCTCGGCATCTGGCAAAGCTGGACGTGGGCCGAGGCGGCGCGGGAGGTGCGCGGCATGGCATGTGGCCTGGCCGAACTCGGCTTCAAGCGCGGCGACCGCCTCGCCATCATCGGCGACAACCGGCCACGGCTCTACTGGGCGATGTGCGCCGCGCAGATGCTCGGCGGCATTCCGGTGCCGATGTATCAGGACGCCGTCGCGCAGGAAATGATCTTTGTTCTGCAGGACGCCGGCATCCACATCGCGATCGTCGAGGACCAGGAGCAGGTCGACAAGCTTCTCGAGGTCAAGGACCAGTGCCCCGGCCTGCAGCACATCATTTACGACGAGCCGCGCGGGTTGCGTCACTATACGCAGCCGTTCCTGCATGGCCTCGACGAAGTACTTGCCGCCGGCAAGATTCACGACCAGAACCATGAGGATTTCCTCGACGAGCAGATCGCCCAAGGCCGCCCCGAGGATGTCGCAATCATGCTTTACACTTCCGGAACGACGGGCAAGCCCAAGGGGGTATGCCAAACCCATGCGGCACTGATCGCCGCGGCGCAGGGAGGTTGCGGCTTCGATAAGCTGGATGCCGACGAGGAAATTCTTTCCTATCTGCCGATGGCATGGGTCGGCGACAACCTGTTCTCCTACGCTCAGGCGTTGTACGCCGGCTTCACAGTAAATTGCCCCGAATCGGGCGACACGGTGATGACCGACCTGCGCGAGATCGGCCCGACCTACTACTTCGCTCCGCCGCGAGTGTTCGAGAACCTGCTCACCCAGGTAATGATCCGCATGGAGGATGCCGGGACCATCAAGCGCGGCTTGTTCCATTACTTCATGGCGGTGGCGAAGCGCTGCGGCGCCGACATCCTCGACGGCAAGCCGGTGAATGGCAAGGATCGCGTGCTGTATGCACTCGGCAACCTGCTGGTGTATGCGCCGCTGCGCAACGTGCTCGGCATGAGCCGCATCCGCGTCGCCTACACCGCCGGTGCGGCGATCGGCCCCGACCTGTTCCGCTTCTACCGCTCGATCGGCATCAACCTCAAGCAGCTCTATGGCCAGACTGAAACTTGCGCCTACGTCTGCCTGCAGCCGGATCACCAGATCAAGTTCGACTCCGTGGGACTGCCAGCGCCGGGCGTCGAGATCAAGATCGCCGACAACGGCGAGATCCTCGTCAAGGGGCCGATGCTGCTCAAGGAGTACTACCAGCGTCCCGATGCGACGGCGGAGTCGATCAACGCCGAGGGCTACTTCATGACCGGCGATGCCGGTTTCCTTGATGCCGACGGCCACCTCAAGATCATCGACCGCGCCAAGGATGTCGGCAAGCTCAACGGCGGCGCGATGTTCGCGCCCAACTACATCGAGAACAAGCTCAAGTTCTTCTCGTACATCAAGGAGGCGGTCGCTTTCGGCAACGGCCGGGACGAGGTGTGCGCCTTCCTCAATATCGACATGGGCGCGGTGGGCAACTGGGCCGAGCGGCGCGGCATAGCCTATGCCGGCTACACTGACCTTGCCGGCAAGCCCGAGGTCTATCAGCTGATCGAGGAGTGCGTCTCGCAGGTCAATGCCGAACTGGCCAAGGATGCGATGGTGGCGGACACGCAGATCCACCGTTTCCTCATCCTGCACAAGGAGCTCGATCCCGACGACGACGAGCTGACCCGGACCAGAAAAGTACGGCGGGGTTTCATCGGGGAGAAATACGCCGTGCTGATCGACGCGCTTTACGGCGGCAAGGCCTCGCAGTTCATCGAGACCGAAGTGAAATTCGAGGATGGCCGCAAGGGCAAGGTTGCCGCCGACCTGGAGATCCGCAATGTGAGAACCTTTCCGACCGTGCAAGGGAGGGCTGCCTGATGGCGCGGCAGATCGGCGAGGTGATCCTCGACCTGAAGGGCATATCCCTGTCCTTCGGCGGCGTCAAGGCGCTGACCGACATCTCCTTCGATGTGCGCGAGCACGAGGTGCGCGCCATCATCGGCCCCAACGGCGCTGGCAAAAGCTCGATGCTCAACGTCATCAACGGTGTTTACCATCCGCAGCAGGGCGAGATCATCTTTCGCGGCCATCACCTGCGCGACATGAATACCCATGCCGCTGCCGCTGCCGGCATCGCGCGCACTTTCCAGAACATCGCGCTGTTCAAGGGCATGTCGGTACTCGACAACCTGATGACCGGCCGCAACCTGAAGATGAAGACGAATTTCCTCCAGCAGGCGCTCTGGTGGGGGCCGGCGCGGCGCGAGGAACTGGCGAACCGCCTCAAGGTCGAGGAGGTGATCGACTTCCTCGAGATCGAGCACATCCGCAAGACGCCGGTCGGCCGTCTTCCCTACGGCCTGCAGAAGCGCGTCGAGCTCGGCCGCGCCCTGGCCGCCGAGCCGGCGATCCTGCTGCTCGACGAGCCGATGGCCGGCATGAACGTGGAGGAAAAACAGGACATGTGCCGTTTCATTCTCGACGTGAACGACCAGTTCGGCACCACCATCGTCCTGATCGAGCACGACATGGGCGTGGTGATGGACATCTCCGACCGCGTCGTGGTGCTCGACTACGGCAAGAAGATCGGCGACGGCACGCCGGATGAAGTGCGGCAGAACCCCGAGGTGATCGAGGCCTACCTCGGCACCCAGCACTAGGAGCGTCGCGCCATGCAATTCTTTTTCGAAGTGACGATCGGCGGCCTGCTCTCCGGCGTGATGTATTCGCTGGTGGCGCTCGGCTTCGTCCTGATCTACAAGGCATCGGGCGTGTTCAACTTCGCCCAGGGGGCGATGGTCTATTTCGCCGCGCTCACCTTCGCGGGCATCGTCGATGCGGGCATGCCGCTCTACGTCGCCTTCGTGCTGTCGCTCGTCGTCATGACGATCCTCGGCATCCTCACCGAGCGCATCGTGCTGCGGCCGCTGGTGAACCAGCCGCAGATCACGCTGTTCATGGCGACCATCGGTCTGACCTTCTTCATCGAGGGACTGGCGCAAATCTTCTGGGGCGCCACGACGCGCCGCATCGACCTCGGCATCCAGGACGAGCCGATTCCCTGGCTGCTCGACCAGTACAACATCGTCGTATCGACCTTCGACCTTACCGCCGCCGCACTGGCCGGCGTGCTGGTCGCCGCACTGGCCGCCTTCTTCCAGTACACGCGCATCGGCCGCGCGCTGCGTGCGGTGGCCGACGACCACCAGGCCGCGATGTCGATCGGCATCCCGCTGCAGCACATCTGGGCGATCATCTGGGGCGTCGCCGGCTTCGTCGCGCTGGTGGCCGGCATGCTCTGGGGGGCACGCAACGGCGCGCAGTTCGCGCTCACCTTCGTTGCGCTGAAGGCGCTGCCGGTGCTGATCCTGGGCGGCTTCACTTCCGTGCCGGGCGCCATCGTTGGTGGGCTGATTATCGGCGCCTCGGAAAAGCTGGCCGAGGTGTATATCGGCCCGATGGTCGGTGGCGGCATCGAGAACTGGTTCCCCTACGTGCTCGCCCTCCTGTTCCTGCTGGTGCGGCCCGAAGGCCTGTTCGGCGAACGTCACATCGATCGGGTTTAAAAGCATGAAAAATATCGAGCGTAGCGAACGCGCAGTCTCCTCTCCCGCGAGGGAGAGGCTGGGAGAGGGCGGGCGATAATGTTTTATAGAGAAACCGGACAATTCAAGACCAGCTACGCGGCCGACCAGCAGATCTTTCCGATCCGCCAGGACCGCGTCGGCGTCGCCCTGCTGCTGGTGTTCGCCTACCTGGTCGTGCCCGTCATCGCCGACCAGTACTGGTTCTCGGCGATCCTCATCCCCTTCCTGATCTTTTCGCTGGCGGCGCTCGGCCTCAACATCCTCACCGGCTACGCCGGCCAGTTGTCGCTCGGCTCGGCAGCCTTCATGGCGGTAGGGGCCTTCGGCGCCTACAACTTCATGCTGCGGATTCCCGACATGCCGGTGATTCCCGCCTTCATCCTCGGCGGCCTGTGCGCCGCGGCGGTCGGCATCCTGTTCGGGCTGCCGTCCTTGCGCATCAAGGGCTTCTACCTCGCGGTGGCGACCCTCGCGGCCCAGTTCTTCGTGATCTGGGCATTGACCAAATTCGGCTGGTTCTCCAACTACTCGAGTTCGGGCGTCATAACCGCACAGCAGATCTATCTGTTCGGCGTCTTCGCGGTGGATACCCCGGCCAAGAAATACCTGCTGACGCTGTTTGTCGTTTCGGTCATGGCGCTGATGGCGAAGAATCTGGTGCGCTCGAATACCGGCCGCGCCTGGATGGCGGTGCGCGACATGGACGTCGCCGCCGAGGTGATCGGCTATCCCCTGATGAAGACCAAGCTGCTCGCCTTCGCCGTCAGTTCGTTCTATTGCGGCGTTGCCGGCGCCCTGTCGGCCTACTGCTTCCTCGGCACCGTCGAGCCGGACTATTTCACGCTCGACCTTTCGTTCAAGATACTGTTCATGATCATCATCGGCGGCGTGGGCAGCATTCTCGGCTCCTTCCTCGGCGCCGGCTTCATCGTGCTGCTGCCGATCTTCCTGAACATCACCCTGCACCCGCTGTTCGGGCTGCTCGGCATCGACATCTCGACCGCCGTCGTTTCCAACCTGGAACTGATGGTCTTCGGCGGCCTGATCATCTTCTTCCTCGCCGTCGAACCCCACGGGCTGGCCCGCCTGTGGCAGATCGGCAAGGAGAAGCTGCGCATCTGGCCCTTTCCGCATTGATGGGCACGTTCTCGTTTACCAACAAGGAGGAGACACCATGAAACACCTGAAGAAAGCCACGCTGGCCTTGATGACCGTAGGCGCGCTAGCTGCCGCCGCGCCCGCCGTGCAGGCCGAGGACCAGTTTGTTTCGCTGCTGTCCTACCGGGTCGGCCCCTACGGCAACAACGGCATCTCGATCTTCGGCGGCTTCATCGACTATATGCAGCTCGTCAACATGAAAGGCGGCGTGAATGGCGTCAAGCTTTCCTGGGAGGAGTGCGAGACCGAGTACAACAACGCGCGCGGTGTCGAGTGCTACGAGCGCCTCAAGGGCAAGAGCCCGACCAAGGGCACGATGGTCCATCCGGTGTCCACCGGCATCTCCTATTCGCTGCTCGACAAGTCGGTTGCCGACAAGGTACCGCTGGTAATGATCGGCTACGGCCGCACCGACGCGATCGACGGCAGCATCTTCCCCTGGGCCTTCCCGCTGGTGACGACCTACCAGATGCAGGCTTCCGCGATGCTCAAATTCATGGCGCAGCGTGACGGCGGCAAGGGTACCGCCGACCTCAAGGGCAAGAAGGTCGCCTTCATCTACCACGACTCCGCCTTCGGCAAGGAGCCGCTTGAGGTGCTGCGCGCCGAATCTGCGCTCAACAAGTTCGAACTGGTTGAAATCCCGGTTGCCCATCCGGGCATCGAGCAGACCGCGCAATGGCAGCAGGTGCGCCAGCACCGTCCCGACTGGGTGATCTTCTGGGGTTGGGGCGCGATGAACTCCGCCGGCCTGCAGGCGGCGCAGAAGGTCGGCTTCCCGCGCGACCGCATGGTCGGCGTCTGGTGGTCCGGTGCCGAGGAAGACACCGTACCGGCTGGCCCGGGTGCCAAGGGCTACCTGGCTGCCAACTTCGGCGTGACCGGCAAGGACGTGCCGGTGATCCAGGAGATCCAGAAGACCGTCTATGGCGGCGGCAAGGGCGACCTCAAGGACCAGTCGAAGCTCGGCTCGGTGCTGCACGCCCGCGGCGTGCTGCATGGCATCATCACCGTCGAGGCGATCCGCACCGCACAGGAGAAGTTCGGCAAGAAGGTGCTCTCCGGCGAAGAGATCCGCTGGGGTCTCGAGCACCTCAAGATCGACCAGAAGCGCCTCGCCGAACTCGGTGCCGCCGGCATGATGCCTGACGTCAAGGTCAGCTGCAGCGACCACGAGGGTTCCGGCTGGGTGATGTTCCAGCAGTGGGACGGCAGCAAGTGGAACAAGGTTTCCGACTACATCGAAGGCAACCGCACCCTCGTGCGCCAACTGCTCACTGCCTCCGCGCAGAAGTATGCGAAGGACAAGGGCATCACGCCGCGCGACTGCGCCAAGGAAGACATGGCCGCAGCACCCGCCAAGAAGAAGTAAGCGAAAAGTCGGCGCTGGCGGGACGGCGCATGTCGCCGTCCCCCGGTGTCGCCGCTTGCGGAAGGACGATATGAGCGCCTACCTGACCATCAACAACATCGAAGTCATCTACGACCACGTCATTCTCGTGCTGAAGGGGGTGTCCCTCGAGGTGCCGGAAGGCGGCATCGTGGCATTGCTGGGCGCGAACGGCGCTGGCAAGACGACGACGCTGAAGGCGATTTCGAACCTGCTGCGCGCCGAGCGCGGCGACGTCACCAAGGGCAGTATCGAGTTCCAGGGACGGCGCATCGACCAGCTCACCACCAACGATCTGGTGAAGAGCGGCGTCATCCAGGTGATGGAAGGGCGCCACTGCTTCGCCCACCTGACCGTCGAGGAAAACCTCCTCACCGGCGCCTATACGCGCGCGCAGTCGCGCGCCGAGCTCAAGGCCAGTCTCGAGAAGGTGTACGAATACTTCCCGCGCCTCAAGCAGCGGCGAACCTCGCAGTCCGGCTACACCTCCGGCGGCGAACAGCAGATGACAGCGATTGGCCGCGCGCTGATGGCCAATCCGCGCATGATCCTGCTCGACGAACCGTCGATGGGGCTTGCACCGCAGATCGTCGAAGAGATTTTCGAGATCGTGCGCGACCTCAACCAGCGCGAGAAGGTGAGCTTCCTGCTCGCCGAGCAGAACACCATGGTGGCACTGCGCTACGCCGATTTCGGCTATATCCTCGAGAACGGCCGCGTCGTCATGGAGGGCAAGGCCGAGGAGTTGCGCAACAACGAGGACGTCAAGGAGTTCTATCTCGGCCTCTCCTCACACGGCCGCAAGAGCTTCCGCGACATCAAGCATTACCGTCGCAGAAAGCGTTGGTTAGCTTGATGGATCATTTTGATGCTCTCGAAACCCGCGACCCTGCCGAGCGCGAGCGCGATCTCATGGCGCGGCTGCCGGCGCAGGTCGCGCATGCCAGGGCCAATGCGCCGCATTTCGCCGAGATCTACCGCGATATTGATCCGGCAGCGATCGACAGCCGCGCCGCGCTGGCGAGCTTGCCGGTGTTGCGCAAGCATGAGCTGATCGAGCTGCAGAAACGCCAGCGCCCATTCGGCGGCCTGGCCGCTTCGCAGTGGGGACGGATGGGGCGCGTGTTTTCATCGCCCGGCCCGATCTATGAGCCCGAGGGGCGCGATGCCGATTACTGGCGCAGCGCCCGCGCGTTGTTCGCCGCCGGCGTGCGCGCCGGCGACCTCGTGCATAACAGCTTTTCCTACCACATGACGCCGGGCGCCTGGATTCTCGAAGCCGGCGCGCAGGCCCTCGGTTGCACTGTGTTTCCCGGCGGCGTGGGCCAGACCGAGCAGCAGGTCCAGGCGATGGCCGACCTGCAGCCGCATGCCTACGTCGGCACGCCTTCCTTCCTGCGCATCCTGCTCGAGAAGGCGGACGAGCTTGAGTTGAAAATTCCTTCGCTGACCAAGGCGCTGGTCTCGGGCGAGGCCTTCCTGCCGGCAATCCGCGAGGCGCTTGCCGCGCGCGGCATCGCTGGCTACCAGGCTTACGCGACCGCCGACCTCGGCGTGATCGCCTACGAAACCTCGGCGCGCCAGGGACTGGTGGTGGATGAGGGCGTGATTGTCGAAATCGTCCGTCCGGGCACCAGCGACCCGGTCGCGCCCGGCGAGGTTGGCGAAGTGGTCGTCACCACATTCAACACTACCTATCCGCTGATCCGTTTCGGCACCGGTGATCTTTCGGCCATTGCGCCAGAATCGATGTCGCAGCCGTCGCCCTGCGGCCGCACCAACCTGCGCATCAAGGGCTGGATGGGACGCGCCGACCAGACCGCCAAGGTCAAGGGAATGTTCGTGCATCCCGAGCAGATCGCCGCGGTCGTCAAGCGCCACCCTGAAATCGCCCGTGCACGACTGGTCATCACCAATCCAGACAATACCGATGCGATGACGCTGCATTGCGAGGCTGATGCTGCCTCCGAACTGAGCGAAGGTATTGCCGCTTCGCTGCGCGAGCTGACCAAGCTGCGCGGCGAGGTTGTGCTGGTGGCCCCGGGCTCGCTGCCCAACGACGGCAAGGTCATCAGCGACGAACGAAAGTATGACTGACGGCCCTGCCGGCGGCGGTCCGCTCGCGGGCATCAAGGTACTCGACCTCACCCGCCTGCTGCCGGGGCCGGTGTGCACGCTGCATCTGGCCGACCTCGGTGCCGAAGTGATCAAGGTCGAGGGCTTCGCCGCGGCCGGGGCCGGCGATTACGCGCGCACCATGGGCGCGGGTGCGGCGCCCGGCGAGGACAGTTATTTCTTCCGCATCGTCAATCGCAACAAGCGCGGCCTGCGGCTTGACCTGAAGCAGCCGGCGGGGGTCGAAGCGTTCCTGCGACTCGCGCGCGACGCCGACGCGATCGTCGAGAGCTTCCGGCCGGGCGTGGTCGACAAACTCGGCATCGGCTATGCAGCGGTGAGGGCGATCAACCCGCGCATCGTCTATTGCGCCATCACCGGCTACGGGCAGGATGGCCCGTGGCGCGACCGTGCCGGGCACGATCTCAACTACATCGCGACCTCGGGCGTGCTCGACCAGATCGGCACCGCGGGCTGCGATCCCGCCATTCCCAACCTGCAGATCGGCGACCTGCTCGGCGGGGCGCTCACTGCGGCGATGGGTATCCTCGCCGCGCTGATCGGCGCCAAGGCGACCGGAGAAGGGCGCTATGTCGATGTGGCGATGACCGATGCGGTTTTCGCGCATGCCTACTCGCCGCTGCTCTCGGTGCTGGCACGCGGCCGGACGCTGCCGCGCGGCACCGACGACCTCGACGGCGGATTCCCCGGCTACGGCCTCTACCGCACGCAGGACGGGCGCTTCATGGCCGTAGGGGCACTCGAGCCGAAGTTCTGGAAGGTGTTCTGCACAGCGATCGGCCGTCCCGACCTCGAGCCGTACGGCTTGGCGCGCGGGCTGGAAGGCGAACGCACGCGACGCGAACTCGAGACGATTTTTTCCTGCAAGCCGCTTGCGCACTGGTCATCCCTGTTCGAGAACGTCGATTGCGGCGTGACGCCAGTGCTGAGTTTCGAGGAGGCGATGGCGCATCCGCAGCTCGCGGCGCGCGGCATGCTGGCGGAGCATGACGGCCTCAAGCAGTTCGGCCCGCCGCTGAAGATGAGCGGATTGGAATTCGGCGTCCCTACCCCCGCGCCAAAAGTCGGCGCTGACGGGACGGCGATCCTGCGCGAGGCGGGCTACACGGACGAGGAGATTGCGCGCCTGTCGGCCGATGGCGTGATATAAGCGCGCCGTGAACACCGCTCTCGCGCTTCTTCCCGACTTCGCGCTGATCCTGCTCGGCTACGGCCTGCGGCGCGGCATGCCGCTCGGCGACCACTTCTGGACCGGCCTCGAGAAGCTTATCTACTATGTGCTGTTCCCCGCGCTGCTTTTCAACGCCATCACCAAGACGCCGCTCACCTTTGCGGCGGTGCCGCTGATCGGTGTCGGCGCCACGGCGATGGCCGGCGGCATGCTGCTCGGCCTGCTGGCGCGCTGGATGTTTCCCCTGACCCCGATCTCCTTTGCCTCGCAATTCCAGTGCGCGTTCCGTTACAACACCTACATTGGTCTCGCGGTAGCGGCGAAGATTCATGGCGCAGCGGGTATCGCAGCAATGGGGTTGCTCGCCGGCGGGATGGTGCCGTTCGCCAATATCGCGGCGGTGGGGATGCTGGCGCGCCACGGTGAAACCTCGGTGTGGCGTGAGCTGGCGAAGAATCCCCTGTTCCTATCGACGCTGGTGGCGTTGGCCTGGAATCTCATTGGTCTGCCTGTGCCTGCGCCGCTCGGGCAGTTTCTCGGCCGGCTCGCCGAAGCGGCCATCGCGCTCGGCCTGCTAGCAGTCGGTGCTGCCCTGAAGCTGCGCGGCACCCTCAGTCAACAAGGAAGCGGCGGCCGAGGAGCCGCCGCCTGGTTCCTGACAGTGAAGTTGCTGGTGATGCCGCTGGTCGCCCTGGCAGCCGCGCGGGCCACGGGGCTGAGCGGCGTGCACTTCGACGTGGCGATCGCCTTTGCCGCCCTGCCGACGGCTTCGTCGGCCTACATTCTCGCCCAGCGCATGGGTGGCGACGGTGCGCGTGTGGCCTGGCTGATTTCCGCCAGCACGCTGCTGGGGATGCTGACGTTACCGCTTTGGCTTGCTTTTCTTGCCGGTGGCGGCCGGCTCGGCTGAGTCTGGGGCGGGTTTTTCTTGCGCTGGAGTTGCACTAGGTGCGGCACTTGTGCCACCCATCAGGTTCCACGGCATCGTCCATGCGGCGGGGTCGAGGAAGGGATTGGGAGCCGTGCCGCCACTTTCCTGCTCTTGCGTCGCTTGGCTCATTTGCTGCAGTGCGGCGAGCGTGGCGCGCTGCATCTCGAGGGCCTGGATGCTCATCTGCAGCAGGTTCAGGTTGGACTTCAGCCAGCCCTCGACAGCCTTCAGGTCGGCGATGCGCTTGCCGAGTTCGTCGGTATCGAGGGTCGGCGCGACCATGCCCGGCAACGTGAAGCCCATGTTGCCCCACATGCTCTTGAGGAAGTCCAGTGGGTCGCCGGAAGTTTCATGTGTCATGTTGCCCTCGACAGAAACAGGGATAGGCTATTATGATAGCCGGTGTTTACCGGGGAGGATAGGAAGTGCGGATTCTCGTGATCGAAGACCATGCCCTCGTGCGAGAAGGGCTCATGCTGGCTTTGAAGACGCTCGAGGGCAAGGAATCGCCCGCAGAAGTGCTGGGGGCGAAGGATGCCGACGAGGCGACTGCCATACTTGCCGCCAACGACGATTTCGATCTCGTGCTGCTCGACCTGATGCTGCCGGGCACCGGCGGCATGGCTTTCCTTGGCGTGATCCGCAAGCGCCATCCCCACGTGCCGGTCGTGATCCTTTCCGCGCTCGACGATGCCGAGACGGTGATGAAGGCGATCCGTCAGGGTGCGGCGGGCTTCGTCTCCAAGGCCAGCCCGACCGACACACTGCTCGAGGCCTTGCGCGAGGTGCTGGCCGGCGAGATCTGGCTGCCGCCCGAGTATCGGGAACTGCGCGGACGCCGTCGTCGCGCCAAGACCGTCGCCGAGCGCTTCGGCCTGACCAAGAGCCAAGCACGCGTGCTCGAGTTGCTTGCCGAAGGCAAGACCAACCGTGAGATCGGCGAAATGCTCGATGTCACCGAGGGAACGGTGAAGATCCACATCTCGGCGATCTTCAAGGCGCTGGGCGTAAGCAACCGTTCGCAGGCGCTGCTCGTCGCTCAGGGCAAGAAGTAGGAAGCGGCGCCGCCCTCAGGCTGCCGCCGCCATCGGCTGCGGCATGCCGTGCTGGGCATTGGCAGGCTGCACACGGTTCCTGACGCCTGGCAAGGGCTCGTCGTCCAGCGGCAGTTGCAGCAGATCGACGACTTGATGCGCCACCGAGCGGCAGGCGTTCGCCAACGGCGTCGGCAGGCTTGGCGGAAGCTCTCGCTGTAGCAGCAGCTTGCTCGCAGACAAACTGAAAAGCGGATCGAGAATGCGGTCGCGATAAGGGGCGAGCAGTTCCGCCACCGCCTTCTCGGCGGTTTCGCGCTGCCAGACGTTGGTCGGCCATTGCGTGGGAATCGCATAGGCGCGCGGGAACATCTCCAGATCGCGGATCACGGTGCGGATGTCTTCGTGCGAATCGCGGAAGGGCAGCAGCACGAGGTCGGCCACGCCATACAGGCGGCGGTCCATCTCGGTACGGTTGCCGCCGCCGTCGATGACGCCAAGCCAGGCCTTGAGGCTGCGAATCTTGTCCACGACCCGTCCGAGCGCTTCGCGCGAGCGCGCGTCGGCGATCAGGTAGCGCCGGTCGGTCGGGTCGAGCGGTTCGCGGTGGGTGTCGGTGAGCACGCACACCGAGCGCTGCCCGAGCAGTCCCATGCCCTGACAGAGCATATGCGACAGCGTGGTCTTGCCAGTGCCGCCCTTGTTGCCGATTACACAGATGATGTCCGCCATGTTGCCTCCTGCGCACGTCCGACATGTGCGCGTCTGGAGGTGGATTATTCGCGATTGGGAGCCAGTGGGATGGCCGGAAATGGAGCGGAAACCGCGGTTTTATCGCGCCGGAGGGGGAAGGTAGCGGTACAGGCGGGTTCCGCGCCGGTCATTGACCTTGACGATCTCCGCGGCCTCCGTGTCGGGTACGGCGAAGCTGTTGCTCACCAGCGACGCCGGGGGCGACATTTCGTCGCAGGCCTTGGCCCATAGGCGCGGCATGGGCGCCGGGGAAAGGAAGGCATAGACAAGGTCATAGCCGCCGAGCGGCTCGACCCAGAAATCGCCGTGCCGTACCGCGACGTTCGGCAGCCCGAGAGTGCGCAGCCGTGCCAGCAGCCATGGCAGCGGCGCATGCTCGATGCCGGTGAAGCGGCAATCGGGGCGGGCCTTGGCGAGCCGGCGCAGCAGGCCGCCGTCGCCGCAGCCGAGGTCGATCAGCCTGATGGGGTGCGGCGGCAGCAGCTTCAGCAATGCATCCGCCGTCGCGCGATTCGAGAGGTAAAGCGGCACGCGGCTTCGGTCGGTACGCCAGAACACCAGCAGCAGCAGGACGAAGGCGGCGAGGAACCAGCCGGGGGCGAGGTCGAGGCCATGCACGACGACCACCAGCGGTGCGAAACCGAGGTGGATGAACAGCCACCACGGTGGCGCATGCTGGCGCAGCGCGACCATCGCGGCAATGCCGCCCTGCAGCATCGCCAGCACCAGCGCAATGCCGCGCGGATCGACATGCGCGACCTCTTGAAGCGCGACGACGAGCAGCACGACGACCGCCAAGCCGGCAAGCTGCGCCAGCAGCGCGTGATGGACCCGGTAGTCGGCCGGCGATTCAGTCGGCAAGCCGCGCACGTGCCTCCTCCCGCCTACGCCGTGCCGCCAGCGCCGACTTTGACTTGACGTGGCCGAAGCCACGCACCTCATCCGGCCAGCGGGCCAGTTCGAGTGCAACTGCGAGATTCCCGGCGCCGAGCCGATCGAGAATCAATGCGACATCGGCTTCGTAATCGGCGATCAATTCGCGCTCGGCCCTGCGTTCAGCGGTCCTGCCGAAGAGATCCCAGCGGGTGCCGCGCAACTTGCGGGCCTTGGCGAGCCACCTGAAGGCGGTCATCATCCACGGGCCGAAGCGGCGCTTGGCGATTCGGCCCGTGGTCGGATCGGGGCGCGCCAGCAGCGGCGGTGCGAGATGAAAGTCGAGCGTGAAGTCGCCCTCGAAGGCGGCGGAAACGCGCGCGAGAAAATCGGTTTCGGTGTAGAGGCGCGCGACCTCGTATTCGTCCTTCACCGCGAGCAGCTTGTAATAGTTGCGTGCGACAGCCTCCGCCAGCGCCGTCCCGCCGGCGCCGACTTTTTCCTCTGCCTCGCGCACCTTCTCGACCAGCACGCTGTAACGTGCGGCGTACGCGAAATCCTGATAGTCGGCGAGCCGCCGCTTGCGGTCTGCCATCAGTTCCGCGAAAGTCGGCGCCGGCGGTACGGCGGCAGGCGGTGCGAGTGCCGCGACGGCGGCTGGATCGTGCGCAGCGCGGCGCCCCCACTCGAAGGCGCGCAGATTCATGTCGACGGCCGTGCCGTTGAGTTCGATCGCGCGCTTGAGCGCAGCTTCGCTTACCGGCACCAGCCCGCGCTGCCATGCGAAGCCGAGCAGGAAGAGATTCGCGTAGATCGCATTGCCCATCAGCGCCGTGGCCAGATGGGTCGCGTCGAGGCAGTCGAGCCGCTGCGTTCCGACGGCCTCGGCGAGTGCCGACTTGATCTTGTCGAGCGGGAATTGCCAGTTGGGCTGGCTGGTGAATTCGGCTGTCGGCGTCTCGGCACAGTTGATTACCGCACCGGTGCGGCCGGCCTGCATCTTCGCGAGCGCCTCAGCCGAGGCGCTGACAATGGCGTCGCCACCGATCACTGCGTTGGCCTCGCCCATCGCGATGCGCACCGCGTGGATTGCGGCCGGGTCGTCGCAGATGCGGATGTGCGAAAACACCGCGCCGCCCTTTTGCGCCAGGCCGGTCATGTCGAGTACGGTGACGCCCTTGCCGTCGAGGTGCGCGGCCATGCCGATCAGTGCGCCGAGCGTCACGACCCCGGTACCGCCGACACCGGTGACGAGGATGCCGTAAGGTTCTCGCGTCGATGAAAAAGTCGGCGCCGGCAGGACGGCGCCATCAATGCTGTGCTCCAGCGCGCGGCCCTTGCGCGGCTGCCCGCCGACCACGCTGACGAAGCTCGGGCAGAAGCCGTTGATGCAGGAGTAATCCTTGTTGCAGGCTGACTGGTCGATGGCGCGCTTTCTGCCCAGCGGCGTCTCGATCGGCACGATGGCGAGGCAGTTCGACTGCACGCCGCAGTCGCCGCAGCCTTCGCAGACTTCCTCGTTGATGAAAACGCGCACCGGCGGGTCTGGCAGTTTCCCCCGCTTCCTGCGCCGGCGCTTCTCGGCCGCACAGGTTTGGTCGTAGATGAGTGCCGAAACGCCCGGGCATTCACGCATCTCGCGCTGGATCTGGTCGAGTTCCTCGCGCGGCCTCACCGGCACGCCGTGCGGCAGCTCGCTCTTGTGCCAGGCTCTCGGTGTGCCGTCGGTGACGACGACGATATGGCCGACACCTTCGGCATGCAGTTGGTGGGCGATCTGCGGCACGGTCAGCGCGCCATCCACCGGCTGGCCGCCGGTCATCGCTACGGCGTCGTTGTAGAGGACCTTATAGGTCGCGTTTACCTTCGCGGCGACCGCGGCGCGGATGGCGAGGATGCCCGAGTGGAAATAGGTGCCGTCACCGAGGTTCACAAAGACGTGTTCGGTTTCGGTGAAGGGGGCCTGGCCGATCCAGGCAGCGCCTTCGCCGCCCATGTGCGAGAAGGTGGCCGTGGCGCGGTTCATCCAGGTGACCATGAAGTGGCAGCCGATGCCTGCCAGTGCGCGCGAGCCTTCCGGCACGCAAGTCGAAGTGTTGTGAGGACAGCCGGGACAGAACCAGGGAATACGGCTGACCGGGATCGCCGCATCGCCTGACTTCTCCTTCGCCTCGATCAGCGCGATGCGCTCGTGGATGCGCGGCGAGGTGAACACGCGTTCGATGCGCTGTGCGATCACCTTGGCGATCAGCGATGGCGTCAGTTCATACGTTGCCGGCAGCAGCCAGTTGCCGTGGGGCAGGGCCCACTCTCCGCTCTCGTCGAACTTGCCGATGACACGCGGGCGGACGTCTTCGCGCCAGTTGTAGAGCTCTTCCTTGAGCTGGTACTCGATGAGCTGGCGCTTTTCCTCCACCACCAGGATCTCGTCGAGCCCCTCGGCAAAGCGGCGTACTCCCTCCGATTCGAGCGGCCAGACCATGCCGATCTTGTAGAGGCGGATGCCGATCTCGGCGGCGAGCGCGTCGTCGATACCGAGATCGTCCAAGGCCTGGCGCACATCGAGGTAGCTCTTGCCGGCGGCGATGATGCCGAGTTTCGCGTTGGGCGAATCGATAACAATGCGGTTGAGGCCGTTGGCGCGGCAGTAGGCGAGCGCGGCGTAGAGCTTGTGGTTGAGCAGGCGTGCTTCCTGCACGAGGCGGTCGTCCGGCCAGCGGATGTTGAGGCCATCGGGCGGCAACTCATAATCGGTCGGGATGACGATATTCACGCGATTAGGATCGAGATCGACGCTTGCGGAAGACTCGACCGTGTCGGCCACCGCCTTGAAGCCGACCCAGCAGCCGGAGTAGCGCGACATCGCCCAGCCGTGGAGGCCGAGGTCGAGATAGTCCTGCACGCCGGAGGGCGCGAGCACCGGCATCATTGCCGCCTTGAAAGCGTGCTCGGACTGGTGTGCGACGGTCGAGGAGCGCGCCGCATGGTCATCGCCGGCGACGGCGATGACCCCGCCGAATTGCGAGGTGCCGGCCGAGTTGGCGTGCTTGAAGACGTCGCCGCAGCGGTCAACGCCCGGCCCTTTGCCGTACCAGAGACCGAACACGCCGTCGTATTTCGCGCCTTCGAACAGGTTGACCTGTTGAGTGCCCCACAGTGCCGTGGCGGCGAGGTCTTCGTTGACGCCGGGCTGGAACACGACATGGTGGCGGTCGAGATGCTGCTTCGCCTGCCAGAGCGCGAGATCGAGGCCGCCGAGCGGAGAGCCGCGATAGCCGGAGACGAAGCCCGCGGTGTTGCGTCCTGTGGCGAGATCGCGGCGCCGCTGCAGCATCGGCAGCAGCGCGAGGGCTTGAATGCCGGTCAGATAGACGCGGCCGGAGTCCTGGGTGTATTTGTCGTCGAGCGTGACGTCTCGCATGAGGTGTCTCCTCCTAGGTTGTTCTCCCGCCACGCGTTCCGCCTTGTGGGCCGACGCTAGTCGGGCAGAGTCTTGCCCGGGTTCATCAGGTTGTCCGGGTCGATCGCCTGCTTGATCGCCCGCATGATAGCAAGCGCCCCTTCGCCGTGCTCCAGGGCCATGTACTTCTTCTTGCCGAGGCCGATGCCGTGCTCGCCGGTGCAGGTGCCGTCCATCGCGATGGCGCGCTCGGCCAGCCGCTGGGCGAAGCTGCGCGCCTTCTCCACTGCCGCGGCGTCGTCGGGATTCACCAGCACGAGCATGTGGAAATTTCCGTCGCCGACATGGCCGAGCAGCGGTGCCATGAGCCCGCTTTGCTCGAGATCGTCGAGCGTCGCGGCGATGCAATCGGCCAGCCGCGAAATCGGCACGCACACGTCGGTTGTCAGCGAACGCGCCCCCGGTTGCAGGCCGAGGCAGGCGTAATAGGCGTCGTGGCGGGCTTGCCAGAGGCGGGAACGGTCTTCGGGCTTGTCCGCCCACTCGAAGTCCATTCCGCCGTTGTCATTGACGATGGTGCGCAGGGATTCGGTCTGCTCGGCGACGCTGGCCGGGGAGCCGTGCAGCTCGAAGAACAGCGTCGGCGCCTCGTGCAGGCAGGTCTTGCTGTAGCGGTTGATCGCGGTAATCGACAGCGCGTCGAGCAGTTCGATGCGGGCAATCGGAATGCCGAGTTGGATGGTGTGGATCACCGAGTCCACCGCCGCATCGATGCTCGGGAAGGCGCATACCGCGCTGGCGATCGCCTCGGGTAGCGGATGCAGCCTGACAGTCAGTTCGGTGACGATGCCGAGCGTGCCTTCCGAGCCGACGAACAGACGGGTGAGGTCGTAGCCGGCGGCGGATTTCTTCGCTCGCGTGCCGGTCTTGATGATGCGGCCGTCGGGCATCACCACCGTGGCGGCGAGTACGGCCTCGCGCATTGTGCCATAGCGTACGGCATTGGTGCCGGAGGCACGCGTGGCGGCCATGCCGCCGAGGCTCGCGTCGGCGCCCGGATCGATGGGAAAGAACAGCCCGCTGCCGTGCAGCGCGGCATTGAGCGCCTTGCGCGTCACGCCGGCCTCGACGGTGGCGTCGAGATCCTCGGGCCGCACTGCCAGCACGCGGTTCATCTGCGTGAGATCGATGCAGACGCCGCCTTTGACGGCATGCAGCTGGCCTTCGAGCGAGGTGCCCGCGCCGTAGGCGATCACCGGCACGCGGTGGGCATGGCAGAGTGCTACCGCGGCGCTGACGTCGTCGGTCGAGTTGGCGAACACCACTGCATCGGGTGGTGCCGGCGTCAGCGAGGATTCGTCCTTGCCGTGATGTTCCCGGACGGCGAGGCCAGTCGAGAAGCGTTCTTCGAAGCGCTTGGCAAGGGCGCTGACGAGTTCAGTGGGCAATGGCGTGTTCATTCGTTTGATTCTACGTCGGCTGGCCCGCCGTCAGGCAGTGCGGTCGAATTCGAAGGTGAGCGTGTTGCGGCCATCCACCAGCGTATAGCGCGCATTGCGCGGAAGCTTGTTCATCAGTACGCGTCCAACGCCACCGATTGTGCCAATACGGGGTAGCCGGGCATCGTGCAACGGATCGAAGGGTGGAGCCGAGTCCTGATACACAAGCTCGATGCCGTCCGGTAGGATGCGTGTGGTGAGCCAGACCGGGAGGTTGGTTTCGCCGCCGTAGCCGTGCCGAACGCTGTTGCTGAAGGCCTCCTCCAGCACGAGTTCGACGCGGTGAATGGCATCTGCTGTTAGGTTGGCTTCGCGGCAGGCGCCGCGCGCCGCATCCAGTAAGGAGGGCAGCGTGGCGAAATGGGCGTCGAAACAGCGGGTCAGCAGGTCGGCCATGAAGCGCATTACATCACGGGGGGAACGCAAATGATCGATTGGAAAGCGGGGTTTGTCTTGCTGGCAGCGGTCGCCAACCTGGCATGGGCAGCGGGTGAGGCGGGGATGGTCAAGACCGTGAAGGGCAGTGTAGCCATCGAGCGTGGAGGACAAAAGCAGGCGGCTGCGGTCGGCGCGCCCGTGATGGTGGCGGACCGCATCGTGACGGGGGCGGATGGCAGCATCGGCATCACCCTGCGCGACAACACCATGTTGTCGGCAGGGCCGAATTCGACGCTCGAGCTCAACAAGTACGCCTTCGATTCGACCACGCATGCCGGCACGCTCGACGCTTCGGTGAAGCGCGGCACGCTGGCGGTGATTTCCGGCAAGATCGCGAAGGCTACGCCGGAAAGCGTACGCTTCACGACGCCCACCATGACGCTCGGCGTGCGCGGCACGGAGTTCGTCGTCGAGGCCGGCCGGGGAGCGGAATGAGATGGATGCTCTGATCGTTCCTCTGTTTGCGCTGGTCGTCTATTGGCTGACGCCTGCCCCTTCCCCGACGGATCACGTCGTCCTGCTTCCCGAGCCAGATGGCAAGATCGGCGCGCTGGTGGTGAAAAGCGCCGCGGGCGAGCGGGTGCTCGATACACCCTATGCTGGTGTCGCCGTCGACAACCAAGGTGCGATGGTGGCGGTGCAGGAAGATGCGGCATCCGTCCGCGCGCGCTACGGTGCTGTGCTCGATGCGCATCCGCCGCGCGCCCAGTCGTTTACCGTTTATTTCGTTTCGGGTTCGGCAACCGAACTGACGCCGGAATCCGCGCCGGTGCTGGAAGCGCTCAAGTCGGCGCTGGCGGGAAGGCCTGCGCCCGAGATCATGGTGATCGGTCATACCGACCGCGTCGGCAAGCTGGAGGCGAACGACGAACTGTCGCTCAAGCGGGCGTCTGCCGTGCGCGATCAGCTGCAGGGGGCTGGCATTCGTGCGGCATCGTTGGAGGTGGCGGGGCGCGGCGAGCGCGAGCCGCTGGTGCCGACGGAAGACGAAGTTGCAGAACCGCGCAATCGCCGCGTCGAGATCAGCGTGCGCTGATCACTGACCGCTCGGGCCACGCCAGCGCAGCAGCAATAGGGTGAGGTCATCCGAGGGCTCCGCCGCGCCGACATGCTGCGCCACGTCGGTGCGGATAGAAGCCACTAGAGCGGCGGCAGGCTGAGCGGGGTCGAGCGACGCCAGCAGCGCCTGGAGCCTTTGCGTGCCATAGACCTCTTCCGCGGCATTCATTGCCTCGGTGATGCCGTCGGTGACGAGGCAGAGCAGGTCGCCCGGGGCGAGTTGCTCGACTTGCGCGGCATAGGGGAAGCCCGGCACCACGCAGAGCGGTGGGCCGCCGGCATCCGCCGGTGCCGGCAGGCTGAGGGCCGTCGTATGGCCGGCTTCGCGCCGGATGCGCCAGGGGGCGTCGTGGCCCGCATTGACGATCTCGAGCCGTCCGCTCTCGATATCCAGAATGCCGAGCAGTAGCGTGACGAAGAGGGACTCGGGATTGTCGCGTGTCAGGTCCTCGTTTGCGGCAGAGATCACGGTGGCCGGTCCGGAGCCGAGCCGCAGCACGAAGCTCTTTGCCAACGCACGGGTGACCGACATGAACAGGCTGGCGGGCACCCCCTTGCCTGAGACATCGCCGACAGCGAAGCACAAGTGCCGCGCATCGACCATGAAGAAATCGTAGAGGTCGCCGCCCACTTCCCGCGCTGGTTCGAGCAAGGTGGCGACCTCGAAGCGCGTTTCGTCACCAAACAGCTTGCGAGCGTCGGGTAGCGAACCTAGCTGGATACGACGAGCGGCGGCGAGTTCGCCGGCGATACGTGCCGCCGTTTCGCGCATGCGCTGCTGCTCGAGCGCCAGCCGGGCGTTTTCCTGCTCGATCTCGATCAAGGCGCTAGAAACCAGGCTGCCGAGCACTGCGGAAAAACCGATCAGCAGTGAGGCTGCGTCGAAGATCAGACCGGTGGCGCGGAACAGCAGGTAGCCGGCGGCGAGAAAGGCACCGTTGAGCCCCATGACGACCCATCCGGATACTTTCGGCGAAGCAGTGAGGGCCTGGGCAATGCGCCCGGAGCGTTGCGGGATCAGCCAGACCATCAGCAACCCCAGGCCCACCAGCAGCGCCATTTCCACCGGCTTCATCCATGCCGGCCGCAGCAGGACATCGCCTTCGAGCAGGCTCTCGATGGCCTGCGCCTGGATTTCTACGCCCGGCACCAACTCGCGCAGCGGCGTGGCGCGCATATCGGCCAGGCCCGAGCCGGTCAGTCCGATCAGGACGAGTTTCCCCGCCAGCATATCGTTCGGCACCTTGCCGGCCAGTACGTCGGAGGCAGCAATCTCGCGCGGCATGGCGATGTCGCGCCGGGCGAAATGCAGCCAGATCTCGCCGTTGCCCTGGGTGGCTACGTCGAGTTCCGCTATGCCGACGCTGGCGATGCCGTGGCGCCCGACCGTCATCCGAATGGCATCCGCGCCGCTGGCGATGCGCAGCATCTCCATAGGCATGGAGGGGACGACTTGGTCGCCGATGGCCAGCACTAGCGGAAGGCGGCGCACGACCGCATCCTCGCTGGTCACCGAAAGCAGGGCCTGGCCACGGGCGGCGGCCTGCAGTTCGGGCAGGCTCGCCAGCACATGGGGAAAGCGCCGCAGATAGGGGAGTGCGTCGCCGCCTGTGACGACGATCGGCGCGGTACGCAGGCCGGCGCTGGTGGTGAAGGTCGGGAAATCGAAGCCAGCCGCCCCGAGCACTGTTGGGGCATTGCGCAGCGCTTCGGCGAGCGCAAGGTCATGGCTCGGCAACGCGGCAAGGGCCTGCGCGAGCCCGGTTTGTTTGTCCGGCAGGTTGGCTGCAACCCGGTCTGGCGAAGTCTGGTCGACTTCGGGCATGTACATATCGAGTCCGATGGCGGTAGGCTGGTGGGCAGCGATGGCATCGACGAGTGCCGCTAATCGATTTCTGGGCCAAGGCCATTGGCCGATTTCCTTGAGACTCTTTTCGTCGATTTCGACGATGGTGACCGGCTGGGTGCTGCGCACCCGCGGCGCGAAACGCTGATAGCTGTCGAAGAGCAACTGGCGGCTGGTGGTGAAAGGGGCGATCAGGGTGTTGTGCCAGCTCTCCCCGGGGACAGGCTGGCGTTCGCTCAACCAGTTTGCGGCGGCGAGGGCAATGAGTATCGCCAAGGCGGCCGGCCGGCCGCGGTGCGCGAGCAGCAGGTCTTGCAGCCAATGGAATAGCGCTTTCACAGCGTCAGCTCCAGCCCGTCGTAGGCGGCGATGATTTCCAGCGTGTTGCGGCCGCGCGTCAGCTTCTCGAAGCGCCGTGTTTCCGCGAGAATGCGTTCTATCTTGGCATCGTCATGGGCCGGTTCGTGGTGGAACAGGCAGAGGCGTTTCGCTCCGGCGAGTTGGCACAACTCCACGCCGACGATATTGGATGAGTGCCCCCAGTCGGCCTTGACAGAGATGGCATCGGCCAGCGAGTACATGGCATCGAAGATGACCAGATCGGCATCGCGGAAGAACTCAACGAACCTGGCGATCTCAGCGCTGTTTTCGACGCGGTGCTCGGAATCGGTCGAGTAGACCACCGTCTTGCCGTCTCGCTCGATGCGCCAGCCGTAAGAGTTGCCTTCGTGGCGTTGCTTGATTGCCGTGACAAAAAAGTCGGCGATGGCGAGACGGCGGCCGGGTTCGACGACATCGAACTCAACGCGTGCGCCGAGCGTAGAGAAATCCACGGGGAAGGAGGGGCGGTCCTGCTGCCGGCGGAAGGCAGCCTCCAGTTCCTCATGGCAGCCGTGGATGACGATGCGATTGCCGGGCTGGTAGGCTGGCGCGAAGAAGGGGAAGCCCATGATATGGTCCCAATGCAGATGGGACATGAAGACATGGTAGGTTTGCGGACGATCCGGCCTATCACGGGAGAGCAGCGACTGCCCCAGCGCTTGCGCACCGCTGCCCATATCGAAGATGATGGGATGGGCATCCAAACTGCCGACCTCGACGCAACTCGAGTAGCCGCCGTAGGTGCCGCGCGTCGCGAAATCCAGTTCGTCCACATAGGCCTCGACTGCAGACGCATTGCTCGTGTCCAGTCCGGAGGCACCGCTCAGCGCAGAAATCAGCTTGGTTCGGACCTGCGTTGCCGTCAGGGAAACCGGTATGGAGCCGCGGGTTCCCCAGAAACGCAGCCTCATGTCCGAGTCACTTTAGGGCTTCGACAGCCTCGCTGACCGAGTCGAAAGTCTTCAGGACGAGATCGAAGCGGCTGATGGCGAAGACTTCTCGGACCGTAGGCGTCAGGCATGCCAGGGCCAGTCGCCCTTGCTGCATTGCAACCTGGCGAGACGCGAGCATCAAAACCCTCAAGCCGACGCTGCTGATGTAGGGGATGCCGCTGAAGTCGATGATCAGAGCCGGAGCGCCCTTCTGGCAGGCAGCCAAATGGGGCTCGAGGGCCAAACGAAACGCTTCGGCCGAGGTCTGGTCTATGCGGCCCTGCGGGGCCACTATCAAGGCCGGGCCGTGTGGAATGGGGGCGAGTGTCATAGTGGGAAGAGTCGCTTCCGATCGATTATAGGGGAGGCTCCCGGTCGGATGCCAATGTTGGAAACGGGTTGGAGGGGGCCTTCGACCCGGCATGTCAAGAAGACATTGACAGCTTGGTGGAAGTTCTTGCATAATTCGCGGTTTCGCTGGAGGGGTTCCCGAGCGGTCAAAGGGAGCAGACTGTAAATCTGCCGGCTCAGCCTTCGAAGGTTCGAATCCTTCCCCCTCCACCAGAATTCCGCGGATTCCGTCTGCGTTTGGCGTAAACGGGGTTTTCGGTGCGGGTGTCTTTGGATCGAAAGCGGGTGTAGCTCAGTTGGTAGAGCTCTTGCCTTCCAAGCAAGATGTCGCGAGTTCGAGTCTCGTCGCCCGCTCCAGACAGCGTGGAATGTAGTTGCGCAGTAGTTTTTTGCAGTACTGAAGTATTCGGCATTCGTATTCATTCGCGCCCATGTAGCTCAGTGGTAGAGCACTCCCTTGGTAAGGGAGAGGTCGGCAGTTCAATCCTGCCCATGGGCACCACATCTTTTTATCTCGGACCGGACTTGTTGGGGTAACCGATCATGGCAAAAGGCAAATTTGAGCGTACCAAGCCGCACGTGAACGTGGGGACGATTGGGCACGTGGATCATGGCAAGACGACGTTGACGGCGGCGATCACGACGATTCTGTCGTCGAAGTTTGGCGGCGAGGCGAAGAAGTACGACGAGATCGATGCGGCGCCGGAAGAGAAAGCGCGCGGCATTACCATCAACACGGCGCACGTTGAATATGAGACGGCGACGCGTCACTACGCGCACGTTGACTGCCCGGGCCACGCCGACTACGTCAAGAACATGATCACCGGTGCCGCCCAGATGGACGGTGCCATTCTGGTGGTGTCGGCTGCTGACGGCCCGATGCCGCAGACCCGCGAGCACATCCTGCTGGCGCGCCAGGTGGGCGTGCCCTACATCATCGTCTTCATGAACAAGTGCGACATGGTTGACGATGCCGAACTGCTCGAGCTGGTCGAGATGGAAGTGCGCGAGCTGCTCTCCAAGTACGACTTTCCGGGTGACGACATCCCGATCGTCAAGGGCTCTGCGCTCAAGGCCATGGAAGGCGACAAAGGCGAGATCGGCGAAGGCGCCATCCTCAAGCTGGCCGAAGCGCTGGACAGCTACATCCCGACCCCCGAGCGGGCCATCGATAAGCCGTTCCTGATGCCGATCGAAGACGTGTTCTCGATCTCGGGCCGCGGCACCGTCGTGACCGGTCGTGTCGAGCGTGGCATCGTCAAGGTTGGCGAAGAAATCGAGATCGTCGGCATCCGTCCGACCCAGAAGACCACCTGCACCGGCGTCGAGATGTTCCGCAAGCTGCTCGACCAGGGTCAGGCGGGCGACAACGTCGGCGTGCTGCTGCGCGGCACCAAGCGTGAAGAAGTCGAGCGTGGCCAAGTGCTGGCCAAGCCGGGCTCCATCACCCCGCACACCCACTTCCAGGCGGAAGTGTACGTCCTGTCGAAGGACGAAGGCGGTCGTCACACCCCGTTCTTCAACGGCTATCGTCCGCAGTTCTACTTCCGCACCACGGACGTGACTGGTGCGTGCGAACTGCCGGCGGGCGTTGAGATGGTGATGCCTGGCGACAACGTGCAGATGACGGTGAAGCTGATTGCGCCGATCGCGATGGAAGATGGTCTGCGCTTCGCGATCCGCGAAGGTGGCCGCACCGTCGGCGCCGGCGTCGTCGCAAAAATCATCGAGTAAAGGGCGTTTTTCAGCACGAGGGCGGCACCTTTCGGGGTGTCGCCCTTTGTGGTCTTAGCTGCAGGGGTATAGCTCAATTGGCAGAGCGGCGGTCTCCAAAACCGCAGGTTGGGGGTTCGATTCCCTCTGCCCCTGCCACCTGACTTGATGGAAATGGGCAGTACGATATGGCCGATAAACTGAAGTTCGCGTTGGCATTGCTGCTGGTAGCGGCAGGTATCGCGGGCTTTTATCTTCTTGGCGAGCAGGCCTTGGTGTTGCGCGTGCTGGCCGTGCTGGCGGGCTTGGGCGCGGGTGCCGCCGTGGCGTGGTTCACCGAGCCGGGGCAGCGCTTCGTCGTGCTGGGCCGCGAAGCGGTCATCGAAGCGAAAAAGGTGGTCTGGCCTTCGCGCAAGGAGACCCTCCAGACGACGGGCATCGTGTTCGGTTTCGTTTTGGCGATGGCGATCGTGCTGTGGATTACCGACAAGAGCCTGGAGTGGGTGCTGTATGACCTGGTGCTGGGCTGGAAGAAACTATGACAAAACGCTGGTACGTGGTGCATGCCTATTCGGGTTTCGAGAAGTCTGTGCAGCGGGCGCTCACGGAGCGCATCGCGCGTGCCGGCATGCAGGATAAGTTTGGCCAGATTCTCGTTCCGGTTGAAGAGGTCGTCGAGATGAAGAGCGGCCAAAAGAGCATTTCCGAGCGCAAGTTCTTCCCCGGCTACGTGCTGGTGGAAATGGAGATGGACGACGATAGCTGGCATCTGGTGAAGAGCACGCCCAAGGTGACTGGTTTTGTCGGTGGAACGGCGACGAAGCCCACGCCGATTTCCGAGAAGGAAGTCGACAAGATCATGCAGCAGATGCAGGAGGGCGTCGAGAAGCCGCGCCCCAAGGTGCTGTTCGAGGCGGGCGAAATGGTGCGAGTCAAGGATGGTCCTTTCACGGACTTCAACGGCACTGTGGAAGAGGTCAATTACGAGAAAAGCCGGTTGCGGGTATCGGTGACGATCTTCGGTCGCGCCACGCCGGTCGAGCTCGAGTTCGCACAGGTCGAGAAGGCATAGTTTTCAAGCCGGAGCTGCAGCGGTATTTCTGCGGCAAGAGGAGCGTCGTTAGAGAAATCGAAGGCGCGTTACCACTCACTTACAGGAGTAGTTGAAAATGGCGAAGAAAATCGTCGGCTACATCAAGCTGCAAGTGCCGGCGGGCAAGGCGAACCCCTCGCCCCCGATCGGCCCCGCGCTCGGCCAGCGCGGCCTCAACATCATGGAATTCTGCAAGGCCTTCAACGCCCAGACACAGGGCTTGGAGCCGGGCCTGCCGATCCCGTGCGTGATTACCGCCTATGCGGACAAGTCCTTCACGTTCATCATGAAGACGCCGCCGGCGACGATCCTCATCAAGAAGGCGGCCGGCATCCAGAAGGGCTCGCCGAAGCCGCATACTGACAAGGTCGGCAAGATCACTCGTGCGCAGGCCGAGGAAATCGCCAAGACCAAGATGAAGGATCTGACTGCCGCCGACATGGACGCGGCAGTGCGCACCATCGCGGGAAGCGCCCGCAGCATGGGCATCACCGTGGAGGGCCTGTGACATGGCGAAGCATTCGAAGCGTATTCTGGCCGCTCGCGCCAAGGTCGACCGCAACAAGAACTATCCCCTGGCTGAAGCCTTGACGATGGTGAAAGAAGCCGCGACTGCCAAGTTCAATGAGTCCGTCGATGTGGCGGTCAATCTTGGCATCGATGCACGTAAGTCCGACCAGGTGGTGCGCGGCTCCGTCGTCCTTCCTGCCGGCACCGGCAAGTCCGTGCGCGTTGCCGTGTTCGCCCAGGGTGCCAAGGCCGATGAGGCCAAGGCCGCGGGCGCCGATATCGTCGGTTTCGACGATCTCGCTGCGACAGTCAAAGGCGGCTCGATCGATTTCGATGTCTGCATCGCCACGCCCGATGCGATGAAGGTGGTCGGCCAACTCGGCCAGATTCTCGGTCCGCGCGGCCTGATGCCGAACCCGAAGGTCGGCACCGTCAGCATGGACGTGACGAACGCGGTGAAGAACGCCAAGGCGGGTCAGGTGCAGTACCGCACCGACAAGGCCGGCATCGTGATGTGCACCATCGGCCGTGCTTCGTTTTCCGTCGATCAGCTGCAGCAGAACATGACTGCTCTCATCGATGCGCTCAATAAGGCGAAGCCCGCCGCAGCGAAAGGACAGTACCTAAAGAAGGTCTCGGTGTCCTCGACGATGGGTGCCGGGGTGCGCGTGGATCAGGCCAGCCTGGTTGCGCCGCAGGCATAAAGAACTTTGGGCCGTTGCCGGCCAGTTTGGCGGCAGCGGGTTGTCAAAGACCGCAGGTGTCCGTAAGGACTTAAGTGTTGCAATGAGGTGTCGGCAACGGCGTAGCAGCGCAACAGCCAGCGTAGATGGCGTTACCCGAAGACGGGAATCTCGATTCCTGAATGAAGGTCGCCGTATCGCCAGCGCCGACTTTTCGGCGTTGGAGCTTGTAAGAGGAGTTGACCGTGGGTCTCAATCTTGACGACAAGAAGGCGGTAGTCGCCGAGGTGTCCGCAGAAGTTGCGAACGCCCAGTCGATCATCGTCGCCGAGTACCGTGGTCTCGAGGTGGGTGATATCACGACCTTGCGTGCCAACGCGCGCAAGGAAGGTGTGTACCTGCGTGTGCTGAAAAACACTCTCGTGCGTCGTGCCGTGACCGGAACGCCGTTCGAGGGGCTTGCCGACAAGATGGTCGGCCCCCTGATCTATGGCATTTCTACGGATCCGGTGGCCGCTGCCAAATTGTTGAACGACTTTGGCAAAGCTAATCAGAAGCTTGTCATTAAGGCAGGCGCCATGCCCAACTACGTCATGGACGCAGAGGGTGTCAAGGCGCTGGCTTCGATGCCGAGCCGCGAAGAGCTGCTGTCCAAGTTGCTTGGCACGATGCAGGCACCGATCGCCCAGTTCGTCCGTACGCTCAACGAAATCCCGACCAAGTTCGTCCGGGGTCTTGCTGCTGTGCGCGACGCCAAAGAGGCTGCGTAATCGTTTTTTGAACCAATATTCATTCAGGAGTTGTAATCATGGCTGTTAGCAAAGCTGAAATCCTCGATGCCATCGCCGGCATGACCGTCCTCGAGCTCTCCGAGCTGATCAAGGAGATGGAAGAGAAGTTTGGCGTTTCCGCCGCCGCTGCCGCTGTCGCCGTCGCGGCCCCCGCCGCTGGCGGTGCCGCCCCCGCCGCGGAAGAGAAGACCGAGTTCACCGTCGTCCTCGCCGCAGCCGGCGAGAAGAAGGTCGAGGTCATCAAGGTCGTCCGCGCCGCCACCGGCCTGGGCCTCAAGGAAGCCAAGGACCTCGTCGATGGCGCCCCGAAGCCTGTCAAGGAAGGCATCCCGAAGGCCGACGCAGAGGCCCTCAAGAAGCAGTTGGAAGACGCCGGCGCCAAGGTCGAAGTCAAGTAACTTTGCCGCTGTCATGGGCTGGCGGTCCGTTTCGGGCTGCCAGCCCTTCTGCATTGGAATTTTCGGAAAAGATCATTTTGAGCGGTTCAGGTTTTAGTGATCAGAAATTCGCGAGCCCCTACCCGGGCGTAGCGGATCGTTGATCCCTGAATCCTGACTGTCGGAGCGAACATGGCCTACTCGTACACCGAGAAAAAGCGCATCCGCAAGAGTTTTGCCAAGCGCGCAAACGTGCTGGACGTCCCCTTTCTACTGGCGACCCAGTTGGAGTCCTATACGCACTTCCTGCAGGTGGATGTTCCGCCGCCGAGCCGCAGGAGCCAGGGATTGCAGGCTGCCTTCAGCTCGATTTTCCCGATCGTTGCGCACTCTGGCGCAGCTCGCCTTGAGTTCGTCGAGTATCGCCTGGGCGAGCCGGCCTTCGATGTGAAGGAATGCCAGCAGCGCGGCCTGACCTTCGCTTCCCCGCTGCGCGCCAAGGTGCGCCTGGTGATCCTCGACCGCGAAAGCAGCAGCGAAAAGGTCAAGGAGGTGAAGGAACAGGAAGTCTACATGGGCGAGATCCCGCTCATGACCACCACGGGTTCTTTCGTCATCAACGGTACAGAGCGCGTCATCGTCTCGCAGCTGCATCGTTCCCCTGGTGTCTTCTTCGAGCACGACAAGGGCAAGACGCACAGTTCAGGCAAGCTGCTGTTCTCGGCACGTATCATCCCCTATCGCGGCTCCTGGCTCGACTTCGAGTTCGACCCGAAGGACCTGTTGTACTTCCGCGTAGACCGCCGTCGCAAGATGCCGGTCACGATTCTGCTCAAGGCGATCGGCCTGTCCGCCGAGCAGATTCTTGCCACCTTCTTCGATACTGACAGCTTCCATCTGACCAAGAAGGGCATTCAGTTCGAGGTGGTTCCGGAGCGCCTGCGTGGCGAAGTTGCAAAGTTCGATATTCACGACAAGTCCGGCAAGGTCATCGTCGCCAAGGACAAGCGCATCACCGCCAAGCATATCCGCGAACTGGCGGACGCCGGGATCAAGAAGATCGCCGTACCTGACGATTTCCTGCTTGGACGCGTGATCGCCCAGAACGTAGTGAACGCCGAAACCGGCGAGATTCTCGCGAACGCCAATGACGAAATCACCGATAGCCTGCTTGCCAAGCTGGCCGAGAACGGCGTCGAGGATCTGAAGACTCTGTATATCAACGACCTTGATCGCGGCCCCTACATTTCGCAGACTCTGCGTGCAGATGAAACCGCCGATCAGTGGGCGGCGCGTGTCGCCATCTATCGCATGATGCGTCCCGGTGAGCCGCCAACAGAGGATGCGGTCGAATCGCTGTTCCACGGTCTTTTCTATTCCGAAGAGCGTTACGACCTTTCCGCCGTTGGCCGCATGAAGTTCAACCGCCGCGTCGGACGCGAAGATTTGGTCGGCTCGGGCGTGCTCTCCAATGAGGATATCGTTGACGTCATTCGCATCCTCGTCGAACTGCGCAACGGCCGCGGAGAGGTCGATGACATCGACCACCTCGGCAACCGTCGCGTACGTTCGGTCGGCGAACTCGCTGAGAACCAGTTCCGCGCAGGCCTTGTCCGCGTAGAGCGCGCCGTCAAGGAGCGCCTCAACCAGGCCGAGAGCGACAACCTGATGCCCCACGACTTGATTAATGCCAAACCGATCTCGGCTGCAATCAAGGAGTTCTTCGGCTCCTCGCAGCTGTCGCAGTTCATGGATCAGACCAACCCGTTGTCTGAAATCACGCACAAGCGCCGCGTCTCGGCGCTTGGTCCGGGCGGCCTGACCCGCGAGCGCGCTGGCTTCGAGGTGCGCGACGTGCATCCGACACACTACGGCCGCGTTTGCCCGATTGAGACGCCGGAGGGCCCGAACATCGGCCTGATCAACTCTCTGGCGCTGTACGCACGCACCAACGAGTATGGTTTCCTCGAAACCCCCTATCGCAAGGTGGAGAACGGTCGCGTCGCCGACGAGATCGTCTACCTCTCAGCGATCGAGGAAGGCAAGTACATCATCGCCCAGGCGAACGCCCAACTCGATAAGAAAGGCATGCTCGTAGACGAGTTGGTGTCCTGCCGCTTCAAGGGCGAATTCGAACTGAAGGAGCCGGCCGAAGTCCAGTACATGGATATCGCGCCGGGACAGATCGTTTCCGTCGCCGCTTCCTTGATTCCCTTCCTCGAGCATGACGACGCGAACCGTGCGTTGATGGGCGCAAACATGCAGCGCCAAGCCGTTCCCTGTCTGCGCCCGGAAAAGGCGCTGGTGGGTACCGGCATCGAGCGGACCGTGGCGGTCGACTCCGGTACGGCGGTGCAGGCGCTACGCGGCGGCATCGTCGATTACATCGATGCGAACCGTATCGTGGTGCGCGTGAACGACGATGAGACCGTACCCGGCGAAGTGGGTGTCGATATCTACAACCTGATCAAGTACACCCGCTCGAACCAGAACACCAACATCAACCAGCGCCCCATCGTCAAGGTCGGCGATGTGATTGCCAAGGGCGATGTCGTCGCGGATGGCGCCTCTACCGATCTGGGTGAACTGGCTCTCGGCCAGAACATGCGCGTCGCGTTCATGCCTTGGAACGGCTACAACTTCGAGGACTCAATCCTCATCTCCGAGCGCGTGGTGGCCGAGGACCGCTTTACTTCGATCCATATCGAAGAACTGACGGTCGTTGCGCGCGACACCAAGCTCGGGCCGGAGGAAATTACGCGCGATATCGCCACGCTGGGCGAGGCGCAACTCTCCCGCTTGGATGAGGCCGGCATCGTCTACATCGGTGCCGAGGTCGAGGCGGGCGACGTACTGGTCGGCAAGGTGACGCCGAAGGGCGAGACCCAGCTGACGCCTGAGGAAAAGCTGCTGCGCGCAATCTTCGGCGAGAAAGCCTCCGACGTGAAGGACACCTCGTTGCGTGTACCCTCTGGCATGTCTGGCACGGTCATCGACGTGCAGGTGTTCACGCGCGAAGGCATCGAGCGCGACGTGCGCGCCCAGTCGATCATCGATGACATGTTGAAGAGCTACAAGCTCGATCTGGCCGACCAGATGCGTATCGTCGAGCGCGATACGTTTGCCCGTATCGAGAAGCTGCTGAGCGGCAAGACGGCAAACAAGGGACCGAAGAAGCTGGCCAAGGGCAGCAAGATCACCAAGGACTATCTGGCCAGTCTCGAGCATTACCACTGGTTCGACATCAGCCTGGCAGACGAGGAGGCACAGCAGCAGCTCGAAAGCCTGCGTGACAGCATCGACCAGACCCGTAAGGACTTCGACGTCGCTTTCGAGGCGAAGAAGAAGAAGCTGACCCAGGGTGACGAGTTGCCACCCGGGGTGCAGAAGATGGTGAAGGTTTACCTCGCGGTCAAGCGACGCCTGCAGCCTGGTGACAAGATGGCCGGCCGCCACGGAAACAAGGGCGTGGTTTCGAAGATCGTGCCGGTCGAGGATATGCCCCACATGGAAGACGGCACCCCCGTCGACATCGTGCTGAACCCGTTGGGCGTGCCGTCACGGATGAACATCGGTCAGATTCTCGAAGCACACCTAGGCTGGGCAGCCAAGGGCTTGGGAGAAAAGATCAACCAGATGCTCAAGCAACAGGCAGCTGTGGCCGACCTGCGCAAATTGCTGGATAAAGTCTATAACGCCTCTGGGCGTGCCGCCGGCATTAACGAGCTGTCTGACAAGGAAATTCTCGAACTAGCAGCCAACCTCAAGGGCGGGGTTCCGTTCGCTACACCGGTGTTCGATGGCGCCAAGGAAGAGGAAATTCGCTCGATGCTCGATCTGGCTTTCCCGGACGAAGTGGCTGGACGTCTCAAGATGACCCCTATGAAGACCCAGGTGACCCTATACGACGGTCGTACGGGTGAAGCCTTTGAGCGTCCAGTAACAGTCGGTTACATGCATGTGCTCAAGCTGCACCATCTGGTCGACGACAAGATGCATGCTCGTTCGACGGGCCCATACAGCCTCGTCACGCAGCAGCCTCTCGGCGGCAAGGCACAATTCGGTGGCCAGCGTTTCGGCGAGATGGAGGTCTGGGCGCTCGAAGCGTACGGTGCCTCTTATACCCTGCAAGAGATGCTGACTGTCAAATCCGACGACGTGGCCGGACGTACTAAAGTCTACGAAAATATCGTCAAGGGCGAACACAAAATTGATGCGGGCATGCCGGAATCGTTCAATGTCCTGGTCAAGGAAATCCGTTCCCTGGCCATTGACATCGATCTGGAACGCTATTGATCATCCCTCGACCCGCGACAGGAGTTAAATCATGAAAGCACTGCTCGATCTGTTCAAGCAAGTCACGCAGGAAGAGGAGTTCGACGCAATTACGATCAGTCTTGCGTCGCCCGACAAGATTCGTTCCTGGTCCTACGGCGAAGTCAAAAAGCCCGAGACCATCAACTACCGCACTTTCAAACCTGAGCGCGACGGCCTCTTCTGCGCGAAGATCTTTGGTCCGGTGAAGGATTACGAGTGCTTGTGCGGCAAGTACAAGCGACTCAAGCACCGTGGCGTAATCTGCGAAAAGTGTGGCGTGGAGGTGACGCAGGCCAAGGTGCGCCGCGAGAGGATGGGCCATATCGAGTTGGCCTCCCCCGTTGCCCATATCTGGTTCCTGAAGAGCCTGCCGAGCCGCCTTGGCATGGTGCTCGACATGACGCTGCGTGATATCGAGCGCGTGCTCTATTTCGAAGCCTACGTCGTAGTGGATCCCGGCATGACGCCCTTGTCGCGCGCCCAATTACTGACTGAGGACGACTTTCTCGCCAAGGTTGAGGAGTATGGCGACGAGTTCACCGCTGTGATGGGTGCTGAAGGCGTACGCGAACTCCTGCGTTCGCTTGATCTTGCCCACGAGATTGAAACCCTGCGCAATGATCTTCAGGCGACAGGTTCCGAGGCGAAGATCAAGAAGTTCGCCAAGCGCTTGAAAGTGCTCGAGGCCTTCCAGCAGTCCGGCATCAAGCCCGAATGGATGATCCTCGAGGTTCTGCCCGTATTGCCGCCGGATTTGCGTCCGTTGGTGCCGCTCGACGGCGGCCGTTTTGCGACCTCCGACCTCAATGACCTGTATCGCCGCGTCATCAACCGCAACAACCGCCTGAAGCGGCTGCTGGAACTGAAGGCTCCCGATATCATCGTACGCAACGAAAAGCGCATGCTGCAAGAAGCGGTGGACTCCCTGCTCGACAACGGACGTCGCGGCAAGGCAATGACGGGAGCCAACAAACGGCCGTTGAAATCGCTTGCCGACATGATCAAGGGCAAGGGCGGCCGTTTCCGTCAGAACCTGCTGGGTAAGCGCGTCGACTATTCGGGTCGCTCCGTGATCGTCGTCGGCCCGCAGCTCAAGCTGCACCAGTGCGGCCTGCCGAAGAAGATGGCGCTCGAACTGTTCAAGCCGTTCATCTTCGAGCGCTTGGAGAAGATGGGCATTGCCAGCACCATCAAGGCCGCCAAGAAGGAAGTGGAACAGGAAACGCCGGTGGTCTGGGATATCCTCGAAGAGGTGATCCGCGAGCATCCGGTGATGCTAAACCGTGCCCCGACGCTGCACCGCCTCGGCATCCAGGCTTTCGAGCCGACGCTGATCGAGGGCAAAGCCATCCAACTGCATCCGCTGGTCTGTACAGCATTCAACGCCGACTTCGACGGCGACCAGATGGCCGTGCACGTGCCGCTGTCGCTGGAAGCCCAGATGGAGGCGCGTACCCTGATGTTGGCATCGAACAACGTTCTGTCGCCCGCCAACGGCGCGCCGATCATCGTGCCGTCACAGGACGTGGTCCTCGGCCTTTACTACGCGACACGCGAGAATGCTGCGGCACCCGGCACCGGCATGGCCTTCGTCGATATCAGCGAGGTGCTGCGCGGAGTCGAGTCGCGGCAGATAGACCTGCATGCTCGTATTTCGGTGAGAATTCGCGAATACGACCGCAACGGCGACGGCTGGCAGGAAAAGGTCACACGTTATTCGACGACCGCGGGACGCGCCATCCTGTCCGAGATTCTGCCGAAGGGGCTGCCGTTCAAGGTAATCGACAAGCCGCTGAAAAAGAAAGAGATATCCAAGCTGATCGACGAGAGCTTCCGTCGCTGTGGCCTCAAGGAAACAGTCGTCTTCGCCGACAAGCTGATGCAAGCCGGATTCCGACTGGCGACCCGTGGTGGAATTTCGATCTGCATCGACGACATGCTGGTTCCTGGCCAGAAGCATGGCATCATCGAGGCGGCTGAAGCCGAGGTGAAGGAAATCGAGAAGCAATATACATCCGGCCTTGTAACCGTTGGCGAGCGCTACAACAAGGTTGTGGACATCTGGGGCCGCGCTGGCGACCAGGTGGCCAAGGCGATGATGGACCAGCTTCAGCATCAGAAGGTGCGTGATGTCACCGGCAAGGAAGTTACTCAGGATTCCTTCAACTCGATTTACATGATGGCCGACTCCGGTGCCCGCGGCTCCGCTGCGCAGATTCGTCAGTTGGCTGGCATGCGCGGCCTGATGGCGAAGCCGGATGGCTCCATTATCGAGACTCCGATCACGACGAACTTCCGTGAGGGGCTGAATGTCCTGCAATACTTCATTTCGACCCACGGTGCGCGTAAAGGTCTTGCGGATACGGCGCTTAAAACCGCTAACTCAGGCTATCTCACCCGGCGTCTGGTGGATGTGACCCAGGATCTCGTAGTGACCGAAGACGATTGCGGCACGCAAAACGGCTTCGTCATGAAGGCGCTTGTCGAGGGCGGCGAGGTGGTCGAGCCTCTGCGCGAGCGGATCCTCGGCCGAGTTGCCGTTGCGGATATTCTCGATCCGGATACACAAGGCGTGCTCTATGCAGCCGGAACGCTGCTCGACGAAGATGCCGTCGACACTATAGAAAAGCTTGGCATTGATGAGGTGCAAGTGCGCACTCCTCTGACGTGCGAAACGCGCTATGGCCTTTGCGCAAAGTGCTATGGCCGCGATCTAGGCCGTGGCATGCTGGTGAATTCCGGTGAAGCTGTCGGCGTGATCGCAGCGCAGTCGATCGGCGAGCCCGGTACCCAGCTGACGATGCGGACGTTCCACGTCGGCGGTGCGGCATCGCGTGCCGCCGCACAGAGCCAAATCGAGGCGAAGAGCGCAGGTACGGTACGCTTCTCGGCCACGATGCGTTACGTGACTAACCCGAAAGATGAAAAGATAGTCATCGCTCGCTCCGCAGAGGTGCTGATCGTCGATGACCATGGCAGAGAGCGCGAGCGCCACAAGGTTCCCTACGGCGCCACGCTGATGGTCGGTGACGGGTTGCAGGTCAAGGCTGGCGTCCAATTGGCGAACTGGGATCCCCATACACGGCCGATCGTGACCGAATATGCGGGTATCGTCCGCTTCGAGAACGTCGAGAAGGGCGTGACCGTTGCCGAACAGATGGACGAAGTGACCGGCTTGTCGACGCTCGTAGTCATCGATCCGAAACGAGGGGGGAAGGCACAAGCCAAGGGGTTGCGGCCGCAGGTTAAGCTTTTGGATGAGTCCGGTCAGGAAGTGAAGATTCACGGCACGGACCATGCAGTTGCGATTACCTTCCACGTGGGATCGATCATTACCGTCAAGGACGGACAGACCGTTAGCGTTGGCGAGATTCTTGCACGCATTCCCCAGGAGTCGGCGAAAACCCGCGACATTACCGGCGGCCTGCCGCGCGTTGCAGAACTGTTCGAAGCCCGCTCGCCCAAGGATGCTGGCATGCTGGCCGAGGTGACCGGTACGATTTCCTTCGGCAAGGACACCAAGGGTAAGCAGCGCTTGGTCATATCCGAGCCGGATGGCACCGTCCACGAGTACCTGATCCCGAAGGACAAGCACGTCATGGCCCACGACGGTCAGGTCGTCAATAAAGGCGAGGTCATTGTCGATGGCCCGGTAGATCCGCACGACATCTTGCGCCTGAAGGGCGTGGAAGAGCTTGCGCGCTACATCATCGACGAAGTACAGGATGTGTATCGCTTGCAGGGCGTCAAAATCAACGACAAGCATATCGAGGTGATCGTCCGCCAAATGCTTCGCCGCGTTGTGATTACCGAGCCCGGGGATTCCCGTTTCATCCGTGAGGAACAGGTTGAGCGTTCCGAGGTTCTCGATGAAAACGACAAGCTGACTGCAGAAGGTAAGCGTCCTGCCGAGTTCCAGTTCATGTTGCTGGGCATTACCAAGGCCAGTTTGTCCACCGACTCGTTCATTTCCGCAGCCTCCTTCCAGGAGACGACGCGCGTCCTGACCGAGGCGGCGATCATGGGTAAGCGTGACGAGTTGCGCGGCTTGAAGGAAAACGTGATTGTGGGCCGACTCATCCCTGCCGGGACGGGCTTGGCTTACCACCGGTCACGCCACACGCAGGATGTCGGCGAGGATATGGCGGCGGGCAGTTTCGAAGTTGCTGCCCCGATGATGGAAAACGTTGAGACTGGGGTTGCATCGGATGTGCAACCTGGTTGACGCGGAGTCAGAGTATCAATATAATTCCGCCTCTTTTTCGCTCCATTGAGCGAGAGCGGGCTTCTATTTAAAGCGATCGAAGAATCAGGAACGATTAATATGCCAACCATTAACCAGCTTGTGCGCAAGCCGCGTCAAGCGGAAAAGACCAAAAGCAAGGTTCCGGCCTTGGATAGTTGCCCGGCGAAACGCGGGGTGTGTACGCGTGTCTATACCACGACGCCTAAGAAGCCGAACTCGGCGCTACGTAAGGTCGCCAAAGTTCGTCTAACGAATGGGTTTGAGGTCATTTCCTACATCGGCGGCGAGGGGCATAACCTGCAGGAGCACTCGGTTGTGTTGATTCGTGGCGGTCGAGTGAAGGATTTGCCGGGCGTGCGCTATCACATTGTGCGCGGCAGTCTGGATACTCAGGGCGTCAAAGATCGCAAGCAGTCGCGTTCGAAATATGGCGCCAAGCGCCCGAAGAAGGCCTAACACTTAGTATTTGATCGGCAAGAGAGGTTATCCATGCCACGTCGTAGAGAAGTTCCGAAGCGCGATATTCTGCCCGACCCGAAGTTCGGCAATGTCGAAGTTTCCAAGTTTGTGAATGTCATCATGACGAGCGGCAAGAAGTCGGTTGCCGAGCGTATTGTCTATGGTGCGTTCGATGTGATCTCCAAGAAAAGTGGCAAGGATCCTGTCGAGGTCTTTGCGCTGGCGATCAACAACGTCAAGCCTGTGGTCGAGGTCAAGAGCCGTCGAGTCGGTGGTGCCAACTATCAGGTACCTGTCGAGGTTCGTCCGTCGCGTCGTCTGGCGCTCTCGATGCGCTGGATTCGCGAAGCGGCGCGCAAGCGCAGTGAGAAGTCGATGGATCAGCGTCTTGCCACCGAGTTGCTCGAGGCGGCCGAAGGTCGCGGTGCCGCAATGAAGAAGCGCGAGGAAGTGCATCGTATGGCAGAAGCCAACAAGGCATTCTCGCATTTCCGTTTCTGATTTTGATGTTCGCGTGCCGCTGGCCTGGTGCCGGCGGCTTTATTTGTTTACATGCTGCAGGGTGCCGTCTGGAAGGTGGTGCTCAGCGGTACGGGATGAGAAAGACAGGTAACCCAAGTGGCCCGCAAGACTCCTATTGAGCGCTATCGCAATATCGGCATTTCGGCGCATATCGATGCCGGCAAGACGACGACTACCGAGCGCATCCTGTTCTACACCGGCGTCAATCACAAGATCGGTGAGGTGCATGACGGTGCCGCTACCATGGACTGGATGGAGCAGGAGCAGGAGCGCGGGATCACCATCACCTCTGCGGCCACTACCTGCTTCTGGAAGGGCATGGGCGGTAATTTCCAAGAGCATCGCGTCAACATCATTGATACCCCGGGGCACGTGGACTTCACCATCGAGGTGGAGCGTTCGATGCGCGTGCTCGATGGGGCGTGCATGGTCTACTGTGCTGTGGGTGGTGTGCAGCCGCAATCCGAAACGGTTTGGCGTCAGGCCAACAAGTATGGTGTGCCGCGCCTCGCATTCGTGAACAAGATGGACCGTACCGGCGCCAACTTCTTCAAGGTGCACGATCAAATGCGCGAGCGCCTCAAGGCCAACCCGATCCCGATCCAGGTGCCGATCGGTGCCGAGGACAAGTTCGAGGGCGTGGTTGATCTGATCAAGATGAAGGCCGTCATATGGGATGATGCATCGCAAGGTACCAAGTTTACCTACGGCGACATCCCGGCCGACCTGGTCGATACCTGTAATGAGTGGCGCGAGAAAATGCTCGAGGCGGCTGCCGAGGCTTCCGAGGACCTAATGAACAAGTACCTCGAGGAGGGAGACCTTTCCGAGGATGATGTCAAGAAGGCGTTGCGGCAGCGTACCATCGCAGGCGAGATCGTACCGATGCTTTGTGGCTCCGCCTTCAAGAACAAGGGCGTACAGGCCATGCTCGACGCTGTCGTCGAGTTGATGCCTTCGCCTGTCGATATCCCGCCGGTCAAGGGTATTCTCGAAGATGAGTCCGAAGGCGAGCGTAAGGCTGCGGACGAGGAGCCGTTTGCTGCCCTGGCCTTCAAGATCATGACTGACCCCTTCGTCGGTCAGCTCACATTTTTCCGCGTTTACTCCGGCGTTCTCAATTCAGGCGATACCATTTATAACCCGGTCAAGGGCCGTAAGGAGCGTATCGGTCGAATCCTGCAGATGCACGCTAACAACCGCGAGGAAATCAAGGAAGTGCGTGCCGGTGATATCGCAGCAGCGGTAGGTCTTAAGGAGGCGACTACAGGTGAAACATTGTGTCAGCTCGATAAAGTCATCACCCTCGAGCGCATGGAGTTCCCTGAGCCGGTGATCCATATCGCTGTCGAGCCCAAGACAAAGGCCGACCAGGAGAAGATGGGTATTGCGCTCAACCGACTGGCTCAGGAAGATCCGTCCTTCCGTGTGCGTACCGACGAGGAGTCGGGTCAGACCATTATTTCCGGTATGGGCGAGCTGCACCTCGAGATCATCGTCGATCGTATGAAGCGCGAGTTCGGGGTGGAGGCCAACATCGGCGCCCCGCAGGTGGCCTACCGTGAAGCGATTCGAAAGGCGGTCGAGCAGGAGGGCAAGTTCGTCAAGCAGTCCGGTGGACGCGGTCAGTATGGTCACGTTTGGATCAAGCTCGAACCGAACGAGCAGGGCAAGGGCTACGAGTTCGTCGATGCCATCAAGGGTGGTGTCGTGCCGCGCGAATACATTCCGGCCGTCGATAAAGGCCTGCAAGAAACTCTGCCGAACGGAGTCCTCGCGGGCTTCCCGGTGGTCGATGTCAAGGTCACCTTGTTCGACGGCTCCTATCACGATGTCGACTCGAATGAAAACGCGTTCAAGATGGCAGCATCGATGGCCTTCAAGGATGCGATGCGCAAAGCCAACCCGGTACTGCTCGAGCCGATGATGTCAGTCGAGGTCGAGACACCCGAGGATTACATGGGCAACGTCATGGGCGACCTCTCGGGTCGTCGTGGCATGGTTCAGGGTATGGAAGATGTGCCGGGCGGTATCAAAGCGATCAAGGCTGAAGTCCCCTTGGCGGAGATGTTCGGCTATTCGACGCAGCTTCGCTCCCTGACGCAGGGGCGTGCTACTTACTCGATGGAATTCAAGCACTATAGCGAGGCGCCGAAGAACGTCGCCGAAGCGGTAATCAACAAGAAATAACCCTGTTCTTTATCTAGGAAGCAAATCATGGCAAAAGGCAAATTTGAGCGTACCAAGCCGCACGTGAACGTGGGGACGATTGGGCACGTGGATCATGGCAAGACGACGTTGACGGCGGCGATCACGACGATTCTGTCGTCGAAGTTTGGCGGCGAGGCGAAGAAGTACGACGAGATCGATGCGGCGCCGGAAGAGAAAGCGCGCGGCATTACCATCAACACGGCGCACGTTGAATATGAGACGGCGACGCGTCACTACGCGCACGTTGACTGCCCGGGCCACGCCGACTACGTCAAGAACATGATCACCGGTGCCGCCCAGATGGACGGTGCCATTCTGGTGGTGTCGGCTGCTGACGGCCCGATGCCGCAGACCCGCGAGCACATCCTGCTGGCGCGCCAGGTGGGCGTGCCCTACATCATCGTCTTCATGAACAAGTGCGACATGGTTGACGATGCCGAACTGCTCGAGCTGGTCGAGATGGAAGTGCGCGAGCTGCTCTCCAAGTACGACTTTCCGGGTGACGACATCCCGATCGTCAAGGGCTCTGCGCTCAAGGCCATGGAAGGCGACAAAGGCGAGATCGGCGAAGGCGCCATCCTCAAGCTGGCCGAAGCGCTGGACAGCTACATCCCGACCCCCGAGCGGGCCATCGATAAGCCGTTCCTGATGCCGATCGAAGACGTGTTCTCGATCTCGGGCCGCGGCACCGTCGTGACCGGTCGTGTCGAGCGTGGCATCGTCAAGGTTGGCGAAGAAATCGAGATCGTCGGCATCCGTCCGACCCAGAAGACCACCTGCACCGGCGTCGAGATGTTCCGCAAGCTGCTCGACCAGGGTCAGGCGGGCGACAACGTCGGCGTGCTGCTGCGCGGCACCAAGCGTGAAGAAGTCGAGCGTGGCCAAGTGCTGGCCAAGCCGGGCTCCATCACCCCGCACACCCACTTCCAGGCGGAAGTGTACGTCCTGTCGAAGGACGAAGGCGGTCGTCACACCCCGTTCTTCAACGGCTATCGTCCGCAGTTCTACTTCCGCACCACGGACGTGACTGGTGCGTGCGAACTGCCGGCGGGCGTTGAGATGGTGATGCCTGGCGACAACGTGCAGATGACGGTGAAGCTGATTGCGCCGATCGCGATGGAAGATGGTCTGCGCTTCGCGATCCGCGAAGGTGGCCGCACCGTCGGCGCCGGCGTCGTCGCAAAAATCATCGAGTAAAAAGTATTGCTTTTTTTGCGAAAGGGCAGGATAATCCCGCCCTTTCGCTTTTTGAGGCTTTTCGGCCTTGTGCTCTTTAAGGATTGATTGTCATGCAGAATCAGAAAATCCGCATTCGCCTCAAAGCGTTCGATTACCGTCTGATTGACCAGTCGGCTTTGGAGATTGTGGATACTGCCAAGCGTACGGGTGCAGTTGTTCGCGGCCCGGTACCGCTGCCGACCAGGATTGAGCGCTACAACATCCTGCGCTCGCCCCATGTGAACAAGACTTCGCGTGATCAATTCGAGATCCGCACCCATTTGCGCCTGATGGATATCATTGATCCGACGGATAAAACCGTGGATGCATTGATGAAGCTGGACCTACCGGCCGGCGTCGATGTCGAGATCAAGCTGCAGTAATAAGAAGTATCCGTAGTGCCCGGCTGTTCGGGCGAGTTGAAATGTTTTCGCGAACCCGGCCAATCGTAGCCGGATTTAGGAGAATAAAATGACTATAGGCCTTGTAGGACGCAAGGTCGGCATGACGCGCGTATTTGCCGAGGATGGCACTTCCATCCCGGTAACTGTGCTCGACGTGTCGAACAATCGCGTAACGCAAATCAAGACGCCTGAAGCCGACGGTTATGCGGCTGTACAGGTTGCCTTTGGCAAGCGTCGCGCATCTCGAGTGAATAAGGCGGCTGCCGGGCACCTTGCCAAGGCTGGTGTCGAGGCAGGAACACTGCTCGCAGAGTTTCGTGTCGAAGATGTGGGTGGCGAGAGCTACGCTCTGGGCGACGTTCTGCCGGTTTCCATGTTTACCGTTGGCCAGAAAGTTGACGTAACGGGGACCTCAATCGGTAAGGGATTCTCGGGTTCGATTAAGCGTCACAACTTTTCATCCAACCGTGCCTCGCACGGAAACTCTGTGTCGCATAATTCCCCTGGTTCGATTTCCATGGCGCAGGATCCTGGACGCGTTTTCCCGGGTAAGCGCATGGCTGGACATTTGGGTGATGTCAAGTGTACGACCCAGGGTCTCGAGGTGGTGCGCGTTGATGAAGCGCGTCAACTCCTCTTGATCAAGGGTGCAGTTCCGGGCGCTCGTGGTGGTGATGTGGTTATCCGTCCGGCAGTAAAGTCGGTGCGGGCTGGTAAGTGAGGCGCTCATGGAACTGAAACTAATTAATGGGCAGGGCAAGGCGGATGCGGCTGTGAGTGTCTCTGACAGCCTCTTTGGTCGCGACTACAACGAGTCTTTGGTGCATCAGGTCGTAGTTGCTTACCAAGCAAATGCGCGAGCGGGTAATCGGGCGCAGATGACACGTTCCGAAGTGCGTCACAGCACGAAGAAGCCGTGGCGCCAGAAAGGTACGGGTCGCGCGCGAATCGGCACGACGGCAAGCCCGCTGTGGCGAGGTGGTGGTCGTGCATTTCCGAACACTCCGGATGAAAACTTTTCCCACAAGGTAAATCGCAAGATGTACCGTGCGGGCATTGCGGCGATCCTTTCTCAGCTTGCACGTGAGGACCGGTTGGCGGTAGTGGAAAACTTTACCGTCGAGGCCCCGAAAACCAAGCTAGTCGTACAGAAGCTCAAGGGTATGGGAGTCGAATCTGCCCTCCTGCTCACTGACGAGATTGACGATAATTTGATGTTGGCTTCTAGAAATTTGCCGAACGTGCTGATCCTGGAGCCGAAACATGCCGACCCCTTGTCACTGATCCGCTTTCCGCGTGTTCTGATGACCAAGGGCGCCGTGGCAAAACTGGAGGAGCTGCTGGGATGAGCGCTACTCAATTCAATCAAGAACGTTTGCTACAGATTTTGCTGGCGCCGCAGATTTCAGAAAAAGCGACTATGGTGGCTGAGCGCAACAATCAAGTCATTTTTGTCGTTACTCCGGATGCCACTAAACCCGAAATCAAGGCGGCTGTCGAGTTGCTCTTCAATGTCAAGGTTAATTCGGTGCAAGTTGCGAACGCCAAGGGCAAGATTAAGCGGTTCGGGCGCACGATGGGCCGTCGCAGTGACGTGCGGAAGGCTTTCGTGACGCTCGAGGCTGGCCAGGAAATCAACTTTGCTGAGGGGGCTGCATAATGGCACTCGTTAAAGTTAAGCCCACTTCGGCGGGTCGCCGTGCACTGGTGAAGGTTGTTAATCCTAACCTTCATAAGGGGCGTCCGCTCGATTCGCTGACAGAGAAGCAGTCGAATAAGGCCGGTCGGAACAACCATGGCCATATCACCACGCGTCATAAGGGCGGTGGCCACAAGCAGCATTATCGTGTGGTCGATTTCAAGCGCAACAAGGATGGCATCGTAGCCAAAGTTGAGCGGCTTGAATACGATCCCAATCGTTCCGCAAATATTGCTTTGCTTTGCTATGCAGATGGCGAACGCCGCTACATCATCGCTACGAAGGGGATGGTGGTCGGCCAGGAAGTTATGAGCGGTTCGGAGGCCCCCATCAAGCCGGGCAATACATTGCCGATCAGGAACATTCCTGTTGGTAGCACGATTCATTGCATCGAGTTGATGCCGGGCAAGGGCGCTCAATTGGCGCGTGCTGCAGGCACTTCTGTCCAACTGCTGGCGCGGGAAGGTGTTTATGCCCAGGTTCGCTTGCGTTCCGGCGAGATTCGCCGCATTCATGTTGAGTGCCGCGCGACTATCGGCGAGGTTGGTAATGAGGAAAACAACCTACGCAAGATCGGTAAAGCGGGTGCAAACCGTTGGCGCGGTATTCGTCCGACGGTCCGTGGTGTTGCAATGAACCCGATCGACCACCCCCATGGCGGTGGCGAAGGTCGTACCGGCGAAGGTCGTGTGCCTGTCAGTCCATGGGGCCAACCGACCAAGGGCTACCGTACTCGTAGCAACAAGCGCACGGACGGCATGATCGTTCAGCGCCGTCATAAGCGTTAAGAGGTAGAAAATGGCACGCTCTATCAAAAAAGGCCCATTCGTCGACGATCATCTGCTGAAAAAGGTTGATGCTGCTCTCGCGTCCAAAGACAAGCGTCCGATCAAGACGTGGTCGCGTCGCTCAACGATTCTTCCCGATTTCATCGGGCTGACGATTGCCGTCCATAACGGAAAGCAGCATATCCCTGTCTATGTGTCCGAGAACATGGTGGGGCATAAACTCGGCGAGTTCGCCCTGACGCGTACCTTCAAGGGTCACGCCGCGGGCAAGAAGGCGAAGAAGTAAGGAATATGTCAATGGAAACCAACGCTATTTTGCGAGGTGTGCGCCTCTCGGCCCAGAAGGGCAGGCTTGTGGCAGATCTCGTTCGCGGGAAAAACGTCGATCAGGCTCTGAGTATCCTTACCTTTTCTCCCAAGAAGGGCGCGGGGATCGTGAAGAAGGTTCTTGAGTCGGCGATAGCCAATGCGGAACACAATAGTGGCGCCGATATCGATGCCCTGAAAGTGACCCGCATCCATGTCGAGCAGGGGGCTGTCCTCAAGCGCTTCACTGCACGCGCCAAGGGTCGTGGCAATCGTATCAGCAAGCAGACCTGCCACATTTACGTGACAGTCGGCGAATAAGGAGTATCCATGGGACAAAAAATTCATCCGACTGGTTTTCGCTTGGCAGTCACGCGTGACTGGACTTCGCGCTGGTTTGCGAACTCGAAGAATTTCTCCTCGATGCTCAAGGAGGATATTGAGGTCCGTGATTACCTGAAGAAGAAGCTTGCGCATGCTTCGGTGGGGCGTGTCGTCATCGAACGCCCTGCTAAAAATGCCCGCGTAACAGTATTCAGCGCACGCCCTGGTGTTGTTATCGGTAAGAAGGGCGAGGACATCGAGCAGCTCAAGATAGATTTGCAGCGCCGCATGGGTGTGCCCGTGCATGTCAACATCGAGGAAATCCGCAAGCCGGAAACGGATGCGCAGTTGATCGCCGATTCGATCGCTCAGCAGCTCGAGAAGCGCATCATGTTCCGTCGTGCCATGAAGCGCGCGATGCAGAATGCGATGCGCCTCGGTGCGCAAGGCATCAAGATCATGAGCTCTGGCCGTCTGAACGGTGCGGAAATTGCACGCACTGAGTGGTATCGCGAGGGACGTGTTCCGCTGCATACCCTTCGTGCCGAAATCGACTATGGGACGTCCGAAGCGAAGACAACCTATGGAGTGATCGGCATCAAGGTCTGGGTTTTCAAGGGCGAAACCATGAATCGTGGTGAGGCTCCTGCCACAGTTTCTGAACCGGCGGCCGAAGAACCGGCCAAGCGCCCGCGCAGAACTGCTAAGACTGGTGCCGAAGGTGAGGGCAAGCCGGCAGCTGCCCGTCGGGCCTCCAAAAAGGGTGAAGCGGATGCAGCCGGAAAACCGGAAACTACCGGCGAAACTGCTGCCAAGCCAGCTGCTAAGCGCGTACGCAAGTCGAGCGCGGGCAGTTCTGGACAGGATGTTAAGGAGTAATCCAAATGCTGCAACCTGCACGCAGAAAATATCGCAAGGAACAAAAGGGCCGGAATACCGGCCTTGCAACCCGTGGTGCCAAGGTCAGCTTTGGCGAGTATGGTCTAAAAGCAACGGCGAGAGGCCGTCTCACGGCCCGTCAAATTGAGGCAGCGCGCCGGGCAATGACTCGTCATATCAAGCGGGGTGGCCGCATTTGGATTCGCATCTTCCCTGACAAGCCGATTTCCGAGAAACCTGCCGAAGTTCGTATGGGTAACGGCAAGGGCAATCCGGAGTATTGGGTTGCTGAGATTCAACCTGGCAAAGTTCTCTACGAGATGGATGGCGTCGATGAGGCACTGGCCCGCGAAGCATTCGCGCTTGCCGCTGCGAAGCTGCCGATTGCCACGACATTTGTAATGCGTCATTTGGGGTAAGCGATGAAAGCGACGGACCTGAGAAAAAAAGATGATGCCGAGCTCGGCAAGGAATTGCTCGATCTGCGCAAAGCCCAATTTTCCCTGCGCATGCAACTCGCGACGCAGCAGTTGAGCAATACCAGTCAGTTGGGCAAGCTGCGCAAGGATATTGCGCGCATCAAGACAATCCAGCAGGAAAGGGTGACTACAAAATGAGCGAAGTTGGTCAGCAGATGCGTAGAACCCTTGAAGGGCGCGTGGTTAGCGACAAGATGCAGAAGACCGTAACCGTTCTTATCGAGCGTCGCGTCAAGCATCCAGTCATTGGCAAGGTTATGATCCGCTCGAAGAAGTACCATGCGCATATCGAGGGGCTTGAGGCAGCGAGCGGCGATTTGGTGCAAATCGAGGAGTGCGCTCCCATTGCGAAGACCAAAGCCTGGCGCGTCACCAAGGTTCTTGAAAAAGCTCGAGCGGTCTAAGAATTAAATGTTGACTAGAGGCTGGCGGGGGGTATAGAATCCCGCCTCTTCGTTAGAGGCCGCTGAGATATTATATCGATGCGGAATTAGCCCCCATTCAGCCGGGGTTCCAAAACTGACTGCTTATCCGCCTAATCGGGTAAGCGTTAAGTTGGAGAGATTAAATGATTCAAATGCAGTCACGGCTCGATGTTGCCGACAACACGGGCGCACGCTCCGTCATGTGTATCAAAGTGATGGGTGGATCGAAGCGTCGTTATGCCGGAATCGGCGACATCATTAAAGTCAGCATCAAGGATGCGGCCCCGCGTGGGCGCGTCAAGAAGGGCGAGGTGTACAACGCCGTAGTCGTGCGCACTGCCAAAGGCGTGCGTCGTGCGGATGGTTCGCTCGTTAAATTCGATGGAAACGCTGCGGTGCTGCTCAATAACAAGCTTGAGCCGATCGGTACTCGTATCTTTGGCCCGGTTACCCGCGAGTTGCGTGGCGAGCGCTTCATGAAGATCGTCTCGCTTGCGCCGGAAGTTCTGTAAGGCGAGGGAGATATGGAAAAGATCCGCAAAGGTGATGATGTCGTTGTTCTTGCAGGCCGAGACAAGGGTAAGCGCGGCGTCGTGATACGTCGCCTCGAAAATGAGATGCTGCTGGTCGAAGGCATTAATCGCGTTAAGAAGCATGTTCGTCCAAACCCGATGAAGGGCGAGCAGGGGGGCATCCAAGAGAAGGAAATGCCGATCCATCTGTCGAACGTGGCCTTGTTCAATCCGGCAACGCAGAAGGGCGATCGTGTTGGAATCAAGACACTTGAAGATGGACGCAAGGTACGGGTGTTCAAGTCAAATGGCGAACAGGTACAGGCGTAAGGACGAGTCATGGCGCGCTTGAAAGAATTCTACAAACAGGAAGTTATGCCGCAGTTGCGTGGGCAGTTCAATTACGCATCTGTGATGGAAGTGCCGCGGATTACGAAGATCACCCTCAATATGGGTGTCGGCGAGGCAGTCGCGGACAAGAAGGTCCTCGAGAATGCGGTTGGCGACATGACCAAGATTGCCGGCCAGAAGCCCGTGGTTACCAAGGCTCGCAAGGCTATCGCCGGATTCAAGATTCGCGAGGGGTATCCGATTGGGTGCATGGTGACCTTGCGCGGTACCAAGATGTTCGAATTTCTCGATCGCCTCATTAGCGTTGCGATGCCGCGTATTCGCGACTTCCGCGGCGTCCCGGGAAATAAGGGTTTCGATGGTCGCGGCAACTACAACATCGGTGTCAAGGAACAGATCATCTTTCCGGAAATCGAATACGACAAGATCGATGCATTGCGCGGGATGAATATCAGCATCACTACTACGGCTAAGACTGATGCGGAGGCAAAAGCGTTGTTGTCCGCATTCAAGTTCCCCTTCAAAAACTGAGGGAATCATGGCGAAACTAGCACTTAAAAATCGTGAGGCCAAGCGTGCGAAGCTGGTGGCCAAGTATGCAGCAAAGAGAGCTGAGCTGATGGCGATCATCAATGATGCGAATCTCGGCGACGAGGAGCGGATGCAGGCGCGCCTCAAGCTGCAATTGTTGCCGCGCAATGCGAGTCCTGTACGTCAGCGCATGCGTTGCGCCTTGACCGGACGTCCGCGCGGTGTGTTCAAGAAGTTTGGGTTGTGCCGGAACAAGCTGCGCGAGATTGCCATGCGCGGTGAAGTGCCTGGTATGACCAAGGCTAGCTGGTAAGGAGAGGGTCGATTATGAGTATGACTGATCCAGTCGCTGACATGCTGACGCGTATCCGCAACGGTCAAATGGCGGAGAAAGTTGGCGTTACGATGCCCTCCTCAAAACTGAAAGAGGCGATTGCCGAGGTTCTAAAGGATGAGGGTTATATCGAGGGATATGCGGTCCGCAAGGATGGCGGCAAGTCTGAGCTTGATATCGAGCTCAAATACTATGCAGGTCGTCCTGTCATCGAGCGTATCGAGCGCGTATCTCGTCCTGGCCTGCGCATTTACCGCGGCAAGGAAGAATTGCCGAAAGTAATGAATGGACTCGGCATTGCCATCGTCTCGACACCCAAGGGTGTGATGACGGATCGCAAAGCGCGCAGTGTCAATGTCGGCGGCGAAGTGCTGTGCATCGTGGCCTAAGGAGTAGAGACATATGTCACGCGTAGCAAAGAATCCAGTTGCATTGCCGAAGGGTGTGGAAGTCGCGCTTTCGGCGAAAGAAATTACGGTGAAGGGCCCGCTCGGATCGCTTACCCACTTCGTACTGCCGGCCGTAACGGTGGAAAAAGATGGAGAAGCCTTGGTGTGCCGTGCTGTCGCAAATCGTCCTGAAGGGTCGGCAATGTCTGGCACGATGCGGGCGCTAGTCAATAATATGGTCACGGGCGTGACGAAGGGTTTCGAAAAGAAGCTATCCCTCGTCGGCGTGGGCTACAAGGCGCAAGCACAGGGTTCTAAACTCAACCTTTCCTTGGGATTCTCTCATCCCGTTGTGCACGATATGCCTGCCGGCATCAAGGTCGAAACTCCGACCCAGACGGAAATTCTTATCAAGGGAATCGATCGTCAATTGGTCGGGCAAGTTGCAGCCGAGATTCGTGCCTATCGCTCCCCCGAGCCGTATAAAGGCAAGGGCGTTCGGTATGCCGACGAAGTCGTGGTGATCAAGGAAACCAAGAAGAAGTAATTCTGCTGGCTAACTAGGTAAGGGCCGTATCATGAACAAGAAAGTAGCTCGTTTGCGCAGGGCGCGCAAAACCCGCGCCAAGATTGCGGAGCTGAAAGTCGCAAGGCTGACCGTGCATCGCACAAACTGCCATATTTATGCTCAAGTCTACTCCGGATGTGGAACCAAGGTACTGGCCGCCGCATCGACTGTAGAGACTGATGTGCGTAAGCAGATTCCCAATGGCGGGAATGTTGAAGCAGCCAAGGCGGTCGGAAAACTCATCGCCGAGCGTGCAAAGGCTCAGGGGATTGCCCAGTTGGCCTTTGATCGTTCCGGATTCAAATACCATGGCCGTGTAAAAGCGCTGGCCGATGCTGCCCGCGAAGCCGGGCTGCAATTCTAATAGTGGTTATAGGGCGAGACTGACATGGCTAAATCGCAAACCAAAAAGCAACAGCAGACCACGGATGAACGTGACGACGGCTTGCGCGAAAAGATGGTCTCCATCAATCGTGTTACCAAGGTCGTCAAGGGTGGCCGGATTCTCGGATTTGCCGCACTGACGGTCGTTGGTGATGGCGACGGCGGCGTCGGTATGGGTAAAGGCAAGGCACGCGAAGTTCCGGTTGCGGTCCAGAAAGCGATGGATGAGGCACGTCGCAAGCTCACCAAGGTCAGCTTGCGTGATGGAACACTGCATCATCCGTTAACGGGCAAGCACGGTGCTACGACGGTTCTGATGTCGCCTGCCGCTGCGGGTACCGGCGTGATCGCTGGTGGTCCGATGCGCGCCGTATTCGAGGTCATGGGTGTTACCGACGTTGTCGCCAAGGCGATCGGCTCCACCAATCCATATAACCTTGTTCGGGCAACTCTGAATGGCCTGATGTCGATGAGTACGCCTGCCGAGATTGCGGCAAAGCGTGGCAAGTCGGTTCAGGAAATCCTGGAGGCTTAATCGTGGCGGAAAAGAAAATCAAGGTGACGCTCGTCAAAAGTGTCATTGGCACCAAACAGGATCACCGTGCGACGGTGCGCGGACTCGGTCTGCGTCGCATCAATCACACTGCCGAGCTCCAGGACACCCCGGCAGTGCGCGGCATGATCAAGAAAGTGGCCTATCTGGTCAAGTGCGAGGGTTAATTTAATGCAGCTCAACAACATTAAACCGGCCGATGGTGCGAAGCATTCGGCAAAGCGCCCAGGGCGCGGCATCGGCAGTGGTCTGGGCAAGACCGGTGGCCGTGGCCACAAGGGACAGAAGTCCCGTGCTGGCGGGTTTCATAAGGTGGGCTTCGAAGGCGGTCAAATGCCTCTGCAGCGGCGCTTGCCGAAGCGCGGCTTCGTCTCGCTCACGGCTGCGCGAAATGTCGAGGTACGCCTCTCCGAACTGGATAAACTTCCTGTCGAAGATATCGATCTGCTGACACTGAAGCAGGCAGGCGTGATTCCTGCCGATGCCTTTTCGGCCAAGGTCATTCTGTCCGGTAATTTGACACGGAAGGTGAACCTTAAAGGCGTTGGCGCTACCAAGGGCGCACGCGCTAGTATCGAGGCTGCCGGCGGTTCCGTCGCCGACATTGCCGCTGCCGCTTAAGAGAAGCAATAGGAGCAATAAAAGTGGCCGGTGCCCCAGCAGACGCACTTGCGCTTGGCAAGGCAGGTAAGTTCGGCGACCTCTGGCGCCGACTCTGGTTCCTTTTAGGCGCGCTTATCGTCTTCCGTATCGGTGCTCACGTACCTGTGCCGGGTATCGACCCCACCAAGCTGGCAGAGTTGTTCAATTCGCAGCAAGGCGGCATTCTGGGAATATTCAATCTGTTCTCTGGAGGCGCCCTATCCCGCTTCACGATCTTTGCCTTGGGCATCATGCCCTATATTTCGGCATCGATCATCATGCAGTTGATGACCATTGCAATCCCTAGCCTAGAACAATTGAAGAAGGAAGGGGAGGCCGGCCGCCGGAAGATTACGCAGTACACTCGTTACGGTACTGTCGCGCTTGCGCTATTCCAGGCTACCGGTATTGCTATCGCCCTCGAAACGCAACAGGGGCTCGTGTTAGATCCGGGCATGATGTTCCGTCTGACGACGGTGATGACATTGGTTACCGGTACGATGTTCCTGATGTGGCTGGGCGAGCAGATCACCGAGCGTGGACTTGGCAATGGAATCTCTATCATTATCTTTGCGGGTATTGCTGCAGGTTTGCCTAGCGCGCTTGGCGGTCTATTCGAACTGGTTCGCACTGGCGCGATGCATCCGCTCAGCGCCATCGTGATATGCATCCTGGTGGTAGTGGTAACTGGTTTCGTTGTTTTTGTAGAGCGTGGTCAGCGCAAGATCCTGGTCAACTACGCCAAGCGTCAAGTTGGAAACAAGATTTATGGCGGCCAGAGTTCGCATCTGCCTTTGAAACTGAATATGTCAGGTGTGATTCCGCCGATCTTTGCTTCGTCGATCATACTTTTCCCTGCGACCGCAGCAGGCTGGTTTGGGTCGAGCGAAGGCATGATTTGGCTCAAAGATATTGCTGCAAAACTGTCTCCTGGACAGCCGATCTACGTGCTGCTATACGCTGCGGCAATCATCTTCTTCTGCTTTTTCTACACTGCACTCGTTTTCAACTCGAAAGAAACTGCAGACAATCTGAAGAAAAGCGGAGCATTCGTCCCTGGCTATCGGCCGGGTGACCAGACCGCTCGCTACATTGACAAAATTTTGATGCGGCTAACTCTAGTTGGCGCCATCTACATCACCTTGGTCTGTCTGCTGCCAGAGTTTTTGATCCTGAAATGGAATGTACCGTTCTATTTCGGTGGGACGTCCCTCCTCATCATCGTGGTGGTGACGATGGACTTCATGGCTCAAGTACAAGCCTATGTCATGTCGCACCAGTATGAAAGCTTGTTGAAAAAGGCAAATTTCAAGGGGGCCGGGTTGCCGATGCGGTGACGGGCTACCGAGATAGGATTCATGGCGAAAGAAGATGTCATTGAGATGCAGGGGGAGGTGCTGGAAAACCTCCCGAATGCAACGTTCAAGGTGAAATTGGAAAACGGCCACATCGTCCTCGGTCATATCTCCGGAAAAATGCGTATGCATTACATTCGGATACTGCCCGGGGACAAGGTTACGGTTCAGCTGACACCTTACGATCTCAACAAGGCGCGCATCGTCTTTCGGGCAAAGTAAGCAACAACGTAATTGCGGAGAAAAAAATGAGAGTTCAAGCTTCGGTCAAACGCATTTGTCGCAAATGCAAGATCATTCGTCGGCATGGTGTTGTGCGGGTGATTTGCACTGACCCGCGCCATAAGCAGCGTCAGGGTTGATTAAATTTTCAGCTTTGTTTATAATTTACGGTTCGAATTTTTGACCGGTTAAATAACTGGACTAGGGACAAGGTAATCACATGGCCCGTATTGCAGGCGTCAACATTCCAAATCATCAGCATACCGAAATTGCGCTCACGTCGATTTTCGGTATTGGGCGTTCCCGTGCGCAAAAGATCTGCGATGCTGCAGGTGTTACTCGCACCACGAAAATTAAGGATCTGACGGAGGCGGATATGGATCGCCTGCGTGAAGAGGTGGGCAAATTCGCCGTCGAAGGCGACCTTCGTCGCGAAGTGACGATGAACATCAAGCGGCTGATGGACCTCGGCTGCTACCGCGGTGTCCGTCATCGTCGTGGGTTGCCGGTTCGTGGTCAGCGGACCCGGACGAATGCCCGCACACGCAAGGGACCGCGCAAGTCGGTTGCCGGCAGCAAGAAATAATCAGCAGGGTATATAGATATGGCCAAGACGACGACCAAAGTACGCAAGAAGGTCAAGAAGAACGTGGCGGAGGGCATTGCCCACGTGCATGCTTCTTTCAATAACACGATCATTACGATCACCGACCGCCAGGGTAATGCCTTGTCGTGGGCGACCTCAGGTGGCGCCGGCTTCAAGGGTTCGCGCAAATCCACGCCGTTTGCAGCCCAGGTGGCTGCCGAAGCTGCCGGAAAAGCAGCCCAGGAATGCGGCATCAAGAATCTGGAAGTTCGCATCAAAGGTCCCGGCCCCGGCCGCGAATCTGCCGTGCGTGCTTTGAATGCCCTTGGTATCAAGATCAGCAGCATTACTGATATCACCCCGATCCCGCACAACGGTTGCCGGCCGCCCAAGCGCCGCCGCATCTAAGCTAGAAGTAAGGAGTCAGCAACGTGGCCCGCAATCTCGATCCAAAATGCCGCCAATGCCGCCGAGAGGGAGAGAAGCTCTTCCTCAAGGGCGAAAAGTGCTTTACCGACAAGTGCTCCATCGAGCGCCGCTCGTATGCGCCCGGCCAGCATGGTCAAAAATCCGGTCAGCGCCTCTCCGGCTATGGCCAGCAACTGCGCGAGAAACAGAAAATCCGCCGTCTGTACGGCGTGCTTGAGCGCCAGTTCCGCAAGGTGTTCGCTGAGGCAAGCCGCCGAAAGGGGCAGACCGGTGAGAACCTGCTGCAATTGCTTGAAGGTCGCTTGGATTCCGTCGCCTACCGTATGGGCTTCGGTGCATCGCGTGCCGAGGCACGTCAAATCGTGCGCCACAACGGCGTCCTGGTCAATGGCAAGCGCGTGAATATTCCTTCATTCACCTTGCGTCCCGGCGATACGATTCAGCTGACTGATGCTGCGCGTACCCATCTGCGCACTAAGGCTGCTCTCGAGGCTGCCGAGTCCCGCGGCTTCCCCGAGTGGATCGAGGTTGATGTCAAGTCCGCGAAAGGGACATTCAAAGCCTATCCGGCCCGTGACGAACTTCCGGCTTCCGTCAAGGAAGGCCTGGTGGTCGAACTTTATTCGCGTTAAGTTAATTTTCATGCGCCCGGGGCGTAGTGCCTCGGGCGCATTTGTCTACTTGAGGAACGAAGATGCAAAGTCTCGCGCTGCTTAAACCCCGCATCATCGACGTTCAGGCCCTGTCGCCGGTCCATGCCCGTGTTGTCATGGAGCCGTTCGAGCGCGGCTACGGGCATACCTTGGGCAACGCCCTGCGTCGCATCCTGCTCTCTTCGATGCCTGGTGCTGCGCCAACAGAGATGACCATCGAAGGCGTGTTGCACGAGTACTCGACGCTCGAAGGCGTGCGCGAAGATGTCGTCGACATCATGCTCAATCTGAAGGGCGTGGTGATGCGGCTGCACAATCGTGCCGAAACGCTGCTGACGTTGTCGAAAAAGGGCGACGGCGCTGAGACCGTGGTTACAGCTGCGGACATCCAGGCCAACCATGATGTCGAGATCATCAATCCGGATCATGTGATCGCTCACCTTGCGCCTGGTGGCAAGCTCGACATGCAGATCAAGGTCGAGGCTGGACGTGGCTATGTTCCGGCGAATGTCCGATCCGCTAGCAAGGACAGCAAGACCATCGGTCGTATCATGGTCGATGCCTCCTTCAGCCCGGTGCGCCGTGTCAGCTATCAGGTTGAGGCTGCGCGGGTCGAACAGCGCACCGACCTCGACAAGTTGATCATCGATATCGAAACGAACGGTGCCATCGATCCCGAAGAGTCGATTCGTTATGCAGCAAGCATTCTGATGGATCAACTGTCGGTGTTCTCCGATCTCGAAGGTACGCCCATCTCGATCGAGGCGCCTAAGCAGTCCACGGTGGCCCCGATCCTGTTGCGTCCGGTTGACGATCTTGAGCTGACCGTGCGCTCGGCCAATTGCCTCAAGGCTGAAAACATCTATTACATCGGCGACTTGATTCAGCGCACCGAGACCGAACTGTTGAAGACGCCCAACCTCGGCCGCAAGTCCCTCAACGAGATCAAGGAAGTGCTGGCTTCGCGCGGGCTGACGCTTGGCATGAAGCTGGAAAACTGGCCGCCCGTCGGTCTGGAGAAGATGGGCTGATTCATTAGGATCAACCTGGTTTTTAGTCAAATCACAACAACAAGTAACCGGCCGTTAGCCCTGTGCGGCGGCCGCATAAAGTGAAAGGAAGAAAACATGCGTCACGGTAACGGACTGCGCAAACTCAACCGCACCTCCTCACATCGTCAGGCCATGCTGCGCAACATGGCCGTTTCGCTGCTGCGTCACGAGGCGATCAAGACCACTCTGCCCAAGGCAAAAGAACTGCGCCGCGTCGTAGAGCCGCTCATCACCCTTGGCAAGAAGCCTTCTCTCGCCAACCGCCGCCTGGCGTTCGATCGACTGCGCGACCGCGAAATCGTTGTCAAAGTTTTCGATGAGCTCGGGCCGCGTTACGCCAACCGCAACGGTGGCTACCTGCGTATCCTGAAGATGGGCTTTCGCCTTGGCGACAATGCGCCGATGGCTTATGTCGAGTTGCTCGACCGTCCGGAAGAGGCGACCGAAGAAGCTCCCACCGTCGAGTAAGTCACATTGCGTAGCAATAAAAAAAGCCGGCAAAGCCGGCTTTTTTTATTGCGGAGGGTCAGTTTGAAGTGGCAGGGGACTCTTGTTGCTGCAATGCCCACATGTGGGCATAGACAGCATTACGTTCGAGCAGTTCTCGATGCGTGCCACGCTCGACGATGCGGCCGGCATCGAGCACGAGGATCTCGTCGGCATTCATGACCGTTGAGAGACGATGGGCGATGATTAAGGTTGTGCGCCCAATCGCAGCTTGGTCGAGTTCTGCCTGGATCGCCTTCTCCGTTTTGGAATCGAGCGCTGATGTGGCTTCATCGAAGATCAGGATCGGTGGGTTCTTCAGCAGGGCGCGCGCAATGGCAACCCGTTGCTTCTCGCCGCCGGAAAGCTTGAGGCCGCGTTCTCCAACGCGCGTCTCGTAGCCATCGGGCAGGCGTTCGATAAATTCAGCAAGGTGGGCAGCGCGAGCGGCTGCCTGGGCTTCCTCCAGCGTAGCTGTGGGGCGACCGTAATGGATGTTGTAGGCGAGCGTGTCATTGAACAGGACCGTATCCTGAGGCACGATTCCTATCGCAGCGCGCAGGCTGCCTTGGGTAACCTGGCGGATATCTTCACCATTGATACGGATGCTGCCGGAGCCGACATCGTAAAAGCGGAACAGCAGCCGGGCCAGCGTGCTCTTGCCAGAGCCGCTGTGTCCGACAACTGCAACAGTACCACCGGCAGGTATTTCGAAGCTGACATCCTGAAGAATCGAACGGCGCGGCTCGTAGGCGAAGCTGACGTTATCGAATCGTATCGTGCAAGGGGCAGCGGGGTCGAGCACACGGGCATCGGGGGCATCCTGCACCTCGCGGTTCTGCCTGAGCAGGGCGAACATGCGCTCTATGTCGGTCAGCGACTGGCGGATCTCGCGATAGAGTACGCCGAGGAAATTGAGCGGGATGTAGAGCTGGATGAGGAAGGCATTGACGAGCACGATGTCGCCTACCGTCATCGTGCCATTCGCTACGCCGACCGCGGCGCGCCACATCATCAGCGCGACGCCGATGGCGATGATCCCGGCCTGGCCGAGATTCAGATAGGAAAGCGAGACCTGGCTCTTGATCTGAGCGTTTTCCCAGCGCAGCATCTGCTGGTCGTAGCGCTCCTTCTCCCACCCTTCGTTGTTGAAGTACTTGACTGTCTCGTAATTCAGCAGGCTGTCGATGGCGCGAGTATTGGCAGCCGAGTCGAGCTCGTTGACCTCGCGGCGCAAATGGACGCGCCAGTTGGAAATGACAATGGTAAAGGCGATATAAACCACCAGCGTGGCGGAAGCGATCAGCACAAAGCTGGGCTCGTAGCGCACGGCGAGGATACCCAGCACGAGAGCGACCTCGATGATGGTCGGCAGAACCGAGTAGATCGTGTAGCTGATCAGGGAGCCAATAGCTCGAGTACCGCGCTCGATATCGCGGGTCAGACCGCCTGTCTGGCGCTCGAGGTGAAATCGCAAGGAAAGCAGGTGCAGATGTTCGAACACCTGTAACGCAATGGTGCGCACGGCCCGCTGCGTGACGCGCGAGAACAGCAACTCGCGTAACTCTGTAAATAGCGCGACACCGAAACGCAATGCCCCGTAGGCGGCGATCAGACCGAGCGGAGCGAGAAGGGCTGCCTGAGCGGCATCGGTTGGGGTGAAACCATCGATAATTTCCTTGAAGACCAACGGGACGGCGACGTTGGCCAGCTTTGCACCGATCAGACAAGCAAGGGCCAGCAGGATGCGACCGCGCCATTGCCAAAGGTAGGGAAAGAGGGTCTTGAGAGTTTGCCAATCGTGGCGTTCGGCCGGCGGCGGGGCCGGCAAGGCAATATCACGGCGCATGGACAAATTCTAGCAGTGGCACCGTTGCGTTATGATGCGCCACATGAACGAGCAGAGCGGTGGGCACAGCGGTGTGACGATATCCGGGCAGGAACCGGTATTGCGGGTTATGCCGATGCCTGCAGACGTCAATGCGGCAGGGGATGTCTTCGGCGGTTGGGTGATGGCTCAGGTGGACATCGCTGGCGCCATCGCGGCGATGCGGCGCGCCCGCGGCCGTATCGCCACGGTCGCCGTCAATTCCTTCCTGTTCAAACAGCCGATTTCGGTGGGGGACGTGGTGAGCTTCTATGCCAACATCGTCAAGATCGGTCGTACGTCGATCACCGTTGATGTGCAGGTGTACGCGGAGCGCAATCCGGTCCACCCTATCGTCGTCAAGGTAACCGAGGCGATGCTGACCTACGTTTGCCTGAACGCTGACGGCAGCAAACGGGAAGTGCCTGCGGCTGACTAGCTGCTCAGGCGCCGGCAAGCTGCGGCGCCATCTCGGCGGCTTGCCGTCCCACCAGCGCAGACTTTCCGTTTTTTGCCGCCTGAGCTTCCATCTGCTCGAAAGCGTCGATTTCCGGCTGCACGATGGTGCGCGTCACGCGCGCCCTTTCCGGCGTGATCCGGAAGGACTGGGGTTGCAGAACGTCAATCAAAGTCAGCCGCCTGGTATTCATCGAAGCAATCCTTTTGTTCAGACAGAGATTCAATGCGACCGGGTCAAAGGGACAAGGTTCCCTAACGCAACGCCTGAATTTGTAACGGGATATGAGGGCGGTCGGGCGGGGTTCAACCCCCCTGGCCAGGGAGGTGGCGCCTGAGTACTTCGCTGAGGATTTCTTCGTTGAAGGGTTTCGGCAGATAGTCGTCCATGCCGGCCGATAGGCAGGCCTCGCGGTCGCCTTCCATGACATTCGCCGTCATGGCGATCACCGGAATGGCCGGGTTGCGTACCGTGCCGCCTGAACGCAGCCGGTGGGTGGCCTCGAAACCGTCCATTAGAGGCATCAGGCAGTCCATCAGTACCAGATCGAAGTCCTCACTGGCAAGCAAGTCAAGGGCGGTCTTGCCGTTGTCGGCCAGCGTGACCCGATACCCCTGCTTCTGAAGCATCAGACAGGCCACTTTCTGATTGACGGGGTTGTCCTCGACCAGCAGGATGCGCGAGCCTTGAGTTTCCGTCGGCTGGTCGAGGGTATATCGCGTAATCATCTGAGGGGTAGCCTCTGCCAGGACGGCGCCGCGCAGGGTGGTCAGGCAGCGGCGGATATGGTCTTCCTTGAGCGGTTTGGTCAGGTAGGCGTCAAAGCCGGCTTCCCTCAGGCGGGCCGCGTCGCCGCGCAGGGCTGCAGAGGTCAGCATGACGCGCCGGGTGGGTGCCAGTGCGGGATCGTCGCGGATCAAACGGCCGAGCGTCTCGCCATCCTGGTCGGGCATGTGCATGTCGAGCAGCGCGATCTCGAAGGGCCTCCCGGCTGCGACCGCCTCCTTGAGCAGATGCAGGGCCGCCGCGCCCCCAGCGGCTTCGGCGGGCAGGCAACCCCAGGCGTTGAGGAGGGTGATGAGGAGGCGGCGATTCGTATCGTTGTCGTCCACCACCAGAACCCGGCAGCCCGCCAGGGCCACTTCCGGTAACGGACCGGGCGATACATCCGTGCCTGCGAGCACTTCCAGCGACAGGGTGAACCAAAAAGTTGCCCCCTTGCCTTCAGTGCTCTCGACTCCGATTTCCCCACCCATCAATTCGACCAGGCGCTTGGAGATCGACAGCCCTAGCCCTGTGCCGCCGAAACTTCGGGTGCGGGAGGCGTCGAGCTGGCTGAAAGGCTGGAACAGCAGGGGAAGCTTATCCTGCGGTATGCCGATGCCGGAATCGCTGACTTCGAAGCGCAACGAACAGCGTTTTTCCGACGCGGAAGTCTGCCTGACGCGGATCGCCACCTCGCCGGCGGTGGTGAACTTGATGGCGTTGCCGATGAGGTTCACCAGCACCTGACGCAGTCGGCCCGGATCGCCTCGCATCCGGCGCGGCAAGGAGGGATCGAGGTCGCAGATGAACTCCAGACCTTTCTCGGCGGCACGCACCGCGAGGAGATCGGCGGTCTGCGTCACGGTCGTGACAAGGTCGAATTCGATGCTCTCGATATCGAGTCGGCCGGCCTCGACCTTGGAAAAATCGAGGATGTCGTTGATGACGGTAAGCAGGGCCTCTGCGCTTTGCTTGACGATTTCCGCATATTCGCGCTGTTCGGCATCGAGAGGGGTGCTCAGCAGGATTTGCGTCATACCGATCACGCCGTTCATCGGGGTGCGGATTTCATGGCTCATGTTGGCGAGGAATTCGCTCTTTGCCCGGCTCGCGGCTTCGGCGTGGGACGTCGCCTCGCGCAACAGCCGCGATGTACGCTCGTTGATCACTGCCAGCGCGAACACCTCGCCGATCTGACTGAGGGCGTCGCGGCGAGCATCGTTGCCGGGTGGCTCGGGGACGGTGTCGAGTATCAGCGCGCCGAGCAATTCGTCGCCATGGCGCAAGGGGATCTTGTAATGACCATGCAGGGGCGGCTGTTGCTCACAATGCGGAATCACTTGAACGCGCTGGGGAATGTCCTCTTCCTGGCGACGCAGCCACAGCGCATCGCCGTGGTGGAACTTGAGGTTGCGCGCCTCGATCCCGGCGATCGCCAGCCAGGACCCGCCGCCCGGCAGGAAGCCGCGCAGCGCCGACAATTCGCCGAGGGCGCGCTCGATACGTTCGGCGAACGGAAGCTCGACCTCCTGCAGGGCTCGGGCAACCGCATATTTGATTTGGGTGCCTTCGACGATGTAGCTTTCCTCCTCCTCGAGCTCCTTGCGCACGGTGACGTTGGTGCCGGTGCCGCGGTAGCCGACAAACTTGCCGTCGGCGTCGAAGCGGGGAACGCCGCTGATCGACAGCCACTGATAGCTGCCATCCGGCAACTTTATGCGGTATTCGAACTGATTGAATGGAAGGTGGCGACTGAGCGTCTCGAGATGCTCAGCCCATTTTGCTTTTGCATCGGCTTCAAGTGTGGCGATGAGATCCTGCCGGCGTTTGCCGAGCATGCCGTCGATCGGGCGGCCGATGGCGGTGGCGGCGTTGGGCGAGAAGTAGGAGAAACGCAGGTCTCCGTCCATTTCCCAGAACCACCAGTCGGAGGCGATCGAAGCGTAATCAAGGAAGCGCTGCTCGTTATCGTGTACCGCCAAGTCGGCGGCCAGCACGCGGCGCTCGATGTACCGCGCGCGCCAGGAGAGGGCCAAACCGAGCAGTATCGCCGCCAGTAGTGATGCGCCTGTCAGCAGGGCGATCTGCTGATTGCGTGCAGTGGTGGCCACATCCAGGTTAAGCAGGGTCGCCAGCGAGGCGACCGGTTTGTTGTTCATGTCGCGCAACATGACGAAATTCCCGGTCCAGCTGTGCTGCGCATCCTTGATGTGAAGGACGTCGACCTGCTCGCCGCGTGCGAATCGCTGCCAGGCTGAGACGATGTCCTGCGGCAGTACTTCGAGCGTCTGGTTCAGGATGGCGATGTCGGAATAGGTTTCCCAGTCACCTGTAAAGCCAAGTGCCTTCTTGCCTGTAGCGAACTTCTGCGCCGTGGTGTGTGCCTTATGGACCGCCGAAACCACCTCGACGCCGATCATCTTCTTGATCTGGAGGTCGAACCAGTCGACTTCCGTGCCGAGCTCGAGATAGCCGATCAGTTCGCCATCGACGTGCCAAGGCATGACGTGGCGCAAAGTCAGGGTGGCCGTCTGGCCGAGTTCAAGCCCGGTGACCGGCCGATTGGAAACGACGGCTTGTTGCAGGGTGGTGCGATGGACTTCGTCACCTGAGAGATCGGGCGCATGGACGCGTAGCAGAATGCGACGCTCCGGCGTAATGAAGTACCAGTGGCTGATTCCGAAGCGCTCGTGCAGCTCCTTGTAGGTGGCCTGCGCAGCGCTCATCAAGGCGTGCGCATCGCGCCGCCTCATCGCCTGGCGCAATTCCTCGCGCTTGCCAAAATCCTCGGCGAGCCAGGCGAGCAACTGGGTATTTTCTTTCTGCAGCGTTTCCCATGCGCTGTTTACCTGTTGCGTTGTCTGCGCCATGCGCAGGGAAATGCGCGATGTCAGGTAATGGTTGAAGCCGAAGGTAAGGACAAGGACTATCGCTGCCAGCGTTGCCACGACCGGCAGGACGATCTGACGCTGAAAACCGAGGGACGGGCCGCTGGGCATGAGAAGCAAGTTTGGCTGGCTTTGAAAGTATCTGTGTGAGGTAAGTAGTAGCTGTGTAAGGCAAGTGGATAAATTATAACTTTTGAAACAGAACTGCGCACGTCTGACCGCTGCCGCGATCCCTGTCGGACATGGCCCCATGGGCGGCGCTGACAGAAACATGGCGAAAACCGCGGCCTACTCTGGTTTTTGGCGAACAAGCCGCACCGCTATGATCAAGCCATTGCCCTGAAAGGGTGCTTTTTCGAGGGGGGCTCGCTTGCCCGACACTGCAACCATCTCCGCCATGACGTCTTCCGCGGTCGTACGGCCGGGATGCCGCATGCTGAGCGGGTGGCGGTGATGGAATGGGTTCCATTCGGCGTGCGCGACTTGATTCTGCTGGTGGTGGTGGCGGCGGCTATCTACCTGATGGTGATGCTGTTGAAGCTGACGCGGATCGGCCGCCGGCGGGAGCCCCTTCCAGAACTGAAAGAGCCGCCGGTCATCGACAGGGGAACGCCAGCGGCCGCTGCTGCGCCGGCCCGGTCGGAAACGGTGCCCGAGCCGACGCCCGGTGCCGTCCCGCTGGCGCCGACTTTCGAGTGGAACGACGTCAAGGACCTGTTCGGCGCGACGGCCCAACCGGAGCCGCTACCGCCGGAGGTGCAGCCTCCGGAGTCGGAACAGCCTTCACCGCCCCGCACGGGGGGCTTCGGTGAGCACCTGGCCGAGCATCTGGCCCGGGCCGACATGGAAATGGAGGTACAGCGCATGCGCGACGAGATGGAGCGCATGCGCCAGGAGATGGAAGAATTGCGGACGGCGCGCCGCGTGTCGCCGCAGTATGCCGAAGCAATGGAACTCGCACAGCGCGGGCTGACCGCACAGGATGTAGCGGACCGTCTCGGCATTTCGCTGGCCGAGGCGGAACTGGTGCACGCGCTGAGCCGTGGCAAGCAGAACTATGAAGAGGGAGAAGATGATGGCGCAAATGGATACGCCCCAAGACCCGACGAATTCGGACATTCCCGCCGAGGATGACGATGCGCTGAGAAAGCGCCTGCTGTCGCGCATCGCCGTGGCCGGCGTGGTGATCGTCGGCCTGCTGGGCGGCTTGGCGGTGTTCGACTCGCTCAACCGGCCGCAGACGCCGAGTCTGCCTAAGATGGCCGCGGCGCCTGCCGAGCCGGCTGCGCCTGTGGAGCAGGAGGTCAAGGCGGAGGAAGAGAAGCCGGCCGAGGAAAAGGTGGAAGCCAAGGCCGAGGAAGAACCCAAGACGGCCGCCGCCGAGACAGTGCCCGAGCGCACCGAAGCCGCACTCGCGCCCCCGCCGCCCCCGCTCAAGGCCGCCAAGCCCCTGACGGCACCGGCTACGGCGCGCCAGGCCGCGATCAAGCCGAGCGAGCCTGTTGCCGCAGCGGCGAAGCCCGATGCGCAGCGCGAAGTCGCGCGGACGATGCCCGAGCGGACCGCGCCGGCGCATGCACCCGCTTCGCGGCCATTGGCGCGGGCAGCCGATACTGCACGCCGCTTTCTGGTCCAAGTGGGGGTGTTCAGCAACCATGTGAACGCCGAGGAACTGGTCGCCAAGCTGCAGGCTGCCGGCATTCCGGCGCAGATCGAATCGCATGTCCAGGTCGGCCCGTTCGCGTCGAAGGCCGAAGTGGAAACCGCCCGCGCCAAGCTTAAGGCGATGGGCATCGACGATGGCATTCTGGTCAGGAGGTAATGCAATGAACATGAACATCGATGCTCCCAGCGCCGGGGCGCTCGCCGTCGAGGCCGACCGTGTGATCGAGTTTCCCAACGGGCTGGCCGGCTTCGAGGACTGCCGCCGCTTCAGTCTGTTCCATCCCGAAACGGAAGGCGGCGGGGCGCCGCGCTACTTCATTCTGCAGTCGCTCGACGATGCCGATGTCGCCTTTAACATCGCAGATCCCGCGCTGTTCGGCTTCAACTACGAAATCAGTTTGAGCGATGCCGAAGCTGCCGCGCTCGATCTCGGCGATCCTGCCGAGGCCGCCGTCATGGTGGTTCTGGTCAAGGAAGGCGAGCAGCTGCGCGCCAACCTGAAGGCGCCGCTGGTGCTCAACATACGCACGCGGCGCGGCATCCAGCACGTCTTTTCCCGCCTCAACTATCAGGTCACCCTCAAGGACCCGGAGCAAGCATGACCCGCCAGATCATCAGTACCCCCAACGCCCCCGCTGCCATCGGCACCTATTCGCAGGCCATTGTTGTCAAAAGCGGAGTCGGCGATACCGTCTACCTGTCCGGCCAGATCGGCCTCGACCCGGCCACGATGCAGATGGCCGAGGGTATCGACGCGCAGATCGTGCGCGTGTTCGAGAACCTCAAGGCGGTCGCCGCCGCCGCCGGCACCACGCTCGATGCCGCAGTGAAGCTGAACATCTACCTCACGGATCTCGTCCACTTCGCGAAGGTCAATGAGACGATGGCGAAATACTTCAACCAGCCCTATCCGGCGCGCGCCGCGGTCGGCGTCAAGGAACTGCCGCGCGGCGCCCTCGTCGAGGCCGACGCCGTCCTGGTCGTTGGATAACACACGCATTCCCGGGGCGACGCCGGTCGTCGCCGACAAGCTCAAGACGCTCGGCCTGCACACGCAGGCCGATCTCGTTTTGCACCTGCCGCTGCGCTTCGAGGACGAGACGCGCATCACGCCGATCGCCGACGCCGTACCGGGAGCGGCCGCGCAGTTCGACGTCACGGTGGTGTCGACCGAGATTGCCTACCGGCCGAAACGGCAGCTCGTCAGCCGAGTGGCGGACAGCAGCGGCGACATGGTGCTGCGATTCCTCAATTTCTACCCGAGCCAGCAGAAGGTGCTGCAACCGGAGACGCGGCTGCGAGTCTTCGGCGAGGTGCGCGGCGGTTTCTGGGGCAGCGAGATCATCCATCCGCGCTTTCGCGTGCTGCACGGTGACGAACCCTTGCCAACCGCGCTGACGCCGGTGTATCCGACCACCTCCGGGCTCGGGCAGGGGACGCTGCGCAAGCTGATCACGCGCGCGCTCGACGAGGCGGACCTTTCCGAAACCTTGCCCGACGAACTCGTGGCCAGGCTCAAGCTAGAGGATTTCGCCGCGAGCGTGCGCTCGCTGCATGCGCCGCCCCCGGGACTCGATGCCGAGGCGCTGACGCGCAAACAAAAAACCTACTGGCGGCGCATCGCATTCGACGAACTGCTCGCGCAACAAATCTCGCTGCGCCAGGCCTACGCAGCGCGGCGTGCGCGCGGTGCCCCCATGCTGGTCGGTGACGGATCGCTGACGCAGAGGCTGCTCGCGCAACTGCCGTTCAAGCTGACCGCCGCGCAGCAGCGCGTCTGGCATGAAATCGAGCGCGACCTCGCGCAATCGCACCCGATGCAGCGGCTCCTGCAAGGCGATGTTGGCAGCGGCAAGACGGTCGTTGCCGCGCTGGCGATGCTGCGCGCGGTCGAGGCCGGCCACCAGGCCGCGCTGATGGCGCCGACCGAGATCCTCGCCGAGCAGCACTACCGCAAGCTTTCCGCCTGGCTGCAACCGCTTGGGCTGGAGGTTGCCTGGCTGACCGGCAGCCTCAAGAAGAAAGAGAAACAGGCGATCATCGAAAAGGTCGGCGCCGGCGGGACGGCGCCTCAGTTACCTTTGATCGTAGGCACTCACGCCTTGATCGAGGAGAGCGTCGAGTTCGCGCGGCTCGGGCTCGCCGTCGTCGACGAGCAGCACCGCTTCGGTGTGCGGCAGCGGCTGGCGCTCAAGCAGAAGGGGGCGCAGGCGCACCAGCTCGCGATGTCGGCGACGCCGATTCCGCGCACCCTGGCGATGAGCTACTACGCCGACCTCGACGTCGCGGTCATCGACGAGTTGCCGCCCGGCCGCACGCCGGTGGTGACCAAGCTCGTCGGCGCTGGGCGGCGCGAGGAGGTCGTCGAGCGCGTGCGCGATCTCTGCCGCACCGGCCGGCAGGTCTACTGGGTCTGCCCGTTGATCGAGGAATCCGAAGCGCTGCAGCTCAAGACCGCGCAGGAAACCTTCGAGCACCTCTCGATCGAATTGCCGGAACTGAAGATCGGCCTCGTGCATGGCCGCCTCAAGCCTGACGAGAAGGCGGCGACGATGGCCGCCTTTCAGCGCAACGAGATCCAGCTGCTGGTGGCGACGACGGTGATCGAGGTCGGCGTCGATGTGCCGAACGCGAGCCTGATGGTGATCGAGCACGCCGAGCGTTTTGGTCTCGCCCAGTTGCACCAGCTGCGCGGCCGGGTTGGCCGCGGTGCCGCCGAGTCGGCTTGCATCCTGCTTTACGAAGGTCCGCTGGGCGAGACGGCACGACAGCGGCTCAAGATCATCTACGAGAACACCGACGGCTTCGAGATCGCGCGGCAGGACCTGCATCTGCGCGGCCCCGGCGAATTCGTCGGGGCGCGGCAAAGCGGCCTGCCATTGCTGCGCTTCGCCGATCTCGAGGATGCTGCACTAGTCGAGGCGGCGCGCAGCGCGGCGGAAGAGATGCTGGCCACGTGGCCGGAACACGCCGAGAAGCATCTGGCGCGCTGGTTGGGCGGTCGTGCCGAACTGCTCAAAGCGTAAAATCCGCGCATGACCACCTTCGCCCTCGTCAAGGAACGCATCGACCTGTACGAAAAGCTGATGCGGCTCGACAAGCCGATCGGCATTCTGCTGCTGCTGTGGCCGACCCTTTGGGCGGTCTGGATCGCGGCCGACGGGCGTCCGCCATGGATGATCCTGTGGGTCTTCGTCCTCGGCACGGTGCTGATGCGTTCGGCCGGCTGCGTCGTCAATGACTATGCAGACCGCAATTTCGACCCGCACGTCGAGCGCACCAAGGCCAGACCGCTCGCTGCCGGAAAAGTGAGCACGCGCGAGGCGCTCGCGCTGGCAGGGTTCCTCGTCGCCGGGGCCTTCGCGTTGATCCTGCCCCTGCTGACCCCGCTACTGTTCGGCCTGGCCGTGATCGCGCTGTTCCTCGCAGGCAGCTATCCGTTCACCAAGCGTTTCTTTGCCATTCCTCAGGCTTACCTCGGCGTGGCCTTCGGCTTCGGCATCCCGATGGCCTTCGCCGCGATCCAGGGCCGCGTTCCTGAGATCGCCTGGGTGCTGCTGGCCGCGAACATCTTCTGGGCGGTTGCCTACGATACCGAATACGCGTTGGTCGATATCGACGACGACCTCAAGATCGGCATCAAGACTTCGGCGATTACCTTCGGCCGCTTCGCCGTCGCCGCGATCATGTTCTGCTATGTCGCGACTCTCGCGCTGCTGGCCTACGTCGGATGGCGGCTGGACTTCGGTTGGCCCTTTGCGCTCGGCCTCTTCGCCGCTGCCGGCATCGCCGGATACCATTACACGCTGATCCGCGGCCGCGAGCGCATGCGCTGCTTCAAGGCCTTCCTGCACAACAACTGGCTAGGCGCCGCGGTGTTCGCCGGCATCGTCGCCGACTACCTGCTCCGGAACTGGAAGATTTCATGAAACGACTGATCGCAATATCGCTGGCCGCGCTGGCCGTCTCCGCCCATGCCGAAGAGGACCATCGCCAGTTCGTCCAGATGCCGCCTGCGGCGCAAGCGGTACTGCGTGCCGAGATGATCGACATGCAGCTCGCACTGCATGAGATCATCGGCCTGCTCGCCGAAGGCAAGGCGAAGGAGGCGGGCGTGGTGGCCGAGGGCCGCATCGGCAATGGCGCGCGCGGCACGCGTCACGCAGGACACCAGCCGGGCCAGATGCCCGGCCGCCATATGCCGGATGCGATGCGCCGACTCGCCTGGAGCATGCACGATGCCGGCAGCGAATTCGCCGCCGTCGCCCAGGGGGGCGATGCCGGCAAGGCGCTCGTCGCCCTGCCGAAGATCACCGGTAGCTGCGTGGCCTGTCACGCCTCGTTCCGCACCCGATGAGCGTAGCGCTTAGGCTGCGCATTGCGCTGCTGCTGGCGGCGCTGGCCGCCGTGGTGAGTCTGGGCGGCTGCACGCACCGCAACCCCCATTACGACCGCGACAAGGCGCACCACACGCCGGAAGGCTTTACCAATACCGATACGACGGCGGTGCAGGCCGGCCGCTATCCGTGGTACGAAATCCTCTGGCGGCGACTGCGCGGCGACTTCAGCCCTGCGACACCGCCGGCGGGCGGCTACGAAGCCTTCGCCAAGGCCTGGTCGCAGCCGGTCGACCGCGAACTGGTGACGCGGATGCACGAAAATCCCCTCGTGACCTGGCTCGGCCACGCGACGCTGCTGCTGCAACTGGGCGGTCTCAACATCCTGATCGATCCGCAGTTCTCGATGTATGCCGGGCCGAATGCCTGGCTCGGCGCCGAACGCCACGTGCCGCCGCCCTATCCGGTCGAAGACCTGCCGAAGATCGACCTCGTGCTGATCTCGCACAACCACTACGACCATCTCGACGTCGATACGCTCGACCGCCTGTTCGCCAGCGGCCAGCACCCCCGCATTCTCGTACCGCTGGGTTTGAAGGCCTGGTTCGAGAAGAACGGCTACGCCGGGCGGATCGAGGTCGTCGAGATGGATTGGTGGGACCGCCTCGCAGTCGGTCCGCTGGCGATTCATTTCACGCCGGCGCAGCACTGGAGCAAGCGCACGCCGTTCGATGCCAACCGTTCGTTGTGGGGCGGCTTCATGGTCGAGTGGCCGGCACGCGACTGGCGCTTCCTCTACACCGGCGACACCGGATACTCGAAAGATTTCCGCGAGATTCGCACGCGGCTCGGGCAGGTCGACTTCCTCGCCGTACCGGTCGGCAGCTACGAGCCGCGCGACTTCATGCGCCCGCACCACGCCAACCCCGACGATGCCGTGCGCATCGCCAAGGATTTAGGCGCGAAGCAGGCGATGGGCGTGCATTGGGGCACCTTCGGCCTGACGCAGGAGCCCTTCGACCAGCCGCCGCGCGATATCGCCGCGGCGCTTGCGGCGCATCGTCTGCCGGCGAGCTACGTCTGGCTGCTCAAACACGGCGAGAGCCGCGAACTGCGCTAGGGCTCAGCCGGTACGGCGCCAGCAGGCGTAGAAAATCTCATAGGTCGCTTCCGGCTTGGCATCGAATGCATGCAGCACGCGGCGCAGCTGTGCCGCGGAGAGCGGCCTGTGATCGGGCGCAGCTGTGTCGGCGCCGAGGCCGCGCAGCGTGCGCAGGAAATGCAGCGCTGAAGCGGGCTGGTCGAGGTGCTGCTCCTCGCGCCATTGCAGCGTACCTCCCGCAGGGAAGGCGGCGCGGCAACGCGCCGCATCCGGGAAGCGCTGCACGCCATCGCGCAGGCCGAGGCGCGCATGGACAGCGCGCCATTCGGCGAAAGTCTCCGCGCCGAGCAGGCTTACTGCCATCACGCCGCCCGGCGCGAGCAGCGCGGCGAGGCGTGCGAGCGCGGCCGGAAGATCGGCAAACCACTGCGCGGCGAGGTTGGCGCAGATCAGGTCGAAAGGCCCTGTCATGCTTGGTCGAGTGCCGTCCATAACCGCATAGTCGAGACGAGGCAGCCGTGCCTGGCAGGCGGCCGCCATCGCCGGAGCGATGTCGGTGGCGAGGATGCGCGCGCCTGGCAGGTGTGTTGATAACAGTGCGGTCAGATGACCGGTGCCGCAGCCGATCTCCAGCACGCGGGCGCGCGGTGGAAGCCCCCCGGTCGCGATCAGACCGGCGAGCCGCTGCGCTGTGTGGCGTTGCACTTGCGAGTGGGCGTCGTAACTTTGCGCCGCGGCGTCGAAGCGCTCGGCGACGCTTCCGGAAAAGTCGGCGCTGGCGGGACGGCGCTTCATCGCGCGAGACGCTCGATCCACTGTGCGCAGAGCGCGGGATGGGTGAGCGGCAACATGTGGCCCGGTGCGGCGATGAATTCGAGCTGGTCGGCAGGAAGCGCGGCGAAGGCCGCCTCGCTCATCGCACGCGGGACGATCGGATCGTCGGTGGCTGCCAGTGCGAAGACATCGGCGGCACGCGCGGCCAGTGCGGCGCGCGCATCCCAATTGGCGAGCTGGGCGAGACCATTGGCCAGATGCGCGGCGACGGGCGTGCCCGCGGGGCTTTGCGAACCGCAGCGGGCGTGGAAGTCGGCGAGCACCGCAGCGGGATCGCGGGCGAACTGGGCGCGCATCCGCTCCAACATGCGTGGCGCGACGCCGGGGTAGCCCTCGGCTGCCGTGAAGCGCGCAAAACCGTTGATGCACAGGAGTCGCTGCCAAGGAATGTCGCCTTGCGTGAGCCACCACAGCGCGCCGAGCGAATGGCCGACCGCGAGGAACGGCTCAGTAAAAGTCGGCGCCGGTGGGACGGCGCCAAAATAGCCGAAGTCCAGGCATTCGACCGGAACGGCGGGATCAAGGTGGTCGCGCACCGCATCCCAGATGCGCGCTTCGCAGCCCCAGCCATGGACGAGTACGACGTTCATAGCAGCGCGACGGCGGAGATTACGCGCTCGAACTCGGCATCGGTGAGTGCGGCCGAAAGCGCGAAGCGCAGCCGCGCGCTGCCCTGCGGCACCGTCGGCGGGCGGATCGCGACTGCCAGCACGCCAGCCTCACGCAGCCGCTGTGCGGCGGCTAGCGCAGCGCGCTCATCGCCGATCACGGCTGGCACGATCTGCGTCGACGAGGCGAGCGTGTCGATGCCGCGGGCATGCAGGGCCTCGCGCAGCGCCTCGCCCATGCGTGCGAGCCGCGCGCGCTCGGCATCCATGCCGGGGACGAGTTTGAGCGCGGCCTCGAGCGCGCCGAGCGCGGCGGGCGCCGGCGCGGTGCTGTAGACGAAGCCGGCGCAACGGTTGATGAGCCAGTCGATCAGCGTGCGCGAGCCGGCGACGTAGGCGCCCGCGCCGCCGAGGGCTTTGCCCAAGGTGCCCATCACAATGGGGACCTGGCCAGGCGCGAGCGAAGCGAGCCCTGCTCCGTGTCGGCCGAGCACGCCGGTGGCGTGCGCCTCGTCGAGGTAGAGGATTGCACCGTGCTTTTCCGCTAGTGCGGCGAGTGCCGGCACGTCGGCCGTATCGCCGTCCATGCTGAACACCGACTCGGTGACAATGAAACGCAGCTCGCCCGGATGCGTGTCGAGCAACTCATCCAAATGTGCAAGGTCGTTGTGGCGAAAGCGGATCTGCTTCATGCCGCGGCAGCCGGCATGCAGGCTGGCATGGTTGAGCCGGTCGGTGAAGACGAGCGGCTTTTCTCCGAGCTCGAACAGCGCAGGCAGCACCGAGCTGTTGAGCTGGAAACCGGTGGCGAAGATCAGTGCCGCTTCGCTGCCCTTGAAGGCGGCGAGCTTCGCTTCGAGGTCGAGCAACTCCTGTGTGGTGCCGCTGACGAGCCGCGAGGCACGGCTGCCGGCACCGTGCCGGTGCGCCCACTGGCAGGCGCGATCGATCAGCGCCGGGTGGCGCGACAGGCCGAGATAGTCGTTCGACGACACGTCGATCAGCGATGAGTCATGGGCGCGCAATGCGCGCCGCAGCCCGGCCGCTTCGAGCGCCGCGAGCCGCGGCCCGATCAGGGCGTCGAGATTGGGCATGGCGTTTGACCGGCCGTGCGCGACCAGTCGGCGACGACTTCGCACACCGACATGGTGAGCTTGGTCAGGTCGGCGGGTTCGATGACGAAGGGCGGCATCAGGTAAACGATGTCGCCGAAAGGGCGCACCCACACGTCGCGCGCGGCGAAGGCAGGGCGCAGCCCGGCGGCAACCGGCGCATCGAGCTGCACAACACCGATCGCGCCCGTCACGCGTACATCGACGACGCCGGGCAGGGTGCGGCAGGGTTCGAGTTCGCGCTTCATCTGCGCCTCGATGGCGGTGACCTGCTTCATGCGCGGCTCGATTTCGAACAGATCGAGCGAGGCGTTGGCCGCCGCGCAGGCGAGCGGGTTGGCCATGAAGGTCGGACCGTGCATGAAGGCATCTTCGGCGCGATCGGAACAGAAGGCGTCGAAAATATGGCGACAAGCCACAGTGGCGGCGAGCGGCAAGGTGCCGCCGGTCAGGGCCTTGGAGAGGCAGACGATGTCGGGGACGGCATCGGGTGCCGAGGCGAACAGCGTGCCGGTGCGGCCGAAGCCGGTCATGATTTCGTCGGCGATCATCAGCACGCCGTGCGCGTCGCAGACGGAGCGGATGGCCGAGAGCGTCGCCGCGCTATGGAAGCGCATGCCGCCGGCGCCCTGCACGCGCGGCTCGACGATCAGCGCCGCGATCTCGCCGCGATGCCGTTCGAGAAGTGCGTCGAGTTCGTTGCGCGCGGCGGTGTCGCGCGGCAATGCGGCGAATAGATGCGGAACACGATAGTGCGCGAAGGCGTCATGGAAGCCGCAGCCGGGATCGGTGACTGATAGCGCGCCGAGCGTGTCGCCGTGGTAGCCGTCCTTGAAGGCGATGAAGCGGTGTCGGTCTTCGCCCCGGTTTTTCCAATATTGGACGGCGATCTTGAGTGCGACCTCGACTGCGACCGAGCCCGACTCCGAGAAGAACACGCGGTCAAGCTTGCGCACGCCGTCGCTCGGCAGCAGGGCGGCGAGGCGCGCTGCGAGCCGTTGGGCAGGCTCGTGCACGAAGCCGGCGAACATGACATGGGCCAGGCTATCGAGTTGCGCCTGTACGGCGGCGCGGATGTGCGGATGGTTGTAGCCGTGGCACATCGTCCACCACGACGAGATGCCGTCGATCAGCTCGCGACCGTCGGCGAGTCGAATGCGCACGCCGGAGGCAGCCACGACCGGCAGCGGTGCGGGCGCGGTGGCCATCTGCGTATAGGGCAGCCAGAGATGCGAATGATCGGCGGGGGATGTCGGCATGGCGGAGCGGCGGAGACCATGGGAAGTGGCGCTGAGTTAGCCGCTAGAATGGGCCCATGAAGCGCGCTTATTTTATCACCGCGACCGGTACCGACTCGGGCAAAACCTGGCTGACGGCAGGCGTTGCGGGCGTCTGCCGGCGGCGCGGTGTCACAGTGCGCGCGCTCAAACCGGTGATGAGCGGGTACGACGAACACAAGCCGGAGGCCTGCGACGCAGGCGTACTCTTGGCGAAAGTCGGCGCTGGCGAGACGGTGGACGACATCGAGAGTATTGCCCCCTGGCGCTTTGCGGCGCCGCTGTCGCCCGACCGCGCCGCTTCGCTCGAGAACAAGGCCATCGACTTCGATGCGCTGGTCGGCTGGTGCCGCAGTGAAATCGCGCACCATGACGGGCTGCTGTTGATCGAAGGCGTCGGCGGTGCGATGGTGCCGCTTGATGCGACGCATACGGTACGCGAGTGGATCGCCGCGCTGGAGATCCCCGCCATGCTTGTCGTGGGAAGTTATCTCGGCGCCCTATCGCACACGCTGACCGCGCTGGCGGCCTTGCGCGCGATCGGCATCGTGCCGGCAGCCATCGTCGTCAATGAATCGCCGGGTAGTACGGTGGGTCTCGACGATACACTCGACTCGCTGCGCCCACACATTGGCGCGGTGCCTCTGCTGACGGTGGGGCGCGACGATGTCGCCGCACTCGAACGCATTACCGATTTCCTGCTGGGGTAAGAGAACATGGAATACCGCGACTTGCGCGACTTCATTGCCGGCCTCGAGACGATGGGCGAACTCAAACGCATCACCGTTTCGGTCGATCCGAAGCTGGAAATGACCGAAATCGCCGATCGCGTGCTGCGCGCCGGCGGCCCGGCGCTGCTGTTCGAGCAGCCCAAGTCGGGAGAGATGCCGGTGCTCGCCAACCTGTTCGGCACCCCGCAGCGCGTCGCGCTGGGCATGGGGCAGGGTGAAGACTGGAAAACCGCGTTGCGCGAGGTCGGCAAGCTGCTCGCCTATCTCAAGGAACCAGAGCCGCCGAAGGGCTTGCGCGACGCGTGGGACAAACTGCCGGTGCTCAAGAAGGTGCTCGACATGGCACCCAAGGTCGTGTCGTCGGCGCCCTGTCAGGAGATCGTCTGGGAAGGCAAGGACGTCGACCTCTCGCGCCTGCCGGTGATGACTTGCTGGCCGGGCGATGCGGCACCATTGATCACCTGGGGCCTGACGGTGACGCGCGGCCCCAACAAGCCGCGCCAGAACCTTGGCATCTACCGTCAGCAGGTATTAATGGCAACTGAGCGGCCCAATAAGGTGATCATGCGCTGGCTCGCGCATCGCGGCGGTGCGCTGGATTTCCGCGACCATTGCCTGAAGAATCCGGGCCAGCCCTTCCCGGTGGCGGTGGTGCTCGGCTGCGATCCGGCCACCATTCTTGGCGCGGTAACGCCAGTGCCCGACAATCTATCCGAATACCAGTTCGCCGGCCTGCTGCGCGGCGGCAAGACCGAGCTGACAAAGTGCATCGGCTCGGACCTGCAGGTGCCGGCGCGTGCCGAGATCGTGCTCGAGGGCGTGATCCATCCAGGCGAGATGGCGACCGAGGGACCGTATGGCGACCACACCGGTTACTACAACGAGCAGGCCGAGTTTCCGGTGTTCACCGTCGAGCGCATGACGATGCGCTCCAACCCGATCTATCACAGTACCTATACAGGCAAGCCGCCCGACGAGCCGGCGATGCTCGGCGTTGCGCTCAACGAGGTGTTCGTGCCGCTCCTACAGAAGCAGTTCCCCGAGATCGCCGATTTCTACCTACCGCCCGAGGGCTGCTCCTACCGGCTCGCAGTGGTGAGCCTCAAGAAGCAGTATCCCGGCCATGCCAAGCGCGTGATGTTCGGCATCTGGAGTTTCCTGCGCCAGTTCATGTACACCAAGTTCATTATCGTGGTGGACGACGACATCGATGTGCGCGACTGGAAGGAAGTGATCTGGGCGCTCACCACGCGGGTGGATGCGGCGCGCGACACCTTGATCGCAGAGCATACGCCCATAGATTATCTAGACTTCGCCTCGCCCGTCGCGGGGCTCGGCAGCAAGATGGGCATCGATGCGACCAACAAGTGGCCGGGCGAGACTGACCGCGAATGGGGACGACCGATCGTGATGGACGCCAACGTGAAGCGGCGCGTCGATGAACTCTGGCAGCAGCTTGGATTATGAGGATTCTGTGATGGCGGACTTCGACCAGAACGGCAACATCATCCGCGACCGCGAGGACGCTCCCGACAACCTCGACGGCGCACGCACCTGGGCGCACGTCATGTATGGCCTGCACGGGCTGTCGGCGCTCTCCGGCATCTTGACTTCGGCCACTATCGCAGGAGCCTTCGTGTTCGGTTGGCCGTCGATCATCGCGGTGATCATCAACTACGTTACGCGCAGCCAGGTGCGCGATACCTGGCTCGATTCACACTGGCGCTGGCAGTTGCGCACCTTCTGGTTTGCCGCGCTTTGGCTGCTCGTCTCCGGCATGCTGGCCATGACCTTCATCGGCATTCCGGCGGCGATCGTGATGATCGTGGTGACCGGCATCTGGGTGCTCTACCGCGTGATCCGCGGCTGGCTCGGCCTTGTCGACAAGCGCACGATGCCGGTACCCGTCTAGCCCACTATCCCCCAGCCCCTTCCTCGAGGAAGGGGAGACTGCGCGCTCGCTGCGCTCGAAACGCCGTCCCGCCGGCGCCGACTTTTGAGGAGGTCGCAGAACGATGCGACTGGGTTCAGACCATCTTCACGACGATGTCGTGCAGCGTGTTGGCGCAGGCGGCCATGCGCTCCGCCGCGTGCGTGAGGTGGCGGTAGATCTCGCGGCGCTTGAACATCGCGATGTAGTCCTCACCCTGGAACAACTGCGCGAGCGCCTTGCGGTAGAGCTTCTCGACCTTGCGCTCGGCTTTGCGCGCGGCATCGGCATCCAAGGCTGCCACGGCCGGTTGCGTAGATAGTCTGCCGTAGCCGGCGGTGAGCGCCACCACGCCGTTGTGCAGCAGCTTCGCCATCTCGAGTGTGAAATGATCCGGCGCCAGCTGCAGCGCATGCATCTCGCTCACGGCGTCCTTGCAGGCATTCACCACCTCGTCGAGCGTGGTGATCGCGCGGTAGATGTCCTCGCGGTCGATCGGCGTCGAGAAGGCCTCGTTGAGCGCGTGGATGTTATGCACCTTGACGGTGTCGGCAGCGTGCTCGTCTTCCTTGATCTGTTCGCCGATCGCATCGTCGCCACTGTCCATGTACAGGACCAGCAGGCTGACGGTATGTTCGACCTGGCGGCTCTGTTCTGCGAGCAGGCCGAAGAAGTCCGCTGTCTTTGGGAAAAAACGCTCGAACAGGCGCACCAGCAGGGATTTCTCTTGCTTGACGGTCATGGTTGTCCCCCGATAAGCGCGAGCGGCACGGCCAGCGCGGTGTAGCTGAGTATCGACACCGTGGCGGCGCCGGGTATGGTGACGATCCAGGTGGTGGCGATCTCGCGCGCCTTGGTCCAGCGCACTGCCTTCGGCCGCTCCGAGGCGCCGATGCCCATGATCGAGGTGGCGACCACATGGGTGGTGGACACCGGCGCGCCGAGCGCCGATGCGCCGAAAATCACCGCCGCCGAGGTGAGCTGTGAGTCGAGCGCGTGCACCGGTCGCACCTTGTAGATCGCGAAGCCGAGCGTGCGCACGATGCGCCAGCCGCCCGAGAGGATGCCGAGCGTCATCGCAACGGCGCAAGCCAGCATCACCCAGAGCGGCACCTCGAACTTGTCGATGAAGCCGCCGAGCAGCAGCACCAGCGTGAGGATGCCCATGCTCTTTTGCGCATCGTTGGCGCCGTGCGAGAAGGCCAGCCCAGCGGCCGTGAGGTACTGCGCGTTGCGCAGGTTGCGATTGATCGCCGGACGCGCGCCACGCAGCAGCCCGAGCACTAGGCGGTGCAGCAGGAAACCGGCCCAGAAACCGACCAACGGCGAGAGCACCAATGCGGCCAGCACCTTGACGATGCCGGTGACATGGCCGCGCGCCAACTCGGCAAAGCCCCAGACGACGTGGTCGGCGCCGACCGAAACGACGACCGCGCCGGCCAGGCCGCCGACCAGTGCATGCGAGGAGGAGGAGGGGATGCCGCGCCACCAGGTCAGCAGGTTCCAGGCGATCGCGCCGGCGAGGCCGCAGACCAGGATGGTCAGCGCGCGCACCGGCTCGACGTCGTCGAGGCTGACGAACTTGCCGATGGTGTTGGCTACCGCGGTACCGCCGAGCAGTGGTCCGAGAAACTCGAAGGTCGCGACGACGAGAATGGCCTGCACCGGCGTCATTGCGCGCGAGGCGATCACGCTCGCGACGATGTTGGCCGCGTCGTGGAAACCGTTGGTGTAGTCGAACAGCAGCACGATCAGCACTGCGGCCAGAGCGAGGGCGAACAGCATGTCCATGCGCTAACGCATTCCGTCTTCTCGGCGGCCACTGTCCTCGAGGCATTGCCCACGCCCTTTGCCGAAGGGAGAGGCGTAACGCCACCACAGCCAGGCGATCAACGGCAGGCAGGCGATCAGGGCAAAGTCAACCGATGTCGGCACAGGCAGGTTGCCGCGCCACCAATCGACGGCGCGCCGCAGCCCTTCGATGCCGGTCACCATCGCGGCAAAGGCGAGGCCGAGTATCAAGATGCGCCGGACCAGAGCCATTCCAGTAGGGCGTCGAAGGCCGGCTGGGCCCTCGCCGCGTTTTCGTGGTTGACGAGGAAGACGACGAGATGGCGCCGTCCGTGGCGGTCCAGCAGGTAGCCGGCGATGGCGCGCACCCCTTCGAGCGAGCCGGTCTTGAGATGCGCCTGGCCGGCGGCACCATTGCCGTTGAATTTCTTCCTCACAGTCCCGTCGATCGCCGCGATCGGCAGCGAGGCGAGATATTCCGGCATGGCCGGACTTGCCCAGCCAGCCGCGAGCAGGCGGATCAGACTGCCGGCGGAGAGTCGTGCGTTGCGCGAAAGTCCGGCGCCGTTGTCGAGCACCAGCTCGGGGAAATCGAGGCCCTTCTTCGCCAGCCAGGCGCGTACCGCCTGCTCGGCGGCGAGCTGCTCGCCGTTACCGAGCTTCAGAAACACTTGACGCGCCATCACGTTGTTCGAGAACTTGTTGGTGTCGCGCACCAGCTCGGCCAGAGGGGGAGAGTCGCTGTAGGCGAGCGATACGGCGCGTTGCGGTTCGATACCTTCGCGCACGCCGCCGGAGAATTCGCCACCTAGCTCGCGCCACAGGCGCGCAAACGTGCCGTGCAGCAGCGCCATGTTGGGCAAGCCGGCGAGGTGCCAACGTTTCTCGCCGCAGACGCGCGGATAGTCGCCGGAGAGAATAAGCTGACCCGGCCCGAATTGGGCGGAGAGGGCCTCGCGCCATTCGCCGCTGCATTGCCTGGCATCGGTGATGCGCAGGCGATTCACGACGGCGAGGCCGGCCGGCAGCGGCTCGGCAATTACACGCACCACACCGCCAGTTGTGTCGGGCGGAATGAGCGTCAGGTGCAGAGTTGCGAAGTTGAACAGCAGCGCATCGGGGCCGACGTTGTATGGACGCAGCGGCTTGCTGTCGAAGGCGGCGGGGTCATGCGCTGCCGACACGAAGGCGCTGCGGTCGAGTACCAGGTCGCCGCGGATCTCGCGCAGGCCGCGGCCGCGCAGTTCTCGCAGCAGCAGCCAGAGACGGTCGTAGGTGAGCTTGGGGTCACCGCTGCCTCGCAGATAGAGGTTTCCCGCGAGGATGCCGTTCTCTGGCGCGGCATCGGCGAGCGCCTCGGTACGGAACGTGTAGGCCGGCCCGAGCGTCTCGAGTGCCACGAGCGTGGTGACGAGCTTCATCAGCGAGGCGGGATTCATCGGCGCATCGACGCGATGGGCGAGCGTAGGTGCCTTCGCTTCGACGGGCTGCATGGCGACTGCGACGGCCTGCAAGGGAATCTCGGCCTGCCGGAGCGCCTTGATCACCGTCGCGGGGAGTTCCGTGGCGGCATGCACGGCGACGCTCAGCGGAAGCAGCAGGAGGCAGAGTAAGCGGCGCATCAAATCACGATGAAGCGGTTGGCCTGCTCGAAGCCGTCGAGTGCGCGGCGCGCCTCGGCGCGCTCGATGAGAACGAGCAATACGACCCAGCGGCGCTGGTCGCGGCTTGTAAGTTCGGCGAAGTGCAGGGTGTCGCCGCTGTCGGGCTGGTCCCTGCTGCCGATGACGCCGCTACGATCGACAGTGATGTTTACGGGGTCGAGGTGCAGGTAAGGTTGCGGATCGGTGAGTGCCGCGGCTAGGGTGTCGAGCAGATGTGCAGGCTGCAGCGCGTCGGCGGTTGCGCGCAACTGCGCCTCAAGGGCTTCGAGGCGGCGGGTGTGTGACTCGGGATGGTTGCCGCCACGCACGGAAGCGTGCGCGAAGGCGCGCGCCTGATAGAGGCTGTCGCGCTCGGCACGCACGTCGGCGACGTGGGTGGCGAAACCTTTGAGCAGGCTGTCGAACAGCAGCTTGCGCAGGCGCAGCCGGGCCGAGGTCAGGTCGGGGCTCGGTTCGGCGAGTGTGTGGTCGGTGAAGTAGAGCGTTTTCTGGGGAACATCGCTATGCACCATTCCGCCGGCCAGCTCCACACCGAAGCTCGCCTTCTCGCGGTGGCGCATGCCCAGCAGCGCGCAGCAATTGCCGGTGGCGACGGACATCGCCATCACATGGTCACGCACGCATTGACTGCGCGCGAACATCAGATCGATGTCGTCGGCGCTGCCGAACAGGGCGTGCACCAGCGGGTCGGTGGCGAAGGCGGCACGATTGACCGCCACGGGGCCGGGAATCCGCCGGGCGATGTCGTCGCAGTAGTCGATGGCGCTGCTTACCGCCGGCGCCAAGCGGCGTACGTAATCACCCGCCTGTCGTATTAACGGATCGACGTTATCTACGGCATGTTCGACCAGTGCCAGCGTGGCGGCATCGAGGGCGGGTCGAGGCTTGAGCCAATCGAGGATTCCCATGATCGCCGCACATTATCACAACAAAAAAACGCGGCCGATCCCTTGAAAACCCTACCTGCGGCCATTATTATTAGCACTCGTTGGCGTTGAGTGCTAACGATGTTTTGTTGCATTCAGGGCCGCAATTACACCCAAACACCCGAAGCGCCGCCGTTGGCGGCACCATCCAGAAGGAGAAAACTTCATGAAAATCCGTCCCTTGCATGATCGCGTGATCGTCAAGCGCATCGAAGCCGAGCGTACGACCGCCTCCGGCATCGTCATCCCCGATTCTGCTGGCGAGAAGCCGGATCAGGGCGAGATCATCGCAGTCGGCAACGGCAAGATCATGGACGACGGCAAAGTCCGTCCGATGGCTGTCAAAGCCGGCGACCGCGTTCTCTTCGGCAAGTACTCCGGCCAGACCGTCAAGGTCGAGGGCGAGGAGCTGCTCGTGATGCGCGAAGAAGACATCATGGGCGTCGTCGAGGCCTAATGCCGCAACGCCAGTCTCGGGCCACCCCCCCGGACAATCGGCCTGTGCGGTGGCGGCTGGCAAGTAAGGCATTCGTTCCAATTTTTTTCGAATTCACTGGAGAGATAAACAATGGCTTCTAAAGAGGTTCTGTTCGGCGACTCCGCTCGCCAGCGCATGGTTCGCGGCGTCAACATCCTGGCCGACGTCGTCAAGGTCACCCTCGGTCCCAAGGGCCGCAACGTCGTTCTGGAGCGCTCCTTCGGCGCCCCGACCGTCACCAAGGACGGTGTCTCCGTCGCCAAGGAAATCGAACTCAAGGACAAGTTCGAGAACATGGGCGCCCAGATGGTCAAGGAAGTCGCTTCCAAGACCTCCGACATCGCCGGCGACGGCACCACTACCGCCACCGTGCTGGCTCAGTCGATCGTTCGCGAGGGCATGAAGTTCGTCGCCGCCGGCATGAACCCGATGGACCTCAAGCGCGGCATCGACAAGGCCGTCATCGCCATCACCGATGAGCTGAAGAAGATTTCCAAGCCCTGCACCACCTCCAAGGAAATCGCCCAGGTCGGCTCGATTTCCGCCAACTCCGACGCCGACGTCGGCAAGATCATCGCCGACGCGATGGACAAGGTGGGCAAGGAAGGCGTCATCACCGTCGAGGACGGCAAGTCCCTCGACAACGAACTGGAAGTCGTCGAAGGCATGCAGTTCGATCGCGGTTACCTGTCGCCCTACTTCATCAACAACCCGGACAAGCAGATCGCAGTGCTGGACAACCCCTTCGTCCTGCTGCACGACAAGAAGATCTCCAACATCCGCGACCTGCTGCCCGTGCTGGAGCAAGTGGCCAAGGCCGGCCGTCCGCTGCTGATCGTCGCCGAAGACGTCGACGGCGAAGCGCTCGCCACCCTGGTGGTCAACAACATCCGCGGCATCCTCAAGACCGTTGCCGTCAAGGCCCCGGGCTTCGGCGACCGCCGCAAGGCCATGCTCGAGGACATCGCCATCCTGACCGGCGGCACCGTGATCGCCGAGGAAGTCGGCCTGTCGCTGGAGAAGGCCACCCTGAAGGATCTCGGCCAGGCCAAGAAGGTCGAGATCGGCAAGGAGAACACCACCATCATCGACGGTGCTGGTTCCGAGGACGCCATCAAGGCGCGCGTCGCCCAGATCCGCAAGCAGATCGAGGAAGCCACCAGCGACTACGACAAGGAGAAGCTGCAGGAGCGCGTGGCCAAGCTGGCCGGCGGTGTGGCGCTGATCAAGGTCGGTGCCGCTACCGAAGTCGAGATGAAGGAGAAGAAGGCCCGCGTCGAAGATGCGCTGCACGCCACCCGTGCCGCCGTCGAAGAAGGCATCGTACCCGGCGGCGGCGTCTCGCTGCTGCGCGCCCGTGCAGGCGTCAAGGTCAAGGGCGACAACCACGACCAGGATGCCGGCATCAAGATCGTCATGCGTGCCATTGAGCAGCCGCTGCGCGAGATCGTCGCCAATGCGGGCGACGAGGCTTCCGTGGTCATCAACAAGGTGCTCGAGGGCAAGGGCAACTTCGGCTACAACGCCGCGACCGGCGAGTACGGCGACATGGTCGAGATGGGCGTGCTGGACCCGACCAAGGTCGAGCGCACCGCGCTGCAGAACGCCGCTTCCGTCGCCGGCCTGATGCTCACTACCGATTGCATGGTGGCCGAGCTGGTCGAGGACAAGCCGGCGGCCCCCGCGATGCCGGGCGGCATGGGCGGCATGGGTGGTATGGACATGATGTAATCGGTTTCACCGATTACATCATGGGAACAGGGGAAGCTTTGGTTTCCTCTGTAACCCCTTCCCCCTGATCAGAACGCCCCGCACGGGAAACCGTGCGGGGCGTTTGCTTTTGTACAGACGAAAAAAGTCGGCGCTGGCGGGACGGCGCTTGGAACGACCAATGGTTTAGGGGGAGGGAAAAGACGGCGGGGAGCGATCGCGACGGATGTCTGACCACTCCCCGAACCTTGAGCTAAAAAGCTTCAGGTTCCGTGACCGAAAAGGAGAACAGCGAGGAAGATTCTGCCTCGCCTGCCTTACACCTGCCTTACTGCATAGCTATTTTTTTCGGCCTAGCGTGAGATGGGCCTGGCGGCTCAGGATGAAGTCGAAAATGATCTTCATCCAGATCGTCGAACCGGCGATGGCCGACCAGGTTTCGTAGGCGAGTGTGCCCGCGATGACGCCGAGGATGACGAAGATCAGGATGCCCGCCGCGATGAGGTTGATCGTCGCGGACCAGGGCGCGTACTTCGCCTGGTTGGGCGGCGGTTCGCCGCGCTTGAGAGCGACGTCCGAGAAGTCGCGCTTGACGACAATGCGCCAGGCGCGGCGCAGCCAGTAGAAGGTGATCGGAAACAGCGCCAGGAACAGCAGCCATGTCATCGCGACATTGACGTCGAAAACCATCGGTTTCTCCAAACGATCCAAACAAAAAGCCCCGCCAGTTTAACGTGGCGGGGCTGGTGTCACCCGGCAGTGGCCGGGATCGGGTTACAGCTTAGTGAGCACCATCGACGGCTTTCGAACCGCGCGGGATGCGCACGCTCTCGACCATGTGCTGGATGTGCTCGGGCGGCTCCTTGGTCACTTTGTCGACCGCGAAGGCGACGATGAAGTTGACCACTGCGCCGATCGCGCCGAAGGCTTCCGGCGTGATGCCGAAGAAGCTGTTGGCGCCGCCGATCAGGCCGAGGTACTCGGTGCCCTTGATGAAGAAGATGCCCTTGTGCGCGAACACGTAGAACAGGGTGACGAACAGGCCTGCCAGCATGCCGGCCATGGCGCCTTCCTTGTTCATCTTCTTGGAGAAAATGCCCATCATGATTGCCGGGAACAGCGACGAAGCCGCGATACCGAAGGCCAGCGCCACCGTACCGGCTGCGAAGCCCGGGGGGTTCAGGCCGAGGTAGCCGGCGACGACGATCGAGATGGCCATCGCGATCTTGCCTGCCATCAGTTCGCCCTTCTCACTGATGTTCGGCGCGAAGACGCCTTTGATCAGGTCGTGGGAGATGGCAGCGGAAATCGCCATCAGCAGGCCGGCGGCGGTGGACAGTGCAGCGGCGAGACCGCCGGCGGCGACCAGTGCGATCACCCAGTTCGGCAGCAGCGCGATCTCCGGGTTGGCCAGCACGATGATGTCGGCGTTGACCGTCAGCTCGTTGCCTTTCCAGCCAGCGGCTTCGGCTTTGGCCTTGAATTCCTCGCTCTTGGACTTGTCGTTGTAGTACTGGATGCGACCATCGCCGTTCTTGTCCTCGAACTTGAGGAGGCCGGTCTTTTCCCAACGCTTCATCCAGTCCGGACGCTCGTCGTACTTGATCTGCGACTCGGCCGCATAGGGATCGGCGTTCTGCATGACCACACCCGGGGTGATGGTGCGGATCAGGTTGGTCTTGGCCATCGCCGCGACGGCAGGCGCCGTGGTGTAGAGGATGGCGATGAAGACCAGCGCCCAGCCGGCCGACAGGCGTGCGGCATGTACGTTCGGCACGGTGAAGAAGCGCATGATCACGTGGGGCAGGCCGGCGGTACCGATCATCAGCGACATGGTGTAGACGAACATGTTCAGCGTGCTGCCGGCCGTCGTGGTTGTGTACTTGCCGAAGCCGAGGTCGGTGACGACGGAATCGAGCTTGCTAAGCAAGGAAACGTCTTGGCCAGTGATGTTGGAGCCGAGACCCAAATGCGGGATCGGGTTGCCGGTCAGCTGCAGCGAGATGAACACGGCCGGGATGACATAGGCGAAGATCAGCACGATGTACTGGGCCACCTGGGTATAGGTGATGCCCTTCATGCCGCCGAACACCGCGTAGGTGAACACGATCGCCATACCGACGTAGATGCCCATTTCACTCGATACGCCGAGGAAGCGCGAGAAGGCGACGCCGACGCCGGTCATCTGGCCGATGATGTAGGTCAGCGAGGCTACCAGCAGGCAGAGTACCGCGACGGTCGAGGCCGACTTCGAGTAGAAGCGGTCGCCGATGAACTGCGGCACGGTGAACTTGCCGAACTTGCGCAGGTAGGGGGCCAGCAGGCAGGCGAGCAGCACGTAACCACCGGTCCATCCCATCAGGAACAGGCCGCCGCCGTAACCCATGTTGGAAATCAGGCCGGCCATCGAGATGAAGGAGGCGGCCGACATCCAGTCCGCAGCGGTCGCCATGCCGTTCATTACGGGCGGGACACTGCCGCCGGCCGCATAGTACTCGCTGGTGGAACCGGCGCGTGCCCAGATGGCGATGCCGATATAGAGGGCGAAGGACAGGCCGACGACCACGTAGATAGTAGTTTGCAGATCCATGGGGTATCGCTCCTTAGTCTTCGTGAACGTCGAATTCGCGGTCGATGTCGCCCATCTTCTTGGCGTACCAGAAGATCAGCGCGACGAAGACGTAGATCGAACCTTGTTGGGCAAACCAGAAGCCGAGCGGGTAGCCGCCCAGTTTGATGTTGTTCAGCATGTCGGCAAACAGGATGCCGGCGCCGAACGATACGAGGAACCAGATCACCAGTACTTTGACGATCAGGCCCAACGTCGCTTTCCAGTAGCCTTGCGCGTCGTGGCTGTGTTGCATGTTTTCCTCCTCTTGGGTGTGTATTGGTGCCGGCCGGCAGTTGCGACTCTCCGGAATCGGCTGCAATGGGCGGAAAAAAGGCATCCTCCCAATGTGCCCGGCGATTATGGGCGGCCATCCTTACTCAATGCTTACAATATTACTATTCGCTTACGGCTATGCCCTTGGGCATGGCCGCCGAGCCGTTGCGGCTATAAACTGCCGACTTTGCATCCGCAAGAGCGGCGCACGGGGAATGAGATGAGGATATTGCTCGCCGAGGACGACCGCATCATCGCCGATGGTTTGGTGCGTGCATTGCGCAAGTCCAGCTACGCGGTCGACCATGTCAATAACGGGGCCGACGCGGATACGGCGCTGGCTTCGCAGCAGTACGACCTCCTTATCCTCGATCTCGGCCTGCCCCGCCTGCCGGGGCTGGAGGTGCTGACCCGCCTGCGGGCACGAAAAAATGCCCTGCCTGTCCTGATCCTCACAGCACAGGATGGACTGGAGGACCGCGTGCGTGGCTTGGACGCCGGTGCCGACGACTATCTGACCAAGCCCTTTGCACTGCCCGAACTGGAAGCCCGCGTACGGGCGCTCACGCGGCGCGGCACGGCGATGCCGAGTCTCATCGAGTTCGGCGAATTGTCGTTCGACCAGAGCGACCGAGTCGCGCGTCACGCCGGGCAGGTGCTCGACCTCTCCGCACGGGAGCTCGCTGTCCTTGAAATCCTGCTGCTCAAGGTCGGCCGGCTGGTCAGTAAAGACCAGTTGGTGGACCATCTCTGCAGCTGGGGCGAAGAGGTCAGTACCAATGCCATCGAGGTGTATATCCATCGCTTGCGCAAGAAAATCGAGTCCAGCGGCGTACGCATCAATACGATGCGCGGCCTCGGCTACAGCCTAGTGAAATCCGAGCACCCCGCATGAGGGAGGGCGTAACGCTGGCCACGCAAGCCCAAGAGGCTGCGTCTCCCGAGACTGAGACGCAAACGCCGGCGCCACACTCACTGTTTGGCGAGATTCTCGACTGGCTGCTGGCTCCGCTGTTGCTGCTCTGGCCAATTTCCATCGTCGCAACCAATCATGTCGCCAACCAGATCGCTGACCTCCCCTACGATCGCCAGATGGGCGCCAGCGTCATGGCGATCGTGCGCCATGTGGACATCCGCAATAACGGCGTTCACGTCTTTATCCCGGAGGCGGCGCGCGACATGCTGCGCTCGGACGATGACGACACCGTGTATTACCAGGTGCGAGACTCCTACGGCGAGCTGCTGGCAGGAGACGGCGACATTCCGACGCCATGGGAAGATCTCCCCGCCGAGGTCGGGGCAATGCGATATCGCGACGACACGATCGACGGCGACGAAGTGCGCGTCGCTTACCAGTATCTCTATGCCGGCGCAGACAAGCCTCCCGTCGTGGTGCAGGTGGCGGAAACACGCCACAAGCGCGAACAGCTTGCATCGCGCATCATTTCCGGCGTGCTGCTGCCGCAGTTTGCCATTATCCCGGTCGCGGTGATCCTGGTCTGGCTCGGCCTGACGCGCGGTCTCGCGCCGCTGGCCCGCCTGCAGTCGCGTATCCGGCGACGGCAGCCAGATGACCTGTCGCCGATCAATCTGCAGAACGTACCCGAGGAACTGCGGCCGATGGTGGCCGCCTTCAACGACATGATGGCACGCCTGCGAGACAACCTCGACTCGCAAAGCCGCTTCATTTCGGCGGCGGCCCACCAGCTGAAAACGCCGCTTACCGGGCTGAAGACACAGACCGAGCTCGCGTTGCGCGAAACGGATTGCGTTCAGTTGCACGAGTACTTGCAGCGCATCTCGAACAGTGTCGATCGGGCGGCGCGCCTGACCAGCCAACTGCTGCAACTGGCGCGCGCCGAGGCGCGCCACGAACAAGCAGAGGCTATCGAGTCGGCTGATCTCGAAGTCCTGGCCCGCGAAGTGACCGCCCAAAGCGTACCGCGCGCACTGGCACGCCAGATCGATCTCGGTTTCGAGGAAGCCGGACAGGAAGTGATCGTCCGGGGCGTTCCCTTGCTGTTGCGCGAGATGCTCGACAACCTGCTCGACAATGCCATCAAGTACACGCCGGTCGGCGGGCGCGTGACGGTACGACTGCATGCAGCGCCATGGCCGGTGCTCGAAGTGGAGGACAGCGGTATCGGCATTCCTGCGGAAGACCGGCCTTTCATCTTCGACCGTTTCTACCGTTCGCTCGGCACTGATGCCGAGGGCAGCGGCCTCGGTCTGGCCATCGTGCGCGAGATCGCCGACTTGCATCGGGTGGGCATCGCCGTGCTGGATAACCCGGCCGGCAGCGGCACGCGCATGCGCCTGACCTTTAGGCAAGAGGGCGCGATGCAGCAGAGTCCTTCGGCAATCGAGGCGACCTTACGAAGAAACGAGCCCTCCTGATGCCAACGCGCCGTCCCGCCAACGCCGACTTTTACCGACAACTGAAGCGCTATTACGGCTTCTACACCCTCGGCTTTGTCACCTTCATCCTCTGCGTCGGGCTGCTGGAGATGCTCGGCACGCCGCACCGACTGCTGGGCTATTTGCTGCTCTTCGTCACCATCCTGCTCTACGCGGGCATCGGCTTCTTGTCGAAGACGGCCGAGGTATCGGAGTATTACGTCGCGGGTCGTCGCGTCCCGGCGCTGTTCAACGGCATGGCCACCGGCGCCGACTGGATGTCGGCCGCGTCCTTCATCGGCTTGGCCGGCACGCTGTACTTCGCGGGCTACGACGGTCTGGCGTTCGTGATGGGTTGGACCGGCGGCTATTGTCTGGTGGCGCTGCTGCTCGCTCCCTACCTGCGCAAGTTCGGCCAGTTCACGATCCCCGATTTCCTCGGCGCGCGCTACGGCGGCAACCTGCCGCGCCTGATCGGCGTATTCGCCGCGATCCTCTGCTCCTTCACCTACGTGATCGCGCAGATCTACGGCGTGGGCATCATCACCAGCCGGTTTACCGGCCTCGAGTTCACGATCGGGGTCTTCGTCGGTTTGGCGGGCGTCCTGGTGTGCTCCTTCCTTGGCGGCATGAAGGCGGTGACCTGGACGCAAGTGGCACAGTACATCATCCTGATCGTCGCCTACATGATTCCGGTGGTCTGGCTGTCGGTAAAGCACACCGGCAATCCGATTCCGCAGATCGCTGCCTATACCACGGCGTTGCCGATGGTCACCGAACTCGAGAATGAGTTCAACGATCTTGCCACTCCGCGGGGGGCGGCAGAGGATTCGGTGCGTCAGGTGTTCCGTGATCGCGTGGCAGAGATCGAGCAACGCATCAAGGGCGTCGAGGAGGGCGGTGCCGAGTTCCTCGCCGCGGAAAAGCGACGGCTCGCAGCCAAGGCAGCTGCATTGCGGGCGGCACGCACGGCGGGAGTGAAAACCATCGACGCGGCCGAAAGGGCGGTCAGGGATTTTCCGGCGAACCCTACGGCAGCGCTTGCCGCCTGGACGCTGGAACGTGACGCGGCCGCCGCAAGGGCCGCACCGGTCAAGGCCCACGCCGAACCCTACGCGGCGGCCGACGAGGAGGAAAGCCGCAAGGCCCGGAAGAACTTCCTTGCCCTGGTTTTCTGCCTGATGGTCGGCACGGCTGCGCTGCCACACATCCTCATGCGCTTCTACACGACGCCCTCGGTGCGCGAGGCGCGCAATTCCGCTTTCTGGTCATTGTTCTTCATCTTTCTTCTCTACATTACCGCACCGGCGCTGGCCATCCTCGCCAAGTACGAGATTTACGGCAATCTGGTTGGCTCGGCTTTCGCCCACTTGCCCGCCTGGGTCTCGAATTGGGCGGCCGTGGACAAGACGCTGCTGTCGATCATCGACATCAACAAGGACGGCATCGTCCAACTCGCGGAGATCACCATCGACGGCGACCTGATCGTGCTGGCCACCCCCGAGATTGCCGGACTGCCCTACGTGGTGTCAGGCCTCGTCGCCGCAGGCGGCCTGGCCGCCGCGCTCTCCACGGCGGATGGCTTGCTGTTGACGATTGCCAACGCGCTATCGCATGACGTGTATTACAAGATCATCTCCCCGAGCGCGCCGACGACCCGTCGCCTGGTGGTGTCGAAAGGCATGCTGCTGGTCGTGGCCATGACGGCGGCCTATGTGACGCTGCTCAAGCCAGGCAACATTCTCTACCTCGTCGGAACAGCCTTCTCGCTCGCCGGTGCTGCCTTCTTTCCAGCCCTGATCTGCGGCGTGTTCTGGAAACGCGCCAACAAGCTCGGCGCCGTCCTCGGCATGCTGCTGGGGCTTGGCGTGACCATCTTCTACATGGTGCGTACCTACCCGTTCTTCGGCATCAATGCGCCGCTCTGGTGGGATATCAATCCGATCTCGTCCGGGATTTTCGGAATTCCGCTTGGGTTCCTAGGCGTGGTCGTCGGCAGCCTGCTATCTCCTCCGCCGAACATGCGCACTCAGGAATTGGTCGATTACGTACGCTACCCCAACCTCGAAGACGGCACTCTGCATCAGCGGCGCGAATCCTCCGGGATGGGTAGCTAAGTGGCTGACCGATAAGAGGTGAAATCCTCTTTGACGCCGGCCCCGAGTGCCCCTATAATGCGCGGCTCTCGACGGCCAGGTAGCTCAGTTGGTAGAGCAGCGGATTGAAAATCCGCGTGTCGACGGTTCGATTCCGCCCCTGGCCACCAGTATTCTCAAGGCCCCGTAAGTCTGATGATCTGCGGGGCTTTGTTTTTCTGTGGCTCTGAATTGGATTTGCCAGGGCCTTGGAATTGAACCTTCCGATAGAGACGGGGATCCGGCACAGGCGAAGAGCAGTTCAACTGGGGTTCGGCGTTCCGCGCTACCTACACTGAAATTCATGAAACAAGACATGAACACTACCCCGACTACCCCGTCCCGTCAGCGCATCAAATTCGGTGAATTGGCGGTTGGCCAGCGCTTTTACGATCCCATCAGTGCCGAATACTTCGTCAAGCAAAGCGATGAATTGGCTGCTATGGTGACAGGTATAGGTGATGGCACCATTCCCGACGAGTTCGATGCCGATGATATTGTCGGCATCGACATTTGACCCAACCGATTCCACATAGGTATATTGCCGTGAATGAAACGATCAACGTCCCACTGACGCTGGAACAACTTGAGGTCATTGCCGATGCGTTGGAATTCACTGGCCAGTGCATCGAAGAGGAAATCGAGAATACGGCAGAGGGATCGGAAGAGCGCCAAGAGCTGGTTGCCGACCTCGAAGAAGTTACTTCTACGCTGGAAGTCGTTGCCGGTGCAATGGAAACCCTGGTGGATAACGCAGAAGAATGACCATGCATACAGACCCCATTCTCCAGCAGTTGAAGCGCAATGGCCAGATGCTCGATTCGGAAATTGCGATTGCTACAGGTATTCCCCTGAAGCAGATCAAGTCATCCTTGGCGGAAATGTCTGCGCGGGGCGTTATCCTGGGCTGCAGCGTTACCCGTTACGAGGATGGCAAATCCATACAGGCAATGCAGTGCCGCATCTCCGGCTATGTGCCACCTGCATCTCCCGGCAGAAAACCTGGATAGGCATTTCGATTCCATTTTTTGCCTCCAGTTTTTTCACGACGGCTGCCCTTGAGGCAGCCGTTTTGTTTTAAGGTCAAGAAAACGGTCTCGAGGCCCCCCGATCAGACAGGCCTTGCGCAACCATTGCTGTCCGGCATCGGAGCGCAGGACTGAGCAAGACGTACACGGTCAGCTAATGGTGGCTACAATAGATTGCAGTTCTATCAGCAGTCGAACCCAATCTATCGGATACGTAGGAGGTCCTATGAACTACAGAGCCCTGCTTATCGTTGCGATGTTCGTTACGCCGGTTGCCCTTGCTCAGACACTCACTGGCGTCAAGGTCGAGCCGGCGCAGATCAAGGCTGGCGAGTCCGCTACGATCACTGCTGAGTTTGAGGTGGCTGCGGGCATCAACTGTGGTCTCCGTCTGCATTTCGGGGACGGCAGCACCATGGACTACAAGATCAATCAGACCAAGGATGTTCCCTTGGTCGTGACGCATGCCTACGCCAAGCCGGGAAGCTACGAGGTCAAGGCCGAGCCCAAGCGCAATGAGTGGACCATGGGTTGCGGGGGCAAGAACCAGACCACGAGGCTGGATGTGGCAGCCATCAGTTCCGCGCCAGCCGCATCGAAAGCGTCAGTTGCCCATTGCCCCGATGGCTGGAAGCTGGATGCCAAATCCGTGAACAAGAAAACAGGCGCATACACCTGTCGCGCGAAGGCCGGGACGCCGGCTCCGGCAGGCAAGCTTGAGTGCCCGGGCAATCTCGGTTATTTCGAGAACTCGAAAAAAGGCATGCTCGGCTGTCAGTAGCCCCTGTTCCATGCAAGTCGGCAACCAGCCGATAGTCCCTTGCACTTGCCATTGAGGCAGACGAGGAGTAGACAGGTATCGGGATTGCCGCGATTGGCGAAGGGAGTGGCGCTATGAATAAAAGCATTTCAGATCCACAAGCCGCCTTGAGGGGCAGGCGGATCATCGAGCGGCCTGATGGGTTCTACTGGGAAGACTTGGCGACCGGAGAAGAGGCAGGACCCTTCGCCTCCATGGTTGAGGCAGGCGCCGATATTGAGTATCAGGCCGATTCGCCTTTCGAGCCGGGCGAGACTCTCGCTGAGGCGGCCAGCGAAGTCGGGATCGCCGATTGGGTAGACCTGGACACGGGTGAACTGGCCGAGGAGTCGGTGCCGCACATCGAAGAGCACTGAGCCCTGGCGCAGCATGTCTGGCATTGTGCAAGCGAGGGGCGTTCTTTTCCTGTTTCAGCTAGCCAGGCCGCGTGTGGCGAAACGCCATGCCGTGTGCCAGCGTCGCAGGACGATGGCGTCGATGTAGCCAATGTTGAACAGTGCGCTACGCACGACCTTGTGGTGGCAATGCGGCTCGCCGAGGTCTGAAAGCACCGCGACCGCCCCATCGAAATCCTCGCCCGCGGTCCACCTGCACTCCGTGATCAGTGCCGGAATGCCTGCACCCTGTGCCGCGCGCAGACCGTTGCGAGAATCCTCGATGGCAAGGCATTCATCGGCCATGAGACCGAGACGATCCAGTACATGCAGATAGATGTCCGGGGCTGGCTTCTTGATCGCAGCATCTTCACCGGAGCCGATGACCTCGAAAATACCCTGGGGCAGCGTCTTGAGTGTTGTCGCCAGCAGCGCATCGACATTGGCGCGTGTCGTCGTAGTGGCGATCGCCAGCCGCACGCCTGCGGCATGCAGTTCGCTGAGTAGGCGCAGGATGCCCGGTCGCGCCGTAATGCCACCCCCCTCGACGAGCTGTGTGTAGCGGCGTGTCTTTTCTTCGTGCAGTCGGGAAATCATGTCTCTCGCACCCGGTTGCGCGAGATAGGCGGGATGGCTGCGCTCGCAGTAGTGGTGCATGCGCTCCTTGCCGCCGGTCACTGCAAGCAGTTCGCGGTAGAGCGGTACGTCCCATTCCCAGGGCAGGCCTTGAGCGCGGAAGGTCTCATTGAACGCCTGACGATGTGCCTCTTCGGTATCGGCCAGCGTACCATCAACATCGAAAATGACTGCTTGCAGTGTCACTTGGCATGAGGACCTGCCCTGAAAGCAGGGCAGGTTACCGGCTGCATATTGGTATCAGTGCCGCTGCTGGATTCCGGCCAGTAGCCAGCCTCCGCTGCCGTCACGGGGTTTCACAAGATGCCAGATCTCGTCGAATGGTTCGGTCGGGCCATTCTTGTCCTCGCGGATCAGGCCGGTGAAACGTACGCTCGCCACATAGCGGGAGGCTTCTTCGCTGACTTCGAGGACATCCGCGTCAACGGCGACGACATCGATCTCCTGGGGTACGGCAGACTCTGCGCGATCGAGCTTCAGTTCGGCAAACATTTCCGGGGTGGTGAATGCGCGGATGTCGTCCATGTTGCCTGCATCGTTCGCAGCTTGAAGGCGGATGAAGTGAACCTTGGCATTGCGTACGAATCCTTCGATGTCGAAGTCGGCAGGGATATCGACGGCGGTGACTACACCGCCGGAGTTGGGCTGAGAGACCTCGAACGAGCGGGCTGCCGGCGCCATCTCCCTGGCTTCAGTGGCTGTGTATTGCAGGTTCCCTGCACCTGCCAGCGCCGGCTGGGGTCCGGTTGCGCGCCGCCGCATGAAGAAACCGATAGCCAACACGACGGCGAGGGCAATCAGGCCCATCATCAGCATCGAGGCAAGCTCTTCGCCGAAGCCGAAGTGGGAAGCCAGCGCTGCGAGGCCGAGACCGGCGGCAAGACCGGCGACCGGCCCCATCCAGGATGGCCGCGGTTTGGCCTGCTGAGAGGCTGCGGCCGCCGGGGTGCTGGGGGTGGCTGTTTCCGCCCGAGATGATTGAGTCGGCGCCGCGGCCGGTGCCTTGTCGGGTGCGGTTGCCTGGCGTTGCATGCCGGAGGATTTGCCGGTGCCAAGCCGTTTGGCAGCTTCGGCATCCCCGGTGCCCAATGTGACAGCAAACACGAGGGATGCGATGAGCAGCGAGAAGGTTTTCATATGGGTCTCCAGTAGTGAGAGAGAAAACGCTTCGAAGAATAGTCGCTTGTCGTTTTGGAATAAAACAGAATTATCATTATCAATAATTCGGAAATTACTGATCATATGGCGCGCTTTCTCATTCTGGGTGAAACTGAATAAATCTGTCCTATTCAATTAATGCATCGAATATATCGAATATTTATGGATGGATATTCGATTTGTAGGCTGTCGTCGTTCGTCCTACTATTCGTTTTCCAACTGTTAGGGCGAATTAACAAAGGAGTGTCGCGAGCATGAAACGCATCGTTCTATTTTTGGCTACGAACATGGCCATCGTGCTGGTGTTGTCAGTCACCATGCGGCTGTTGGGCGTCGAGCCCTACCTCAATGAGCAGGGATTGAATCTGACGTCCTTGCTAATCTTCGCCGCCGTGATGGGCTTTGGCGGATCGTTCATTTCGCTCGCCATCTCGAAGTGGTCGGTGAAGCGAGCGATGGGCGTACGGGTGATTGAGACTCCGGCAAACTCGACTGAGTTTTGGCTGGTTGAAACCATCCGCAAATACGCGACCGAGGCCGGTATCGGGATGCCGGAGGTTGGAATTTACGATTCCCCGGAAGTCAACGCCTTAGCCACCGGCATGAGCAAGAACAGTTCTTTGATCGCCGTCTCCACGGGCCTGCTGCAGCAGATGACCCGGCAGGAGGCCGAAGCCGTGCTCGGCCATGAGGTGGCCCACGCTGCCAATGGTGACATGGTGACGCTGGCACTCATCCAGGGCATCGTGAATACATTCGTCATGTTCCTGTCGCGCGTCATCGGTCATCTGGTCGATCGCATCGTGTTCAAGACGGAACGCGGTCAGGGGCCGGCGTTCTTCGTCACCATGATCGTTGCCGAACTGGTGTTGGGCATCCTGGCTTCGATCATCGTCATGTGGTTCTCGCGCCAGCGCGAGTTCCGGGCGGACCGTGGTGGTGCCAGCCTGGCCGGACGACAGAACATGATCGCCGCTTTGGAGCGCCTCAACTCACTGCATCCGCAGCCGCTGCCGGACAAGATGGCAGCGTTCGGCATCGCCGGGGGCGTGGGCGGCGGACTGAAGCGCCTGTTCATGACCCATCCGCCGCTGGAGGAACGGATCGCCGCCTTGAAAGCGGCGGGGTGAAAGCGGCATGCGCGGCTGCGGCATGGATGGTCATGCTGCTGGCTGCTTCGGGTGCATTCGCCCAGTCATATATCGGGCGGGTAGTTAGCGTCGAGGAGGGGGACAGTCTGACCGTCCTCGATGCTCAGCGCCGACACCACAGGGTAGTGCTAGCCGCTGTCGATGCACCCTACATGCAAGTTATAGCAATAAGGTCACGGTAACCAAGTATTGATACAATGGACAAGCCTAGTTATTGGGGGTGAGGTTCTTGAATGATGCGAATGAAGTTTTGGGAGGGAGGCCAGCAGG
>JBGFRW010000009.1:0-9342 GCA_041694935.1 Pseudomonadota bacterium | reverse complement strand
TCCCCCAACCTCCCCCATGTATCGGGCCTTCCGTCGATGAAATGTGAGCGCGATTCGGCATTTCGTCTCAATTCGTCACCGTCGAAGAATTTCTCGACGGCTTGTTCAGTGTTTCCTTAAAAGCGTTGTCTCCGAACCCGGGGATTTCTCCGAAGTATGTGGCGCATGCAATTCGAGGCGCAAGCCAACGTATCCTCAAGCAGTGCTCGAAGCACGGCACGACGGTTGCCTCAGTCGAAACAAATGCATTGTTAGATTTCGAGATTCCTATTGTTGATATTGAAGCGCAGCACCGCATCGTCGCCGAAATCGAAAAGCAGTTCTCCCGCCTCGACGAAGCCGTCGCCGGTCTCCAGCGAGTCAAGGCTAACCTCAAGCGCTATAAGGCCGCCGTCCTCAAGGCCGCCGTCGAAGGCCGCCTCGTCGCCACCGAAGCCGACCTCGCCCGCCGCGAAGGCCGCGACTACGAAACCGGTGCCCAGCTCCTGCAACGCATCCTCGACACCCGCCGCAAGCAGTGGCAAGGCAAGGGCAAATACAAGGAACCCGCCGCACCGGATACCGCCGACCTGCCCGAGTTGCCGGAGGGGTGGGCGTGGGCTGGACTAATCCAGCTTGCGGACAAGATTACGGATGGGACGCATCACACGCCCACATATCTACCACAGGGAGTAGCGTTCCTGTCTGTGAAGGACATCCGTGACGAGTTACTGCATTTCGATGATTGCAAATACATTAGCCAAGCCGAACACGATGAACTCTTCAGGCGATGTAATCCTGAGCTTGATGATGTTCTGATAACGAAGAGCGGCACCATCGGCCGAACAGCGATTGTCAAGACGACACAACCATTCAGCCTGTTCGTTAGCGTTGCGCTAATCAAACTAGTCAAGCCGCATGTTGCGTCCAGATTCATCCAGATTGCTTTGGATGCCTATATTCAGAGCATCGATATTGCTCAAGATGTGAAGGGCGGGCTATTGAAGAATCTGCACCTTGAAGACTTGCGCCAACTTCCGATACAGATCCCCCCCCTCCCCGAACAACACTGCATCGTCGCCGAAGTCGACCGCCTGCTCTCCATCGCCCGCGAAGCCGAGGCCGAGGTTGAGGCCAATCTCCAGCGCGCACAGGCGCTGCGGCAGGCGATTCTGGCGCGGGCGTTTCAACCTGCGGCGGACTGATGCGCCGTCCCGCCAGCGCCGACTTTTTAGGCTGTTTTTCTGAACGGTGGAAGCGATTCTGGTTTGATTACCTCTGCTAAAGCAGATTCATGGTTTGCATATCCGCAAGAAATTAAACTTGCAGTAGTTTATATATGCCTGTATCTTGCAAACTATGGCTGAGCGTAATTCATCAAAGTTAAACCGCTTGCATGACCTTCTGGAGGAAGGCCTCCTGGCCCCGACCTGGTGGCTGGAGGAGCAAGGGTACTCGCGTGCCCTGCTGTCGAAATATGTCGAGAGCGGGTGGCTGGTATCGCCGGCGCGCGGCGTGTATCGCCGGCCCGGCCCGCCGCTCAAGTGGCAGCATGCGGTTGCCAGCCTGCAATTGCTGATGGGCAGCTTTCTGCATGTCGGCGGGCGGTCGGCATTGGTGCATCGCGGCCTGGGGCACTACGTTCAGCTGAGCGGACAGGAGACGATCCAGCTCTATGGCCCGGAAACCTTGCCGCCCTGGGTAAACAAGCTCGATTTGCCGGAGCGCTTCGTGGTGCGCAACGATGCGATGTTCGCCGGCCTGCGTGCGCATCGCAACGCACAGGGCGCCCCCGTCGATTTCCATGGCAAGGCGCTGCTCTCCGGCGATCTGGGCGAGATCGGCCTGCAACAGACGGCGTGGGGCGCGTGGGATTGGTGGCTGTGGTATTCGTCCGACGAACGGGCGATGTTCGAGGTGCTGCAGGATGTGCCTGCGCGCGAATCGATCCACGAAGCGGATGTCTTGATGCAGGGGCTGGGACACCTGCGCCCCGGTCGCGTCAGTGCCTTGCTCCAGACTTGTGCCAGCGTGAAGGTGAAGCGATTGTTCCTCGCTTTGGCGGAGCGGCATCGCCACGCGTGGGTGCCGCATCTGGATTTGAGCGGGGTGGATCTCGGCAAGGGCAAACGCATGCTCGTTCCCGGCGGGAAATTGCATCCGAAGTATCTGATCACCTTGCCGACGGACCTGGATGATTACACCCGCTAGCCCCTACGCTGCCCAGGTCGGCCTGCTGGTGAGAGCGTTGCCGGTGGTCGCGCGCGAGTCTTGCTTTGCGCTCAAGGGCGGAACGGCGATCAACCTGTTCGTGCGCGACATGCCGCGCTTGTCGGTGGACATCGATCTCGCCTTTCTGCTGGTAAGCGACCGCAAATCGGCACTAAGTGAGATCGACGCGGCGATGGGCAGGATCGCACAGGCATTGTCGGGCCGTCCGTTCGGCTTGCGGGCGCGTCCCGGCAAGCATCAGGATGAAGCGGTCTGCGGTCTGCTGGTTGCCGACAATGCCGCCGAAATCAAGATCGAGGTTTCGCCGGTGCTGCGCGGGACGGTGTTTCCCGAGTCGTTGCGCCGCATCGCCGGGCGCGCCGAATCCGCGTTCGGTTTTGCGGAAGTGCCGGTCGTCTCCTTTGCCGACCTCTACGCCGGCAAGATCGTCGCCGCACTGGATCGCCAGCACCCCCGCGACCTGTACGATGTCAGGCTGCTTCTCGCCAACGAAGGCATCGGCAATGAATTGTTGCGTGCCTTTCTCGTCTATTTGATCGGCCACGACGGATCGATGGCGCGGGTGTTGAATCCCGCACCAAAGCCGTTGCGGCAGTTGTACGAGCGCCAGTTCGTCGGCATGACCATGGAGAAGATTAGCCTCGATGAGTTGGAACAGGCCCGCGTCGACCTGCTTTCGGCCTTGCATAGTGGTATTGGCGAACGCGAGAAGACGTTTCTGATGTCGTTCAAACGCGGCAATCCTCAATGGGATTTGCTGGAAGTCGCCCATGCTCCCGAACTGCCGGCCGTGCGCTGGAAGCTGTTGAATCTACGTCGAATGGATCGGGACAAACACCGTGAAGCCATCGACAACCTGGAACGTGTACTGGAAAGAATCTAGCTAGCCATGAACGCCGCAACTCTCGTCCAGAAGCTCTGGAACTACTGCAACGTACTGCGCGACGACGGCATGTCCTACGGCGACTACGTCGAGCAGCTCACCTACCTGCTGTTCCTCAAGATGGCGGACGAGCGCAGCAAGCCGCCCTACAACCAACCCAGCCTGATCCCGGCCGACTACGTCTGGCCGACGCTGCTGGCGAAGAGCGGCGACGAACTCTTCGACCACTATCGCCATGCGCTCGACACACTGGGCAAGCAAAAGGGCACACTGGGCCTGATCTTCGCAAAGGCGCAGAACAAGTTTCAGGACCCGGCCAAGCTGACCCGCGTGATCGCCGATCTGATCGACGCAGAAGACTGGTCCTCGCTCAATGTCGACGTGAAGGGCGATGCCTACGAAGGACTGCTGGAGAAGAACGCGCAGGACACCAAGAGCGGCGCCGGCCAGTATTTCACGCCGCGCGCGCTGATTCAGGCGATGGTGACCTGCGTCGCACCACAGCCGAAGGACCGCATCTGCGATCCGGCCTGCGGCACCGGTGGCTTTTTGCTGGCGGCGCATCACTACATCACCGAGACGAATCCGCACCTGACCAACCCCGAAAAGCGCCGCCTCAAGGGCGAGGCCTTCACGGGCTGGGAACTGGTGCAGGCGACGGCGCGCGTCTGCGCCATGAACCTTTTGCTGCATGGCATCGGCACGGAAGACAGCGTGCCGGTGCGCGTAGCCGATGCGCTGGCGGCCGACCCCGGCGAGCGTTTCGACGTGGTGCTGGCGAATCCGCCTTTCGGCAAGAAGAGCAGCACGGTGATCGTCGGCGAGGATGGCAAGACCACCACCGAAAAGGACTTCGTCGAGCGCGACGACTTCTGGGCAACGACCTCGAACAAGCAACTCAACTTCGTGCAGCACATCAAGACCCTGCTCGACATCCACGGCCGCGCGGCCGTGGTGGTGCCGGACAACGTGCTGTTCGAAGGCGGTGCGGGCGAGACGATCCGTCGCAAACTGCTGCACGAGTGCGAGGTGCATACGCTGCTGCGCCTGCCGACCGGCTTGTTTTATGCGCAGGGCGTGAAGGCCAACGTGATCTTCTTCGACAAGAAGCCCGCGTCGGAAACGCCTTGGACGAAGAAGCTCTGGATTTACGACCTCCGCACCAACCAGCATTTCACGCTGAAAACGAATCCGCTGAAGGTCGAGGATCTGATGGAGTTCGTCGAACTGTATAACGCGAAGAATCGCAACGACCGCCAGCCGACCTGGTCGCCCGAGAACCCGGAAGGCCGCTGGCGCGCCTACGACTACGAAGAACTGGCGGCGCGCGACAAGGCGAGCCTCGACGTCTTCTGGCTCAAGGACGAGGCGCTGGCCGATTCGGACAACTTGCCCGCGCCGGAGATCATCGCCCAGGAAATTGTGGATGATCTCGAAGACGCGCTGGAGCAGTTCCGGGCCGTGTTAGCCGACCTGCAACCGGATAGCGGATTGGTCGAATAAAAAGTCGGCGCTGGCGAGACGGCGGCAGGACCCCGTTTCAAAACCCGTATGGACGGTGGAGCCAGTCCTTGGCGACGGCGACGTCGCGATCGGGCAGGTAGCCGAAGCCCGACTGCATATCCTCCACCACGGCGGCGGCGACCGCGTGCGGCACGGCCTTGGTGGTCAGCATGTGGAAGAACCACGCCATCGGGTAGCCGACCTGACGGTCGAAGTGCGTCAGTGCATCGTGCAGCGCGAGGCCGCGTGCGCCGAATGTGGTGTAAAACTTTGGCGTCAGTCCGTTGAGCGCAGCCACCGGCGTGGCTTGGCAGATTGTCTGACGATGGCGGTCGAGGTGTTCGCGTACCGCCGCCACCCAATGGTGCGAGAACTGCACGGCATTGCCGGCGCTGGATTTGTCCCAGGCCTCGACGAAGCGATGGATTGGTTGCGGCTCCGATTTCTGCGCACGCATCGCGGCGAGGAACTCGCCGATGTGCACGACCCGACGCAGCGCATAGAACGGCGTGCCGAGCGGTATCTGGTTGCCGGGGCAGGCGTCGCGAGGGTCGACCAGTTCCTCGATGCTGCCGGGAAGATCGCCGCCGTCGAACAATGCATGGCAGACCATCTCCTGCAGCTCCTCGACCTCGACCTGGAGGAAATCGGCCGCGCCGTCACCGGTGGCGGCGACCCAGTAGTGAGTCTTGCCGGTGAGGCGCGTAGCACGCAAGCCTCGGCCGGCACAATCCTCGGCCAGCGCGTGCATGTCGTCATCGTGCGTGGCGAGTTCATTCTCGGCCCACTGTTCGAGATTGTCCGCCACGACGGAACCGGCAGCATCGACGACGCCGCCGAGGCGATACCAGCCGCCGCGTGCAAGGACCTCGCGAAAGGTGAGATTCGGCGCAACTTGCTCGAGCTCGCGTGCGAACATGCCCGGCCCTTGGGCGACAGGCATCTGTACGCAGATCTCTGCGAGCGAGCGGGCGAGTTCGTGCCAACGGTTGCCGATGGCCGTCGGCACATGGGTGGACAGGTGGCTCATGGTAGAAGTCAGAGCGGCGATCATGGCGGTTCCCTTTCGCTGCGTTGGCGCGCCGCAAGGCGCACTTCGGAATCCTGGTCGTCGTGCAAGGCATACGCCGCTTCACGCGGGGCACGCTGCACGGCGGCGTAGCGCACCCGCCAGTCGGGATCGGCGAGCAGGCGAACAGCATCGTCCGGCAGCGCGCGTTCGGCGACAATGCAGCGTACTTCTGGATCGGGATCGGCGAGCAGCTTGCCCAGCGCGAAGGCCGGTAGGCGGCGGGCGATGGCCTTGCGCACCTCGCGCTCCGGGTCAGCGAACAAGCGCGGCAGCTTGCCGTGGGCGAGGCGACGCGCGACCGTGACTCGCACCATATAGTCTTCATCCGCGATCATCGCTGGCAATGCGTCCTGCGGCAAACGCTGGGCGACGGCGATGCGTACCTCGCGGTCGGGGTCGCGCCGCAACGGCAGGAGGTCATCGGGCGATAAGCGAGTGGCGACGACGCGGCGCACCACCTCGTCTCGGTCGCGGATTAGCGGCTTGACCGCATCGAGAGGCGCATAGCGTGCTGCAATGGCGCGGCGTTCCCAGAACGGGTCGCCAAGATAATCGGTGGCGCTGCCGGGATGCAGGCGCAAGAAGCGGTCGATCTGCCGGCCGCCTTTGGCGCGCACGCAGATATCGCCCGGCTTGCAATGGCCGGCGCTCAGGAGCCGGTCCGCGTGCGGACAGCCGACGCAGGACGAGCCTGCGTCGTCGTGCGGGCGCAGCTCACTCGACTTCACCGCGCAGCGCGACGACGATACCGCTCGCGGAGGCCGCGTCGGTAGTGAGCTTGAGACAGTGCTCGTTGGCATCGATGTAGTACAGCGCGCAGATGCCGTTGCCGGCAGCTTCCTTGAGACGCGGCGGGATGTCGTCCTCGCCGCAGACCGTGAAGGGCGTACCGGGAAAAGCGGCACGCAGCTCGCTCGCCAACTCGAATTCGAGTTTCATCGGCGCCTGGGCAACGCGTTCGAGCACGCGGTCGAGCAAGGACGCCTCAATCATCTTCCGCCTCGGCGAGTTCGCGGAACGGCGTCAGCGACGCCGCCTCGACGCCCATGATGCGGGCCAGCCAGGGTGGCGGGCTGTTGAGCGACTCCTGCAGCCGCGCCAGCGTTTCCCTGGCGACGCCGCCCTTGGAAATCTTCACCGGGTGGACGCCAGCACGTACCACCTTGGCCGCTGCCGGCCCGCCGATCGACTGCACGTACACGAGCTGGCAGTCATTGATGAGTTCCGAGCGTGCGGCGTTGCGATCCTCGGCGGTATCGGCTTCAAGCGTCGGCCGCACGGCGACGAGGCGCATCGCCTCGGTCGACACCTGGTAGATCAGGAAGCGTTCGCAAGAGCCGAAGTGGCCATCGAGGTTTTCCGCAGTATTGGAAGCGACGGCGACGCGGATCGAGCCCGGCAGGTCACCCTCGGCATAGGTATCGAGCGGAGGCAGTTCGCTGCCGGTGACACCCTGCCCCCACAGCAGCCTCACCGCCGCCTTCAGAGCTTCCGGCGAGACGCCGACGTGGCAGCCCTGCTCTGCGCGGTCGCCGGCGAGCAGCTCACGCAGATGCTCGACGGTGATGCGTGCGAGCTTGGTCTCGGAGAGCGGCAGTTCGAGCTTGTCGGCGAGCGCCTGGACCAGCGCGCCCGCAGACAGCCCCCCGAGTTCGCGCGCCGCCAGGGCGATGCGCAATGCCGCTTCGCGGGTGATCGAGGACGACATGGCGCGCTCCTTTCGGATCAGAGATACACGATGCAGGCGTCGCCGGCCGGGCAGGCGTCGAGGCATTTCGGCGCATCGGCCTCGCCCTCGCATTCGGTGCAGGTCTCGGCATTGATCTTGAAGATGCCGCCCTTGTCGGTGATCGATTTGGTCGGGCAGACCGGCTTGCAGTCGCCGCAGGAGGTACATTCCGCTTGAACGATCTTCATTGCCATGATGGTTTCCTTTCAGTCATTCTGCAGCGTCCAGTCGCTTGGCACGGCACGAGTAAGGTAGCCGGGCAGGCTTGGACTGGGGCTCGATGTAGTAGCTGCCGCCGTTGTTGAGCTTGATCTCGCCGCCCCACTTCTCGGGGGTGTCGAACTCCATCGCGACGATGGCGTCTTCGAGGTCGCGCTTGGGCAGGTAGAACACATACCCGCCCTGCGCATCCTGACGAATCATGATGTTCGCCACGGCGACCTCTTACCGGACCAAATCGTAGTTGTAGTCCGTCGTACCCATGCCGCGCGTCTCGTCGTCGAGCCGCTCCAGCACAGCATTCACGAGGGTGGTGAGGATATACATTGCGCCCTCGTAGCCCAGCGTGGTCATGCGGTGCAGGTGGTGGCGGTCGAAGATCGGGAAGCCCAGACGGATCAGCGGCACTTCGAACTCCTTGCCCTTGTGCAGCGTATCGCGCTGGATGTACTTGCCGTAGCTGTTGCCGATGATGAAGTCCGGCTTGTCGGTAAAGCACAGGCTGCGCAGGTGCCACAGGTCGGCGCCCGGATAGGTCTTGGCGTTGGCGCCGAAGGGCGAGCCCTCGAGCACCTTCTTCATCGCCTTGTCCCAGCGCTTGGAACCGTTATGGCAGACGATGTGCGTCGGCTCGGCACCCAGTTCGAGCAGGAACTGGGTCATGCCCATGACGAAGTCTGGGTCGCCGAAGAGCGCGAACTTCTTGCCGTGCAGCCAGGCGTGCGAGTCGGCCATCATGTCGAGCAGGCGGCCGCGTTCCTTGGTCAGGCTCTCGGGGATCGGCTTGCCGGACAGCTCGGAGACCTTGAGCAGGAACTCGTCGGTCCACTCAACGCCCATCGGGATGTTGAGCTTCGGAATCTCGTGGTTCCAGGTGGCCTCGATGAACTTCTTGCTCTTGTCGAGTTGCAGCGGTTGCAGCAGGATCGTGTTGATCGCGTTCGGCGCATCCTTCATCTCGGCCTGGCTCGTGCCGCCCGCGTACATGCGGAACTCGCCGTCCGCCGGCGTGTCGAGCACCTCGGTCGGGTCGGACAGCAGGCTGAAGTCGACATCCATCTCCTTCATCATGCGCTTGATCACCCGATAGTTGCCGAGATAGGTCTCGAAGCCGGGAACGAAGTTGATCTTGCCGTTCTTGCCGGGCTGTTTCCCTTCCATGCTGTTGAGCGTCATGTTGCGGCAGATGCCTTCGAACATGTTGTCCCAGCCGGTGACGTGGCTGCCGACGAAGCTCGGCGTGTGGGCGAATGGCACCGGGAAGTCCTGGGCGATGTGACCTTCCTTCTTCGAGTTGTTGATGAAGGCGTTGAGGTCGTCGCCGATGACTTCCGCCATGCAGGTGGTCGACACCGCAATCATCTCCGGCTTGTAGAGCGCCTTGGCGTTCTCGAGGCCGTCGAACATGTTCTTCTGGCCGCCGAACACCGCCGCGTCCTCGGTCATCGAGTCGGACACGCAGGCGATCGGTTCCTTGAAGTGGCGGTTGAAGTAGGTGCGGAAGTAGGCCACGCAGCCCTGCGAGCCATGCACGTAAGGAAGCGTCTTCTCGAAGCCGAGCGCACAGAGCACCGCGCCGAGCGGCTGGCAGGCCTTGGCCGGGTTGATGGTCAGCGCCTCGCGCTTGAAGTTGAGCTCCTGATATTCCTTAGGGACGCGCTGAACAAATCAGCATTTGATTGAAAATGAGGGAATCTGACTGCATCCATTCGAGATTCTCGCCTC
>JBGFRW010000013.1:0-43060 GCA_041694935.1 Pseudomonadota bacterium | reverse complement strand
TCGGCAATATCAAGGATATCGGTCTCAAGAAACCGATCAAGGTGACGCCGCGCACTACCGACGCCGGTGAGCAGCGGTATGTGCTTGTATTCGGCGAAGGTCGGCTGACAGCCTTCCGCAATCTCGGCGAAAAGAAAATCCCGGCCATCGTGGTCGATATCAGCGACGAAGACGCTTTCCTGATGAGTCTGGTGGAAAACATTGCCCGTCGCCAAGAGAAACCCCTGGAAAACCTCGCCAATATCAGCCGCCTTCGACAGAGTGGTGCCACATCTGCGGATATCGCCAGCAAGATCGGGATGACCCCTCACTACGTTCAGGGCATGCTGGACTTATTGGAGCAAGGGGAGGAAAGGCTGTTGATTGCCGTGGAGCGTGGGCAGATTCCGTTGAATGTCGCGCTCACCATTCATGGCGCTGGCAATGACGACAAGTCCTTGCAAGCCGCCCTTCAGGAAGCCTATGAATCCGGCAGTCTGCGCGGCAAACCCCTGATAAATGCCCGTCGAATGATCGAAAGGCGCCAAGCCCTTGGGTATTCTTCGGCAAAGCGTGGGCCACGCAAGACCAAAGATGTTTCCGCAGCTTCGGTGGTTCGTGCTTATGAACGCGAGGTTGACCGACAGCGGCAATTGGTGAAGAAGGCCGAATTCACCCAACACTGCCTGATGTTCGTCTCCGGTGCCTTGCGCGAGTTACTCTCTGACGAGAATTTCGTGAATTTGCTGCGCGCCGAAAAGCTGGACACATTGCCAAAATATCTGTCCGAGCGTGTCTGGCCAGGCGGAGGGGCGCCATGAGCAAGGTCGTACTCGGTTTTGATCCGAATTCGATCCAGATTCCGCTGGAATGCATTCTCTCATCACGCAAACTCCCCCTTGGACTGCTGAAATCCCGAAAGTATCGTCAGATACTCGCTTCAGTGCGGGAGGTAGGGGTGATCGAGCCCCTGTCCGTGATCCCCGCCGATTTGAATGCAGGCAGCTATCTGCTGCTTGATGGACATCTCCGTCTGATCGCTCTGCGCGAACTTGGTCATACCGAGGCGACTTGCCTGGTCGCCAAGGACAACGAGGGCTACACCTACAACACCCGAATCAATCGACTGTCGTCAGTTCAGGAATATCGGATGATTCGTCGTGCCATCGACCGTGGCGTTTCGCGTGAGAAAGTAGCCAATACCTTGGGCGTGGATATCACCCAGATCTCCAAGAAGGCATCGCTTCTGGATGGAATCTGTGACGAGGCCATTGCAATGCTCAAGGACCGCCATTTCCCAACCAATGTCGCCCGTGTTCTGAAAAAGATGAAGCCACTGCGTCAGATCGAATGTGTGGAAAAAATGATCGACAGCAACAAGTTTACGACTGACTTTGCGAATTCCCAGTTGGTGATTACGCCGCCCGAAATGCTGGTTGAGGAAAAGCGGCCCAAAAAGACCGGAATCACTGCCGAGCAATTTTCACGCATGGAGCGAGAAATGGCCAAGGTGCAGGGGCAATACAAGCTGGTGGAACAGAACTATGGACAGGATGTACTCAATCTCGTACTGGCGCAACGCTATCTGGAAAAGCTGCTGGCGAACAAGGCTGTGACCAAGTACCTCAAACAGCACCAGCCGGACGTACTGGAACAGTTCGAGAAGATCGTGGCGACGAAATCTCTGGATCAATCGGGCTAGTTTTCACGGTTTCCGTATTTGTTTCGGCAGTTTGTTGAGTCGTGTGCTGCTATCGACGTATCATTACGCCAATAGTTGCCAATTTTGACAATCCAAAACTGCTTTCGCCAATGCCCAGGCCACAACCGGAAATCATGACCCTGACGGAGGTTGCCGACTACCTCAAGGTAGCCGAGCGCACCCTTTATCGGCTCGCCGCATCCAAGAAGATTCCCGCATTCAAGGTCGGAGGGGCCTGGCGCTTCGCCAAGGCCGACATCGAAAAGTGGATCAGGACGCAGGTTTCGGGTAAATCCGAACTCGGCAAGGGAATCTGATGCTCGCCGAAGAACTGAAGCCCAACGTCACCGTCACCGGCCCCCTGTTTCCAGAGCCGGTCCAGGTCATTGTCGCCATTCCCATGGGCGCCTCCGTCAAGCTCGTCGGCAAAGGCACCCGATCCAACACGGTCTACGAACCCATCCTGACCGTCGAGCAGCTGGGACTTCTGGAGGCCTCGCCCGCTCAGGAGCCTTTCGATGGCGACGCCGGCAAGTTCCGCCTGGGCATCGAGGCCATGCGTCTCGGCCTGGCCTACGAATACGATCCCTATTTTTCGCTGTCCATCGCGCGCGTCGATCCTCTGCCGCACCAGCTTGAGGCGGTCTACGACTATTTCCTGAAGCTGCCGCGTATTCGTTTCCTGCTCGCAGACGACCCCGGCGCCGGCAAGACCATCATGGCCGGCCTGCTCATCAAGGAATTGAAGATTCGCGGCCTGGTAAAGCGTGTGCTGATCATTACCCCCGCCAACCTGACTTTCCAGTGGCAACGGGAAATGAAGGACAAGTTCCGCGAAAACTTCGAAGTCATTCGCAGCGACGTACTGCGCGCCAATTACGGCTCGAACCCGTGGCAGGAAAAAGATCAGGTGGTCACCTCGGTGTCCTGGGTATCGCGCATCGAGGATGCCAAGGACAGCCTGCTGCGCAGCCGCTGGGATCTGGTGATCGTCGACGAGGCCCACAAGATGTCGGCCTACAGCAGCGACAAGAAAACGCTGGCCTATCAGTTGGGCGAAGCCTTGTCGGAAATGACCGATCACTACCTGCTGATGACGGCCACGCCGCACAAGGGCGACCCGGAAAACTTCTGCCTGTTCCTCGAACTGCTCGATCGCGATGTCTATGGCGATATCAGCAGTCTGCAAGAGGCCATGGCACGACGTGAAGCACCGTTCTACCTGCGGCGCGTCAAGGAAGCCCTGGTGACCTTTCCCGAGCCGGAAACCGGCCACGTCAAGGCGCTGTTTACCCAGCGTATCGTCACCACCTCGGAATTCCAGATTTCCGGCGAGGAGCTCGAGTTTTATGATCGCCTGACGCGCTACGTCGAGGATCAGTCGATCAAGGCCTCCGCCGACGATTCAGCGCGGGGCCGGGCGCTGGCATTCACCATGGCCATGTTGCAGCGCCGCTTCGCCTCCAGCCTCTATGCAGTGCGCCGCAGCCTCGAACGCATGCGCGACAAGCGAGAACGCATTCTCAAAGATCCCGAAGGCTACCGCCGCGAGCTGATGAACAAAAAGCTCCCGGACGATTTCGAGGATCGCACCGACGAAGAGCAGCAGGAGATCATCGCCCAGCTTGAGGATGTCGTCGCCGACATCGATCCCAACGTCTTGCGCGAAGAAATCGCGGAGTTGTCCAAACTCATCGTCCAGGCCCGCGAACTCGAAAAGCGTGAGATCGAGACCAAGCTGGTTGCGCTCAAGGATCTGCTCACCCGGCAAGGCGTGTTTGCCGATCCGAAGATGAAATTGCTGATGTTCACCGAGCACAAGGACACACTGGATTTCCTGGCTGGCGACGGCCATGAAGGGCGCCCGCTCGGCAAGCTGCGTGAATGGGGACTTAACCTCACCCAGATTCACGGCGGCATGAAGATCGGCGATCGCGATACGCCGGGCACGCGTATTTTCGCCGAGCGCGAATTCCGCGAGTCCGCCCAGGTGCTCGTCGCAACCGAAGCGGCCGGCGAAGGCATCAACCTTCAGTTCTGCTGGTTGATGATCAATTTCGACGTACCCTGGAATCCGATGCGCCTTGAACAACGCATGGGCCGCATCCATCGCTACGGTCAGGAAAAGGATTGCCTGATCTTCAATTTCGTCTCGACCAATACGCGCGAAGGCCGCGTGCTGCAAAAACTGTTCGAACGCATCGAAGCCATTCAGGACGATCTCGATCCCAAGCGCACGGGCAAGATCTTCAATGTGCTGGGCGAAGTCTTCCCCGCCAACCAGCTTGAAAAGATGTTGCGCGACATGTACGCCCAGAACCAGATGACCGAAGAGCTCATCAAGGCGCGCATCATCGAGCAGGTGGATCGGTCGCGGTTCGAGAGCATTACCAACTCCACACTGGAAGGCCTGGCCAAGCGGGAGCTGAACCTCTCCGCAATCGTTGGCAAGTCTGCCGAAGCCAAGGAACGGCGACTGGTTCCTGAAGTCATCGAGGACTTTTTCCTCGGCTCGGCCAGCCTGACGGGCCTGACGCCCAAACCGATCAAAACTGGCGCGCGCACTTACAAGATCGGGCGCGTCCCGCGCAACCTCTGGCCCACGGGCGAGCGGCTCGAACCGCGTTTTGGCAAACTCGGCCGCGAATACGGCAACATCGTTTTCGACAAGGAACTGCTCAAGCAGGACGCCACCCTGGAATGGGTCACCCCAGGCCATCCCTTGTTTGAAACCGTGCGCGATGACGTGCTCGCCCAGGTGCAGGATCACCTCAAGCGCGGCACCGTGTTTTTTGACCTGCACAGTGCCTTGCCGTACCGCCTCGACGTCTACAGCGCCACGATCCGCGACGGCCGCGGCAACACCCTGCACAAGCGCCTGTTTGTCGTGCTGACCGCCATGGATGGCACTTTGACAATCAAGCAACCCACCCTGTTGCTCGACCTCACGGCCAGTACCGGCGCACAGGCAGTGCCCGCCGATGATGCCCTGCCGGGCCGCACCCAGATCGAGGTGGCTCTGCTCGATCGCGCGCTCACGCCCTTGCTGGACGAGGTTCAGAAGGAACGTGCCCGCGAGGTATCCACCATCTCCCGGCACATCGAGCTTTCGCTCAATGCCATCATGAACCGCGAGAACCTGATCCTCGCCGATCTGATCTCTCAGAAAGAATCCGGCAGCCAGGAATCGGGGCTGGATGGCCGTATCAAGATTTCCGAGGACAAGCTGCTGGAGCTGGACCACCGGCTGCAAAACAGGCGCCGCGAACTGGAACAGGAACGGCAGTGCTCGGTTGGCGACATTCAGCACATTGGGCGGGTTTGGGTATTGCCCCACCCTGATCGCATGTCACCGGGCATCGCCCCCATGGTGAGCGACCCCGAAATCGAGCGCATCGCCGTCAATGCCGTCATCGCCCACGAGGAGGCACAAGGCCGCGTCGTCGAGAGCGTCGAGGCCGACAATCGCGGATTCGACCTGATTTCCCGCATGCCGCACCCGGAAGACCCGCGCACGGCCATCGACGTGCGATTCATTGAGGTCAAGGGCCGCTCGCATGTAGGCGAAGTGGCGCTTACCTCCAACGAATACCGCACTGCCCAGCGACTGGCCAACGACTACTGGCTGTATGTCGTGTTCCACTGCGCCACGCCCAGCCCGAATATCAACATCCTGCGCAACCCGGCCACGCTGGAATGGCAGCCCGTCGTCAAGGTTGAGCATTACCGGCTCAATGTCGACTCCATCCGCCGTCCGGTTGAGTTGCACGAAGACCGCGCCGAATACAAGGTCAACAAGGAATGAGTTATCCCAAGCGCCTCATCGAAGTCGATTTACCCATCAAGCGGATTTCTGCCCATGCGCGGCGCGAGAAAAGCATCCGTCACGGGCACATCTCGACGCTGCATATCTGGTGGGCACGCCGGCCGCTGGCAGCCTGCCGCGCAGTCATCCTCGCCTCGCTCTGGCCCGATCCGGCCGATCCTGACTGCCCGCTTCAGTTTCTCAATGCGGCGCGGCAGGCCATGCAGGAATGGACAACGCACGAGCGACAAATGCTGTTGTCGGCGGAAAGTCGGCGCCGGTTCGACGGCGCGCGCAAGAATCCGGCGCTGTTCGATAACCTTGAGGAACTGCGCGGTGCCTTGCTGGACTTCATTGCCGATTTTTCCAACTGGGACAATTCGACCGACAAGGCTTATCTCGCCACCAGTCGCGCACTGACACAGGCCGCACACGAAGCCCTCGGCGGCGCACCCGGCACACGCCCTCTGGTACTCGACCCCTTCGCCGGTGGCGGATCGATCCCGCTGGAAGCCCTGCGTGTTGGAGCGGACGCCTTCGCCAGCGACCTCAACCCGATTCCTGTCCTGCTCAACAAGGTGGTGCTGGAATACATCCCCAAGTACGGTCAAAGTCTTGCTGATGAAGTTCGTAAATGGGGTTCCTGGATCAAGCAGGAAGCAGAAAAGGAACTGGCTCACTACTTTCCCATCGACTCCGATGGAGCCACTCCGATAGCTTATCTATGGGCACGAACGATTCGTTGTGAAGGGCCAGGGTGCGGTGCTGAGATACCGCTGATTCGCAATACGCAGATTACCCGTGCCGGGAAGCTGTGGCATTTCAACATTTCTGAAGCCGATAACAAATCAGTTGTAATAGGTATCGGTAGTGGAAAGCAGGCTAGCCATAAACCAACGGTTGCTGGTGGCAGCGTAACTTGCCCACGGAAATCATGCGGCTATACAACTGCCGCCAAGGCCGTTAAAGAACAGCTGATCGATAAACATGGCGGAGCAGATGACGCTCGACTACTCGCCGTGTACGTAGAAGATCACAATCAGCGTCGTTTTCGTCATCCCACAACGGAAGACATCGCCGCAGTCGAATTATCGAGAAGCGCCATACATCGCTATGAACGCCCGACAGACACAATAAACCCTGTCCGACCTTATAAGAACACACGCGGGCTCAGTGCTGTAACGCGAATCGGAATCACCAAATTCTCTGATCTTTATACAGCGAGACAAGCCATAGTCATTCGGGTGTTTCAGGGAATTCTGAAGCGGTTACCTGAATTTGGGCCAGACCTTCAGCTTCGGGAGGCAGTTCTGACTCTGCTTAACTGTGCAATTAGCAGGTTTATTTTTCAGAACTGTTCACTGTCGAGGTGGAATGCCGCACGCTCAACAATCGAAGGAGCGTTTGGAAAGCAAGCTTTACAGGTGGTTTGGGATTTCGCAGAAATCAATCCACTTTCAGATGGCCCAGCAAACTGGAACGGTGCAACTGACTGGGTAATAAAGGTTATTGAGGCTAACTCTCACCTTGAAAACCCTGGATCCGTTGTTCAAGGGCGCGCCCAAGATCAGCTTCTTCCTAGTGATTCTGCAGATGCTCTTGTAACTGACCCTCCATACTTTGCAGCGATACCTTATGGCGACCTTTCCAATGTCTTTTTTGTTTGGGAGCGCGATTTCTTGCGGGATAAATTTCCCGATTTGTTCAGGCCGGGTCTAGTTCGGCAAGAAGATGAAATCGTCGTGACTAACGCAAATCTGGATTCGGCTGGGGCGACAAAATCTGGGGAGTTCTATCGAAGAGAAATGGTCTCTGCTTTGTCGGCCGCGAGAGACGCTGTCAAACCGAATGGGATCGGAGTAGTTGTATTTGCCGAGAGCAGCACTGCGTCTTGGGAAGCCATGCTGAGCGCAGTAATTGAAGCAGGCTGGATGATCAGTGGATCGTGGCCTATAGATACGGAACTTCAAACACGAACACAGGCGGCAAATTCTGCGTCCCTTCAGTCTTCTGTTCACATCGTCTGTCGCCCACGTGAAAATCCTGATGGCTCGCTGCGCACTACCGATATTGGTGACTGGCGCGATGTTTTGGCTGAACTACCGCGCCGGATTCACGAATGGATGCCACGACTTGCAGACGAAGGCGTCGTCGGTGCCGATGCCATCTTTGCCTGCCTCGGCCCGGCGCTAGAAATCTTTTCGCGCTATGCCCGGGTCGAAAAAGCCAGCGGTGATATCGTCACACTGCGCGAATATCTGGAGCATGTCTGGTCTGCCGTGGCGAAAGAGGCACTGGCGCAAGTATTCAAGGGTGCCGACACGGCCGGTTTCGAGCCGGATGCACGGCTGACAGCCATGTGGCTGTGGACGCTCAACGCAGGCAACGCGGATGGCAATGAGTCATCAAACGAGGGCGAAGATTCTGCTGAGGACGACGATGAAGGCAAAGGCAAGAGCGCCAAGTCCAAGGCTGGGTTCATCCTCGAATACGATGCTGCTCGTAAGATTGCGCAGGGCCTGGGTGCCAACCTAGATGATTCGCCTGCGCTAGTTCATGTGTCCAGTGATACCGCTCGACTGTTGCCCGTTTCTGAGCGCACGCGCTATCTGTTCGGTAAGGATCAGGAGGATGCTCCCGCCGAGGCACGCAGGAAGAAGGCAGCGGCCCCGCAGCTAGACCTGTTTGCCGAACTTGTAAAAGTCGGCGCTGGCGAGACGGCGTGGCAGGAAAAGACCGTGCATAAGGTGGGCGAAACCACGCTGGATCGGGTGCACCAGTCCATGATCCTGTTCGCCACCGGACGCGGCGAGGCGCTGAAGCGTTTTCTCGTCGATGATGGCGCGGGCAAGGACCAGCGTTTCTGGAAGCTGGCGCAGGCCTTGTCGGCACTCTATCCTTCCGCCACCAACGAAAAGCGCTGGGTGGATGGTGTGCTGGCACGCAAGAAGGGCTTGGGATTGTGACGACCGATCTCGACCGCCTGTTGGTTTCATTGCTGGCCTTGCCGCATGAAACGGAATGGGTGGAGTTCAAACACAATAACGCCGATCCCGACGAGATTGGTGAGTACGTCTCTGCGCTGGCCAACGCTGCTGCGCTGCATGGCAAGGAGCGCGCCTACCTGGTGTGGGGAGTTGAAAACGTGACCCACCGTGTTGTTGGCACGACCTTCCACCCGCGCGAAGCGAAGGTCGGCAACGAGGAGATGGAGAACTGGCTGCTGCGCTTGCTCGACCCCCGAACCGAATTCCGCATCCACGAGTGGCAACACGCTGGCCATGACATGGCGCTGCTTGAAATCAATCCGGCCCTGCATGCACCGATCCGCTTCAAGGGCGAAGAGTCGATTCGGGTGGGCAGCTACAAGAAGAAGCTGAAGGACTACCCGGAAAAAGAGCGCGCACTGTGGGCAAGGTTTTCCAGGGCGCGTTTTGAAGAGGGGCTTGCGGCCACGGGCCTGACGTCGGACGAGGTATTGGCTGCGCTCGACTACCCGAAGTTCTTCGAGATGGCAGGCCAGCCACTGCCGACCAACAAGACTGCGATTCTCGACCGTTTGTGCGAGGATGGACTGGTGGTGGCGAATGGTGAATTGTTCGAAATCACCAACCTCGGCGCGCTGACCTTTGCCAAGCGCCTGGATCGGTTCCCCTCGCTGGCGCGCAAGGCGTTCCGGGTGGTGACCTACCAAGGCAACAACCGGATCGAGACAGTGCGGGAATTCCCGCGCCAAGGCGAGTCGCCCAAGGGCTATGCGGCGGGCTTCGAGGAGTTGATTTCCTACATCAACAGCCAGTTGCCGGAAAACGAGGTGGTTGGCCAAGCGATCCGGCGCGAGGTGAGGATGTACCCCGAGAAGGCGATCCGCGAGCTGGTGCCGAACGCCATGATCCACCAGGATTTCTCGATGGGCGGCACCGGGCCGATGGTGGAGATTTTTGCAGATCGATTGGAGATCAGCAATCCGGGCCTGCCGCTGATTGAAACCCTGCGCTTCATCGATCACTCGCCCCGCTCGCGCAATGAGAAACTGGCTGACTTGATGCGGCGCCTGGGGATTTGCGAGGAACGTGGCAGCGGCATCGACAAGGTAATTTTTCACGTTGAGGCTTTTCAACTGCCGGCGCCGGACTTCCGCACCGATACCACGCATACGCGGGTGGTGTTGTTCGCACACCAGAATCTGACCGGCATGGACAAGCAGGATCGGGTGCGGGCCTGCTATCAGCATTGCTGCTTGCTCTACGTTTCGAATCAGCTGATGACCAATTCGACCCTGCGCAACCGGTTCCAGATTGCCGAGGCAGATTACCCGGTGGCGTCACGGATCATCCGGGATGCCATCGACGCCGGGCTGGTCAGGCCGGAGGACCTGGAGAGCAAGTCGAAGAAGCACGCTCGCTACGTGCCTTTCTGGGCCTAGGGCAGACATGAATCGCTTATGTGCTGCTTATGTGCAAATTCCCGCGATTCTCGGTGCCGGTAGGCAGGTTGGCGCCGTGGATGGAGTTTGGGGTATCGCTAAAACAATGGGTTACGAGCATGGCGGAAAACGGCCTTATGTGCGGCTTATGTGCACGCGGGTAGGCGTTTGCCAATCCTTGAGGATAGAAGAATGAAACTAAAAGCCTGGTACGACGTGGTCAAACCGCGCGAGGACTTGCGGGAGGGCAAGCCGCTGGATGCCTCCGAATTCGCGGTGCATCTGGACAAGGTTCGCCTTGGCACAGCACCGGACGACTACAAGATCCCGCAGCGATTCTTCGACCGCACCTATCTCACATCCAACCTGACCGGCCTGGCGGCCGAGGTGGTTCGCCGACTTTCCGGCCTGACCACCGAAACCAGCGCGGTGTTCAACATGACCACGCAGTTTGGTGGCGGCAAGACACATGCGCTGACCTTGCTTTACCACCTGGCGCACAATGGTTCGGCTGCCAACAGTTTTCGCGGTATAGGCAAGGTGCTCGAGCGTGCAGCTATCACCAGCGTGCCCGATAACTGTGCCGTCGCGGTTTTCGTCGGCACCGAATTCGATTCGATCACTGGCCGGGGCGGTGATGACGGCACGCCACGCCGGAAAACACCCTGGGGCGAGATCGCCTGGCAGCTTGGCGGGGCCGAATCGTTTGCCCATGTCGCCCAGCACGATGCGGAGTTCGTCGAACCCAAGGGCGACGTGATCGAAAAAATGTTGCCGCATGGTCGGCCCTGCCTGATATTGATGGACGAGGTGCTGAACTACATCAGTACCTATCGCGACCAAGGCTGGCACAACAAACTCTATAACTTCATTCAGGCGCTCTCGGAAACCGTGCGTGGGCGCAACAACGTCGTGCTGGTCGGATCAATTCCGGCATCGGAGCTGGCTTACACCGACAAGGATCACGCCGATCAGCAGCGTTTGAAAAATCTGCTGGATCGTCTGGGCAAAGCAATCATTGTGTCCGTGGAAGGAGAGACGTCCGAAATAATCCGGCGCCGTCTGTTTGAATGGGATGAGCGCGCGGTAACACCGGATGGCCGCGTCATCCTCTCCAAAGAGGCCGAGGATGTATGTAACGCTTATGGCGACTGGATTGCCGAACATCGCCAGCAATTGCCCAGCCTGATCAATCCCGATCTGGCGCGTGAACAGTTCCGCACGACTTATCCCTTCCACCCGATGGTGATTTCCGTTTTCGAGCGGAAATGGCAAACCCTCCCCCGATTCCAACAAACCCGTGGTGTTCTTAGACTGTTGGCGTTGTGGGTGTCCACGGTTTATCAGGAAGGCTACCGGGGCGCGCTGCGCGACCCACTTATTACGCTCGGCACCGCACCGCTTGACGATGCCACATTCCGAGCGGCAGTCACCGAGCAGTTGGGTGATGACAAGCTCTTGCCCGCGATAACGACCGACATTGTTGGCCGCAAGGATGCACACGCCGTGCGCCTCGACGCTGAGGCGATTGATGCGATCAAGAAGGCGAAGCTACACCGCAAGGTGGCCACCACGATCTTTTTTGAATCGAATGGTGGCCAGGTGGGTGCGGAAACGCACGAGGCCAGCGTGCCGGAGATTCGCCTGGCGGTCGGCCAGCCCGGAAGCGACATCGGCAATATCGAGACAGTGCTGGATTCGCTGACCGAAGCCTGCTACTACATGGGGGTCGAGAAAACCCGCTACAAATTCAGCGTCCGGGAAAACCTGAACAAGCGCTTTGCGGATCGCCGGGCCACGGTGCAGTCGGCAAAGGTTGATGAAGAGGTCAAACGCGAGATCCTGAAAATATTCGCGCCACGCGATCATGTGGATCGGGTCTTTTTCCCCGAGAAGAGCTTGCAGATTTCAGATCGCCCGATGATCACGTTCGTGATCGCGGATCTAAATCACTGCATTGACGACGAGAAGGGCACGACCGAGTTTACCGACCAGATGGTGAAGACCTGCGGCAATTCATCACGGACGTTCAAGAGTGCAATTATTTGGGTGGTGGCCGAATCTGCCCAGCCAATGCGCGAGGAAGCCAGGAAACTGATGGCCTGGCAGGCGATCGAGGATGAGGCCATCGACCTCAAGCTGGACGAGGTACAACGCAAGCAGTTGGTAGAAAACATCCAGAAGGCCCGCCGCGATCTGAAAGAGTCGATCTGGCGTGCCTACAAGCATCTGCTGTTGCTGGCCAAGGACAACACTTTGCGCCAGGTCGATCTTGGCTTGGTTCACTCAAGCTCGGCCGATTCTCCGATCGCCAACATCCTCAATCGCCTGACTGCGGATGGAGATGTTGAAAAGGGGGTCAGCCCAAATTTCCTGATGCGCAATTGGCCGCCAGCGTTCAAGGAATGGCCAACGCGCAAAGTCCGTGACGATTTCTATTCGTCACCGCTCTTCCCACGACTGCTCAACTCAGAGTCGGTCAAGGACACCATCGCCCGCGGCATCGAGAGTGGCATCCTGGCGTACGTTGGCAAAGCAGCTAGTGGCAAATACCAGCCGTTTGCATTCAAGCAAAGCGTAAGCGCTTCCGACATCGAGTTTTCCGATGACGTGTTCCTGATTACGGCAGAGTCGGCGCAGGCCTACCTCGATCAGCAAAAGCAAGCAGCTGCTCCCGCGACTCCTGCAGAATCTGGCAGTACGCCCACGCCGACGCCAACCGCTACCACGGCAACCCCATCGGGAAGTACACCGCAACAGCCGACGCCGACCCCGGCTCCCGCTGCGCCCTCCAAGATCGGCAGTATTCGCTGGACTGGCGACGTTCCGGCGCAGAAATGGATGAACTTCTATACCAAGGTGCTTTCGCGCTTTGCCACGACATCAGGCTTGCGCTTGCGCATCCAAGTGGAGGTTGCTCCGACAGATGGACTGTCAAAGCAACAGATCGATGACACTCGAAATGCACTGCGGGAGCTAGGGCTGGATGACGGGATCAATGAAGGCTAATTGTGGCTCACGCCTTGCGCCAGTCGCTTGCAATAATTCTTTCGGGGGCTAAATGAAAATCAGGGTGCTCGGTTTTGATTGGCAGATGGGAGCGGGGATTTCGGTCTCCGATTTTCTTCATTTCTTGGAAGACACGCCACTCATCGAAGAGAATTTGATCCTGTCTGTCACCAAGAAAGACGACTACTACATCGGGATCTTGCTTGCCATCCGCGACCAGAAGCGGTTTGCAAAGATCAAGCAGGAGCGAGGAAAGTTTGAGATCAAAACTGAAGAGCTTGGCAAGAACGAAAACCCGGTCGAATTTAATTTCTTCCTCATCAACAAGACAACGGGGCGTGGCCTCTATCAGCATTATTACCACTCGACTCCGCTCAACTCATTCAACGTCATTTGCAAACGTCGGTACAACACACTGAAGGCATCCCGAATTCAGACCAACACACCCGAGGATGCCAGTGATTCCCAAAAGGCAAAGATCAGAAAGCAATTTTCTGGCGGGCTGAAGTACTCCCTTTGGGTTCGTCCCGAAAAGTTTGAGGAAGTGGTAAAGATGCTGGCCCGGGTAAAAAGCCTCGAAGTGGATGTGAACAGTCTCGATGTCTCTGATCGGCTATTCCAGCCGCTCGCAAAACATGCAAAGGGTGTGCGCCACCGATTTACGTTTAATGAACAACAAGGGCGTGGATCAGCAAAGAGCGCTGTTCTCAAGCTTCTCAAGGACTCCTTGGGGCATTTCTTGGGAGCAAAAGTTGTGGGGGTGGATCCCGACGACAATGAGGTTGTTTATCGCTTAGCGGAAAATCTCGATACGTTATTTGAGATGGATCTGGACGAGGCATTAAAAGGACTGGTTCTGCGCTCTGACGACATGGAAGCGACGATTCGCCAATCCCATATGGCCACTCAATTGATCGCGATAGCCCAGTCTCCCAAGGTCAAGTCCGTACTGGCTACCCCGCAGGAGAGTAATTGATCGCCATGAGATCAGTTGCAATCTGGACAACAGGTGCATTCATAGCCCTTGCACTATCGCTCTTTATATTGCTACCAGAGGATGCAGTCATCATCGCGTCTTACTCTGCGCGATTACAGGTACCGTTGTTCACCGGATTCCTGACGCTCAGCGGTTTTTTGCTCAGCTTGAAGACGTTCATTCTCATCAAGCTGAAAGAAGACTTGTACGACCTGCCACAGTACAAACGGCGCCTCAATGAGCGGCGTCTGGCAAACCCCAATGTGAAGCTAACGCTTTATGGGCCTCTATCCCGCCTGGGATCATTTCTGATCTACAGCGTAGCTTGTGCCCTGGGAACAGCATTGGCGCAACTAACAATTGGATTTATTCCCGGCAAGTTGCCAGTTGCAATTTGCCTATCACTTGCAGGGATAACGACTGGGCTTGTCGGGGTCGCTTGGTGGCAAATTCGCGGCAGCCTTCAGAACTGGTTTGAACTACTGGAAGAACAGCCTGAGGCAGATGAATGATCTGGCTAGCAATGGGAATTAGCCTTGAGTGGGCTGGCTGCACGGGGGATAATGCCCGCTTTCGCAGCGCTCGCTGTTTGCACACTCTTCAAGCGACGGAAAAACAGGACAAGGAACCGGACAATTTTCCTAGTAGCTGTCGGTATCGCATAGAAGAATCAAGAGGATAGATTAACTATGCTACTGATGATCGACAACTACGACTCCTTCACCTACAACCTCGTCCAGTATTTCGGCGAGCTCGGCGAGGACGTGCGCGTGTTTCGCAACGACGCGATCACCATCAAGGAGATCGCCGCGATGCAGCCAGACTACCTCGTCATTTCGCCCGGTCCCTGCTCGCCCAAGGAGGCCGGCATCTCGGTCGAGGCGATCAAGTCCTTCGCCGGCAAGCTGCCCATCCTCGGCGTCTGCCTCGGACATCAAAGTATTGGCTATGCCTTCGGCGGCGAGATCGTGCATGCGAAGAAGCCGATGCACGGCAAGCTCTCGCCGGTGCACCACACGAACATCGGTGTGTTCTCCGGTTTGCCCAACCCGTTCAACGCCACGCGCTACCACTCGCTGGCGATCCGCCGCGAGACGCTGCCGGACTGCCTCGAAGTCACCGCATGGACCGACGAGGGAGAAGGAGTGAGCGAAATCATGGGCGTGCGGCACAAGGAATACCCTATCCAGGGCGTGCAGTTCCACCCCGAATCCATCATGACCGAGCACGGCCACGCAATGCTCGACAACTTCTTGAAAGGACGCTGAGATGATCACTCCCCAGGAAGCCCTGCAGCGCACCATCGAACACCGCGAGATATTCCACGACGAGATGCTGCACCTGATGCGGCTCATCATGGCGGGTGAAGTCTCGCCGGTGATGACCGCGGCGATTCTCACCGGCCTGCGCGTCAAGAAGGAGACTATCGGCGAGATCGCTGCCGCCGCCACCGTGATGCGCGAGCTGTGCACCAGGGTCGAGGTGCCGCACAACGATCACTTCGTCGACATCGTCGGCACCGGCGGCGACAGTTCCCATACATTCAACATTTCCACCGCATCTGCGTTTGTGGCCGCAGCGGCGGGCGCGACGGTGGCCAAGCACGGCAACCGTAGCGTCTCGTCGAAATCCGGCGCCGCCGACGTGCTCGAATCGCTCGGCGCAAAGATCGATCTGCAGGCCCCACAGGTAGCCGAGTGCATCAAGCGCACGGGCATGGGCTTCATGTTCGCGCCCAACCATCATCCGGCGATGAAGAATGTCGCACCGGTGCGCCGCGAGATGGGCGTGCGCACCATCTTCAACATCCTCGGCCCGCTGACCAACCCGGCCGGCGCGCCCAACACCCTGCTCGGCGTGTTTCACCCCGATCTGGTCGGCATCTGTGTGCGCGTCATGCAGCAGCTCGGCGCGAAGCACGTCACGGTCGTCTATGGCAAGGACGGCATGGATGAGATCACGCTCGGCGCGGCGACGATGGTTGGCGAACTGAAGGACGGCGAGATCCGCGAGTACGAAATCCATCCCGAGGACTTCGGTTTGCAGATGGCCGCGAGCCGCAACCTGCGGGTGGCCGACGCCGCCGAATCGAAGGGTCGCCTGCTCAGCGTGCTGGACAACCAGCCCGGTCCCGCGCTGGAGATCGTCTGCCTCAACGCCGGCACTGCGCTCTACACCGCCAACCTCGCGCACGACATCCCTGCCGGTATTGCCTTGGCGCGTAACGCCATCGAGAGCGGCAAGGCGCGCGCCAAGCTTGACGAGTTCGTCAAGGTCACGAACGCCGTATGAGCGACATCCTGAACAAGATTCTCGCGGTCAAGCGCGAGGAAGTCGCTGCCGCATCGGCCGCCAAGCCGCTCGCTGCGATCCGCGCCGAAGCCGAGTCGCAGCCGCAGGCACGAGACTTTGCCAGCACGATCCGCAACAAGATCAATGCCGGCGGGACGGCGGTGATCGCCGAGATCAAGAAGGCCAGCCCGTCGAAAGGCGTGATCCGGCCGGACTTCCGCCCTGCCGAGATCGCGGCGGACTACGAGAAGCATGGCGCCACCTGCCTTTCCGTACTCACCGACCGGCAGTTCTTTCAGGGCAGCACCGAATTCCTGCAGCAGGCGCGCGCCGCCTGCGCGTTGCCGGTGCTGCGCAAGGACTTCATGGTCGATCCCTATCAGGTCTACGAGGCCCGCGCGATGGGCGCCGACGCGATTCTGCTGATCGTCGCCGCACTGAGCGACGCGCAGATGGCCGAACTCGAAGACCTCGCCTTCTCGCTCGGCATGTCGGTCCTCGTCGAGAGCCACGACGCCGGCGAACTCGACCGCGCGCTCAAGCTCAAGACACCGCTGCAAGGCATCAACAACCGCAACCTGCGTACCTTCGAAGTCAGCCTCGACACCACGCTCTCGCAGCTGGCCCGCATCCCTGCCGACCGCATCGTCGTCACCGAATCCGGCATCCTCGCTCCCGCCGACGTCGCGCTGATGAAGCAGCACCACGTCAACGCCTTCCTCGTCGGCGAAGCCTTCATGCGCGCCCCCTCGCCCGGCGCCGAACTCGCGCGGCTGTTCGGCTTCTAGCCAGCCGCAGCGCCGTCCCGTCAGCGCCGACTTTCCATGACCCAACACCACTTCGAACTGCGCGGCGACTTCATCGAACTCCACGCGCTGCTCAAGCTGCTCGCCCTCGCCCCCTCCGGCGGCGCCGCCAAGGCGATGATTGCAGCCGGTGAAGTCAGCGTCGACGGCCATACCGAAACCCGCAAGGCCTGCAAGATTCGCGCGGGGCAGGTCGTAAGAGTTGGGGATGACGAAGTGCGGGTTTCGTAGCAGGCGGCAATCGACCCGCGACTGATCCTCGTCTCCTGACAACGGCTACGGACGAATTAAGACAGACTGCTAAGTCTCGAAGCGCGCGAAAGAGCCGGTAAGCTGCGCCGCCATGACGTCGATCGATTTGATCGCATGCAACGTCTGCCGCACCGAGTCGCGGGTGTTTTCGATCATGCTGGCGATGTCATCGACGTTGCGCGCGACACCGTGGCTGGAGCGCACCTGTTCGTTCACAAAATCGACGATGCGGTTGATTCCCTCGCCAGAATGCGCGGTAGCTTCCTTGGCGCCTACGAGCGCTTGCCTTGCCTCATGCAGACGCGTGATGCTGCTGTCGATGGCCGCATTGCCGTTCCCGATCGCCGTGGCGACATGCCTTGACTGCGCCTCAAGCAATTGGGTGATCGTCCGGATATGGTTCGCAGACTCACCGGATTTTTCGGCGAGTTTGCGCACCTCATAGGCGACGACGGCGAAGCCGCGCCCCTGCTCGCCGGCCCGCGCAGCCTCGATGGCGGCGTTCAGCGCCAGCAGGTTGGTTTGGTCGGCGATGTCCCTGACCTGCCCGGTCATTTTGGTGATCTCCACCGTGTGGGCGAGGAATTCGCCGACAGTCCGCTCGATGTGGTTCACGGCCTCCTGCACCTGTGCGATCTGACTCGACAGCTCGAGCATTCGCTCGTCGCTGAAGTTGGTGCGGACGACGCTGTCATTGGCTTTGCGCCGCACATCCTCGGCGGCCTCGGCGACCGAGGCGATATGCACGTTCAGCTGCTGCATCGACGACGAAGCCTCGCCAGCGGCATCGCTCTGGACGTTCGATGCGTGCGTGACCTGATGGACGTGACTGCCTACGCTGCTGATTTCTGCGGCGACCTTGTGGGCGCCCTCCTGCGCTTCTCTCACCAGTCCGTGCAGCTTGTCCAGGAAGGTGTTGAAGGCCCGCGAGGTCTGGCCGATTTCATCATCGCCGGCCACCGAGATGCGTGCCTTGAGATTGCCCTCGCCCTGAGATATGGCGTGCATGGAATCGCGCAGCGCGACGAGAGACTGCCTGACGCGGCTCAGGATGGATAGGATCAGTATGCTGCCGACCGTGAGCGACAGAATGGCCAGCACGATGCTGAGGCGCACCGCCAGGTTGGCGCGCGTCACCATTTCGTTCTTGATCTCCTCGAAGCGCGCAATTTCGGCGGCGCGCAAGTCCCCCAGCTCGCTCTTGACGCTTTTCCAAAGCGGAGCCTCCTCTGCGACGAAGCGCTCGCCGACGTTGGCCAGCGTGCCGGTGATCTCGACGTACATTTCGCGCAGATCCTGAAGCATTTCGCGCCTCGCCTCGAGCTTGCCGAGCGCCTCGGCGTCCTTGGAGTTTTCTCCCGCCATGTCGGAGACACGCTGCAGCGCTTCCTTGAAGGTACCGTTGGCGCTGGCCAGATTGGCCTTCGACGATTCGTTTTTCGGATCGAGGATCAGATTCCGAATCGCCAGACCGCCATGCATGGCGCCCTCATGCATGTCGCCGTAGGCGTTCAGCTTGCTGACATCGCGCTCGATGAAGCGGATGAAATCAGCGGAAATGGAGTGCAACTGGTACAGCGCATAGCCCATCGCGACGAGGGTAACCAGCGTGGCCGGCACGATGGCGGCCATGATCTTGAGGCGGACGCTTTCTCTGATATTCAGTTTCATAGGAGCCGCAGCAGTGCGAATTGGGTGTCGGGCGGCAGACTATAGAAAGTCCGGATTGCAGAACTGTGACAAAGCTCGATCGCGCGACTGCTTGTAGGGCTAGCCGGTGCGGATCGGGCTACCGATCCGCACCACCGTTCATGGCAGTCGGATGCCGCTGCGCCGGAGAGCGTTGAGGCCGTCCCATTGGTGCAGCACCAACCCACCGACGATCAGTGCGGTGCCAAGCCAGACGCGCGGACCGATATCCTCGCCGTTGAGGCTTTGGCCAAGCAGCAGGGCGAGCACCGGGGTAACGAGCGTGATGAGTGCAACCCGGCCGGCCTCCATGTGGCGAATCACGTAGTAATAGAGTGCGAAGCCGAGCACCGACCCGAACACGCCGAGGTAGACGATGGCGGCGCCGGCACGAGGCGGCAAGTCGTCGGGCACGCTGCCCTCGGCTAGCCACCAGACCAGTCCGAACAGCGGCAGCGAGACGGCGAGCGTGCCGGCGGTGGTCGCCAAAGGAGGGCTGTCGTCACCGATGCGCTTGACCCAGACGAGAGCGGCGGAATAGATGAAGACAGCGAGCAGCAGCGCGGCGAGTCCAGGCAGGGCGCGCACACCGCCGGCAGCCTCGCCCTGCGCGAAGATGACCGCCAGCCCGGCGAGACCGAGCAGCATCCCGGCCAGCCGCGGCGGCGTCAGCGCACGCTCGCCGAGCCAGAGGGAAGCCAGCGCGCCCGTCATCAGCGGCGAGAGTCCGAACAGCACCGAGATCAGTCCGGAGTGTACGTAACGCGCGCCCCAATAGACGAGCGTCATGGCGCCGAACAGGCCGAGGCCGCCGGCGAGGTAACTGCGCCGGGCGCGCGGATGCAGCGGAAAACCGACGCGCCAGACGGCGATCAGCAGCGCGGCGAGCGCGAGACCGATGGCCATGCGCGCGAAAACGGCAAAGGCGAAGCCCGTGCCCTGTGTGCTCCACTGGACGGCGAGCGGGGTGGTGGACCAGATAAGGATGATGCCGAGATACGCGGCGGGGACCGACATGTTGCCTCCTGCTTGAATGCCGCCCGGTAGGACGACAAAAACAAAAAGGCCGCACATCTTTTGGATGCGCGGCCCGGACGAATCGGGGAAACGCTAAAGGCTCATCGTCGTCCCGGCCGCGCCACGCGGACGCGCGGCATGGCGCGCCACGGATATGCGGCGCGGCGGACGGACAGATCGAAGGAAACGTGTACGAAGAGCATGGGGCGATTGTGCGCAGGCTGCGCCCGCGCTGTCAACCGCAGAGCAGAAAGAAGACGCCCGAGCGGCGCCCTCCATGCATATAGACAACAGCAGGCGGGCAAGACGATGCCGTTGGGTTACTCCTTGCTGCTGATTCAGTCCGGAGACCGCGACAGAGGTATATTGCTTTTCCTCAATGCGAACGGAGGACACCGCCATGACCTTCACTTCCGCCACCTTCAGGTTTCTAGAACAGCTTGCCGAGAACAACGACAAGGCGTGGTTCGAACAGCACAAGGACGAGTATGAGGACTGCGTACGCACGCCGGCGCTCGAGTTCATTCGCGACATGGCGCCGCTGCTGGCGGACTTCGCACCCGAGTTCCGCGCCGATGCGCGCAAGCTGGGCGGCTCGCTGATGCGCGTGTATCGCGACACGCGCTTCGCGCGCGACAAGACGCCCTACAAGACCAACGTCGGCATCCAGTTCCGCCATCAGCTCGGCAAGGACGTGCATGCGCCCGGCTTCTACCTGCACGTTGCGCCTGAGGAGTGCTTTCTCGGCGTGGGAAGCTGGCATCCGGAGCCCGATCTGCTCGGCCGCATCCGCGACCTGATCGCCGCGCAGCCCTCGCGCTGGCGTGCCGCGCGCGACGACCGGAACTTTGCAGCACATTGGCAACTGATGGGCGATTCGCTGACGCGCCCGCCGCGCGGCTATGCAGCCGACCACCCGGAGATCGAGGACATCAAGCGCAAGGACTTTCTCGGCCTGAGCGGCCTGACGCGCAAGGAGGTGACGGGCGCGCGGTTGGTGGATCTCTCGGCCGCGCGCTTCGCCGCCGCCGCGCCCTTGATGCGCTTCCTGTGCGAGGCGGCCGGCGTTAAGTACTGAGGCGCCGTCCCGCCAGCGCCGACTTTTATTGGTGCGGCGCTCTGCGCTGGAACGGGTATCCTCCTGCCCCACGCCACGAAAGGAGTCTCCTTTGGTCCTGCTCGAATTCTCCATGTCGCCGTACGGCAAGGGCGAAAGCCTCAGCCCCTACGTCGCGCGCTCGCTCGACATCATCGACAAGAGCGGCCTGCCCTACCAGCTCACGCCGATGGGCACGATCATCGAGGGCGAGTGGGACGAGGTGATGGCGGTGGTGTCCGCTTGCTTTGCAGCGATGCGTACGGACTGCGGCCGCATCGGCGCGCAGATCAAGATCGACTACCGCGCCGGCGACGAGCACCGCATGCAGTCGAAGATCGACGCGGTGGAAGCGAAGGTCGGCCGCAAGCTGGCGACCTGAACGCTGGCGCCGTCCCACCAGCACCGACTTTTCCCGAGCCACCACATGGATATGCGACAGGCCCTCGACGCCCGGGCCATGGGCATCATGGTCGTGCTGTGCCTCATCTGGGGTCTTCAGCAGGTGGTGCTAAAGGCTGCAGCACCCGACATTTCGCCGCTGATGCAGATCGCCTTGCGCTCCGGCGTCGCCGCAGTGCTGGTCGGACTGCTGATGGCAAGGCGTGGCGAGCGCCTCGAATGGCGCGGCGGCACCGGTCGTGCCGGCTTGCTGGTCGGTTTTCTGTTCGCGCTGGAGTTCCTGCTGGTCGGCGAGGGGCTGCGCTTCACCACCGCGTCGCATCTGGTGGTGCTGCTCTACACCGCGCCGATCTTCGTCGCCCTAGGGCTGCACTGGAAGCTGCCTGCCGAGCGACTCGCCGCGCTGCAATGGGTCGGCGTAGCGCTGGCCTTCGGTGGCATTGCCGTCACCTTCCTCGGACGGGAGCAGCCTGCGTCGCAGGAACTCGCCACCATGCTGTTCGGCGACTTCCTCGCGCTGTTGGCAAGCATCGCCTGGGCCGCAACGACGCTCGCGGTGCGCCTTACCCCCCTCGCACGCGAGCCGGCAACCAAGACCCTGCTCTACCAGTTGATCGGCGGCTTCGTGCTGCTCACGCCCGCCGCCTTTGCGCTCGGCGAGGCCGGCTTCAACCCGACGCCGCTGGCCTGGGGCAGCCTGCTGTTCCATTCGCTGGTGGTTTCATTCGCCAGCTATCTCGCCTGGTTCTGGCTGCTGCGCCACTACCTCGCTTCGCGCCTCGGCGTGTTCTCCTTCCTGGCCCCGCTGTTCGGCGTGGCATTCGGCGTGTGGCTGCTCGGTGAGCCGCTTGAACCGAACTTTCTGGCCGGTGCTCTCTTGGTAATGTCCGGCATCGTCCTGGTGAGTAGCTGGGGCTGGCTCAAGGCGCGGCTAGCCGGTACGCGCTGATAGCTCCCGCAACGGCCTTGGCAGGTGGAACCTCCGATTCACGCGGCAGCGGTGCAGCACATCGCCCAGCAGTTCTTGCCCTCGTGCTTGGCCTGGTACATCGCGTCATCAGCCCGTTGCAGGAGTTCGAAGCTGTCGATCGCATGCTCGGGGATCAGGGCGAAGCCCACGCTTGCGGTCACTTGCAAGCCGGACTCGAGGTCATAGCCCGCGGCCGCGGCAGCGTCGACCAGCTTTCCGGCAAGCGCTTGCGCCGCTGCCACGTCAGCCACGGCACTGAGCACAACGAATTCGTCGCCGCCGAGCCGGCCCACCGCATCGTCGCGACGCAGCACGCTCTGCAGCGCATGTGCCACCTGCACCAGCAGCCGGTCTCCGTGCGTATGTCCTAGCCGATCATTGACGAGCTTGAATCCGTCGAGATCGATGAAATAAAGGGCCAGCATCTCTTCATGCGTTCGGCTCGTCAGGACCGTGTCGAGGCGCTCCATGATGGCGCGGCGGCTCAGCAGGCCGGTCAGCGCATCGCGCTCGGCTTGGCGCAGCAGATGCACGTGGGTATTGACCTGATGGGTTACGTCACGGACGAAGCTGAGTAGCGAAACGACCTGCCCGTCCTCGTCGCGTAGGGCCGACAGCGTCCACTCCACCCAAATGCGCTGCTTGTCCTTGCACACGTATTGCGTCTGCTCCACGCAGCTGTCGATTTCGCCGCGCAGCAGGCGCTCGTAGACCGCCAATATCTCGACACGCGATTCTTCAGACAACCCTCGCGACAAGCGGTGCGTGCCCAGACACTCTTGTTCCGAGTAGCCGAGAATTGCCTCGGCCGACCGCGACCAGCGCGTCACGATGAGGTTTGCATCGCTCTCGATCACGCCCCAGGGGATGTTCTCCAGCGCCTGCTCAAGCAGCCAGTTGGTGCGCTTCAGGGCCTTCGCCGAGGTCACTTCGTCATGGACATCGTGACCGATGGTGAACACGGCATCGATGCGGCCCGCTTCACCGCGCTCTGGGAAAACGTGCACCCGCGTCCAGCGTGGCGGATCGATATGGCGCACCAGGCGCTGGTAGTCGGCCTGCTCGCCAGCAAAGCCGCGCTCGAAAGCGGGACGCGCCACCGCCCAGGCTTCGTCCCCATACAGTTCTTGCAGGGTGAAACCGAACAACTGTTCCGGCGTGCGTCGCGCCCAGCTCAGGTAGGGTGGATTGAAGAATGTGATCCGCCCTTCGCGGTCCCAGCGCGCGATCGGCAGATCGACCGCTTCGAGCAGGCTCTTGACCGCTGGCAACATGGCCAATTCGGGCGGTAGCATCGACTCGATCGAAGCAGCTTGATTGTGTTCGGGGGGACTGTGGGGTCTCACAAAATGCAGTCGCCGGGGTGCGCCCGTCGTTCTCAGGAGTGTGTTTCTACGCTGGCCGCGAGTATGACATGGTCCTAGCCACACCGTCAATCGCAAATACCTTGCCGAGGCCCGGGCGCCGTCTCGCCGGCGCCGACTTTCTGGCCGCAGACCAAGGATTCGTCGCAACTGTCGCCCACATTTCGGACTTCGGTTTCAAGCTCCGCCAATTCCTGGTTCTCTACTGGGAGCACGCGCTCTCAGGCTGCGGCCACGGAAAGGAACGGAAAGAAAAAGGCCGCCTGGCTTGCCAGGCGGCCTTTCTTAGCCATAAGAGCTCAGCTTACTTGATGATGGCGTTCAGTTCGCCCTTCTTGTAGCGGTTGGCCATCGCTTCGAGCGAGATTGCCTTGATCTTGCTGGCCTGGCCGGCGCAGCCGAAGGCTTCGTAGCGGGCCTTGCAGATTTCCTTCATTGCCTTGCGGGCCTCGGCAAAGTACTTGCGCGGGTCGAAGTTCTTGCGGTCCTTGTTGAGGAACTGACGGATCGCACCGGTGGAGGCCATGCGCAGGTCGGTGTCGATGTTGACCTTGCGTACGCCGTTCTTGATGCCCTCGACGATCTCCTCGACTGGCACGCCGTAGGTCGCGCCCATCTCGCCGCCATTCTCGTTGATGATTTTGAGCCAATCCTGCGGCACGCTGGAGGAGCCGTGCATCACCAGGTGGGTGTTGGGCAGGCGGGCATGGATTTCCTTGATGCGGTCGATGCGCAGCACCGCGCCCGTGGGCGGACGGGTGAACTTGTAGGCGCCGTGACTCGTACCGATCGCAATAGCCAGCGCGTCTACCTGAGTCGCCTTGACGAACTCGGCGGCTTCGTTGGGGTCGGTCAGGAGCTGGTCGTGCGACAGGGTGCCCTCGGCGCCGTGGCCGTCTTCCTTCTCACCCTGGCCGGACTCAAGCGAGCCGAGGCAGCCGAGCTCACCCTCGACAGACACGCCGATGGCATGGGCGATATCGACGACGTGGCGGGTGGTATCGACGTTGTACTTGAAGGACGACGGCGTCTTGCCGTCTTCCATCAGCGAGCCGTCCATCATGACGCTGGAGAAGCCGGAGCGCATCGACTGGATGCAGACGGCCGGGCTGGCGCCGTGGTCCTGGTGCATGACGATCGGCACGTCGGGATGGGTCTCGATCGCAGCCTCGATCAGATGGCGCAGATAGGCCTCGCCGGCATACTTGCGGGCGCCGGCGGAACCTTGCATGATCACCGGGCTGTTGGTCTCCTCGGCGGCTTCCATGATGGCCTGGATCTGCTCCAGGTTATTGACGTTGAACGCGGGCAGGCCATAACCGTTTTCGGCGGCATGGTCGAGCAACTGGCGCAGGGATACGAGTGGCATGGAGGTCTCCTCTTCTCGGTAAGGTGGATTGATCAGACGGGCCGCTGTTCGCCGACCCTGACAAGTTTCATGGTGTTGGTTCCGCCGGCCTGGCCGATGGGTTCGCCGAAGGTTATCACGATCAGATCACCCACTTCGACGGCGCCCGAACGGATCAGTTCCTCCTCGGCCTCGAACAGCATCTCGTCGCGGTCATGGCCGGTATATCGCGTCATCACGGGATAAACGCCGCGATAGATGCTGACCTTGTAACGGGTACGCACGTCCGGCGTGAGGGCGTAGATTGGCACCGCACAGTCGAGGCGCGAGATCCACAGCGCGGTCGAACCGGACTGTGTCAGGGAGGCGATCGCCTTGATCTGCAGGTGATGCGCGGTAAACAGCGCGGCCATCGCGATCGACTGGTCGATACGCGTGAACACTCGGTCGAGGAAGTGGCGGTCGAGCGCGGCTGGATCGGAGGATTTCTCGGCTTCCTGGCAGATGCGCGCCATCGCCTGCACCGTCTCGACCGGGTAGTCGCCGGCGGCGGTCTCCGCGGAGAGCATCACCGCATCGGTACCGTCGAGCACCGCGTTCGCGACGTCGGACACCTCGGCGCGCGTCGGCACCGGGGACTGGATCATCGACTCCATCATCTGCGTGGCAGTGATGGCAAACTTGTTGTGTTCGCGCGCCATGCGGATGATCTTCTTCTGCAACGCCGGCACAGCGGCATCGCCGACCTCGACGGCGAGATCGCCGCGCGCCACCATCACGCCGTCGCAGGCATGCAGGATGTCTTCGAGGTTGTCGATCGCCTCGCAGCGTTCGATCTTCGCGATCACCAACGCATGCGAACCGGCCTTGTGCAGCAGCTTGCGCGCCAGGCGCAGGTCGCCTCCCGATTTGGGAAAGGATACCGCGACGTAGTCGACCTGCAGTTCGGCGGCGACCTTGATGTCCTCGATATCCTTGGCGGTGAGCGCCGGCGCCGACAGGCCGCCGCCCTGCTTGTTGATGCCCTTGTTGTTGGACAGGCCAGTGCCGTGGCGTACCACGCAGTGGATTTCGGTCCCATCGATGCGCTCGACGTCCATGACGACGCGACCGTCGTCAAGCAGCAGCGTGTCGCCGGGGGCGACATCCTCGACGAGTTCGGGATAGTCGAGGCCGACGCGCTCTGAGTCGCCGAGCATGCATTCGGCGTCGAGGATGAACTTCTGGCCGGGCTTGAGCAGAATCTTGCTGCCGGCGAACTTGCCGATACGGATCTTCGGTCCCTGCAAGTCGGCCATCACGCCGACGGTCTGGCCCTGGGCGCGCATCGCCTGCTGCAGCAGTTCGATGCGCTTGCGGTGGTCGTCGGGCGTGCCGTGGGAAAAGTTGAGACGGACTACATCAATGCCTGCGGCGACCAGTTTGTCCATGGTTTGCGCATCGGACGAAGCAGGGCCGAGTGTTGCGACAATCTTGGTAGTGCGTTGCATGTAAAGACGACGGGCCGCTTCAGTTGCGGCCCGTCGGAATGGTTAGCCCTTGGCGCGTTTTTCCAGGATATCTACCGCAGGAAGCACCTTGCCCTCGAGGTATTCGAGGAAGGCACCGCCGGCAGTGGAGATGTAGGAAACCTTGTCGTAAATGTCGTACTTCTGGATCGCAGCGATGGTGTCGCCGCCGCCGGCCAGGCTGAAGCCCTTGGCGTTGGCGATGGCCATCGACACGGTCTTGGTGCCCTCGCCGAACTGGTCGAACTCGAACACGCCGACCGGGCCGTTCCAGACGATCGTACCGGCCTTGGCGATGATATCGGCAAGCTCCTTGGCCGACTTCGGGCCGATGTCGAAGATCATATCGTCGTCGGTCACTTCGTCGGCGTTCTTCAGCACGGCCGGCTCAGCGGCGTCGAACTTCTTGCCGCAGACGACATCGACGGCGATCGGGATCGAGGCACCGCGCTTGGCCATCTTTTCGATCAGCGCCTTGGCGGTCGGGATCAGGTCGTGTTCGCACAGCGACTTGCCGACATTCTTGCCGGTGGCGGCAAGGAAGGTGTTGGCGATGCCGCCGCCGACGACGAGTTGGTCGACCTTCTCGGACAACGACTCGAGCACGGTCAGCTTGGTGGAGACCTTGGAGCCGCCGACGATGGCGACCATCGGACGTGCGGGGTTGGCGAGCGCCTTGTCGAGGGCGTCGAGTTCCTCGGTGAGCAGCAGGCCGGCGCACGCGGTCGGCGCGAACTGGGCGATACCGTAAGTCGAGGCTTCCGCGCGGTGTGCGGTACCGAAGGCGTCCATGACGAAGACGTCGCACAGCGCGGCGTACTTCTTGGCGGTCTCCTCGACGTTCTTCTTCTCGCCCTTGTTAACGCGGCAGTTCTCGAGCAGCACGACCTCGCCTGCGGGAACGTCGAAACCGCCGTCGCCCCAGTTCTGGATCACGCGCACGGTCTTGCCGAGCTTCTTCGTCATTACGTCAGCCACCGGCTGCAGCGAATCTTCGGGCTTGAACTCGCCTTCGGTCGGGCGGCCGAGGTGGGAAGTGACCATCACCTTGGCGCCAGCCTTGAGGCAGTGCTCGATGGTCGGCATCGAGGCGGTGATACGAGCATCGGATGTGACTTTGCCGTCCTTCACCGGTACGTTGAGGTCGGCGCGAATAAAGACACGCTTGCCCTTGAGGTCGAGATCGGTCATGCGGATGAACTTGGGCATTTTTATCTCCCGTCTGTATTTTTGAAATTAACCACTGAAGCATTGCGCCCGTGTGAAGGGCGCAATGCTTGGATCGTCAATTTCTAACGATTACTTGGCAACGTGCTTGACGAAGCGCAGCATGTTGCAGGTGTAGCCGTACTCGTTGTCGTACCAGGACACGACCTTGACGAAGGTGCCATCCAGCGCGATGCCGGCTTCGGCGTCATAGGTCGAGGGGGCGGTGCAGCCACGGAAGTCGGTAGCAACGACCTTCTCCTCGGTGTAGCCGAGCACGCCCTTGAGTTCGCCTTCGGATGCAGCCTTCATCGCGGCGCAGATGTCCTTGTAGGAAGCTTCCTTGTTCAGCTCGACGGTCAGGTCGACCACGGAAACGTCGGAAGTCGGGACGCGGAAGGCCATGCCGGTGAGCTTGCCCTTCAGTTCCGGCAGCACCACGCCGACGGCCTTGGCGGCGCCGGTCGAGGACGGGATGATGTTCTCGAGGATACCGCGGCCGCCGCGCCAGTCCTTATTGGACGGGCCGTCAACGGTCTTCTGGGTCGCGGTAGCGGCATGCACGGTGGTCATCAGGCCGCGCTTGATGCCCCACTTGTCGTTCAGCACCTTGGCGACGGGGGCCAGGCAGTTGGTGGTGCAGGAAGCGGCGGAAACGATGGTCTCGCCCTTGTAGCTGTTGTGGTTTACGCCATAGACGAACATCGGGGTGTCGTCCTTCGACGGAGCCGACTGCACGACCTTCTTGGCGCCCGCATCGATGTGCTTCTGGCAGGTTTCCTTGGTCAGGAAGAAGCCGGTGCATTCGATGACGATGTCGACGCCGATCTCACCCCACTTCAGGTTGGCGGGATCGCGCTCGGCCGTCAGACGAATCTTCTTGCCATTCACGACCAGGTTGTTGCCGTCGACGGCGATGTCGCCCTTGAAGTTACCATGCACGGAGTCGTACTTGAGCATGTAGGCGAGGTAGTCGGGTTCCAGCAGGTCGTTGATTCCGACGACTTCGATCTCGGGGAAGTCCTTGGCGATGGCGCGGAAAGCCATGCGGCCGATGCGGCCGAAGCCGTTGATGCCAACTTTGATAGCCATGTGAGTTTTCTCCTTGGAATGGTTAGATGAATGACTCGACGGCCTTCACGACGTTCGCCACCGTGAAGCCGAATTCCTTGAACAGCACGCCAGCCGGGGCCGACTCGCCGAAGCGATCGAGACCGATGACCGTGCCCTCGCCGCCGACGTACTTCCACCACCCGTCTGTGACGCCAGCCTCAACGGCGATGCGCGGCAGGCCCTTGGGCAGCACGCTCTCCTTGTACGCCTTGTCCTGGCGATCGAAAACGTTGGTCGAGGGCATCGACACGACGTTGACGTGGATTTCCTGCTGGGCGAGCGCTTCTTGTGCCTTGAGCGCGAGCTCGACTTCCGATCCGGTGGCGATGATCACGGCCTTCGCGGCGCCCTTGGCGGCGGAGATCACGTAGCCGCCCTTCTTGATGTTGTCGATGGTCGTGGCATCGCGCTTGACGAACGGCAGGTTCTGACGCGACAAGCACAGCGAGGTCGGGCCGTCGAGCTTCTCGACGCCGGAGGTCCAGGCCGCCATGGTTTCGACCGTGTCGCAGGGACGCCAAACATCCATGTTCGGGATCAGACGCAGGGAAGCGATCTGCTCGACCGGCTGGTGCGTCGGGCCGTCTTCGCCGAGGCCGATGGAGTCGTGCGTAAACACGTAGATCACTCGCTGCCTCATCAGCGCGGACATACGCAGGGCGTTGCGGGCATATTCGGAGAACATCAGGAAGGTGCCGCCGAAGGGCAGCAGGCCGCCATGCAGGGCCATGCCGTTCATGATGTGTGACATGCCGAACTCACGCACGCCGTAGGAGATGTAGTTGCCGGTGCTCTTGCCGGAGACATGCTTGCAGCCGGACCAGTTGGTCAGGTTGGAACCGGTCAGGTCGGCAGAACCGCCGAGGAACTCGGGCAGCGCCGGGGCCAGCGCGTTGATGGCGATCTGACTGGCCTTGCGGGTAGCGACGGTCTCGCCCTTCTCGTTGGCGGCGGCGATGGCCTTCTTGGCGAATTCTGCCCAGTTGGCGGGCAGCTGTTTGGCCATGCGGCGCTTGAACTCTGCCGCTTCAGCAGGAAACGCCTTGGCATAGTGCTCGAACTTCTGGTTCCACGAGCCTTCCCACTCGGCGCCCTTCTTCTTGGCATCCCAGGCCTCGTAGACTTCGCGGGGGATTTCGAAGGGACCGAAGTTCCAGCCGATGTGCGGGCGGGCGGCGGCGATCTCGGCGTCGCCGAGCGGCGCGCCATGCACGTCGTGGGTGCCGGCCTTGTTGGGTGAACCGGCGCCGATCACGGTCTTGCAGCAGATCAGAGAAGGCTTGTCAGTGACGGCCTTGGCGGCTTCGATGGCCTTGTGCAGGGCCTCGGGGTCGTGGCCATTGACGTTGGGAACAACGTGCCAGCCGTAGGCTTCGAAGCGCTTCGGCGTGTCGTCGGTGAACCAACCTTCGACGTGGCCGTCGATGGAGATGCCGTTGTCGTCCCAGAAGGCGGTCAGTTTGCCCAGGCCCCAGGTACCGGCGAGCGCGCAGGCTTCATGGGAGATGCCTTCCATCAGGCAACCATCGCCGAGGAACACCCAGGTGCGGTGATCGACGATCTCGTGACCGGGCTTGTTGAATTCGGCAGCCAGCAGCTTCTCAGCCATAGCCATGCCGACGGCATTGGTGATGCCCTGACCGAGCGGGCCGGTGGTGGTCTCTACGCCGGGGGTATAGCCGTACTCCGGATGGCCCGGAGTCTTGGAGTGCAGCTGACGGAAGTTCTTGATGTCATCGATGGAAACATCGTAGCCGGTCAGGTGCAGCAGCGCATAGATCAGCATCGAACCGTGGCCGTTCGACAGCACGAAGCGGTCGCGGTTGGCCCACAGCGGGTTGCTCGGATTGTGGCGCATGTGGTGGTTCCACAGCACCTCGGCGATTTCCGCCATGCCCATGGGGGCGCCGGGGTGGCCGGAATTGGCCTTCTGCACGGCATCCATCGCCAGGGCGCGGATCGCGCTGGTCAAATTGTTGAAGACGGGCGGCTCGAAGTCGCTGAATGTGGCGGACATAGGTTTTCTCCCCGGGAAAACTTGCGATTTTACTCGCGAATCCCGGCTGCAATGGTTACGGGAATCTTTTCGGCGCTACCGGTATTGCTGCTGCCTGGAGTTACAGGGCCATGGCGCGGCGCTTGTTCTCCATCAGGCGCAAGATCATCGGAGTGAAGATCAGTTGCATCGCCAGCTCCATCTTGCCGCCCGGCACGACAATGACGTTGGGGCGCGACATGAAGGAATCGTGAATCATCGACAGCAGATAGGGGAAATCGATGCCCTTCGGATTGGCGAAGCGAATCACGACGAAGCTCTCGTCCGGCGTGGGAATATCCTGGGCGATAAAGGGGTTCGAGGTATCGACGGTCGGCACGCGCTGGAAGTTCACATGGGTGCGCGAGAACTGCGGCGTGATGTAGTTCACGTAGTCGGGCATGCGGCGCAGGATGGTATCGACAACCGCTTCGGTCGAGTAGCCACGCGCGCCTTTGTCGCGGATCAGCTTCTGGATCCACTCGAGGTTGATGATGGGCACCACGCCGACAAGCAAGTCGGCGTGTTGGGCGATATTCACTTTGTCGGTAACGGCAGCGCCGTGCAGGCCTTCGTAGAACAGTACGTCGGACGGCGGCAGGTCCTGCCAGGGCGTGAAGGTGCCAGGCTCCTGCTTCCAGGGGGCGGCTTCCTCGTGGTTGTGCAGGTAGTAGCGGCGCTTGCCGGTGCCGGTCTCGCCGTACTGCTTGAAGAGTCCCTCAAGCAGTTCGAGCTCGTTCGCATTGGCACCGAAATGGCTGAAGTGGTTGTTGCCGGCCTTGGCCTGCTCGGCCGCGGCCGCTTTCATGGCCGCGCGGTCGAACTTGTGGAATGAGTCGCCCTCGATGATCGCCGCAGTGATCTTCTCGCGACGGAACACGTGCGCGAAGGACTTGGTAACGGTGGAGGTGCCTGCTCCCGAAGAGCCGGTGATGGCGATGACTGGATGCTTGACCGACATGGACTTCTCCGAAGATAGTGAAATGAATTAGGAGACCGGCGGATAGCGCGGAATGGGCGCCGCCTAGCGGAACAGTGAGCGGGAGGAGAATAGCGGCATGTCGTAGCTGCTCAGATCCTTACCCTCGACATATTCCTTGTGATAGAGATGTAGGCGATCGACCTCATCCTTCGAACCGAAGATGAAGGGCGCGCGCTGATGCAATTCGGCGGGCTTGATCTCGAGAATGCGGTTGCGGCCCGTGATCGCCGCGCCGCCCGCCTGCTCGATGATGAATGCGATCGGATTGGCTTCGTAAATCAGGCCAAGGCGGCCGCCCTGTTCGCGAGTGCGCTCATCGTGGGGATAGAGGAAGACGCCGCCGCGCGTGAGGATGCGATAGGCCTCGGCGACGAGCGAAGCGACCCAGCGCATGCCGAAGTCCTTGCCGCGCGGGCCCTCTTTGCCGGCCATACACTCCTGGACGTAACGGCGCACCGGCGGTTCCCAGAAACGCTCGTTCGAGGCGTTGATGGCAAATGTGGAGGCCTCGTTCGGAATCGTGATGTTCGGGTGCGTCAGCACGAACTCGCCCAGATCGCGATCGAGCGTAAAGCCGTTAACGCCATGCCCGGTAGTGATGACCAAACGGGTCGATGCGCCGTACTGAACCAAACCAGCCGCAAGTAGTTGTGCACCGGGCTGCAGGAAATCCTCCGCCTTCGGCTCGCGGACAGCGTCCGGGGCGCGCATCACGGAAAAGATGGTGCCGGACTGGAAGTTGATATCGAGGTTGCCCGAGCCGTTGAGCGGATCGAAGGCCAGCAGGTACTTGCCGCGTTGCTGGCCGGCGGGGATCTGGCTGATGCCTTCCATGTCCTCGGAAGCCATGGCGGCCAAGTGGCCGGTGGCGATGCCCGCTTCGAGCATCACATCATTGGCCATCGACTCGAGTTTCGTGTTCAGGTCTTTGCCGGTGGCGATCAATGCGCCCTTGCTGACCTGATTTGCGATGATTTTGCTCGCAGTGGCGATATCGCTGAGCAAGCCCGTGAAGTCTCCGGTCGCACCCGGGATCTTGCGCTGCTCATCGTTCATGAACTGAGCGAACGTGATACGTCCAACCTGCATGTTCCCCTCCTGATCTAGGCTGCCAGTGAAGCTTTTCTCTTGTCTTGTCTGCAGGCCGCCACCCAACTCGCGCTCAAGAAAAACCCCCACCCCTTGCGGGGCGGGGCCAAACTGGCAAACGCCAGAGGGAGTGGAGAAACGGATTGCGGCAGGCCTAAGCTCAGGCCCGCCGAGCAGATTTTCGCGACTCTAAAGGCCTAAACCCATAAGCGCCAGTCACTTTTTCTTATAGTGAGAATAAGCGGACTGTTATTGCTTTGCAGCAATCGAAATGGATCATTTCGTTAGCGATAGATAAAGCATCGGCAGCTGTTCGGGGAGGCGTTCGATGCGGTCGAGCACCCGCCAGCGGTTTCCAAAAATCTCGCGCACGTATTCGTCCGCCTTGGGATCGAGCGACAGGCAGAAGGTGGTGATGCCCTGAGCATCGAGTTCCTCCACCGCCTTTTTCGTGTCGGCGCGCAGGTGCTCGGGATCGGCCACATCGATGTCAGCCGGTTCCCCGTCCGTCAGCAGCAGGACGATGCGTTTGTCGGCCTTACGCGCGGAAATGTAATGCCCGGCATGGCGCAAGGCGGCACCCATGCGCGTGGAGTATCCCGCCTCCATTGCCGCGATGCGTGCCTTGACGCTGTCCTCCCAACCTTCGGAGAAGCCCTTGATGTGCTGGTAGCGTACCTCGTGGCGAGTGTTCGAGTGGAAGCCGGCAATCGCGCAGGGATCACCCAAGCGGTCGATCGCCCAGGCCAGCAGGGAGACGGCCTCCTGGCTCAACTCGAGAATCGTCTGCTGACTCCCCGCCGCCTTCTGGTTGAGTGACTCGGACAGGTCGAGCAGCAGCAGAACGGCAATGTTTCTGCCGTCGGTGCGATGGCTCATGTTGATGCGTGGGTCGGGTGTCGCGCCGCCCTTGAAGTCGATCAGCGCACGCAGGGCGACGTCGAGATCGAGTTCGCTACCCTCTTCCTGGTAGCGAATGCGCACCTTGTCCTGCGGCTTGAGCAGGTCGAGCAGTCTTTTGAGTTGCTTGGCAAGAGCTGCATGTTTAAGCAATAGTTTGTCGATGTCGGCGGCGTTGCCGGAAGGGTGCAGCGCCTCGTAGACACTCGCCCAGTCGGGGCGATAGGTCTTCGTCGCATGATCCCACTCGGGATAGTGGCGCGGCGGCAGGCCGACAACCTCGGCTTCCTTCTTGAGTTGCTTGTCCGGATCGTCGAAGAACTCCTCGTCGTCGCTGTCCTCGATGAACCGCCACATGTGGCGGTTGTCGTCGCGGTAGTCGATGACTGTGTCCTCAAAGCGCACGTTTGGCAACTGGTCGCTCTGGCGACGTGTCTTAGCGACATAGGACAGCGCGAGAGATGCAATGTCCGCCGTGTTAGATGTGCCATCGGCGAGCAACGCGTGGAAGCGCGCCACGTAGTCGTTGAGCACAGGATCGCGGTAGCCGTGGTCGGCATCAAGGAGGGCGCGCGACAGCATCGCCAGGCGATGACGCAGGCAGGAAGTGTTTTCCGGGTCGCAGGCATCCTCGACAGGTTTCGGATGCAGGGCGAGGAAGAGGCGGCGCAGGCCCGGATATTCGCGCATCAGCAGGGTCTCGATGCGACAATCCTCGAAGAATTCCACCGCCATGCGCTGGAACGGGCTCCAATTGTCGGCGACTTGTGCCTCGGTCCAGCGCCGATGGCCGACCATATGCGCCAGCACCGCGCGGTAGCGGTCGATGCCCGCCACGCCGCGCTCATCGTCCTGCACGTCAGGCACGCGCAAGCCGAGCTTGTCGTAGTAGGGAATCGGCTTGCGCAACTCGTCGAAGGCCGTCGAGTAAGGCACCAGTTGGTCGCCATCCTCCCAGAGCCCACGCAGATAAAGATCGAGCTGGCGTTCGACGTCGGCGAAAAGCGTACCGTGGCGCTCGCGCTGGAGCACCGCACGGCTGTCAGCGAGCTTCAGGGAGAAATATTCTTCCTGCCGCTCGGGGTGATGGCTATAGTTTCGGATGCCGTACTCTGCCCAGTTCTTCAGGCCACCGAGCGACAGCAGATTGAGCAGGAAGGGCGCCTGCTCGAACAGATGCGGCAGCCCGGGGCTCGGAAAGGTCGTGTGGTGGCCGTGGATCGAGCCGGTGGTGCGCACCATCAGTTCGCGCGCCACGTCGAGATAGTTTTCCAGCTGTTCGACCGACTGGACGCGCCGCGCCACCGCGGCGATTGTCTGCAGGAAGGGCGTGATGGCCTTGCCGTTGGGCGATTTTTGCATCGCCTTGACGAATTCCATTACGGTTGGCAGCGCCTCTGTCCATTCCGGGCCGATCGCCTTGGCCACCGACGGCCACTCCTCGAGAAACACCAGGATCGGCTCGACTCCACGCCCGAGCTTGCCGAGAAAGCTCGCCGCATCAAGGTAAGCGTCGAGGTCAGGCCGATCGATGACAAGAAGCGCCTCAGTCATCATCTCCTCAAATACCTCGGCCACACGCGGGAAGCGACTGTCGAGCCGCTTCCAGTACTGCTGCATCAGCGGATGCTGGTATTCGACGAGGGCGCTGTCGGACGCCGTTTGGGTTTCCGTGGCCGTAGCCATTGCAGCCGCTCGTTCAGACGAAGGTGGTGTCGATGGCGTGATCGAGCGTCGCGCGGATGTCCGCGTCGTCGGTGATCGGACGCACCAGCGCCATGCGGCAAGCATCGTTCGGCTCGACGCCGCGCTTAATCAACGTCGCTGCATAAACCAGCAAGCGGGTCGAGATGCCTTCGTCCAGCCCATGGCCCTTGAGGTTGCGGCCGACTTGGCCGATCTTGACCAGCTTCACTGCCGTGCCTTCCGCAAGGCCGGTTTCCTTCGCAAGAATTGAGGCTTCGAGTTCCGGCGCCGGGTAGTCGAAGTCGAATGCGGTGAAGCGCTGCTTGGTCGACTGCTTCAAGTCCTTCATCAGCGACTGGTAGCCGGGGTTGTACGAGATCACCAGCTGAAAATCGGGATGCGCCTCGACGAGTTCACCCTTCTTGTCGAGCGGCAGCACACGACGATGGTCGGTCAGCGGGTGGATCACCACGGTGGTGTCCTGGCGCGCTTCAACGATCTCGTCGAGATAACAAATAGCTCCAATGCGTGCGGCAGTAGTCAGCGGACCGTCGAGCCAGCGCGTACCGTTGGCCTCGAGCAGGTAACGACCGACGAGATCGCTCGCCGTCATGTCTTCGTTGCAAGCCACCGTAATGAGCGGCTTCTGGAGTTTCCAGGCCATGTACTCGACGAAGCGCGACTTGCCGCAGCCGGTGGGGCCTTTCACCATCACCGGCAGGCGCGCCCCATAAGCGGCCTCGAACAGTGCGACCTCGCGGCCCTGCGCCTGATAGAAGGGTTCCTGCTTAACGAGATATTGCGATTTGTCAGTCATGGCGATTCCGATCAGTAAGCCGATTAATTCAGTCGGGTATGTAGGTCTAAAAAAGCCCCGTTCGCACGGGGCTTTTTAGCAAAGCGTGATTACTTATGCACGCCCAGCTTCTCGCGCCAGCCCGGGTAAATCTTGTCGGCATCGTGCGGGAAGGATTCGAAGGCGCGGGCGAACTCCTTGTGCTCCTTGGCGTACTCGATCGGATCGGCCTTGGCCTTCCAGCACTCGTAGGCCTGGCGCAGCGACTTGGCACCGGCAGCCGGTGAGTCGATGTGGCCGTAGGAGCCGCCGCCGGCGGTGTTGATCACGTTGCCGTGGCCGAGGTTCTCGAAGAAGCCGGGCAGGCGCAGCGCGTTCATGCCGCCGGAAATGATCGGGGTGGTGGGCTTCATGCCATACCACTTCTGGTTGTAGGCCGGACCCTGGTACTCGTCGCGCTCGATGATGTAGGCGATGTTGCGGTCGTCCTTGGAGCCTTCCATCTTGCCGTAGCCCATGGTGCCGACGTGGATGCCGGAAGCACCCTGCAGACGCGACATCTTGGCCAGCACGTAGGCGGTGTAGCCGCGCTTGGAGCTGGGCGAGGTCACGGCGCCGTGGCCGGCGCGGTGGTAGTGCAGGTACTGGTTCGGGAACCAGCGGCGGGCGGTGGTCACCATGCCGGGGCCGCCGACATAGCCGTCGACCAGGAAGGCCACCTTGTCGGCGTCCGGGCCGAAGGTTTCGAGGATGAATTCGCCGCGTGCAAGCATTTCGTCGTGGTCGTCGGCGGTGATGTTGGCCGAGAAGATCTTGGCTTCGCCGGTTTCGTCCATCGCACGCTTCATGGCGTCATAGACGAGCGGGTAGACTTTCTTGGCCGGGCAGAACACCTGGTTGCCCTGGGGTTCATCGTTCTTGATGAAGTCGCCGCCGAGCCAGAACTGGTAGGCCGCCTTGGCGAACGGCTCAGGACGCAGGCCGAGCTTGGGCTTGATGATGGTGCCGGAGATGTAGCCGCCATCGACAACCGGACGGCCGAGGACGCGCCACAGGTTGCTGATATCGACCGCGGGGCCGTCGAACAGCTCGATGGCGCGGCGCGGCATGTAGAAGTCGTACATCTTGGCGTATTCGCAGTCGCCCATGCCCTGGTTGTTGCCGATGGTCAGGGTCAGGAAGGAAACCAGCATCATGCGGCCGTCGATGATGTTGCGGTCGAACAGCTCCATCGGGTAGGCGATGCGCATCTCTTCGGTGGCTTCGTCGATCATGTACACCAGCGCATCGACGCCCTTGGTGAAGTCGTCGGTGGTGCAGACCTCGACGTTGGTGCCGGTGGAGGACTCGGCGGCGAAGTGGGCGGCAACCTCGAGGAAGCCATAGCCCTTGGCCGGCTTCATCTTGTAGGCGCACAGAATGTGCTTGCCGCCCTTGATCAGATCTTCTTCCTTGAGGGACAGGTCGGCGTAGCGTGCTGATTGATCCATTCGATTCTCCTCGTTCTAAGCGTGGTTAGCGTTACGTGGTTGATGGTGTTGTTTCGGTATTCAGTACAGCAGGTAGGGATATCTTAGTTACCGGGTTCCATAAACTCCAGTCACGATTTATTATCGTGACCATCACCCTTTGGTGATGCATCACGATGCCAGCTGCGCAGCAGTTCAACGTCGACGTATGCCTTCCCATGCATATCGCCACGGCGCACCTGAGCCGGATGGCCAGGCTCGCCGAGATCGGAAAGGACGGCGAAGGCACCGCTGAAATCGTGGTCGAGCGTGTATTCGCTCTCGGTCACCAGCGTCGGCAGACCGGCGGCGAGACTCGCGAGCAGTCCGTTTTTCGAGTCCTCGAAGGCAAGACAGGCTGAGGCGGGCAGCTTCATCTGCTCCAGCACCCAGAGGTAAATGTCGGGCGCAGGCTTCTTCTTGGGCACCACGTCGCCCGCACCGATCACCTCGAACCAGGATTCGGCGTCGGAGTCGAGGCTGGCCTTGAGCAGGCTGGTAACGTTCTCGGGCGTGGTCGTTGTGGCGATCGCAAGACGCAGTCCGGCAGCGCGCGATTCTCGAATGAGACGGGCGACTCCGGGCTGAAGGGGCAGCCCGCCGCGCGCGACCAGTTCCAGATAGTGCTTCGTCTTGGCGGCATGCAACGCCTTGATGCGCTCATCGGCATCGGGACGCTTGAGGAAATCCGGATCGTGCTTCTCGCAGTAGAAGCGCATGCGCTCCTTGCCGCCGGTCACGGCCAGCAGCTCGCCGTAGAGCGCGGCATCCCAGCGCCAAGGCAAGCCGGCTTCCTCGAAGGCGGCGTTGAAGGCTAAGCGATGGCCATCGCGCTCGGTGTCGGCGAGCGTGCCATCTACGTCGAAAATCAGGGCTTGGAGAGTGTTCATGGGTGTCACGATAGCGGCAGCCATCCATAAGCAACAGTCACGATTTCTTATCGCGATGATAAGATCACACAAAAGAACATAAGAAATTGCGCCCAAGAGAAGACGGCCACCAAGGGAGTTCAGAATGAAACATGTCACCCTGCGTCAGCTAAAGGTCTTCGAATCCGTGGCACGCCACCTCTCGTTCTCGCGTGCGGCGGAGGAATTGCACCTCACACAGCCGGCCGTGTCGATGCAGGTCAAGCAACTCGAGGAACAGGCCGGCCTGCCGCTCACCGAAATGATCGGGAAAAAGGTCTATCTGACCCAGGCAGGGGAAGAGATCGCCCGCCATGCGCGGCGCATCGCCCAGCAATTGCGCGAGACCGAAGAATCGCTCAACGCCCTCAAGGGCGTACGCGGCGGCCGCTTGTCGATCGGCGTGATCAGCACCGCAAAGTATTTTGCCCCGCGCCTGCTCGCCGAATTCCGTCTTCGCCAGCCGGGCATAGAAATCAACCTCCGCGTCAACAATCGCGAAACCGTCGTGCGGCAGCTTATCGACAACGAGATCGACCTCGCCATCATGGGCCAGCCGCCTCTGGAATTTGCCACCGTGGCGCAGGCTTTCGCCGATCACCCGCTCGTCATCGTCGCCACCCCGGACCACCCGCTCGCCGGCAGCAAGAAAATTGCGCCCTCCCAGCTAAGCGAGGAAACCTTCCTGATCCGCGAACTAGGATCGGGCACGCGAGCGGCGATGGAACGCTTCTTCTCCGAAGCCGGCATTTCGCCGTCCCACTTGATCGAACTGGGCAACAATGAAACCGTCAAGCAGGCGGTCATGGCAGGGCTCGGCATCACCTTCATTTCCGCCCATGCCGTCTCACTGGAATGCGAGGTCGGCCGGCTAGTCAAGCTGCCGGTCACCGGCACACCTGTAGTCCGCCGCTGGTTCGTCGTGCATCGTGCGGAGAAAACGCTGTTGCCGGTCGCAGAAAACTTCCGCGCGTTCCTGATCATGGATGCGGCAGAACTCATGGCGGAGAAAACCGCAAAGAAATAAAAAGTCGGCGCCGGCGGGACGGCACCCTGCCTCCCTACTTCTTCTGCGGAACGCCCCAGATCGTCGCGGTGACGCCGAGATTGCCGAGAAAGGCTTTTACATACCTATCGCCGAACCGCAGGCGCGGGCCTCCTTCGGGCAGTGCCGACAGGACGATCTCCGTCAGCTCGGCTTCACTCAGCTTCGTCGTTCCTTCCGAATGCCACGTCTTGACATGGCCGCAGGCGTCGCGATCGACCAGCAATTCTCGATCGCTCGGCGCCGCCTGCAGGCGTATGACGATGCCCTCGCTCAATTCGTAGGCCAGCGCGGGACCGAGGCGTGTATTGAGCACCTCGCCGCCGCCTGGCTTGGCACTCGCCATCAACTCGAGGGCCTCATCCTCGCTCAGCTGACTCTCGCCCCGGGCATGCCAGACGCGGTAGCCTTCCGGCCCCGTCTGGATGAGCAGAACGCTGTCCTCGGCATGCGCAATACTTGCCGAAAGAAAGCCAAGGATGAGCGCTAGGCTACTGAGAAGGAGCCTCACTCGGCCTTCCACTTGATCGAGCAGCCGATGCTCGGAATCTGTTCGCGCGGGCCGTTGCCGGTCAGCGCCACTTCCTTCATCGCCTCGAACAGGTCGCGGCGCACGCCTTCCGGCGCCGTCTCCTTGCGCGATTCGTCGAGGCGGCCGCGGTACTGCAGTTCGAGCTTGCCGTTGAAGCCGAAGAAGTCCGGTGTGCACACCGCACCGTAAGCCTTGGCAACCTCCTGCGTCTCGTCAAGCACGTAGGGAAACGGGAAATCGAGATCGCGCGCGAGCTTCACCATGTGATCCCAGGAATCCTCCGGATAGTCCGTCGGGTCGTTGCTCATGATGGCGATGCTGCCGACGCCGAATGCTGCCAGTTCGCGCGTATCGCGCACGATGCGATGGATTACCGCCTTGACGTAAGGACAGTGGTTGCAGATGAACATCACGAGCAATCCGTTCGGGCCGCTGGCCGATGCCAGGGAATGGCGTTTGCCATCGATGCCGGGGAGGTCGAAATCGATCGCCTGACGGCCGAAATCGCAGACGGGAGTGGGGGTACTGACCATTATTCTCTCCTATGGATTCGCTATTTTCGGAATTATCTCGGGGCAGCCTTGAACGGCTCCAGAGCCAAGCGGATCGGCACGTCATCGTTCGCACTCTCGCCTGCTTCCGGGGGCAGCAGCTGGATGCGCTCGCCTGCCACGCCCGAAGCCACAAGGATACCCGATACGCCCTCGGCTCGCGCCTGGGCCAGAGCGACCAGCCGCTCGGCCGGCACCTGCTCCCTGGCACGCAGCCGCTCGTAGAGGACGGCGTAAAAGTCGGCACCCTTGAGTCTGGCGACCTCATCCTCCGCCAGTGTCTTCTTCTCGCGGAGCATGCCGGCCAGGCGCGACATCATCTTGCCGGCAACGCCCTCTTCGAGCTGGCCTGGATTAGCCTTGCGGAAACCCTCCTTGAGGGCCGCAAGCTCGGCGGCTCCGAAACCGTCCTTGTAGAGCGCTTCGAGCGCCTCCTGCACCTTCGGCTGGCGCGTCGAGATCGGCCCCGGGTCGCCCTTCTCTGCCCTGCGCTGTCCCATGCGAGCTGCGATGACACGACGCAGTTGCACGTCCTGCAACGCGACGCGATCAACATCGGCATGGTTGCCACCGACCTTGAGTGCAAGAGCCGGCCGCTGGGCAAGCACGCCGGCAAGCCTGACCAGCTTCTCGCGCTCGGGCGGCGAAAGTTCCGCCGCACCGGCATCGAAGACGATGCTCTCGACCGCCTCGCCGCCGCCGAACAATGCACCGAGCGCACGGAAAGGCGCAGTGACGATCTTGGTGAGCACGTTGGTGATCGCCTTCCAGACGATCTGTCCGTAGCTGAACTGCGGGTCGTCGAGATTTCCCGACACCGGCAGGCCGAGATCGATGCGGCCTGCCGAATCCTGCAGGAGGGCAATGGCGAGATCGAGGGGCAAATCCTTGGCGGTCGGACTTTCGACGCGCTCGCCGAGCGTCAGGCGCTCCATGACGACCTGGTTTTCGCCCTGTAGCTGGCGCTGCTTGATCTTGTATTGCAGGTCGAGCGAGAGCTTGCCGGAATCGATCTTGCGCCCGGCGAAGGTAGCGGTATAGGGCGTCAGGCGCGTCATCTCGACGTTACGGAACACCACGCGCAGGTCCATGAATTCCGTCGGGCGGAACAGATCGACCTGGCCGACGGCACGCGCTAGGCCGTACTCATCCACGTCGCCGTCGAGTTCGAGCTGTCCCGGCGCACCGGGTACGTTCGACAGATTGCCGATGCTGCCGCGCAGGTTGTGGATGTGCGTCGCGAACGGCATGACCAGCGAGTGGTCGGCGAAGTCCAGTTCGCTCTTTTCGAAGCGGATACGGTCGATTGCGATAAGAAAGGCCGGAGGTCCTGACTGAACTGCCGCAGGTACTGCGGCAACGGCCTCGGCTGAAGAAGCGGCAGGCGGCTGCACCTCTGCAGGAGGCTGCCGCAGCACCTTCTTGAAGTTGATGTTCTTGTCCTTGTCGATGATCAGCTGGGTATCGAGGCCCACCAGCCGAAGTTCGCCAAGGTCGATCCCCTTCTGCGTCAAAGACAGATCGCGCGTACCGAAACTTTTCCACGCGAGCAGCGCATCCTTCGACCCTGCCTCGGCGAGACGCAAGTCGCGCACGGAAAACTCGCCGCTCAGATTTGGGCCCTTGGCGCCGTAGAGCGCACGGCCTTGTGCGCCTAACTTGCCAGCGGCAATTGTCAGCGTTGTCTTGCTCGCCAGATAGGGCTCGAGCGCCTTCAAGGCAAGGTCGATCAGTTTGAATTTGATATCAGCAGAAGGTTCGCCCGGCACGACCTTGCCTTCGCTCTCGAAACGTCCACCGCTGCGGGCTTCGAAGGAAAGTCGCACCGGCAGCGGCTGCGTCAGGTCGTGGCTGATGCCCTCGGCCTGCAGTGTGATGTTGTCGAGCGCAAGCTCGGCAGACGGCGTCGTTCCCTCATCGCGGAGAATCACGCCGAGATCGTCGACCGCTAGGGACGCGCTGAACAAATCAGCATTTGATTGAAAATGAGGGAATCTGACTGCATCCATTCGAGATTCTCGCCTCGGCGGGCAAGAAATGTCGTTTCTGCTGCCGCTTTCGACCGGCT
>JBGFRW010000045.1:0-43451 GCA_041694935.1 Pseudomonadota bacterium | reverse complement strand
CGGAAAAACTCGCTTGCATCGTCAAGTGCCTATCAACTGTCAGTGCGCCAATTCTCGCATGTCATGGATGAGTCCGGTTTATCGATCTGCGAATAAATCAGCGCGTCCTTAGTTGTTCGACCGAGGCCGCCATTGACGAAGCGGCATCACTGGATTGCGCCGAATTGGCGGCAGCCTTCGCGGCGGTGTCAACAAGGGTGCGTGAAGCTTGATCAAGACTCAGAACGCTACCCTGTAATTCGGAGAATGTGCTTCGCAGTGTTCCCATAAGATTGTTGAAGGCCCTGGCGGTCCTCGCAAACTCATCGTTGCCGCTGATCATGACATGGCGAGTGAAATCATGGCTGCTGTCTATCGCGACGATGGTCTGCTGCATGTGAGTCAGCGGCGTCACGATGGAATTCGTCAGATAGATTGCCAGCAACCCAACAGCGAGCAGGGCGATAACGATCACTGCATAGATTGTTGTTGTGGCGCGATGCATGGCGGCTGCACCGTCTTTGTAGTGCTCTTTACCAATACGGAGGTTAATCTCGATGAGCTTTTCCAGTGCCTCTCGAGTTGCCTTGGCGCTTGGGCTAACCTTAGACGAGTGCGACTTAATTTTCTGGAAAAGTTCTCGCTGATTATCGATCACAGCGTTATTGCTCAATTCGAGCACCATCTGGGTCATTTCTTTGTTGAGCTTGGCCCATTCAGCCCAGTCCTTTTCCAGCTGTTTCCACACCTCGGCCTCCTCCGGTGCTTGAGGTAGCGGCTCGTAAATCTTCCAACCCCTTTCGATCTGATCGAAAGCGGCCTTTCTCCGTTCTGCAAGGGCGGCGAATTTACTTTGCGCTTGATGATCATTTTCAAGCATTGCAGTTTCACGGTTGATGACACGAATTTCTAACTGGCCACGGCTCATTTCCATCAAGCCAAGTACAGAAGGCAACTGGTTCGTTCCGAGTTCTTCTACGGCATCGCCCCCTGTCTTCATGCCGAGAATGCCGGTGATGCCAACGGCGAGCAATGCTATGAGCGCCAGAGCTACAAGAATGGCCAGACGTAGTTTTACGGAAATGTTTTGCACTTCTCTTCCTAGCGAATTTATTGGGTTGTACTTGATTGGGGAATTTTCAGCCTACTGTAAGTGCTATTACGATAGTCTTACAATGAGGCTAAAAAGCCGCACCGGATATCCGGTGCGGCTTTTTTTGCGCAGCGCCAAATGCACTGCGGCTCCACTCCCTCTGTGCCGAGGGTCTGGTTTGATGCTCAGTGAAACTGCTCTTCCTCGGTCGAGCCGGACAGCGCCTTGACGCTGGACGAGCCGCCCTGGATCACGGTAGTGACGTCGTCGAAGTAGCCGGCGCCGACTTCCTGTTGGTGCGAGACGAAAGTGTAGCCCTTCTCGCGCGCCGCGAATTCCGGCTCCTGCACCATCTCGGTGTAGTGCTTCATGCCTTCGCCGCGGGCATAGGCATGGGCGAACTGGAAGGTGTTGTACCAGTTGATGTGGATGCCGGCCAGCGTGATGAACTGGTACTTGTAGCCCAGCGCCGAGAGTTCGTCCTGGAACTTGGCGATGGTTTTGTCGTCTAGGTTCTTCTTCCAGTTGAACGAGGGCGAGCAGTTGTAGGACAGCAGCTTGCCCGGGCACTCCTTGAGCACGGCCTGAGCGAACTCGCGGGCGAAGCCGAGGTCGGGCGTACCGGTCTCGCACCAGACGAGATCGGCATAGGGGGCGTAGGCGACGCCGCGGCTGATGGCTTGCTCGAGGCCGTTCTTGACGCGGTAAAAGCCTTCCTGCGTGCGCTCGCCGGTGAGGAAGGGCTTGTCGTTGGCGTCGTAGTCGGAGGTCAGCAGGTTCGCGGCCTCTGCGTCGGTACGCGCCAGCACGATGGTGGGCACGCCCATGACGTCGGCGGCGAAGCGCGCGGCGATCAGCTTCTCGATCGCTTCCTGGGTCGGGACTAGGACCTTTCCACCCATGTGGCCGCACTTCTTGACGGCAGCGAGTTGGTCTTCGAAATGCACGCCGGCGGCACCCGCTGCGATCATGTTCTTCATCAGTTCGAAGGCATTCAGCACCCCGCCGAAACCGGCTTCCGCATCGGCGACGATCGGCAGGAAGAAGTCGACGAATTCCTTGCTCCCCGGCTCGATGCCGCGCGACCACTGGATCTCATCGGCGCGCTTGAAGGTGTTGTTGATGCGGCGGACCATGGTCGGGACGGAGTCGTAAGCGTAGAGCGACTGGTCCGGATACATCGTTTCGGAGGTGTTGCCATCGGCGGCGACCTGCCAGCCGGACAGATAGACGGCCTCCAGGCCGGCCTTGGCCTGTTGCATCGCCTGGCCGGCAGTGATGGCTCCGAAAGCATTCACATAGCCCTTGGCGGCATCGCCATTGACGAGGCGCCACAGCTTTTCGGCACCGCGCTTGGCCAGCGTGTATTCGATTTGAACGGAGCCGCGCAGACGGACGACATCTTCGGCGCTGTAGCCCCGCTTGACGGTTTTCCAGCGGGGATTCTCTTTCCAGTCCTTTTCCAGGGCGGCGACTTGTGCTTTGCGATCGGTCATTGTCCGGTCCTCTCGTATTGGGTTCGGGGGCGCTTTCATGTGCAGCGTGCGCGGAGTATAGGAGTTTTTCTGCAAAGCAACAAGTATCTTATATAAGACATATGTTAGAAAATATTTATGCTGACGTAAGTCCAGTGATGGGGGCTGGTCCCCCGCAGGCGAAGAAGGGAAGACTATGGATGGAGGCGCTCGGCGCTGACGATCAGGCCGTCTGCGTCGGCATACAGCCATTCGCCGGGTCGGAACTCGATACCGGCGAAGCTGACCGGAACCTCGGCGTCGCCGAGGTTCTTCTTCAGGGTCTTTTGAGGATGGGTGGCGAGCGCCAGCACGCCGAGATCCATTGTGCCGATGGCCGCTGAATCGCGAATGCAGCCCCAGACGACTACACCGGTCCAGGTGTTGCGGACGGCGAGCGCGGCGAGTTGGTCGCCGAGCAGCGCACAGCGCAGGCTACCGCCGCCATCGATGACAAGCACGCGGCCGTCGCCAGGCGTCTCAAGCGTCTTGCGCACGAGGCCGTTGTCTTCGAACAGCTTGAGGGTGGCGATGCGGCCATGAAATGCGGGCTTGCCGCCATACGCGCGAAAGATCGGCGCCGCAACGCGTACCTTGCCCTCGTGCGCATCACACAGATCGGTGGTGGCGAAGAGCGGCATGGAGATGCTCAGGCGGGTGATGAACTCGGGGCGGGTGCGACCGACTCAGCGGATTCGAAGGTGAGTTTCACCTTCTCGTGCTCGTCGAGATCGATGGTCACGCGACCGCCATGCAAGAGCTTGCCGAACAGCAGTTCGTCGGCGAGGGCGGCGCGGATGGTGTCTTGGATCAGCCGCGCCATCGGGCGGGCACCCATCAGCGGGTCAAAGCCCTTCTCGGCGAGCCAGGCGCGCAGCGCGTCGGTGAAGATCGCTTCGACCTTCTTCTCGTGCAGTTGCGCTTCGAGCTGCATGAGGAACTTGTCGACCACGCGCAGGATGATCTCGCCGTCGAGTGCCTTGAAGGAAATGATCGCGTCGAGGCGGTTGCGGAACTCGGGGGTGAACAGGCGCTTGATGTCGGCCATTTCGTCGCCGGCCTGCTTGCTTGCCGTGAAACCGATCGTGGTCTTCTGCAGGGCCTCCGCGCCGGCATTGGTGGTCATGATGATCACCACGTTGCGGAAATCGGCCTTGCGACCGTTGTTGTCCGTCAGCGTGCCGTGATCCATCACCTGCAGCAGGATGTTGAAGATGTCCGGATGGGCCTTCTCGATCTCGTCGAGCAGCAGCACGGCATGCGGCTTCTTGGTCACCGCTTCGGTGAGCAAACCGCCCTGGTCGAAGCCAACGTAGCCGGGCGGCGCACCGATCAGTCGGCTCACGGCGTGGCGCTCCATGTATTCGGACATGTCGAAGCGGATCAGCTCGATGCCCATGCAATAGGCGAGCTGACGCGCGACTTCGGTTTTGCCTACGCCGGTCGGGCCGGAGAACAGGAAACTGCCAATCGGCTTTTGCGGATTGCCGAGACCGGAGCGCGACATCTTGATCGCCTTGGCAAGCGCCTCGATGGCGACATCCTGGCCAAAAACCACGCTCTTCAAGTCGCGGTCGAGGTTCTTGAGCGCCGAACGGTCATCGGCCGAGACGTGTTGCGGCGGGATGCGCGCGATCTTGGCGACGATCTCCTCGATCTCCTGCTTGCCGATCATCTTCTTCTGCTTCGACTTGGGCAGGATGCGCTGCGCGGCACCAGCCTCGTCGATCACGTCGATCGCTTTGTCCGGCAGGTGGCGGTCGGTGATGTACTTGGCAGACAGCTCGGCGGCGTTGGTGATGGCGGCGGCGGAATACTTGATGCCGTGGTGCTCCTCGAAACGCGTCTTGAGGCCGCGCAGGATCGAGATGGTTTCTTCGACACTCGGTTCGTTGACGTCGATCTTCTGGAAGCGGCGCGACAGCGCGTGGTCCTTCTCGAACACGCCACGGAACTCGGTATAGGTCGTCGCGCCGATGCACTTGACCGTGCCTGACGAGAGCGCGGGCTTGAGCAGGTTGGAGGCGTCGAGCGTGCCGCCCGAGGCGGAGCCTGCGCCGATCAGCGTGTGAATCTCGTCGATGAACAGGATTGCGTGCGGGTTGTCGGCGAGCTGCTTGAGCACGGCCTTGAGGCGCTGCTCGAAGTCGCCGCGGTACTTGGTACCGGCGAGCAGCGCACCCATGTCGAGCGCATAGACGGTGGCATTGGAGAGAATCTCGGGAACGCGGCCCTCGATGACGCGCCGTGCCAGACCCTCGGCAATCGCTGTCTTGCCGACGCCGGCCTCGCCGACCAGGAGCGGGTTGTTCTTGCGGCGGCGGCACAGCGTCTGGATCACGCGCTCGAGCTCCTTCTCACGGCCGATCAGCGGATCAATCTTGCCAGTGAGCGCGAGTTGGTTGAGGTTCTGGGTGAAGTTGTCGAGCGCGCTGCTCTGCTGCTGGGCTTCGCCTTCATGCTCGACCGACTCTTCGGGCTTGCCGGCCGGGGCGGGCGCTTTGGTGATGCCGTGGGAAATGAAGTTCACCACGTCGAGGCGGGAGATGTTCTGTTTCTGAAGGAAATAAACGGCGTGCGAGTCCTTCTCGCCGAAGATTGCCACAAGTACGTTGGCGCCATTGACCTCCTTCTTGCCGGAGGATTGCACGTGCAGAATCGCGCGCTGGATCACGCGCTGGAAACCCAGCGTCGGTTGGGTGTCGATCTCGCTGTCGCCCGGAACGGTCGGGGTGTGCTGGTCGATAAAGCTGGTGATCTCGCGCCGCAACTCCTCGATGTTGGCGGCGCAGGCGCGCAGCACGTCGGCGGCGGAGGGATTGTCGAGCAGCGCGAGCAGCAGGTGCTCGACGGTGATGAACTCGTGGCGTTTCTGGCGCGCCTCGACGAAGGCCATGTGCAAGCTGACTTCGAGTTCCTGCGCGATCATAGCTGTCCCTTCCTGACGGTTTCAGTTCTCTTCCATCACGCAGATGAGCGGATGCTGATGGCGCCGGGCGAAGGCGCCCACCTGCTCGACCTTGGTGGCGGCCAAGTCGCGTGGAAACACGCCGCAAATTCCGCGTCCCTTGCGGTGTACGTTCAGCATCACGACCGTCGCCTGTTCGCGATTCATGCGGAAAAACTTCTCCAGCACGACCACCACGAAATCCATCGGCGTGTAGTCGTCGTTCAACAGCACCACCTTGTAGAGCGGGGGCGGCGAGACGACTTGCCGCTCAGGCTCGAGTGCGATGCCGGTTCCGGTCTGGGACTGCTTGCGAGTTGCCATGCGATGATTCTAATGCGAATCAAACACCATGCAACTGCGTGGCCATCAGGGGAAAAGCAGGGGAAAAGCGCATTTCAGCGCAGTCTGACCTTTGGGGTAGATCGGAAGCAGGATCGTCGGCAATGCGGAAGCAAGCACACATGCGTCTGCCCGTTGCGCGACCGCTAATCCGACGAGCATGGGTTGCCCGCAGGCGATCCGATCATGTTGTCTTGCAGCAAAAAAACTTGTTGACGCAATGGACAAAACTGCGTAAAAGGCGGCGGTGTTTGGTTCAAGCTCCACTCAGTGCCCAACCGAGAGACCGCGCAGTTCGTATCAGACTTCTGATTCACCGCTTTGGCCCTCACCGCTGTCGAGAACTTGCAACACAAACATGTCGCCGACCAAGTCGGATATATGTCACGTTTTAGGAAAGAGGTTTTATGGCAACGGGTACCGTCAAATGGTTCAATGACGCAAAGGGCTTCGGTTTCATCACTCCGGATGATGGCAGCGAAGATCTGTTCGCGCATTTTTCTGCGATCAACATGCAGGGCTTCAAGAGCCTGAAAGAGGGAGAAAAGGTTTCCTTCGAAGTGGTGCAGGGCCCCAAGGGCAAGCAGGCTTCGAATATCCAGAAGGCCTGAATTTGACGACGGTTATCGCCGTCTTGCCAGCGCCGACTTTTTAGGCGCTGAAATAAAAAACCCGGCTACCGCCGGGTTTTTTATTGGCTAGCGAAACTGCCTTACATGCGCTCGATCATCGCCTTGCCGAACTCCGAGCACTTCACTTCCTTCGCACCTTCCATCAGGCGGGCAAAGTCGTAGGTGACGATCTTGTCGGCGATGGCAGCTTCCATCGACTTGATGATGAGGTCGGCTGCTTCCTTCCAGCCCATGTGGCGCAGCATCATCTCGGCGGAGAGGATCAGCGAACCGGGGTTAACGTAGTCCTTGCCGGCATACTTGGGCGCCGTGCCGTGGGTGGCTTCGAACACCGCGTAGTGGTCGGAGATGTTGGCGCCCGGTGCGATGCCGATGCCGCCCACCTGCGCTGCAAGCGCGTCGGAGATGTAATCGCCGTTGAGGTTCAGCGTGGCGATTACGTCGTACTCGGCGGGGCGCAGCAGAATCTGCTGCAGGAAGGCGTCGGCGATCGCATCCTTGATGACGATCTCGCGGCCAGTATTGGGGTTCTTGAAGGAGCACCACGGGCCGCCGTCGATCGGCTTGGCTCCGAACTCGTTTTGGGCGAGTGCGTAGGCCCAGTCGCGGAAGGCGCCCTCAGTGAACTTCATGATGTTGCCTTTGTGCACGATCGTCACGCTCTTGCGGTCGTTGGCAACCGCATATTTGATCGCGGCACGTACGAGACGCTCAGTGCCTTCGCGCGAGACCGGTTTGATGCCGATGCCCGAGGTGGATGGGAAGCGGATCTTCTTGACGCCCATCTCGTTCTGCAAAAAGGCGATGACCTTCTTTGCACCCTCCGATTCGGCCGCCCATTCGATGCCGGCGTAGATGTCCTCGGTGTTCTCGCGGAAGATCACCATGTCGGTCTTGGAGGGATCCTTGAGCGGCGAGGGCACGCCCTTGAAGTAGCGCACCGGACGAACGCACTGATAGAGGTCGAGTTCCTGGCGCAGCGCGACGTTGAGCGAGCGGATGCCGCCACCGACCGGCGTGGTCATCGGGCCCTTGATCGAGACCGAGTATTCCTTGCAGGCGTTGAGCGTGTCCTCGGGCAGCCAGACGTCGGGGCCGTAGAGGCGGGTGGATTTCTCACCGGCGAAGACCTCCATCCAGGAGATCTTCTTCTTGCCGCCGTAGGCCTTGGCGACCGCCGCATCGACCACGGCCTTCATGACGGGGGTGATGTCCACGCCGATACCGTCGCCTTCGATGAACGGGATGATGGGGTTGTCCGGGGTGGGTTGTCCGGCGATGATCTTTTGTCCCTCTGCGGGAACCTTGATGTGGGTCGTGCTCATGCCTGCTCCAGTCCGTTTGTGTTTGTTAAGTTTTTTATTATCGCCGAAATCGATCTTATCGGCTAGCGGTCAAATGCTAGAATCAATGCGCCAAGAGGGTTAAAAAAACATAAATATCATGGACATATCTATCAGTCAGGCGGCCCATGCCGATTCGTCCATCGGCTCGCAGGCACTCTTGATCGCCCGGACCCTGATCGAGGGCTTCAACAAGCACTACCGCCTGTTTCGCGAGACATCAGCGGCCGCCAAAGGGCTCTTCGAGCAGGGCGACTGGCTGGCGGTGCAGCGCGCGGTGCGCGAGCGCATCCAGTTCTACGACGACCGCGTCGCCGAGACCGTCGAGCGCCTGCATCGCGAATTCAACGCCGAGACCGTGGATGACGTCGTGTGGCAGCAGGCGAAGCTCTACTACATCGGCCTGTTGACCAACCACAGCCAGCCCGAACTCGCGGAGACCTTCTTCAATTCGGTGTTCTGCAAGATCCTCCACCGTACCTACTTCCACAACGACTTCATCTTCGTGCGGCCGGCGATCTCGACCGAATACATCGAATCCGATCCCCCCGCCTACCGTTGCTACTACCCGAACACGACCGGCTTCCGCGCGTCGGTGCGCAAGATCTTCCTCGACTTCGGCTGGCAGCGCGAGTTCGCCGACCTCGACAACGACGTCGAATGCATTCTGCGCGCGGTGCAGGAGTACTTTCCCGAGCTGCCGCGCCGCGAGGTGAATTTCCAGATCCAGGTGCTGTCCTCGGCCTTCTACCGCAACAAGGCCGCCTACGTAATCGGCAAGGTGGTGAATGGCGCCAGCGAGTACCCATTCGCCGTGCCAGTGCTGCACGATCCTCGCGGCCGGCTGTTGATCGATACGGTACTGCTCGATCCGGGCCTGATCAGCCTGTTGTTCTCGCTGTCGCGCGCCTATTTCATGGTAGACATGCCAGTGCCGGCGAACACTGTTCATTTCCTGCGTTCGATCATGCCCCACAAGCCGCGCGCCGAGCTGTATTCGATGCTCGGCCTCGGCAAGCAGGGCAAGACCTCGTTCTATCGCGGCCTGTTCTCGCACCTGCATCACTCGGCCGACCAGTTCATCACCGCGCCGGGTATCAAGGGCCTGGTGATGCTGGTGTTCACGCTGCCTTCCTATCCCTACGTCTTCAAGGTGATCAAGGACAAGTTCGGCGCGACCAAGGAAGTCGATCATGCGACCGTCAAGCGCAAGTACCAGCTCGTCAAACAGGTCGATCGCGTCGGGCGCATGGCCGACACGCTCGAGTTCTCGCAGGTCTCGCTGCCGAAGCACCGCTGTGCGCCGGAACTGCTCGAGGAACTGCGCCGCGAGATTCCGTCGCTGCTCGAGGAGGACGACGAGGAAATCATCATTCAGCACCTCTACATCGAGCGGCGCATGGAGCCGCTCAACCTTTACCTTGAGCGCGCCGAGAAAGCGGGGCGCGACGATCTGATCGAGCAGGCGGTGATCGAGTACGGCAACGCGATCCGCGAGCTGGCGATCGCCAACATCTTTCCCGGCGACATGCTGTGGAAGAACTTCGGCGTCACGCGCTACGGTCGCGTCGTTTTCTACGACTACGACGAGATCGAGTACATGACCGACTGCAATTTCCGCCGCATTCCGCCGGCGCCCAACGAGGAGGCGGAGATGGCGGCCGAGCCCTGGTATTCGGTCGGCCGCAACGACATCTTCCCCGAGGAATTCGCCTCCTTCCTGCTCACTTCGCCTAAGATTCGCGCCGCCTTCATGCGACACCACGCTGACCTGCTCGACGTCGGCTTCTGGCAGCAGGCGCAAGACGACATCCGCCGCGGTACGATCCGCGACTTCTTTCCCTATCCCGAAGCGCTACGCTTCTGCAACCGTTACGACGGAGGCTGTCCGAAATGAAGCTGTTTGCTATCGCTGCCCTGGCGGCGTGCCTCGCCTTTCCCGCCGCTGCCCAGCAACTGCCCGTCATGGAACTCACTGCCGGCTTCCACCGCATCGAGGCCGAGGTGGCTGCGGACAACTCGGCGCGCATGCAGGGCCTGATGCAGCGTAAGTCGATGCCGCCGCAGCATGGCATGCTATTCGTGTTCCCGGTCGATGCGCGCCACTGCATGTGGATGAAGAACACCTTCCTGCCGCTGTCGGTCGCTTTTCTCGATGCGCAGGGGCGCGTCCTCAACATCGAGGAAATGAAGCCGCAGACCGAGGACAACCACTGCGCCGCCCAGCCAGCGCGTTTCGCGCTGGAGATGAATGCCGGCTGGTTTGCGCAGCGCGGCCTCAAGGCCGGCGACCGGATCGGCGGCATCGAGCGCGCCCCCAGGGGACAGTAAGGGCCACTAGGCCGCCGTCCCGCCGGCGCCGACTTTTTTCAGACAGTGACACAATGATTCCCAAGGCCTTCTTCGCCGCCGTACACCGCGGCATGTTTTTTGCCGGGGCGGTGCAGTCCGTACTGACGATGCTGTTCTGGGCTGTCGACCTCGGCGCGCGCCGCGCTGGCCTCTGGGCCGCGCCCGAATGGCCGCTGCCTTCGCCCTGGCTGCATGCGCTGCTGCTGCTCTTTGGCGTCTTCCCGTTCTTCATCTTCGGTTTCATCCTGACCGCCGGGCCGCGCTGGCAGGGTTACGGCGAAACCCCACCACGCGTCTTCGTTCCTGCCTTTCTGCTGCTCGCGTCCGGTTGGCTGCTCGCCTGGGCCGGCGTGATCGTGTCACCGCTGCTGCTGGCTCTCGGGCTGAGTGTCGCCTTGGCAGGCTGGGGAGTGGCGGCCCGCCACCTCTGGCGCATTGCCGCCTGGCACAAAGAGGAGCGCCGGCATATCCGGCTGGCGGCAACGGCTGTCACGCTGGGCTCGCTCGGTTTGGGGGTGTTCGCCGCCTACTCGGCGACGCAGGAGCCGCTGCTGGCGCGGCTGGCGATCAACCTCGGTTTGTGGGGCTTCCTCGTGCCGGTGTTCGTGCTGGTCATCCATCGCATGTTGCCATTCTTCTCGTCCGGCATCATTCCCCACTTTGTCGCCTACCGGCCGTACTGGGCACTCTGGGCCATCGTCGGCGGCAGCGCCGGCCACGGCCTGCTGAGCTTTTTCGAGCTGTCGCAATGGACCTGGCTCTTCGATCTGCCGGCGGCGCTCGGTGCCGTCTGGCTGACGCTCAAGTGGCGCCTGCGCGAAAGCTTGGGCGCCACGCTGCTTGCGGTGCTGCATGTCGGCTTCGCCTGGTGCGGCCTTTCCTTCTCCTTGTTCGCGCTGCATAGTCTGCTGCTGTTGGCCGGCCAGGGGGGACTCGGGCTGCTGCCGCTGCATGCATTGACGCTGGGTTTCCTCGCCTCGACGCTGATCGGCATGGCCTCACGCGTGACGATGGGCCATTCCGGCCTGCCGCTCGTCGGCGACGCCACCATGTGGCGCGCCTTCTGGGTCATGCAGGCGGCGGCCGTGCTGCGCATGGTCGGCGATTTCCTCGCACTGCCGCCACCTTTTGACCTTTCCTTCATCGCCTCGCTGCTCTGGCTGGGCGCTTTCGGTGCCTGGACAGCCAAGTACGCGCCCAAGACCTGGCGACCTCGGGCGGACGGACAGCCCGGCTGAGTCGGATGAGGTAAATGGCGCCGTCCCGGCCTTTCGGCGCCAATGACAGACGACGTTAACCCTTCTTGCGTTCTGCAACGAGGGCGAGGATAGCCTCGACCGTATCGACCAGTTCCACTTCGAAATCGACTGCTCCGAAGTCGACGCCGAATGTTTCCTCAAGGAACATGACGAGATTCATCATTGTGAAGGAGTCGAGTCTTCCAGATAGGAATAGCGACTCGTCATCTGCAAATGGCTTGCTGTCGCCGTGCCCCTCTAACGTTTGAGAAAGAAAGGCGCGTAGCGCCTGACGCGTGTTTTCGTTCATCTATATCACCCCAAAAAGGCTGACCAGGAAGTGCATGCGTTCACTAATTCCATGGGTGCGCGATCCGTCACTGAACACGTGCAGCGTTACGACAAAAGACCATACCAAAACGAATGACTGTAGGCGGCCGCGAATGCCTCCGGGCGGTTTGATTCCAAGGCTGAGACGCACTTGCGAAATGCCGATGCCGGTGGCAAGCACGGCGCAATAGAACAAGTAGCTCGCGTAGGTTTGCATTGCTTGTGCCGGCCCTAGCGTGGCTACAAGATCGATGTCGCGCAGAAAATGCCATAGTGCGTTGCCAACGCCAGCCGCCATGAAAGTGGCGAAGAACATTCGCAGTCTTGGGTGGCGTTTAAAGATCTTGAAAAAAGTCGGGGTAAAGAAGAAATCGACCAGGATTTCCTTGAAGTAATAATGGAAGCGATTGAAGTAATCCATCAAGGTGCGTGATTCGAGCGGTCGCCATGAACCGCGTGGCAGCCTATAGCCCGCAAGTCTCGCTATACCGATGAATAGGTGGGCCCAAATGGCGATTTGCAGGCAGAAGCGGGCAGTCGAGATGATCAGCACAGTCCATCCGAGCGCAATCGAAATCGGGGTGCCGTTGAGGAATGCGTCAAGGGCCTCGGTGACGCTTGGCACTGGAATCTCGCCCAAAAGCGTCCTTAAGACGCTGAGCAGGTTGGCCCACAGCAGGAGTTTCAGGCCCTTTGTCTGCGTGACAGCCAAGGCTTCGGCATCAGCGGCCTGATGCTTGCGTAGAAAAGCCATCCCCTTGCCGAATGGAAGATAAGACGGGCTCCAGAAGGGGCGTTGCACGGCCAAGTGCGCCATGAGCGGTGTATCGCGTCGCGTGCGAAGGTCGGTCACTGCATAGGGTAGGAACCACAGATAGGGTGTAAATACGAAAACCGTCGTCCAGAAAGTCAATGCGGCATCATTCAAGCCGGCTGTTTGCATGCCGACCGCAAGGACACACAACGCAATCTCGATGCAGAGCAAGGTAAGGAATGGGCGCCGCGCAAGCAATGATTGCGGTGTGCGGCGAATCCATGCAAGCAGCAACATCGCAAGTGGCAGCATGAGCACAACGCCGACAGTCGCCCAGATTGCAGCGGATGCTGTTGGCCTGCTCATGTACTGCATTAATTCAGCGATGTGATCGGCTGTATCGAGGTCTCCCAATGCCGTGCCAAGTAGAACGCTGCTCCAGGTGGCAGTGAAAAGAACCGGTACATGGAAGCGCGGTGCCTGTATGAGGGTTGCACCAGCAATCAGCGAAGCCGCTACGGCGACGATGGCGGCCCATAGGCCGAAATGGCTGTAGGTCGCCAACAGGGCTATCCCACCTAACGCCAATTGGCCGATGGGTTGCTGCACGAAGGCTATCCAGCCAACCCTCGTCTCAATGGCCAGTAGGCGCCTTAGCCAGTCACCTTCTTCAGGTGGCTTCATGCTGCCCGTAAGATTATTGGTGCATCTGCTTGCGCGACTTCCCGTTCGAGATACTGCAACAATGCACGTCGATCAACCTTGCCGCTTGGATTGAGCGGCAGGTGTTCCAGGGCGATGACGCGCTGAGGCACCATATACGATGGGATGTGCGTTTGCATAGCGATGGTAATGGCTTCGGCATCGACGGATTCTTTGGCAACAAAACTGACGATCCCGCGTGCCATTCCATCAACCACTGGCCATGCAACCGAACCCACCAGGTCGACATTTGCCGCTTGTCTCAGATGGGCATCGATTTCTTCCAGTTCAACGCGATAGCCTAGTACTTTGACTTGATTGTCGATACGCCCAAGGCAGTGATATCGGCCAGCTTCATCCTGCAATGCCAGGTCGCCACTGCGATACCAGCGCTCGCCTCCCAAGATAGGAAAACGCTGTGCGGTAAGTTCTGTCTGGCCTAGATAGCCAGAGGCGAGTTGTGCGCCGCCTATCAGCAATTCACCCACAGTCCCTGGTAAAACGTCAGCGCCTTCGGTATCGACGATGCGCACCGTATTTCCAGGCAGCGGGAGGCCTATGGCGACCACGTCGCGGCCCAGTGTCAGCGGCAGCGGACTCTCGACTCGTTGCGCCAAGCAAAATACCGTTGCTTCGGTAGGACCATAGAGATTGACGATAGCGCTGTTGGGCGCGGCGCGGCGCCACGTTTCTACTGCGCCGGCGGGCAGTTGTTCGCCGCCAAACACCGTCAGGCGCAAGTGAGCAAGACTATCCGGCGCAAGTGCCTTTACCTGGCGCAGCATGCCAACCAATGAGGGAACTGAATTCCACACCGTGAGTTCGGCGGCACGCGCGAATTTGACGGCGTTCATTACACGCGTGGCCGGCAGGATGTACAGGGAAGCACCGGCCTCCCATGTCGAAAACATGTTGTGAACGGAGAAATCAAAACTCAGCTCACAGGTTTCCAGCGCACGATCGTCAGCATGCAGCCCGAGCCACGAAACAATGGTGGTGAGGTAATGGCGGGCTGCCGCGAGAGGAATCATCACCCCCTTGGGCGCACCTGTGCTACCAGAAGTGAAAATGATGTACGCGATGTCGTCTGAATCCATGAGTGCGGGCGGTGCGATCGCCTTGTCATGGTTCGTCTGTGACGCAGACAGGACGATTGGCGGACATTTCGACCGCAGGTGCGGGGTCAGCATGGCTTCGCCCGCAGCGTCAGTGAAGATTGCATCAAGGCCGCATTGCTCAATGACGGCCAGAATTCGTTCTTCCGGCTGCTTCAGGCTGATTGGCACATAGGTCGCGCCAGCCCAACACGCACCCATCAAGGCCACGCATGCGTCAATCGAACGCGAGGCGAGCAGACCGATGCGAGGCGGTCGGCCAAGGGGGGCGTGCCAGTGGGGGTGGCTAATTAGAGTAGCTGCGAGAGAGGCGGCGCGACTAGCGAAGTTGCCATAGCTCAATGTGGTGCCATTGAACACCACGGCAGGAGCATGCGGCGTGGAGCAGGCATGCCTATATATGGCCATGGCGAGGCTGTCTGATTGTTGCATGGATCTATGTGAAGTTTTAACGGTCGGGGCCGAAGCTATGGGCGACCGAATTGAAATGGCGCGAATTTTGTCATGACAAATCAACTATCGTTAAGATGTTGATTCTTATCGTGTGAACGCGCCTGTCAGCGTCCACAAGCGGGAATATGCCGGCCATCCACTTGAGCCGCCCGCAACGGTAGACGAGCGGCCAAAAGAGTGGGCACCCAAGGGTGCCCACGCTCGATTACGAGTTTATGCTCATGAAACAGGCATAAAAAATCTTAGGCAAAGTTCTTCTGAGCGAATTCCCAGTTGACGAGATGGTTGAGGAAGGTCTCGACGAACTTCGGACGCAGGTTGCGGTAGTCGATGTAGTAGGCATGCTCCCAGACGTCGACGCACAGCAGCGCCTTGTCGCCGGTGGTCAGCGGGGTGCCGGCGGCGCCCATGTTGACGATATCCACCGAGCCGTCGGCCTTCTTGACCAGCCAGGTCCAGCCGGAGCCGAAGTTGCCCACCGCGGAGGTCTGGAAGGCTTTCTTGAACTCGTCGAACGAACCCCACTTTTTGTTGATGGCGTCGGCCAGCGCGCCGCTCGGGGCACCGCCGCCGTTCGGCTTCATGCAGTTCCAGAAGAAGCTGTGGTTCCAGACCTGGGCCGCGTTGTTGTAGACGCCGCCGGCCGGAGCCTTCTTGACGATGGCTTCGAGGTCGAGGGCTTCGTACTCGGTGCCCTTGATCAGGTTGTTCAGGTTGGTCACGTAGGCCTGGTGGTGCTTGGCGTAGTGGTAGTCGAAGGTCTCTTCCGACATGTGGGGCGCCAGAGCGTTCTTGGCATAGGGCAATGCGGGCAGGGTATGTTCCATATTGTTCTCCTGGGAGTTGGGGGTAAGAATGCTCCGATGATATGGGGACGGCGGCGCGCTTTACAAGTCGCCGTCCGGAAATGTCGCATCGACGTGCGCGGCGGCCGCGCCGCTGCCGAACTGCAGCCGCAGCGGATCGCCCGGCTTGAGCTGCGTCGCGGCGCGCACGATGCGGCCGTCTTCGGTTTGCACGATGCTGTAGCCGCGCTCGAGCGTGGCGTCGGGCGAGAGCGCGACCAGTGCGCCCTGGCAGCGCAGCAGTCGCTCGTGGCGTTCTTGAACCCTGGCACGTAGCCCCGTGCGAAGGCGCTGCTCGAGACGTTCGAGACTCAGCCGCTGCGGTTGGGCGTCTGGCTTAGCGCGGGCGAGGCGCATCGCCAGTTCGGCGAGGCGATGCCGCTGGTCGGAGCTGCGATGCCGCGCTGCGGCTTGCAGGCGGTGCGCGAGCAGTTCGAGACGCTTGCGGTCGGCGGCCAGGCGCTGGGCGGGATGGACGAGGCGTAGCGCGAGCCGGTCGAGCGCCTGCATGCGTACTTCGATCTCCGCGATCATGCTGTGCCGAAGCGCCGTCGCCAGTCCGGCCAGTTCGGCCGCGGCATCGAACCAGCCGGCGCTCGCGAGTTCGGCGGCGGCGGTAGGCGTGGCTGCACGCTGGTCCGCGACGTAGTCGGCGATGGTCGTGTCGGTCTCGTGGCCGATCCCGGCAATAGTCGGCGCTGGCGACACGGCGAGCGTGCGTGCCACGCCTTCGTCGTTGAAGGCCCACAGATCCTCGAGGCTGCCGCCGCCGCGCACGAGGAGAAGCACATCGCATTCCTTGCGTGCATAGGCAGACTGCAACGCCGCGACGATCGCTGCGGGCGCTTCCGCGCCCTGCACCGGGGTCTGATAGACGATCAGTTCAATATGGGGGGCGCGGCGCGCGAAGGCGGCGATCACATCGCGCAGGGCTGCCGCTTGGGGTGAGGTGACGATGCCGATGCGGCGCGGGTAGCGCGGTAGCTCGCGTTTCCGCGCCGGATCGAACAGGCCTTCCGCGGCGAGTTTCTCGCGCAACTTCACAAACATCTCATAGAGCCGACCGATGCCGGCGCGACGCATGCCCTCGACGTTGAGCTGAAAGTCGCCGCGCGCCTCGTAGAGCGAGACGAGTGCCTGCGCCTCGACTTGCTGGCCGTTTTCGAGTCGCCACCCCAGCAATTGGGCGCGCGAACGGAACATCACGCAGCGTACTTGGGCTTGGTTGTCCTTGAGCGTGAAATAGAGGTGGCCGGAGGCGGCATAGGTCAGGTTGGAGATTTCTCCGCCGACCCAAAGCAGCGGAAATTGCTGTTCGAGCAGCCGGCGTACCTGCCGGTTGAGTTCGGAAACGGTAAGGATCGCGGAGTTCACGCGGGATGGGCGAAGTTGTCGGCGGAAAGGCTGGGGATGGTATCCCATCCACAAATCAGCGGCACCTTCATGCTTAGTTAATGGAGTCGCAACATACCGGCGCGAAGCAAGATGGCGTGGTGTATCTCTTTGAAAATTAAATGGAAATATTTTGGCAACTTTTGGACAGGAGTAACAAAAGTCCTTTGGCGCTGACTACTTAGCGTATCCATGCGCAAGAGACTCACAGACTTTTCCACAGTTTTTGTGGATAAGCGCGAGTTCTTCACAGCGTATGCTTAACCTCCTTCTTTCATCCCTTTCAACCCGACAGATGCAGTTGATTCCCCTCGGTCCGCCGGCGTTGCTCGGCCTGCTCCGCGATGCGCTCGAAAGCAGTCTCGTGGAGCGGGGGGTCGCGCAGGGGGTGGAACTGCTCGGGCATGCTGACGAGTTCTGGCATGCCGTGCCACCCGCGGAACTGCAGCGCATGGCGCAGGGCGGCAACGCGACGGCGCAGGCCGAGTTGGGATGGCGTTCCGCAATCGGCGCGGGATTGCCGAAGTCGGCGACGGATGCGCTGCACTGGGCGACGCTCAGTGCCGAGCAGAATTCGCCAGCGGGCGAAGCAGTGCTCGGCTGGTTGCTTTATCAGGGCATGGGACTGCCCAAGGACCATGCCGAAGCGGCGCGGCTCTTCGAACGCGCCGCCGCGGCGGAGGACAGCCGCGGTATGGCCTGGTTCGCGCTCTGCCTGCTGCGCGGCCATGGCATCGGTACCGATGTCGAGCGTGGCGGTGCGCTGCTGCGCAAGGCGGCCGAGCAGGGGAGCCATCTGGCGCAATACTGGCTGGGCCGTCTGCTCTATCTCGGGCAGCATCTGCCGCGCGACTCCAAAGCCGCGGCGAAATGGCTCAAGCTCGCCAGTGAACATGGTCATGCACGCGCCGCCGACTTGCTGGCACGCTGCTATTTCTTCGGTCGGGGCGTCACGGAAAATCGCGTCGAGGCGCTGCGTCTCTGGCGTCAGGCGGCCGAAGCGGGTGTGGCGCCGGCGATGTTTTGCCTCGGCGTCTGCTTATATGCGGGCGAGGGCATTGCTGCCGACCATGCCGAAGCGGTGACTTGGTTCCGCGCTGCGGCGCGCAAGCGGGTCGCAGCGGCGATGTTCCTGCTTGGTCAATGCACCACTTTCGGCTTCGGTGTGACGCCCGACCCGGAGGCCGGCCTCGCCTGGTACCGTCGCGCGGCGGAGGGCGGTAGCCGCGATGCCGAATTCGAACTCGGTGAAGCCTACGCCGGCGGGCGCGGGCACCTTGCGCGCGACCTCGACGAGGCAGTCAAGTGGTGGCGAGCTGCTGCCCGGCAGGGACATGCGCGCGCTCAGCTCAAGCTTGGTCATTGCTACCGTTGGGGTGAGGGCGTCGAGGAGAACAAACATCACGCCCTCGCCTGGTATCGGCGTGCCGCCGAGGGCGGCGAGTCCTCCGCGCACGTTTGGCTCGGCGAGTGCTACGAGCATGGCGAGGGCGCGCCGGCAGGTCGGCCCGACCTGGTAGCCGCACGCCAGCACTATCATGCCGCAGCATCGGTCGGCTCGGCGCACGGCTTGGCGGAACTCGGTCGCTGCCAGCTCTACGGTATCGGCGGTCAGGTCGACATCGTGCGCGGGGAGGCGGCATTGCTCGAGGCGGCGGAAGGCGGCTGGCAGCCGGCGCTCGACGAACTCGAACGCTACTGGTTTGCCGAGGGTGAACGTCACTTCCACGGCCGTGGCGTGGTGGCGGATGCGGCACGGGCACGCCAGTGCTACCGCAAGGCGGGCGAACTCGGCCACCGGCGCGCCGCTTTCATGCTGGCCGAATGCCTGCGCCACGGCCAAGGCGGGCCGGTGGACGCGGTGCAGGCGCTCACCTGGTACCGCCAGGCCGCGACGCTCTTCGACGCCAAGCTCGCGCTGGCCGATCTCTACTATCACGGCGAAGGCATCGTGCGGAACTACCGCGAGGCCTACCGCTGGCTCGAGCAGGCGGTCGACCAGCACGAGGACGCCTATGCGCTCTACAGCCTGGGATTCATGCAACTGCACGGCCAGGGGGTGCGTCGCAACGCTCGGCAGGCGCTGCGCCATCTGCGCCGCGCCGCGGTGCTCGGCGAGGCGAATGCCCAGTACGAGCTTGGCGCTGCTTACTACCGCGGCATTGGGGTAGCGAAGAATCCGCGGTTGGCGATGAAGTGGCTGCGCATGGCGGCCGCCCACGGCCAGGAGGCGGCACGGGCCTTCCTTGAGCGCATCGAGGCGGGCTCGAAACTCAACTAGCGGCGGGCACCACGATGCGGGCGGCGAGTCCGCCGCCTTCGCGCGGCAGCAGCTCCAATCGGCCGCCCTGGGTACGTACGATGCGGTCGACGATCGCCAGGCCGAGGCCCGCACCGCCCGCTCCGGTGCGTGCCGTTTCGCCGCGCGTGAAAGGCTGCCTGAGGCGGGCGATTTCCTCGGCCGGGATGCCTGGACCGCGGTCGAGCACTGCGAGGATGCAGGCATCGTCCTCACGGCTCAGTGCCACTTCCACCGGGGCGTTGCCGCCGCCATGGCGCAGTGCGTTTTCAATCAAGTTGACCGCCGCTCTGCGCAGTCCGTCCGGGCGAATGCGGACCATGCAGGTTCCCGCCGGGCGCTCGAAGCGGATACGCTCGCCGTAACGGCCGGCGATTTCGGCGGCCAGCGCTGCGAGATCGACCGGTTCTGCCGGCAGATCCTGTTGGGACGGCGGTCGCGCGAAGTCGAGGAACTGGCCGATGGTGCGGTCCATCTCCGCGATGTCCGCTTCCATGCCGGCGCGCGCCTCGGGGTCAGCGACCGACAGTTCGGTCTCCATGCGCAGACGCGTCAGCGGCGTACGCAGGTCATGCGAGATGCCGGCCAGCAGCAGGGCGCGGTCTTCCTCGAGCCGACGCAGGTCGGCGCTCATCTGGTTGAAGGTCTGCGTGACGGCGACGATTTCCTCGGGGCCGCGCTCCGGCAGGCGCGGCGGCGTCTCGCCGGCGCCGATCTTTCGCGCGGCGGCTTGGATGGCCTTGAGCGGGCGCGTGATGCGAAACACGATCAGCCAGGCGCCGGCAAGCGACAGCAGCAGTACCGCCGCGCCCCAGCCGAGCCACTGCAGCGGCAGGTGCCGCTCGAAGCGTTCGCGCGGCAGCGCCAGCCAGAAGCTGCCGGCATCGCCTTCGAAGATACGGAAGCGCACGAAGAGGCCCGGCTCGCCGTTGAGGACGAAGGCCAGCTGTGTCTCGGGGCCGAGCTGTTCGCGTAACTGGTTTTCGATGCGGCGCGTCAGCGGCAGGGGCGGCGGCGGCTCGACATGATCGTCGGGATCTGCCGGATAGACGCGCATGCCCTCGCGGTCGGACAGTTCGGCCAGCAGGTATTGCCGGTGGTCAGGCCGTGCGGCGAGTAGCGCCGTGCGTGTGAGGTTGGTGACGCTCGTCACCATTTGTGCGAGTTGGCGCGAACGCCGATCGAGTTCCGCTTCCTGAAAGATCGCCAGCCAGGCAACGACGGCCAGCAGCATCAGCGTGGCGATCAGTAGAAAAGCGCGCCACAGCAGGCTCTTGGGCAGTCTCACGGCGTGGTGTGGGCGTTGCCGTCAGGCACGAAGACGTAACCGAATCCCCAGACGGTCTGGATGTAGCGCGGCTTGGCAGGATCTTCTTCGACGAGCTTGCGCAGTCGCGAGACCTGCACGTCGATGGCGCGGTCGAACACGCCGTGCTCGCGGCCCCGGGCGAGTTCCATGAGCTTGTCGCGCGACAGCGGCTGGCGCGGGTGCTTGAGCAGAACCTGCAGCAGGCCGAATTCGCCGGTGGTGAGCAGCGTGACCGTCTCGCCCTTGACCAGTTCGCGCGTGGCGAGATTCACCTCGACCTGGCCGAAGCGCACGGTTTCCTGTGCGGCCGCCGGCGCTCCGGCCGGCTGCGGCGCGGCGCGGCGGCGCAGCACTGCATGGATGCGCGCCACCAGTTCGCGCGGGTTGAAGGGCTTGGGCAGGTAGTCGTCGGCACCGAGTTCGAGCCCGACGATGCGGTCGATGTCGTCGCCCTTCGCGGTAAGCATCAGGATCGCGATGTCGCTGCCGGCCTTGCCGTTGGCGCCGCGCAGGCGACGGCAGATCGACAGGCCGTCCTCGCCGGGCAGCATCAGGTCGAGCACGATGAGATCGTAGAGTTCGCGTTCGAGGGCGCGGTCCATCGTCGTGGCGTCGGGGACGCCTTTGACGGCGAAGCCCTGCTCGTCGAGGTAGCGTTCGAGCTGGCTGCGCAGGCGCAGGTCGTCGTCGACGACGAGGATCTTGGGTTTGCGGGTTTCGGCGTTCATGGCTGCAAGGATACTGCCGATTTGTCCGCGGCCGGCGCCCCAAGTGATTGCCGGATGTTGCTGCGACGGGGCAGGGCAAAGGATTGTTACAAAGCACGTCTTCGCATGCGTCGCCAGGCTCCTACAATGCGGGCATGGAACCGTTCGTCCGGATTTTCGTCTTGCTTGCCCTGCTGGCTACCGCATTCGGCGCGTCGGCTCAGGAGATGGCACCGCCGCCCCCGCCCCCGATGTACGACGGGGCGGCGCAGCGCATGGGCCATCCGGAGTGGTCCCCCGAGCAGCGCCACCAGTTTCGCGAGGAAATGCGCATGCGGCGCCAGGAGCGGCGCCAGATGACGCCCGAAGAGCGCCACCAGTTGCGCAGCGACATCCGCGATGCCGGGCGTCAACTGTATCCGCGCGGACGCCATCGGGCACGCGAATAGCCATCTGCTGCCGTTCCCTGTCGTTCCTCCGATTTTCAGCATCTCCACAATTGACGCGTTGCGCGCGGCGACGGTATGATGTTTTCGGTAAAACTTCCTACCGTCTGCCTGGAGTCCGGTTTCCGTGGATGCATTGCCCGATGACCTGCTCGCGATGTCCCTGGTGGTGTTCATGCTCGGCATCAAGCACGGATTCGACGCCGACCATCTGGCGACCATTGATGGTCTGACACGTTTCAATACTCGCGTGCGGCCCGGCATCGCCCGTTACTGCGGGGTGCTGTTCTCGGTGGGACATGGCGCCGTCGTGCTGGCCATCGCGCTGACAGTCAGCCTGCTGGCGCGTCGCTGGGAAGCGCCCGGTTGGCTGGAGGCCTTTGGCGGATGGGTCTCCGTCGCCTTCCTGTTTGCGCTAGGTCTGCTCAATTTGCGGGCGGTGCTGATCGCGGATCGGAACGAGGTTGTCAGGCCGGTCGGCCTCAAGGGCCGCTTCCTTGGCCGTTTCGCCCGCACGGCGAATCCGGGGTGGATCGCGATGGTGGGCGCGCTGTTCGCGCTTTCCTTCGACACGGTCAGCCAGGCTGCGCTGTTCGCGCTGACCGCCGCCCAGTTCGGCGGTTGGCAGACCGCCCTGATGTTCGGCTTGCTGTTCATGCTCGGCATGCTGGTGACGGACGGCATCAACGGGCTCTGGATCTCGCGCCTGATCGTGAAGGCCGATCGTGTCGCCAGGATCGCTTCGCGCGTCATGGGCCTGGTGGTGGCCGGTCTCAGTTTGCTGGTCGGGGCCTTCGGCGTTATGAAGCTGTCCTTGCCGACGGTCGATGCCTGGAGCGATGGAAAGGAACTTTTCTTTGGCGCTGCCGTGGTCGCCGTCATCGGCATGAGTTTCCTGATGGCGCTGCGTCTTGCGCGCGCCAGCGGTGCCGTCGCTCCCCACTGACGGTACGCATCGAACTAAGGCGCTGCCTACGGCAAGGAAACTAGGCTCTCGTCCTAGGGAACGGTCGGCTAGAATCCGCGCCGTGAAATTCCTCGCTTTCGAAGCCTCCACCCGCCGCCTTTCCGTCGCCCTCTGGAACGAAGGCGAACTCGCCGAAAAATCGGCCGACATGCCGAACGGCGGTTCCGAATTGCTGCTGCCCTGGGCGAACGAACTCCTCGCCGAGGCCGGACTCGGCCTCAAGCAGATCGATGGCATCGCCTTCGGCGCCGGGCCGGGCGGCTTCACCGGCTTGCGTCTGGCCTGCGGCGTCGCCCAGGGGCTCGCCTTCGGCCTCGATCTGCCGGTCGTTCCTGTTGGCACGCTTGCGGCGCTCGCGCTTTCCCACGGTGACGGCAAGGTGCTCGCCTGTCTCGACGCTCGCATGAACGAGGTCTATGTCGCGGCCTATCGCGTGGAAGGCGAGACGGTCGAGGAAGTAATGGCGCCAAAAGTCGGCGCTGGCGAGACGGCGCCCCTGCCCGAGGGGGATGACTGGTATGGCGTCGGCGACGGCTTCGCGGCCTGGGGCGAAGTATTGCGGCGACGCATGGCCGGGCATCTGCGCGGCGACGATCCACTCGTCTATCCTCACGCGACGGCCGTGGCGCGGCTTGCGGTGCCCGTGCTGGCACGCGGAGGTGGCGTCGATGTGGCGCAGGCCGTGCCGCTCTACGTGCGCGACAAGGTGGCGCTGACCACGGCCGAGCGGCTTGCGCGCGGCGGAACGAAATGAACTCGTCAGCGCAGTACGCGCGGATGAGGGAGACCGACCTGGCCGAGGTCGTCGCCCTCGAGGAGCGCATCCAGGCCTTTCCCTGGACGCCCGGCAATTTCCACGACGCGCTGGCATCCGGTTACGACTGCTGGCTGCAGCGCGAGCCGGACGGCGTGACGGCTTTCGCGGTGACGATGCCGGTCGTCGATGAGACGCATTTGCTGGATATCGGCGTGGCGCCGGAGCGCCAGCGCAGCGGGCTCGGGCGCGCGCTGCTCGCGTTTCTGGAAAACGAGGCGCGCCAGGCCGGCATGGCGCGCATGCTGCTGGAGGTGCGCCCGTCGAATGAGCGGGCGCTCGCCTTTTATATCCAGGCGGGATTTGTCGAGATCGGCCGGCGGCGCGGTTACTATCCCGCGGCTGAGGGAAGGGAGGACGCCATCGTGATGGCGAAGGATCTATGAATCGAGAGCAGATGCTGAAGGAAATGGGGCTTGGACCGATCTGGAAGCTGCGCCAGCCGCCGAAGAAGAAGCGCGGTGCGGCTGAGGAACCAACCGACGCGCCGGTCGATCCGCGCACCGCGGCAATTGCCGCGATGGGCTGGGATGAGCTCAAACGCGCCGTGGCGGAGTGCACTGCTTGCGAGTTGTGCCAGACGCGCAAACAGGCCGTGCTTGGCGTGGGCGACGTCGAAGCGGACTGGCTGTTCGTCGGCGAGGGGCCGGGTGCGGAGGAGGACGAGCGCGGCGAGCCCTTCGTCGGCCAGGCCGGCAAGCTGCTCGATGCCATGCTTGCCGCGATCGACTTGAAGCGCGGCCAAGGTGTGTACATCGCGAATGCGGTGAAGTGCCGGCCGCCCAACAACCGCACGCCGGAGCCCGCGGAGACGGCTGCCTGCTGGCCCTTCCTCGCGCGGCAGATAGAGCTGATCCGGCCCAAGCTGATCGTCACGCTCGGCAAGCCGGCGGCGCAGACCTTGCTGCAGCAGGAGGTGACGATCTCCCGCGCGCGCGGCGTGGTGCATGATTTCGCCGGCATGCCGCTGATCGTCACCTACCATCCCGCCTATTTGCTGCGCAACCTGCCCGACAAGGCAAAGGCCTGGGAAGACCTCTGCTTCATGCGCCGGACGATGCAGGACCTCCGGTAAAATCGCTGCATGAATTCCCCACTGATGCGTGCCGACCAGTCCGCCTTGCTCGTCATCGACGTGCAGGAGCGCCTCGTGCCGCACATCCAGGGCTGGCAGCGCATCCTCGGCCACATCGACTGGCTGGTTCAGGTCGCCCAGCGCATCGGTGTGCCCGTCGCGGCGACTGAGCAGTATCCCCAAGGCATCGGTCATACCCAACCGCAGCTCGCTGCCCGCCTGCGGGCCGGCAGCGTCGGCGAGAAGGTCCATTTCTCCTGCGTCGCCGGCGAGTGCCTGCCCGGCCTGCCGGGCATGGAGCGTGAGCAGATCGTGGTCTGCGGCATCGAGGCGCACGTCTGCGTGCTGCAAACTGTGCTTGAGCTTTCCGCCGCAGGCAAGCAGGTGTTCGTCGTCGCGGAGGCGGTCGGTTCGCGCGATCCCGAGCACAAGGCGCTAGCGCTGGAGCGCATGCGCCAGCATGGCATTCAGGTCGTCTGCCGCGAGATGGTTGCGTTCGAGTGGCTGGGCCAGGCCGGTACTCCGCTGTTCCGCGAGATCAGCAAGCAATTTCTCAAGTAGCTACGACGTGCGCATCCTGCTTTCCAACGACGACGGTTATTTCGCGCCCGGCCTCGCCGCGCTGGCCGAGGCCATGCAGGGCATGGGCGAGGTAACCGTGGTGGCGCCCGAGCGCAACCGCAGTGGCGCCTCAAACTCGCTGACCCTCGACCGGCCGCTGCACCTCAAGCAGGCTGCCAACGGTTTCCACTACGTGAATGGCACGCCGACCGACTGCGTGCATCTCGCCGTGACCGGCATGCTCGAGCATGAGCCGGACATGGTGATCTCCGGCGTCAATTGGGGCCCCAACATGGGCGACGACACGATCTATTCGGGTACGGTGGCGGCGGCGATGGAAGGCTACCTGCTCGGCGTGCCGTCGATCGCCGTCTCGCTGGCGAGCTTCGAGGGCAAGCACTTCGCTACAGCGGCGCGCGTTGCACGCGAGCTGGCCGAGCGCTTCTGCGCTCGGCCCAATTTGTCACCACTTAGTGCTCCGGTGCTGCTCAACGTCAATGTGCCCGACGTGCCCTACGACGTGCTGGCCGGCATGCGCGTTACGCGCCTCGGGCGCCGCCACAAGGCCGAGCCGGTGGTGAAGCAGGTCTCGCCGCGTGGCGAGACCGTCTATTGGGTCGGTGCTGCGGGAGCCGCGGCGGACGCGGGCGAGGGCACCGACTTCTACGCCGTCGACAACGGCTGGGTGTCGGTGACGCCGCTGCAGATCGATCTGACCCATGTCGGCCAGATCGAGGGCTTGCGCGAGTGGATGGGAGAGTGAGCACGCTATGAACGCACTCTCGGGCATCGGCATGACCTCCGAGCGCACGCGCGCGCGCATGATCGACCGGTTGCGCGAGCAGGGCATCCGCGACGAGCGGGTGCTGACGGCGATCGCCGTGGTGCCGCGCCACATCTTCGTCGAGGAAGCGATGGCGCACCGCGCCTACGAAGATACCGCGCTGCCGCTGATCCTCGGCCAGACGATCTCGCAGCCCTACATCGTCGCGCGCATGATCGAGCTGTTGCTCGAGGGGCGCGACAAACTCGGCAAGACGCTCGAGATCGGCGCCGGCTGCGGCTACCAGGCGGCGGTGCTTGCCCAGCTTTCCAAGGAAGTCTATGGCGTCGAGCGCATCGCGCCGCTGCTGGCGCGCGCGCGCGAGCATCTCCGGCAGCTCAAGCTGACGCAGATCCGCCTCAAGCATGCTGATGGCATGGGTGGGCTGCCCGAGGCGGCGCCCTTCGATTCGATCATCGTCGCGGCGGCCGGTGCCGCCGTGCCGCAGGCGCTGCGCGAGCAGCTGGCCGTCGGCGGGCGTCTGGTGATGCCGCTGGGCAGTGCCGAGCAGGTGCTGGTGCTGGTTGAACGGACCCCGCAGGGCTGGACGGAGCGGCGCTTCGATACGGTGCGATTCGTCCCGCTTCTGCCGGGTGTGGCATGATTCGGGCCATGATGCGTTGGATTTTCCCTTCGTTTGCCGTTGCGTTAGCCTTCGGGCTGGCCGGCTGCGTCAGCACTATGCCCGCGCCGGTTTCCGAGAGCCAGGCCCCGGCACGCATCGAGGCGCCTCTCGCACAGAAGCCTGCTGCAAAGCCCGCGACGGCTGCCGAGAAGCTCTATATGGTCAAGAAGGGCGATACTTTGTTCAGCATTGCCCGCGAGCAGGGTGTCGATCATCGCGATCTGGCGGCATGGAACGGCATCGACGATCCCGCCCGCATCAAGATCGGTCAGAGCCTGCGCGTTGGGCCTCCTGGCGCAGTGCCGGCCGCACCCACCGGCGCCGCGGAGGTGCATCCGATCGCGACGAGCGGGCCTGTAGCGTCGCGTTCCCTCGAGGGCGCAGCAGAGGCAGCGTCGCCGCTCCCCCCGGTGTCAGCCGAAGCCGATAAGTTCAAGCGCTCGCCCAAAGGCGGCAAGCTGCCTTACTCCGAAGAAAACCTCGCACGGCTGAAGGCCGAGGAGGCTGCTCCGGCGCAGGTCGCCTCCGTCCCCGCGACGCAGGCTGCCGCTCCTGCCGAGAAACCCGTTACCGAGAAGCCTGCAGCACCGGCACCCGCAGTTCAGGGGACGGGCGAAATCGACTGGGCGTGGCCCTCGGGTGGCAAGCTGATCGGCACTTTCAGCGAAGGCGGCAACGGTGCCGAGGCGACCAAGGGCATCGATATCGCGGGCAAGATCGGCGAGCCGGTCAAGGCTGCAGCGGACGGCAAGGTCGTCTATGTCGGCAGCGGGCTGCGCGGCTACGGCAACCTGGTGATCGTGCGCCACAATGCGGCCTTCCTGTCGGCTTATGCGCACAACAGCCGCATTCTCGTCAAGGAAGGTCAGACGGTCAGCCGCGGCCAGAAGATCGCCGAGCTTGGCAATTCCGACGCCGACCAGCCCAAACTGCACTTCGAGGTGCGCCACCAGGGCAAGCCCGTCGATCCTCTCAAGTACCTGCCTGCACGTTGATGAACGAAGAAGCCGAGCTCGGACTCCACATCGACGCCGAGCATGCGCCGGCGGGCGAGGAGGGTTTCCTCGACGACATCACCCAACTCTACCTGAACGAGATCGGTGCGACTTCGCTCTTGAAGCCCGCCGAGGAAGTCAGACTGGCGCGTGCCGTGCGTTCCGGCGACTTTGCGGCGCGCCAGCACATGATCGAGGCCAACCTGCGGCTCGTGGTAAGCATCGCGAGGCATTATCAGAACCGCGGCGTTCCGCTCGACGACCTGATCGAGGAAGGCAACCTCGGCCTCATCCACTCGCTCGAGAAGTTCGATCCGGAGCGCGGTTTCCGTTTCTCGACCTACGCGACCTGGTGGATACGCCAGAACATCGAGCGGGCCATCATGAACCAGTCACGCACCATCCGCCTGCCGGTGCATGTCGTGAAAGAACTCAACACCGTCTTGCGGACGCTGCGGCGGCTGGGCAAGGAAGACGGCGCAGAGTCGCGCAGCGAGTCGGCGCTGGAAACCGTCGCGCAATTGCTGCACAAGCCAGTCGAAGAGGTCCGCGAACTGCTTCTGCTCAACGAGCGCACCGCCTCTCTCGACGCGCCGCTAGACATCGACCCGGACCTGACGATGGCCGATGCCCTCTCCGACGAGAACGGCGTCGATCCGGAAGCGCAGGTCGAGCAGGTGGAGATCGAGCAGCAAATCGCGCAGTGGGTGAGCGAACTGTCCGGGCGGCACCGCCGCGTCGTCGAGGCGCGCTACGGACTCAACGGGCAGGAAATCGCCACGCTCGAGGTTCTCGCCCAGGAACTCGGCGTCACGCGCGAGCGAGTGCGCCAACTGCAGATCGAGGCGCTCGGCCGCCTGCGTCAGGGGCTGATGCGCGCCGGCATCGGCGTGAGCGCGCTGCTCTAGCGCTTGTCCTTCAACTCGCGGGCGAACTGGTAAACCGCCATCGCGTAGAAGCTGCTGCGGTTGTAGCGCGTGATCACGTAGAAGTTGCGGTAGCCGATCCAGTATTCCGTCGCCGCATCGGGTGTGACGAGATCGATCAGCGCTGCCGGTTCGTCGGGTGCCGCTGCGTCCGCTTCGACGCCGAATGACGTCATTTCCGCCGGGTGCCGCCGCGGCGCGATGCCCTCGTCGATCAGGGCCTGGTGCGCCGTCCCGCCGGCGCCGACTTTTGCTGCGGCCACGACCGGGCCGCCGCTTTCCCAGCCGTGCTCCTTGAGGAAGTTCGCGACGCTGCCGATCGCATCCTCCACGCTGTGCGCGAGGTCGATCCTGCCGTCGCCGTCGAAGTCGACCGCATAGGCGCGGATGCTCGAAGGCAGGAACTGGGGCAATCCGATCGCGCCGGCATAGGAACCGCGGTAGGCGTCCGGCGTGCGCCCTTCGTCGCGCGCCAGCAGCAGCAGCGATTCGAGTTCGCGGCGGAATAGTTCGGCGCGCGGCGGATAGTCGAAGGCCAGCGTCGCCAACGCAGCGAAGGCGTCGAAGCGCCCGAGGTGCCTACCGTAGAAGGTCTCGATGCCGATGATCGCGACGATGATTTCCGCGGGTACGCCAGTGAGTGCCTGCGCCTTGGCGAGGGCGGCGTGGTGGCGGTGCCAGAAGGCGCGGCCGGCGGTGAGGCGGCGCGGCTCGATGAAGCGCGCCTGATAGGCCCGCCAGGATTTGACGCGTGGGTCGGCCGGCGGTGCGATCGCCTTGAGTACGGCAGGCAGCGGCTGCGTCTTGCCGAACAGCACGGTGAGCGCTTCGGCATCGAGGTCATGGCGGGCCTGCATTTCGGCGACGAAGGCTTGCACCTCCGTGCGCCCGGCATAGCTGAGGGCGTGGGCGGCGACAGGCAGCAGGCAGAACAGCAGCAGGACGAAACGGATCATGGCTTGAAAGCGGCGACGCGGCGGCGTAATTCGGTAAGCAGTTCGGGAGACAGGGTACCGTAGCGCAGCCCCGCGTAAAGCGAAACGATGCGCGAGATTTCCTCCGTTTTCGCCGGGAAGGCGACGGCCAGGCGCCGCCCGTAGTCCTGCGGGCCTTCCCAGCCTTGGCGCGCCAGCCCGCGGCGCGTCAGGCGGCGCGACAGCCGTGCCCACTGGCGTTCGACGGGATCGCGCCGCGGGAGGCTCCACAGCATTGCCCCAATGAGCACCAGCAGCACGGCGCCGCAGAGCACCGCGAGCGCCGCCGTCATCTTGCGCCAGTCGGGCGAGTCCATACCCAGCCGTGCGAGGAGGTCCTGCTGGCGCTGCGGGTTATAGCCGAGTATCCACTGGTTCCAAGTGTTGTTTGCAGCCCACCAGCGATAGCGCAGTTCGCGCAGAAAGTCGAAGCCAGGACCGGCGAGGAAGGGCAGCGGATCGCCCGCCGGCACGGCTGACGCGAGGTCCTGTTCGATGCGCGCCGGGGCGCTCGCCGCCGTCGGATCGATGCGCACCCAGCCGCGCTCCGCGAGCCAGACCTCGGCCCAGGCGTGCGCATCGGACTGGCGGATCACCCAGGTATCGTCGACGGGATTGCGCTCGCCGCCCTGGTAGCCAGTGACGACGCGCGCCGGCACGCCGGCGGAACGCATCAGCACGACGAAGGCGGCGGAGAAATGTTCGCAGAAGCCGCGCTGGTAGTCGAACAAAAACTCGTCGGCGACGTGCTGACTCATCAGCGGCGGCCGCAGGGTGTAGAGGAGGCGCTGATCGCGCATGAAGGCAACAGCACGGTCCAGACGGCGTAGCGCATCGGGCTCCTCGCTGCGCCACTGCGCGCCGAGTGCCAGCGTGCGCGGGTTGAGGCCAGCCGGTAACTGCAGGGCTTCGGCAAGCGTGGCGGTGCTGGCGGGGGAGTGCGCGACGGCGGTATGCGAACGCAGCGAATAGCGAATGCGTTCGCGCACCGGCTTTTTCGCGAGCATCTGGGCATCGGCGGTGACGGTGGCATCGGGCGGCAGCGCGTCGGCGAACTCGAGCGCGAACAGCCAGGCCTTGTTGTGCGGCTCCAGCGTCACGGTGTAGGCATACGACGGGCTGTCGGCGGAGTGGCGGTAGGGCAGATCTTTGGCGGCCGCGCGGTTACCGGGGCGCCAGGTACGGCCGTCGAGGTGCGGTAGCACCGGCCCGCGCCAGTAGAGTTCGTGGCGGGGCGGCGGAGGGCCGTCGAACTTGGCGCGAAAGGCGATGGCGTCCGATTGGACCAGATGGCTGATCGCGCCAGGCGACATGTCGTCGGACAGGCCGGTGAGGCTCGAGTAGGCATCCGCGGGCAGCCCCCACAGAGGCCCGGAAACGCGCGGGAACAAGACAAAAAGGATCAGCATGAAGGGCAGCGCCTGCACGAGCATCAGCCCGGAGAGTCGGAGCAGTTCGCGCGGTTTGCCGAGTGGGTCGCTCAGGCTGGCGAGCGCAGCAGTCGCGATGACGAGAGTGCCGAGCATCGTTGCCGCGGTCTGAATCGACTGATCTTCAAGGAAGCGCGTCAGGGTGAGGAAATAGGCGAGCAGGACGATGGCCAGCCCGTCGCGCGGCGCGCGCGCTTCGAGCTGCTTGAGGGCCATGAAGATCACGAGCAGCGCAACGCCGGCCTGCTGGCCGAACAGCGTGCGGTACTGGAGGAAGACACCCGCCGCCCCGGCGAGCGCGATGAGTGAGAGCACCCAGCGCGTCGGCAGCGGTTGGTGGAACCACGCCAGTGCTGCGCGCCAGAGGAAGGCCGCGCCGGCCACGGCAGACAGCCAGGCCGGAACCTGCAGAGTGAGCGGCAGAAAAGCCGCCATGCCCGTGGCGAGCAGCCACCAGGTCTGGGCGGGCGTGAGCGGCAAGACGGGCTTAGGGGACTTAGCCGCCATAGAGCGCGAGCGCCTTGAGGCAGGCGTGGGTGTGGTCGGGGCCGTGCGATTGGGCGAGTTCGACGCCGGGCAGGCGCAGCCCCCAGGCGAGACCGGCGGCTTCGGCATCTAGCACCCAGCGCGCGAGCACCGACAGCCGCGACTCGACGTCCATGCCAGCGGGCAGAGCATCCCAATCGAACCACAGCGCCTGTGCTGCGGATCCGGCGAACTGCTTGGTCTGCAGCGGCGCTTCTGCGCCGTAACGCGCGACACTTTTCCAGGCGACATGGTGGAGGGGGTCGCTCGGCTGGTGGCGGCGCAGCCCGGCGAAGTCCTCGTCGCCGCTGTCGGCGGGCGGTGTGCCGCCCTCGATGCCGGAAAAAGTCGGCGCCGGCGGGACGGCGCCGGCTGGCTTCGGATAGACCAGGCACGTCAGTTCGGGTGCAGCGTAGCTCCAGGCGCGCACCAGGCCGAGCGGCCAGACGGTTTCGAGCGTGGCGCGCGGCATGGCGAGCCAGCCCCGCCGTGGCGCATCGTGCGGTAGATGGACGCTCGCGCTGTCGTCGGGCGGCACATCGACCGTGACCTCCGGCTGGCCGGGCAGCGAGAGCCGGAGCAATCGGCGTGTGCGGACGTCCGGATTGCGCAAGGCGAGCGGGAAACGTACCGTGCCGCCCGCGAACACCGGTGTGGCAGCCCCGACGGTCAGCGACAGTCCGGCGAGGTTGCGGAAGGCGTGCAGGATCGCTGTGATGCCCAGCCCCGCAAGCAAGAACACCAGTGCGTAGCCGAGGCTCAGGTTGTAGTTGATGGCGCCGATCAGCATGACCAGCAGCGACAGCGCGTAGAGCAGGCCGGCGCGCGTCGGCAGCACATAGATGCGGCGCTGGGAGAGTACCACCGGCACGGGTTCCGGCGGTTTCGACCGCAATGCCCAGGCGATGAAACGTTCGTGCAGGGTACTGCGAAAGGCCTTCAGCATGGCACGATGCCTACCGCTAGGGTAGCGGCACAGCCTCGACGAGCGCCCGGGCGATCTCCGTGCTGGTACGGCGTTCCGCCGTATCGCCTGCGGCTTGCAGGCGATGCACCGCGACGGCGGGCAGCACGGCCTGGACGTCTTCGGGCAGCACGTGGTCGCGTCCGTCGAGCAGTGCCCAGGCGCGTGCGGCGGCGACTAGGCCGAGACCGGCTCGCGGCGAGAGGCCGTTCTTCCATTCCGGCGCAGCACGTGTGTGGGCGACCAGGGCCTGCACGTAATCGAGCAGCGGCGCGGCAACGTGAACGACGGCCGCCTGTGCCTGTGCCGCGGCGAGCGCAGGCGGATCGAGCAGCGGTTGCGCCTCGGCGAGCAGTGTGCGGCGGTCGCGTCCCTCGAGCAGTGCGCGTTCGGCGGCGCGGTCGGGGTAGCCGAGTTCGATGCGCATCAGGAAGCGGTCGAGCTGGGATTCGGGCAGCGGAAAGGTGCCGATCTGGTGCGCGGGATTCTGCGTGGCGATGACGAAGAAGGGTTCGGGCAGGCGGCGCGTCTCGCCCTCGACGGTCACCTGGCGCTCCTCCATCGCTTCGAGCAGGGCGCTCTGGGCCTTGGGGGTGGCGCGGTTGATCTCGTCGGCGAGCACCACTTGGGTGAAGATTGGTCCGGGATGGAAGCGGAACTCGCCGCGCTCGCGGTCGAACACCGAGATGCCGAGGATATCGGCGGGCAGCATGTCGCTGGTGAACTGGATGCGCTGGAACTCGAGGCCGAGCAGGCGGGCGAGCGTATGCGCAAGTGTCGTCTTGCCGACGCCGGGCAGATCCTCGATCAGCAGGTGGCCGCGCGCGAGCAGGCAGGCGAAGGCGAGGCGCAATTGGCGTTCCTTGCCGAGGATGATATTTCCTGCTGCGGCTAGGGCAGCGGCAAGGGCGGCATGTTCGGGCGTCGGGGGCATGAGAAAAAATCTCGCGAAAAGGTCATAATGTCGCTTTTATGCGATTGTAAGCGAAGCCCTCGCCGGTTTTTCCCGCGTTTCAATGACCATTGCCTTCATCAGTCACCGTGATTGCCTGCTGCATGACATGGGTGCGCACCATCCGGAGTGCCCGGACCGTCTCGCGGCCATTCAGGACCGTCTGATCGCTGCCGGACTCGACATCTACCTGAGCTTCCACGATGCGCCCGAGGCGGAGGAAGATCACCTGCTGCGCGTTCATCCGAGGAACTACATCGATGCGATCCATGCCAGTGCCCCGGCACATGGCATCCACCATCTCGATCCCGACACCGCGATGAGCCCCGGTACGCTCAAGGCCGCCTTGCGCGCCGCGGGTGCCGGCGTGCTGGCGACCGACCTGGTGATGAAGAAGGAGGTGCCTGCGGCCTTCTGCGCCGTGCGGCCGCCTGGCCACCACGCCGAGCGGGCGCGGGCGATGGGCTTCTGCTTCTTCAACAACATCGCCGTCGCCGCACGCCATGGCCTTGAGGCCTGGAACCTTTCGCGCGTCGCCGTGGTCGACTTCGACGTGCATCATGGCAACGGCACGGAAGACATCTTCGCGGGAGACGAGCGCGTGCTGATGGTCAGCACCTTCCAACATCCGTTCTATCCCTACAGCGGCACCGAGAATCCCGCGCCGAACATGCTCAACGTGCCGGTCAAGGCGGGTACGCGCGGCGATGGCTTCCGCGAGGTTGTCACGACGCAGTGGCTGCCGCGGCTGCGTGAGTTCGCGCCGCAGCTGATCTACATCTCGGCCGGCTTCGATGCCCACTACGAGGACGACATGGCCTCGCTCGGGCTGGTCGAGGCCGATTACGCCTGGGTGACCGAGCAACTGCTGCAGGTGGCGAAGGAGAGCGCCGAAGGCCGCATCGTTTCGATGCTCGAAGGCGGCTACGCCCTCTCCGCGCTGGCGCGCAGCGTGGCAGCGCACATCAAGGCATTGGCAGAAATTTGACCCCGACTTTCCATACAAGAGCAACCATGACTTCTCATATGATCCAAGGTTCACTTCCCGCCATCGTCACTCCGATGCAGGACGACGGCTCCCTCGACCTGCCGGGCCTGCGCCGCCTGCTCGACTGGCATATCGCCGAGGGCTCTGACGGCGTCGTCGTCGTCGGCACCACGGGCGAATCGCCCACCGTCGACATGGACGAACACTGCATGCTGATCCGCACCACCGTCGAGCACGTCGCCGGCCGCATTCCGGTGATCGCCGGCACCGGTGCCAACTCTACCAGCGAGGCGATCGAACTCGCACAATGCGCCAGGGCTGCGGGCGCCACCGCGCATCTGTCGGTCGTGCCCTACTACAACAAGCCGACCCAGGAGGGCCTCTACCGCCACTTCAAGGCGATTGCCGAGGCGGTGGACCTGCCGCTGATCCTCTACAACGTGCCGGGCCGTACCGTGGCCGATCTTGCCAATGACACGACGCTGCGGCTGGCGCAGGTGTCCAACATCGTCGGCATCAAGGATGCTACCGGCAACCTCGAGCGCGGCGCCGATCTGGTCAAGCGAGCGCCGGCCGGTTTTGCCGTCTACAGCGGCGATGATCCGACGGGAGTTGCATTGACGCTGCTCGGCGGCCAGGGCGTGATCTCGGTCACCGCCAACGTCGCGCCGAAGCTGATGCATCAGATGATCGCCGCCGCACTCGCCGGCGACGTCAAGACCGCTCGCGGAATCAACGAGCGCCTGCAGGGGCTGCACAAGCAACTGTTCTGCGAGGCCAACCCGATTCCCGTCAAGTGGGCCTGCGCACGCATGGGGCTGATCCGCGACGCCCTGCGCCTGCCGCTTACCGAGCTTTCTCCCGACTGCCACGAGCGCGTCCTCGCCGCGATGCGCGAAGCCGAAATCAATCTCTGACCGATGAATACGATCAAGCTGCTTACCGGCCTGACGGCCGTCGCGCTGTTGAGCGCATGTACAGGCAATATCCTGCCCGAATCGAAGAAGGTCGATTACAAGTCGGCGGGCAAGCTGCCCACGCTCGAAGTGCCGCCCGATCTGACCCAGCCGACGCGCGACGAGCGTTACGCCGTGCCCGACATCAGTCCGAAGGGCAGCGCTACCTATTCGGAGTACGCGGGCGAGCGCCGCGCCGGTGCGTCGTCTACGGCCCCTGCAGTATTGCCGAGCGTCGAGAAGATGCGTATCGAGCATGCCGGCACCCAACGCTGGCTGGTTGCAACGGGAACACCCGAGCAGCTCTGGCCGGCGCTCAAGGAATTCTGGCAGGAGCTGGGCTTCATCGTCAACGTCGAGCTGCCCGAGGCCGGCGTGATGGAAACCGATTGGGCGGAGGACCGCGCTAAGCTTCCGCAGGACATCATTCGTTCCTCACTCGGCAAGGTGTTCGACTCGCTGTATTCGACGGCTGAGCGCGACAAGTTCCGTACACGCATCGAGAAGGGTGCCGAACCCGGCACCACCGAGATCTACATCAGCCATCGCGGCATGTACGAGGTGTACGTCAACGAAGGGAAGTCCGAGACACGCTGGCAGCCGCGTCCGGCCGAGCCGGAACTCGAGGCCGAGATGCTGCGCCGTCTGATGGTGCGCCTTGGCGTTGAGGAGGGTCGCGCCAAGACCATGCTTGCGGCCGAACCGAAGCAGGAGCGCGCCAAGCTGACGCGTGCCGCCGACGGTTCCGGCGCACTGGTGCTGCAGGAGGCGTTCGACCGTGCTTGGCGCCGCGTCGGCCTATCGCTCGACCGCGTCGGCTTCACCGTCGAGGATCGCGACCGCTCGCAGGGACTTTATTTCGTGCGCTACATCGACCCCGAGGTCGACAACAAGAAGAAGGACGATAAGGGTTGGCTGTCCAAGCTCAATCCGATGAACCTGTTCCAGGGTGGCAAGACCGAGGTCGACCCGAAGGCGCAATACCGCATCCACGTTGTCGGCGAAGGCGACGAAAGCCGGGTACGCGTCCTCACCCGCGAAGGTGGAGTCGATACATCGGAGACGGCGCGCAAGATCCTTGGCCTGCTGCACACGCAACTGAAGTGATGTCGACAGCGTGATCCGTTTCGCCTCGCTGGGCAGCGGCAGCAAGGGCAACGCGCTGCTCGTCGAATCCTGCGCCACGCGTGTGCTTGTCGACTGCGGCTTCGGGCCGCGCGAGATGGCCGTGCGCCTCGAGCGGCTCGGTGTCGCGCCCGACTCCGTCGCGGCAGTACTGGTTACCCACGAGCATGCCGACCATGTCGGCGGTGCGGCAAGTTGCGCCGCTCGCTTCGGCTGGACGATCCATGCCAGCCACGGCACCTCCGCCGCGGCGGGACGCTTGGCCGATGCGGGCGTGCGCCATTTCGACAGCCATGCGAGCTTCGGCATCGGCGATATCGAGGTGCATCCTTATCCGGTGCCACATGACGCACGCGAGCCGACGCAGTTCGTCTTCTCCGACGGCGCGACACGGCTCGGCGTGCTTACCGATGCCGGCGCCATCACGCCGCACATCGTGGCGATGCTCAAGGAGTGCGCCGCACTGGTACTCGAATGCAACCACGACGCCGAGTTGCTCGCCAAGGGTCGCTATCCCCCGTCGCTCAAGCGACGCATTGCGGGCGGCTTCGGCCATCTGGAAAATGGTGCCGCGGCAGAACTGCTGGGAGCCGTCGACAAGAGACGACTCAGTCACGTCATCGCTGCTCATCTTTCCGAGGAGAACAATACGCCTGATCTTGCCCGTGGCGCGCTGGCCAGGGCGCTCGGCTGCGCGCCGGACTGGATTGGAGTCGCCAGCCAAGCCGAGGGTTTCGGCTGGCGCGAATTAAGGTAATACCCATGAATATCGCCACCATTGAATCGCTGGACCATGAAGGCCGCGGCGTCGCGCATGTCGACGGCAAGGCCATCTTCATCGAGGGCGCGCTGCCGGGGGAGCTGGTTGCCTATACCTCGTTCCGCCGCAAGCCGACCTTCGAGAATGCCCGCGCCGATGCCATCCTCAAGGCGTCGAGCCAGCGCGTTGTGCCGCGCTGTCCGCATTTCGGCGTGTGCGGCGGCTGCAGCATGCAGCATCTGAATGTTGCAGCTCAGGCAGCCGCGAAGCAGCGGGTGCTCGAGGACGCGTTCTGGCATATCGCGCGCCTACGGCCTGAAACCATTTTGCCGCCGATTGTCGGCCCGAGTTGGGGCTACCGTCGGCGCGCGCGCCTGACGGTGCGTAAGGTGGAGAAGAAGGGTGGCGTGCTGGTCGGCTTCCACGAGAAGCGAAGCAGTTACGTGGCGGTGATGGATTCTTGCGCCGTCCTGCCGGCGGCGATTTCCGACCTGTTGCCGAAGATGCGCGAACTGGTGGGCTCGATGTCGATTCCCGACCGCCTGCCACAGATCGAGGTCGCCGTCGGCGATACGCCGGCAGCGCTGGTATTCCGCATCCTAGAGCCGTTGACGCATGAAGACGAGCAGAAGCTGCGCGCGTTCGCCGACCGACATGGCGTGCAGGTCTGGCTGCAGACTGGCGGACCGGACACCGCAGCACTCTTCCATCCCGCCAATGGCCCGCAGCCAGCCTACCGTCTTCAGGACTTCGACGTCACGCTGCGCTTTCGCCCGACCGATTTCACGCAGGTCAACCACGACGTCAACCGCGTGCTGGTGCGCAAGGCGCTCGGCCTCTTGGACATTCGTCCCGGTGAGAAGGTGGCAGACATGTTCTGCGGGCTGGGTAATTTCACGCTGCCGCTCGCGCGCGTCGGCGGGCAGGTCGTCGGTGTCGAGGGCAGTGCGCCTCTGATCGCGCGGGCCAGGGAAAATGCCGTGCTCAACGGGCTGGAATCGCGCATCGATTACCACGTGGCGAATCTGTTCGAGGTGACGCCGGAACAGTTGGCTGGCTGGGGGCATTTCGACAAGATGCTCATCGATCCGCCGCGCGAAGGGGCAGTCGAACTGGTCAAGTCATTGGGCGACGATGCCCCTGGGCGCATCGTCTATGTTTCCTGCAACCCCGCAACGTTGGCGCGCGATGCCGCGGTGCTGGTGCATGAGAAGGGCTACCGCCTGCTGGCAGCCGGCATCGCCAACATGTTCCCGCATACTTCTCACGTCGAGTCCATCGCGTTGTTCGAAAAGCAGAAATAAAAACGGCGCCCCTGATTTTTCTGGGGGCGCCGTTCTGTGAGGGCCGACTTTTTCCGTCAGTCGCCTCAGTCGCGTTCGCCGGCGAAGGCTAGCAGCAGGTGCAGCAGACTGACGAAGACGTTATAGATGTCGAGATAAACGGCCAGCGTGGCGGTAATGTAGTTGTCCTCGCCGCCCTGCACGATGCGGTTGATGTCGTAGAGGATGTAGGCGGAGAAGATCACTACGGCGAGCGCCGAGATCGCCAGGGCGACGGCCGGGATCTGGAAGAAAGCGTTGGCCAGCGCGGCGACAAGCACTAGGATCATGCCGGCGAACAGAAATTTGCCGAGATTCGAGAAGTCGCGCTTGGTTGTGCTGGCGACGCTGGCCAGGGCGAAGAAGATCGCACCGGTGCCGCCGGCCGCCATTGCAATCAGGCTGCCACCGTTGGCAAAACCGAGCGCTACCTGCAGGATGCGCGACAGCATCAGGCCCATGAAGAAGGTGAAGGCGAGCAGCAGGACGACACCCATGCCGCTGTTCTTGGTCTTCTCGATGCCGTACATGAAGCCCCAGGCGATGCCGAGGAACAGCAGGAAGCCGATGACCGGGCTGCCGGCCATGAAGGAGAAATTCAGCTGGATGCCGAGCAGCGCGCCGGCCACGGTCGGCAGCATCGACAGGGCGAGCAGCGCGTAGGTGTTACGCAGCACGCGGTTCTGGCGCACGGCATAATCGACAGTCGTCTGTTGAGCGATCTGGAACGGTTGCATTGACGATTCCCTTCCGGTGGTTGGCAACGATCGTTAAGACTAGCGAAACAATGTAAAAGTTTCAATCTCGCAGAATGCGAAGATGGGACACACTGCTCCGCGTCAACCGTAGATCTTGCAGAGCAGCGGGCTGACGGTTGGATGCGAGAAAAAGCCGATCAGCGAGAGAATCACTGCTGCACCCGCTATCCGCCATATCCAGCGGCGGATAGCGGGCGGCAGCTTATTCAGCGGCTTCCTCGCGGCCAGCCCGCTTCCTTTCGTGCGCCTTGAGGAAACGCTTGCGCAGGCGGATCGACTTCGGCGTGATCTCGACCAGTTCGTCGTCCTCGATGAACTCGACAGCCGATTCGAGGGTGAGCTGGATCGGCGGCACGAGGCGCACGGCTTCGTCGGTGCCTGAGGCGCGCACGTTGGTGAGTTGCTTGCCCTTGATCGGGTTGACCACGAGATCGTTGTCGCGGCTGTGGATGCCGATGATCATGCCCTCGTAGAGCGCATCGCCCGGATTGACGAACATGCGGCCGCGGTCCTGCAACTTCCATAGCGCATAGGCGACGGCGGCGCCGTCCTCGGCCGAGACCAGCACGCCGTTGCGTCGTTCGGCCATTGTGCCGGCCCATGGGCCGTATTCGTCGAAGACGTGGCTCGCAAGGCCGGTGCCGCGCGTGAGCGTCAGGAATTCGCCCTGGAAGCCGATCAGGCCACGCGCCGGGATGCGGTATTCGAGGCGCACGCGGCCACGGCCGTCCGGTTGCATGTCCTGCAGTTCGCCCTTGCGGCGGCCGAGCTCCTCCATCACACCGCCCTGATGGCCTTCCTCTACGTCCACCGTGAGCATTTCGTAGGGTTCCTGCTTGGTGCCGTCTGGCAGCTCATGGACGACGACGCGCGGCCGGCCGACGGCCATTTCGTAGCCTTCGCGGCGCATGTTCTCCAGCAGGATGGTGAGGTGGAGTTCGCCACGGCCGGAGACCTCGAAGATGTCGGCGTTCTCGGTGTCCTTGACGCGCAATGCGACGTTGGAGAGCAGTTCCTTATTGAGGCGTTCGCGAATCTGGCGGCTGGTGACAAACTTGCCTTCCTTGCCGGCGAGCGGCGAGGTGTTGACCTGGAAGTTGATCGTCAGCGTCGGCTCGTCCACGCTGATCGGCGGCAGGCCGACCGGATTGTCGACGGCGCATAGCGTGACGCCGATGCCCACCTGCTCGATGCCGGATACCAGCACGATGTCGCCGGCTTCGGCATCCTGCGCCTGCTCGCGCTCCAAACCCTTGAACACCTGGACCTGCCCGACCTTCGCCGTGCCCTTCGATTCGTCGCCGTACATCACGGCGACTTGCTGGCCGGGCTTGATGTGGCCCTGCTTGATGCGGCCGATGCCGATGCGGCCGACGTAGGAGTTGTAGTCGAGCGAGCAGATCTGAAGCTGGAGAGGCTTCTCTGCATCGACGTCGGGAGGCGGCACGTAGCGCAAGATCGCCTCGTAGAGCGGGCGCATGTCGGTGCCGGGGGTGTGCGAGGCCATCATCGCGTAGCCGTTGAGGGCGGAGGCATAGACGACCGGGAAGTCGAGCTGCTCCTCGGTGGCGCCGAGCTTGTCGAACAGGTCGAAGGTGTGGTTGATCACCCAGTCGGGACGGGAGCCAGGCCGGTCGATCTTGTTGATGACCACGATCGGCTTCAGGCCGAGGGCCAGCGCCTTTTTGGTCACGAAACGGGTTTGGGGCATCGGCCCCTCGACCGCATCGACCAGTAGCAGCACGCCGTCGACCATCGACAGCACGCGCTCGACCTCGCCGCCGAAATCGGCGTGGCCCGGGGTGTCGACGATGTTGATATGGGTGCCTTCGAAGTCGATCGCGCAGTTCTTGGCAAGGATTGTGATGCCGCGTTCCTTTTCGAGGTCGTTCGAGTCCATCACTCGCTCTGCGACCTGCTGGTTTTCGCGGAAGGTGCCGGACTGGCGGAGCAATTGGTCGACGAGGGTGGTCTTGCCGTGGTCGACGTGGGCGATAATGGCGATATTGCGCAGGGCTCGGGACATCGGAAGGGGGGCGCGTCGGGCGCGCTGGGGAAAATGAACGAAGCGAAATTCAGCGGAGGCTAGCGTCTGCGAGGCAGACGTTGTGCTGAAGCTAAGAGGGCGAGCATTCTAGCAGACGCGGAGCGCGGAACTTGAAAGGGGTATGGGAATGTTGGGAATCATCGGCGGCAGCGGGCTGACGCAACTGGCCAGTCTCGAGGTGGCACGGCGCGAAATCGTGCGCACACCCTATGGCGAACCCTCGGGCACGCTGGTGTTCGGCCGCATCGGCATCCAGGAAGTCGTATTCCTGGCGCGCCACGGTCACGGTCATACGATACCGCCGCACCGCGTCAATTACCGGGCGAATCTCTGGGCGCTGGTGAAGGCTGCGGGAGCCGAAGGTATCGTTTCCGTGGCCTCGGTGGGCGGCATCCGCGCCGACCTCGGGCCGGGTGCGCTCGTCGTGCCGAACCAGATCATCGACTACACTTGGGGCCGGCCGCACACCTTCTTTGACGGCGGCGAGGCGCCCGTGATTCATGTCGATTTCACCGAGCCCTACGACCGCAGCTTGCGAGAGCGCCTGCTCTGTGCCGCCAAGATGGCAGGAATGTCTCTCGCCGACGGTGCCGTATATGCCGCTACGCAGGGGCCGCGTCTCGAAAGCGCAGCGGAGATCGAGCGATTGGCGCGCGACGGTGCGGATGTGGTCGGCATGACGGGCATGCCGGAGGCGGGCTTGGCCCGTGAACTGGAGACCCCCTATGCGGCGATCTGCGCTGTGGCGAACTGGGCGGCGGGGCGCGGTGATTCGGAGAAAGCGATCAGCTTTGATCGCATCGAGGCGGTGCTGCAGGAATCGCTCGGCCGAGCACGTAGCGTGATCGAGCACCTCTGCGCAGCGCCGCTTGCTTAGCTTGCGCCGTCCCGCCGGCGCCGACTTTTTCCTATAACCGCCAGGCGAGCGCCTCGTCGGCGGTGCGCAGGCGCGCGGCCAGCACGCAAGCGATATTGCGATAGACCTTCATGCCGATCTCCGGGTGAGCGTTGACCGCCTGATCCGAAATCGGGGACAGACCACGATTTCCTGCTACTCTCCCGGCATAAACCGAAGCAGGAGAGTCCCATGCCCCGCCGCCCGCGCCTTACCCTGCCCAACGTACCCTTGCACCTCATCCAGCGCGGCAACAACCGGCAAGCCTGCTTTGTTGCAGATGAGGACTATCGCTTCTACCTTGACTGGCTCGGCGAATACGCCCACAAGACCGGCGTCCGCATCCACGCCTACGTCCTCATGACCAACCACGTTCACCTGCTGGTCAGCGCCGAGCGGGGCGGGGCGCCCGGCGACATGATGAAAGCCCTCGGCCAGCGCTACGTCCAATACTTCAACAAAACCTACCGCCGAAGCGGCACCCTCTGGGAAGGCCGCTACCGCTCCTGTCCAACGCAAGCGGAGACCTACCTATTGGCCTGCCAGCGCTACATCGAACTCAACCCCGTGCGCGCTGCCATGGTCGAGCACCCCGCCGACTTCCGCTGGAGCAGCTACCGCGCCAACGCCCAGGGCGAAGCCAACCCCCTCATCTCTCCGCACGACCTCTACCAAGCCCTCGGCCCAGCCCCAGAGGCCCGGCAAGCCACCTACCGCGAACTCTTCCGCCACGAACTCGAACCGGGCATCGTCGACCAGATTCGCCAGGCCACCAACGGCAACTACGCCCTCGGCAGCGCCCTGTTCGGTGCGCAGATCGAAACCGCGCTCAAACAACGGGCGCTGCCCGGCAAGGCCGGGCGGCCGAGAAAGACCCCTGAGCCGCAAAGCGGCGAACTCATCTGAAAGTCGGTGCTGGCGGGACGGCGGTGACACATCGCTTTCGCCGGATTGACGGGGCAAGCAAAGGCCGGTAGCTTCGCTATGCGGATGGAATCGAAAGGCGGCGCTGCAAGACGGCGAGGGGAGAGCAGGAATGAGCGGAAAGACGGGAACGACGGGAACGACGGGAACGACGGGAACGACGGGAACGACGGGAACGACGGGAACGACGGGAACGACGGGAACGACGGGAACGACGGGAACGACGGGAACGACGGGAACGACGGGAACGACG
>JBGFRW010000046.1:0-186567 GCA_041694935.1 Pseudomonadota bacterium | reverse complement strand
ACCGCCAGTTCCTTGAACTCGGTCGTATATGCCTGTTTCGGTATCTTCATTTCATGCCTTCCAAAAGTGACGCTAATTTTAGGTCACCCTTGGCAGACGAAATTTCGGGGGAAGCTCAGGCTACATACCCTCAGGAAGGTTCTGGACCTCGCAAACATGCGGGGCATTGTGATGGCCGAAGTCGGCGACCTCGACATATTGCTGGGCGAGATCCTGACGCTTGCCCTAAACGGGGTTCCTGAAGACGTACAGCAGGAGGTGTTCAAGCGTTTCCACGAAGATGCATCGAACGGCGTAACCGGCATGCAGCAAGGATTGTTGGATTTTGCACAGGCCCCATCCATTGAAGGACTGTTGGCGCTATGTGATAGCGACAAGCGTTGGAGCAACTTCAACAGGATCAAGAAGCGCCACGACTACCTGAAAAGTCGCTCATTCGGAAATTACCAATCGGATGTCCTCAAGCCCAGAAATTTCCTGGCCCACGGCGTACCGGAAAAACTGGATGACGGCACCCTCCGATTCACCCATCGCAATGCGTCGTACGACTTCAATGATCAGGTCAGCGAGCAATTACGAAAGACGATCATCCAGTATCGAGAGGTGTTTACCGATATCCGGAATGTCTTGGCTTCGTAGAGAAATAGTCACTTAGTCCTGCTTGAAGCTCATCTGATGTCGGCAATCCGCCACACAGTTCATGTAGCACTTCAGTCGTTCCAATGACGGCAATGGCCGAATACCAGTCTGCTGAATGATTTCCCTCAAACAGGCAAATAGTCGGTGCTGGCGGGACGGCGTGGAGGCATCTACTTGTGCTTGACCGCCGGCTTGTGTTTGCCGGCAGCCTCTAATCGTCGGGGGCGTTTGGGTTTGCCCCTTATATCAAGCATAATCGCCGCCCCGCCAGCACCGACTTTCCCCCGCATGCCGCATTCCCCCGCCGACCCGCTGAAGATTCTCCGCGACGTTTTCGGCTATCCCGGATTTCGCGGGCCGCAGGCCGAGATCATCGACCATGTCGTGGGCGGCGGCGACGCGCTGGTGCTGATGCCCACCGGCGGCGGCAAGTCGCTGTGCTACCAGATTCCCGCGCTGCTGCGGCCCGGCGTGGGCATCGTCGTCTCGCCGCTGATCGCGCTGATGCAGGACCAGGTGGATGCGCTGCGCCAGGCCGGCGTAAAGGCCGCCTTCCTCAATTCGACGCTCGATTTCGCCGCCGCGGTCGATACCGAGAAGGCGCTGTTTTCCGGCGCGCTCGACCTGCTCTACGTTGCGCCCGAGCGCCTGCTGACGGAACGCTTCCTCGCCCTGCTCGACCGGCTGGATGCCGACGGCAGGCTCGCCCTGTTCGCCATCGACGAGGCGCATTGCGTCTCGCAGTGGGGCCACGACTTTCGCCCCGAGTACATCCAGCTCTCGGTGCTGCACGAGCGCTACCCGGCCGTGCCGCGCATCGCGCTCACCGCCACCGCCGACGCGCTGACGCGCCGCGAAATCCTCGTCCGCCTCGGCCTGGACGAAGCGCGCGTGTTCGTCTCCAGCTTCGACCGGCCGAACATCCGCTACACCGTGGTCGACCGAGACAACCCGCGCCGCCAGTTGCTCGGCTTTCTCGCTGGCCATCGCGGCGAGGCCGGCATCGTCTATTGCCTGTCGCGCAGGAAGGTGGACGAGACCGCCGCCTGGCTCGTCGACCAGGGCATCGCCGCCCTGCCCTACCACGCCGGTCTCGACGCGACGACGCGCACGAAACACCAGCAGCGCTTCCTGCGCGAGGACGGCATCGTCATGGTCGCCACCATCGCCTTCGGCATGGGCATCGACAAGCCCGACGTGCGCTTCGTCGCCCACCTCGATCTGCCGAAAAGTCTTGAGGCCTACTATCAGGAAACCGGCCGCGCCGGGCGCGACGGCGAGCCGGCCGAGGCCTGGATGACCTACGGCCTCAACGACGTGGTGATCCACCGCCAGCGCATCGACGAATCGGAGGCCGGCGAGGAACAAAAGCGTATCGAGCGCGGCAAGCTCGATGCCCTGCTTGCCTGGTGCGAGACCGCCGAGTGCCGGCGCACGCGCCTGCTGGCCTATTTTGCAGAGGACAGGGAAGGACGCTGCGGCAACTGCGACACCTGCCTCGATCCGCCGGAACTGTGGGACGGCACGGTCGCGGCGCAAAAGGCGATGTCCGCCGTGCTGCGCACCGGCCAGCGCTTCGGCGCCGGCCATCTCATCGATCTGTTGCGCGGCAAGGCCGGCGAGCGCATGACGCAGCTCGGCCACGACGCACTGCCCACCTTCGGCGTCGGCGCCGAACTCGACGAAGCCGGCTGGCGCGGTGTATTTCGTCAACTGCTCGCCGCGGGGCTGCTGCACGCCGACGCGCAGGCCTACGGCGCGCTCAAGCTCACCGACGCCGCGCGGCCCGTGCTCAAAGGCGAGGCGGCGCTGCAACTGCGCCGGCCGCGCAAGGCGAAAAAGTCGGCACTGGCAGGACGGCGACCGGGCGCCCCGGCGCCCGCAGATGTCGACCCGGCGCTGTTCGAAGCGCTGCGCGCCTGGCGCGCCGAGCAAGCGAAGGCGCAGGGCGTGCCGGCCTACGTGATCCTCCACGACAAGACGCTGCACGAACTCGCCGCGCGCCGCCCGGCTTCACTGGAGGAACTGCTCGACGTCCCCGGCATCGGCCAGGCGAAGGCGGAACGCTATGGCGCCGGGCTGCTGGCGGTCGTGGCGGCGGAGTGATCGGTGCCCTGCAGGTCGTCACCCCAATCAAGCCCCGCTTCGGCGGGGCTTATTCGTTTACCAGCACCCATTATTTGAGTTGGGAAAATTTCGAACGGTAACGACACCCAATAGAAGTGTCGATTTTTTTTACAAGACATTTTGCCGCCATTACGCCCACCCCTCCAGAATAACCACAACTATCTGTTTATAAATATATTAATCTCACCTCAAAATGAGTGGCATCTTTTATGCTTTTCAAAAGCAGCAACAATAATGTTTCGAATCTCTTTTGAAGGGGGCAGATCATGTCAATCAGCAAACAACTGAAGCTTCTCTTGGCGGCGGGGGCAATGTGCTTATCGGCTGCAAGCCAAGCCGCGACCATCGATGTAGTCCAATCGCCGACCGGCTTTTTTGTTCCGACCGATGCCCAGAAATATGACGCCCCTTACTATCGGTGGTACAACGAAGACTGGGGTTGGACACATAAGGCGATCGGCGGAACGATTAATAATGCTTGGCTGATGATCAGCGCTTTCGACGTGGATCACCCATCGGAAGTGGACAATATTTACGCCTATAACAACGGGGTCCAGACATTGCTCGGCCACCTTGAAGGCGCAAGCGACATCTGGAATTTCACCTTCTTCGAGTTGTCTTCTGACTTTTTCGATGACATCAATGCGGGACTAGAAATCTGGATGGACATTAATGCGAGTCTATCCGCTAGCTGGGCAGTGACGCTGGCTAAGTCACAGTTGTGCGTCAATGTCTCGGAAAACGGTAGCTACAGGACTGAATGCACCGGCAACCCCACCCCGGGTGTTCCCGAGCCAGGTTCGATGGCCCTGCTGGGCGCTGGCCTCGCCGGACTTGCAGCCCTGCGTCGCCGCAAGACAGCCTAACTGCACGAACAAGCAAGCTGAAGAGAAGCCCGACGGTTTGCCGTCGGGTTTTCTTTTTCATAAGAGCATTGCCAGAAAATTTTCTGATTGCCAGAAAGCAGACTCCAGTTCGCAGATAAGCTTTGGGTAGTCCTGCCTGCATTCGCTTTTTCTGTTCAGCATCCTGCCCGTAGAATCCGCGGCCTTTGCCACTTTGCCGCAACTCCATGACGCCCGCCGAACTCGCCGCACTCGAAGCCGTCGTCCGCACCGCCGCCCGAGAAGAATTACTCCCCCGCTTTCGCCGCACCGCGCGAGTCGAAAAGCAGGACGGCAGTTGGCTCACCGAGGCCGACCTTTCCATGCAGTCGCGCCTGCAGGCCGCGCTGGCCGAGCACCATCCGGAAATCGCCCTGCTCGGCGAAGAGATGGAGGCTATCAAACAGGAAGCGTTGCTCGCCGAAGCTGGCAGCGGCGGTACAGGCCTGTGGGTGCTCGACCCGCTAGACGGCACCAGCAACTACTCCGCCGGCATCCCGCTGTTCGGTGTCTCGCTCGCGCTGATGCGCAATGGGCGCATCGAGGCTGGCATCGTTTACGACCCTGTGCACGACGAATCCTTCGCTGCGCTGCGCGGCCACGGCGCCACGCTCAACGGAGAGCCGTTGCACGCACCCTCAGCCGGTCTCCCAATGGCCAAGACCACAGCCTGCATCGACTTCAAGCGCCTGCCTGCCGCACTGGCATCGCGCATCGCCGCAACACCGCCATACTCCTCGCAACGCTCGATCGGCTCGGTAGCGCTCGACTGGTGCTGGGTTGCGGCGGGCCGCTTCCATCTCTATCTGCACGGACGCCAACGGCTGTGGGACTACGCCGCCGGCAGCCTCATACTTGAAGAGGCCGGCGGATTTTCAGATACCCTCGACGGCACTCCCGCCCTGCTCAGCCTCGCGCCGCGCTCCGCCGTCTGCACCGCCGACCGCCAACTGTTCGACCAGTGGCTGGCCTACCTGCGCACCGCCTGATCCTCTCTGCCCATTTCCTGTAGAGTTCATACGGGAATTATTTATCAGCATTTCTAAAGCAGGAGATGGATCATGAAAGAACTGGTTTGGGGCGAGATACTCAGCGTCGGCGTGGATGAAATCGACGAAGACCACCGCAAGCTGATTCACATTTTCAACATACTCAACCATGCCGTCGCGGAAGGGGAATCCAAGGAATACCTCGCGGCGACCTTAGAAGAGCTGATCAACTGTACGGTCTGGCACTTCAGCCATGAGGAGCGCCTGATGCTGAAGCATCGTTACCCGGAAGCCGAAGAACACAAGGCAGAGCACCGGGAACTGATCCAGAGCGCCCAGGAACTGCAGCAGGAACTCTTGCGGGCAGACAAACCGGTCGCGGAACAGCAGATCATGTTCCTCGAGCGCTGGCTGACCGAGCACATTCTCACCGCCGACGGGCGCCTGGGCACCTATCTGTCACAAGTAATGTAGTTCAGCAGCAATCCACGGTTCGGAAACCAATTCGTCACAGATTCCAAGTGAGTTGACCTCCATCAAAAGGCTCCTTCGGCGCCCATAGCAAAATCGCGGCCAAATTTTGCCTAGGCCCGCGCAGCTTCAGGCGTCGAATTATCCTTAAGGAGGACAACAACTGTGGCAATTGACAATAAATCCTCGGCCGTTCCGGCCAAGGGACAATCTTGTGAATGCTCGGCGCCGCCGGCATCGGCGGATCCTGCAGCGGTAAGCGCTCCGACAACCACGCGCCGCGATTTTCTCAAGGCGGGCAGCATGCTGAGCATGTCGTCGCTGATGGGCACGGCGGCGTTGATGACCCAGTCCGATGACGCCCATGCGGCCGTCGAATGGGCCGAGCATTTCCAGAAGAACTATCGCCTGATGACCGACGCCGAGAAGGCCGAAGCGAAGGCGCGCCTGGAGAAGCGCTACTCCGAGGAGTACGGCAAGCAGGTCACCGTCGACACGACCGGCCCGCAGCCAGGTGTGCTCATGGGGTATGCCTTGAATATCCGCAAGTGCATCGGCTGCCGCCGCTGCGTCCATGCCTGCGTCGCCGAGAACAACCAGTCGCGCGGCAAGGGACGCCCCGGCGAGAAGATCGAATGGATTCAGGTGCTGCGCATGGAGCGCGGCAAGTTCGAAGCCGACAAGATGAACCACGGCTACCCGGAAGGCCTGGGCATCCAGGTCGGCGGCAACGCATACACCCCGGCCGGTGCGGTTCTCGAGGGGCAATACCATTACCAGCCCGAGGCGGTTCCGGAGAAGGACGCCACCTACATGCCGATCGCCTGCATGCAGTGCGAAAAGCCGCCCTGCGTCAAGGTCTGTCCGGTGCGCACCACCTACCGCGAAGGCGACGGCCCGGTGGTGATCGACTACAACTGGTGCATCGGCTGCCGCATGTGCATGGGCGCCTGCCCCTACTGGGCGCGCCGCATCAACGTCACCAACCCGGTCCTGCCCAAGGAGGAGATGAACCCGGTGACGCACTACCTGGGCAACCGGCCGCGCATGCGCGGCGTCGTCGAGAAGTGCCACTGGTGCCTGCAGCGCAGCCGCCACGGCCGCTACCCGGCCTGTGTCGAGGTCTGCCCTGTCGGTGCGCGCAAGTTCGGCAACCTGCTCGATCCGGAAAGCGAAGTGAGCAAGATCCTGGAGCGGAAGAACGTCTTCCGCCTCAAGGCCGAGCTCAATACCTTCCCGAAATTCTTCTACTTCTACGATTGAGGAGCGGACCGTGCTGACCAGCTTCCTTACCGACTACGTGCGCTACGTCCTCAAGGGCGGCACCAAGTTCTATGCCTGGATGGGCTTCCTCGGCGTGCTCATCCTCGGCATGCTATATGTGTTCTATCTGCAAAACACCGACGGCCTGATCGTCACCGGCATGACCAGCCAGATCCACGACGGCCTCTACTTCGCCAACCTGGTCTTCCTGGTCGGCGTGGCGGCCGGAGCGGTGACCATCGTCTTCCCCGCCTATGGCTATCACCACGAGGGCATGCACAAGGTTGCCGTGCTGGGCGAGATGCTGGCGATCACCGCCGTGACCATGGTGATGATGTTCGTGTTCGCCCACATGGGCCGGCCCGACCGCCTCTGGCACATGATCCCGATCATCGGCATCTACAACTTCCCGCACTCGATGCTGGGCTGGGACGTGCTGGTGCTGAACGGCTACCTGATCCTCAACTTCGTCTGCGGCTTCTACTACCTGTGGTGCAAGTACACCGGCAGCCCGATCAACTACAAGTGGTTCATGCCGCTGGTGTGGGTGGCGATCGTCTGGGCACTGTCGATCCATACCGTCACGGCGTTCCTGATCTCGACCATGCCGGCGCGTCCGATGTGGTTCCACAGCATGATGCCGATCCGCTTCATCACCACAGCCTTCGCCGCAGGCCCGGCGCTGATCATCATGATCTTCATGATCATCCGCAACAACACCAAGTTCTGGGTCGATGACAGCGCGATCAAGCTGCTGACGACGATCGTCATCTGGTGTCTTGGCATCGCGATCTTCCTGACCATGTCGGAAATCGTGGTCGAGCTGTATGCCCGCACCGAGCACGCCAACGGCCTCTACTACCTGATGTTCGGCCTGCACGGTCTGACCAAGCTAGTGCCCTGGTTCTGGAGTTCCGTGGTGCTGATGGTCGGCGCCTTCATCCTGTTCCTGATCCCGCGCTTCCGCAACGACATGAAGCTGCTGCCGATCCCCTGCACGATGGCTTTCGCCGGCATCTGGATCGAGAAAGGCATGGGCCTGATCGTCCCCGGTTTCATCCCGACCCCGATTGGCGAAGTGACCGAGTATTACCCGAGCTTCGTCGAGGTCATGATGACCCTCGGTATCTGGGCGTTCGGCTTCTTCATCCTGACCATCCTGCTCAAGGGTGCCATCGGCATCCTGCTAGGCGAGATCAAGTACGGCGGCGCACAAGCTGCCGCGGCGAAGTGAGGCGACAATCATGAAAAAACTAGCTATTTATTCAGTGGTTCTCGCGCTCTGCGGCGGCACGCTCTATACCGTGATCGCCGCGGAAAGCAAGGGCGAGCAACCGGCAGCAGCAGAAGCACCCAAGGAGCCGTTAGTCTGTTTCGAGAGCCGCAAGGGGGCTTCGGAAATCACCCAGCAGGACATCAAGCCGGGCTGGCCCAATGTCAAGTGCTCGCCCACGACCGGCGCGGCGCTCTGGTACGGCGACCCCTTCGAGGGTACCGCGCCGATGGGCACGATGCCGGGGCTCGAGAAGATTCCCGAGGGCCATGCGCTCGTCAAGCCGCGCTCTGAGAAACTCGGCATCCTGCCGATGTGCGGCACCGCCTGCCATAATGGTGTCGGCCCCGCATTCAATCCGCCGACGTTACCGAAGGACAAGAAGCCTACGGCGATCCCGACGATGGAAGGCTTGGTGCCAGACCTTGCGAACTTCCAGCACGGCCGCGGAAGAATCTGGTGCCTGGATTGCCACCACACGACCAAGCGCAACATGCTGGTCGATCACTTCGGCGATCCGATCAGCTTCGACCAGCCGCAGCTCCTGTGCGGCAAGTGCCACGGCGACAAGCTGCGCGACTGGCGAGACGGCATCCACGGCAAGCGCATCGGCGAGTTCGCCAGCGATGGCAAGAAGCGCTGGTTCACCTGCACCGAATGCCACAACCCGCACAACGTACAGGATGGCGAACGGAACCGCGGCTTCATCCAGTTGCAACCCGAGCCCTCGCCCCAGCTGCCCAGGGGCATGGCAAACGCCGACCACGAGAAAGTGCATCCGATCCCGCACTGATGTCGGATTCGCCTGACAAGCCAACCAGGGGCGACCCCACGTGGGTCGCCCCGGCTTTGACGCGCGAGGAAAAAACCCGCAACGTCGGCAAGACACCCGTCTTCTTCGGGCCACCCCTGGCGATCCTGACGGAAGGCAAGAAGAACACCATGGAGATCAGCGGCCGGATCAACCTCGCCGCAGAACGCTACATGGAAATCATGCGGCACCACGGCCTCGAACTTACCGAGCCGGAGCGCCAGTGCATCGCGCACATCTGCAACTTCGGCTTCATGTCCACGCTCGAGATCCGCGAATTGCCCTTCGAGGTCGGACTGACCCAGTTCGAGTGCGAGGGACTGGACAAGCCTGTATTGAAAGCGAAGCTCGAAGCGGCCAGCTTTGCCGACCTGGTGGCCGTCGTTGAATCATTGGGATTTTGAGCATGGCAAAACGAACGCAATGGATTCCGCATTTCAATACCGGAAACGCGGCTATCGACGAGCAGCACCAGGGCCTGCTGGCCCAATGCAATGCGCTGGCGGACTGTCTGGCCGAAACGGACGCAGCAGCCGACGAAAAGTTTTCCAATATTCTCGACAAGCTGATGGCCGGCGTGCGCGCACATTTCGCGACTGAGCAGGAGCAGCTCGCCCGGAACGGCTACCCGCAACTCGAGGATCACGCCCACGAAGGCGAGGAATTCGAATACCTGTCATCCGAGATCATCTCGACCGAAAACTTTGACAAGGACGAGCTCCAGACTTTTCTGGCCTTGTGGTGCATCGGGCATATCGCGGGCACCGTCGAACAGCAGCGCCCCTATCTGGCACAGCAGCTTTCCGCCTGAAGCCTGGATCTAGGCAACGCCGACAAACAGGGCCTGGAAGACCGTCCCCGTAGCTTGCCGCCGTGCAGCCGGCGCCGACTTTTCGCCGCTCTCCCCGCTATAATTTCGCGCCAATATGCCAGCGACAAGACGGCAACCAAGGGGGACAACGATGGCGTTTTCATTCCGCACAACGCATGCGCTGCGCTTCTGCATCCTGATCACATGGATGCTTGCGTCCGCGGCAGGGGCTGCAGAGTCGCGCAACCTCGCGCCCGGCTTCGCCGCTCTGGCCAAGGGCACGTCACTGTTGGTGATGCAGCCCGACGTCGAGCTGTTCTCGATATCCGGCGGCGGGGTGGTGGAGCCCAAGGCCGACTGGACCGAGCAGGCGCATAAATACATTCACGACGCCCTGGACAAGAAGACCGCCGCACTCGGCCTGCAGACACGCAGCATTTCCGAGCAGGACGGCGACGCCTTCGCCGAAATCAGCGCGCTGCACGCTGCCGTCGCCCGTTCGATCAACCTGCACCACATGAGCGGCGGCAACCTCGCCCTGCCGACCAAGAACGGCAAACTCGACTGGTCGCTCGGCGACGCGGTAAGGCCGATCCGCGAGAAGTCCGGCGCCGACTACGCGCTGTTCATCTGGCTGCGCGATAGCTATGCGAGCGCCGAGCGCAAGGTCGCGATCTTGGCGATGGCGCTGCTCGGCGTCGGCATGCCCGGCGGCATGCAAACCGGCTACGCCTCGCTGGTGGACCTGCAGACCGGCCGCGTGCTCTGGTTCAACCGCCTGCTGCGCGGCACCGGCGATTTGCGCGAAGCGGATACCGCCGACGAAACGGTGAGCGCCCTGCTCGCCCAGTTCCCAGGCACTCAATGAAGCGGCGAGAACTGCTGACGGCTGGCGCCGCCTGTTGCTGCGCCGGTGTACTTACCCGGCCTGCACTTGGACAGGCGCTCAACTACGCCGCACCCGAGCGCTTCGCCCGTCCGGACATCGCCTCGGACGAGGGTGGCCTGTGGGCGCTGATGGACCGCGAGGAGAAGGCGCTGCGCCGCAGCCCGCTGGTGATCCGCGACGAGCCGATCAAAAGCTACATCCAGGACATCGCCTGCCGCCTCGGCGGCGGCCACTGTCCGGACATCCGTACCTTCATCGTGCGCACGCCGATGTTCAACGCCAGCATGGCGCCCAACGGCATGATGCAGATCTGGACCGGCTTGCTGCTGCGCATGGAGAACGAGGCGCAGCTCGCCGCGGTGATCGGCCACGAGATCGGCCACTACCTGCAGCGCCACTCGCTCGAGCGCCTACGCGACATCAAGTCGAAATCGGCCGTCGGCCAGGTGCTCGGCCTGTTCGGGCTGGTCGGCGCGCTCGGCCAGATCGCCGTGATGGCAAGCGCCTATGCCTATGGCCGCGACCACGAGCACGAGGCCGACCGCATCGGCGCCGTGCTGATGCACAACGCAGGCTACGACGTCGGTGAAGCTTCCAAGGTCTGGAACAACCTGCTGATGGAAGTCAGGGCCAGGGAAGGCAAGGAGCCGGACCAGACCGCGCCGCTGTTCGCCACCCACCCCGCCGCGCCCGAGCGTCGCGAGAACCTCGAGAAGTACGCTGCTGAACTCCCCGGCGGCACTACGGGCAACGAGGCCTGGCGCCGGCATGTCGAGCGCTATCTCGACGAATGGCTGCAGGACGAAGTGAAGCGCGGCCAGTACGACGAAAGCCTCGCCCTGCTCTCGCGCCAGCTGGAAAGCGGCTTCGCGCCCGGCCTGATGCGCTACTACCGCGGCGAGACCTACCGGCTGCGCGCGAAAGAAGGCGACATCGAGCGCGCGCTGGTCGACTACCGCGGCGCCGCGCAGACGCCCAACCCGCCCGCCGCGGCTTTCCGCGGCATCGGCCTGCTTTCCCGCCAGCAGGGCAACAAGGACGAAGCGGTCCGCAACCTGCGGCGCTATCTCGAACTTGCACCGGCAGCGCCTGACGCCGCCTTCATCCAATCCTATCTTGCGGAACTCGGCTCATGAACAAGCTGCTGCTCATCCTCCTCGCCACCCTGCTCGCCGCCTGTGGCACCGTCAAGAAAGTGGAATCCGGCAACCACACGCTCGGGGACCGGCTTGTCGTCAGCATCGACGGCAGTTGGAACCACATCGACTTTCCCGGCATCAAGCCCGCGCAGGTCTGGACGATGGAAGGCATCACCGTCGACGAACTGAAAATCTTCACCGGCATCAAGAACGGCGAGATGATGCATCCGGCAAGCCCTGCTGCCAGCAAGCAGAAGAACTTCGTATTCCGCAGCGACATGCCGACCGAGGCGATCGTGTCGATGTTCGAAGGCGTGCTGAGCCGCGAGAACGCCACCTTCAAGTTGCTCAAGCTCGAGCCCTACAAGTTCGGCGGCCGCCCCGGCTTCCGCTTCGAGTACGAGCGCATCCGCAAGATCGACAACGTCCAGCAACTCGGCATCGGTTTCGGTGCGGTGGACAAGGGCGAGCTGTTCGCGATGATCTACCACGCGCCGCGCCTCACCTTCTTCCCGCGCCACCAGGCCCGCGTCGAGGCGATGGCCAAGGCCGCGATGATCAAGTAGCCCTTCCAAACCCGATCCATTATTTCTCGACTCTCTTTCGGCGCCGTCCTGCCGGCGCCGACTTTTGTTCCGTCCGTTTGATCTCACGGCTTGCTCAAGCCGGCAAACTCCTGTAAATGTGAGACTTGGAACAGCGTGTTATTTCTCTAATTATTTCAATAACTTTCATTCATGACTCCATTCAACTTCCCTGGCCTGGACGCGCCAGCCGAGGAAGCTGAGGCGACGCGTGCGCGCCTGCAGCTCTACATCAATCTCAAGCTTTCCTCTTCCGGACAGATCGCCTCCCTGGAGGGCGACATCGGCGAGTTCCTCACCATCGCCGACGACCTGCTGAAGAGCTACCGCGAAAAGTCGCGCCTGCTATCCGGCTACCTCTGTCCTCCCGACCGGCGCATCCAGGATTTCCTCGACGATTACCTCGCCGGCTGCGGCGAACCGGTCGCCCGCCTCCCCGAGAACACCCTGATTCTCGACCGCCCCGGCGTGGCGCGCGAGATTTCCTTGCCGATCGACGGCGACGAGTTCTCCAACGAATACCTCACCAGCTACCGCATCAGGAACGGCATTCTCAACAACCCGGCCAGCGACCGACGCACCACGGCCGGCTCATTCCACGTCTGCGAGGATGGCCTGCCGGTACCCGGCGACAAGAAGGCCGTGCCGCGTCTCACCTTTGCGCGGCTGCTGCGCGAGGCACTCAACCCGCCCGAGCACCTATTGCGCCTGCCCTTCACCGCCGGCAAGCCGAACGAAGTGAAGATGTTCGTCTCGCTGCTGCTGCGCCCGCTGGTCTGCCCGGAGATTCCCGGCTTCGAACCGGAAAAGCGCATGGAAGTGCGCTTCTTCGCGCCCGGCAGCCTCGTCAGCAACCTCGACTTCGTCGAAAACATCTTCGGCAACGGCGGCAACCCGGTGCTCGCCAGCAACGATGCCGGCCTCGACATCGACCACTGGTCAGGTCATAGCGGCTGCGTCATCCTCGCGCCGCACCTCAACAAGCTGACCAAGCAGGCGCTCGGCCTGCCGCGCTGGGAGGACGCCACCGAGCGCCAGCGCGCCGACGGCATGTGCTGGCGCGATGCCGGCGAGCTGTACAACGAAGGCTCGCCGTTCAAGCTCACGCTGCGCGACATGCGCGGCGTGATCGTCACGCTGATCGCCGATCAGCAGCATAGTAAGCCTAATCCTTTGATTTATCAGGCTGTCGCCTGCTTTGCCGCCGATCGATACCCGCTTTACTACCCGCTTTTTCCTTCGCTGGAGTGGAGGTCGGTGCTGACGGCACCGTGATCTTGACATTATCCCAGCAAGGGGCTACCGCTTCAAGGTTTGATTGTAAGCGGGTACCGAGGCGGGTATCGGCCGCCCGGTCAGCGGGTCGTAGCGCGGACGGTTCATCCGCTCCTTGGCCTGCTGCTCGTGCAGGTCGTCCGCCTGCTTGATGATCCACTCGAAGCGGTTGCCGTCCTTGGCCGGGTCATAGACGGGGAACTTGGGCGGCTTCGTCATTGGCAGGCCCTTACCGCGGCCTCCAGCTCGGCCTCGTAGCCCTGACGCTGTTTCCGCTCGGCGCGCAGGGCCTTCATCTGCTCCCAGATCCCGGAGCCGACCGGCAGACCATCGACCGCGAAGGCGGGGCGCAACGGTGCCTCGACCTTGCACGGCACCGGGACCGGCACTTTGACCTCTTGCACCTTTGGCGCCAGTCCGGCGCACCCGGCCAGCGAAAACGAAAGAATCACGGCCGAAATGCCGGATAACGAAAGTCGCGTCATCGCTTTCCCCTTTCCTGTCGCAGTTCATCGTCGAAAGCCTCCCGGGCCTCCCGGCACTCGTCGGCGCCGGCGGGCAGCTTGAGGCCCATGATGGCCGTCGCCTGGTCGCGGCTGGTGGCCGCCGCGGCGCGGGCCTGGGCCACCTCCTGTGCGGCGCGCTTCTCGCGGGTCTTGGCATCGGCCTGCAGCTGATTGATGGCCTCGTTCTGGTGCTGGCTGGCCAGCGCGAGGGAGTTGTAGGCCGACTCGAACTCGGCGGCGCGGGCCTCGGCCTTGGCCACCTTGGGCTTGTAGTAGGCGGCCGTGGCCTTGTGGCCACCCCAGGCGCCGGCGGCGGCGATGATGGCAGCCAGCGCCAGCCACGCGAGCCAGCGGTACTGCGCGGGGATCAGTTTCGTCAGCATGGTCAAGCCTCGTTGGTGGAGAGTTGCGCGCCGCCGGCGTCGATCACAGCCAGCACGGAATGGGGCGGCATCGGCACCCCTGACGGCCACACGTAGGCGACCGCCCGCGCCCGGTCGAAGGGCGCGATGCTCACTCGGTTGCCCTGATTGCCGCCCAGCACCATCAGGTGGCCCTTGGCGGTGCGGCCGACGACGAAGCCGACGTGGCCGCCGCCCTGCCGCTCGAAGACGACAATGCAGCCGGGGACCGGGGCGGAAAGGCGCAAGCCCCATTCGGACCACGCCTTGGCGCGCATCCAGTACTTCGGGAGCGGGATGCCGACCGTGTCCATGCAGGCCGCCACGAAGACGCCGCACCAGGGCGTCTCGTCGTCGTTCCACCACGCCCGAAGCTTGTGCAGCCAGGACTGGATGACGGGGCTGTGCTTCGGCCCGGGTACTTCGGCCACGCCCAGATGCCGGCGCGCCTCGGTGAGCCAAGCGGGTTCGTTGTTCGTGCTCATGACAGCTTCCTCCGCGTGGGAGGGCAAAGCAGGCGCAGGCGCCGCTCACAGATGAGCAAGGCCGCCACGCCGACGGTGGTGATCGCCGTTGGCCACGAGGGCACCTCGCCGGACAGGATGAAGACGATCTCGGCCGCGGCCCCCAGCGTGAGCAGGTGGAACGAGGCGCGGATCATGAAGGGGGTGCAGCGGCTCATGCGGTTGAGCGCAGGCTCGGCGCGCACGACGATGACGCCGGCGGCGAGCAGCACCACGAGCTGGAGAAGCAAGGCGGTCATTTGGATACCTCCTCGGCCTTCTTGGCGGCGATCCGCAGAAGTGCGGGGCCGAGCACCCGGTGGGAAAGCAGGCCGATCAGGACGGCAATCGGCAGCTGCACCAGGTCGCGTGTCAGGGCGTGGGGCCACGCATCGAGCGCGGTCACGCCGGCGGCGACGGCGGGCGCCAAGTAGCCGGCCACGACGGAAGCCATGACCGTGATGGCCACGCGCTTCCATGCCGGCGCAGGCTCCTGATAGGAGAGCGCCCAGAGGCCGCCGGCGAGGCCTGCCAGCAGGATGGCGGGATGCAGGCCGGTTGCCACCCCGAAAACGGTCAGCCCGGTTGCCGTGGCGGCTGCCGAGGCTGCGGCACTGGAGGTCGGTTCAGCCATTGTTCTTTTCTCCCTTCGTTGGCTGGCTAAAAAGAAGAAGGCCGCACGAGGCGGCCTTCGATGGGGGCGAGAAGCGCGGGGTCAGGGGGCGGCGGTGCCGGCGCTAGCATCCACAGGTGCTGCGGTGTCACCCGGCGCAGGCATTCCGCACGGAACAGCGGCTCGCCGGCGTGCTGGAAGGCCCAGGCCACCAGCTCGGAGCAGAACCACGCATTCTCCTCCTGCCAGTCGCGGCGCAGGCCGAGACCGAGGATGGCGGTGTAGTCGTAGGGCTTGCCGATCTGGGAGGCCGCCGCGGCGATCACCGCTTGAGGATCCCGGCACGGCAGCTCGACGATGGCGCCGCGCTTGGCGTGATTGATCGACTGCACCACCGGGAAGCGGCGAACACCGGCCGGCGCCGTGGCCTCGATCACCTCGTCGCCGTCGATGATGGCCACGTGTGACCAGTCCGACCAGGTTCCGAGGCGGATGGCCGCGCTCATGGGGTGGCCCGAAGTGCTGAACAACAGGCTGATGGTTCCCATGGCGCTATCCCGGGAAGGTCGCCGGCCAGCCGCCGGAGAAGTCGTAGGACGCCGGATCGGCGCTCGCTTCCATCGCGGCCTTGTGCGTCTCGGCGGCGGCGAAGATCGCCTGATCGCTGGCGGCACCGGCCGCGAGAATCTGCTGCGCCAGCGTCTGCGTCATGGTGATGAAGCTGCCGTCCATCGTCTTCCACTGGAGGCCTGCCGGGATGTTGGCGCCGAGTAGCACCAGCCCGAGCTGCTGGCTGCGGCTCTTCTGGTCAGAGTGGAACCACTTGGTGCCGACCTTGTAGCCGCCGTTCTCGGTCAAGCTGTCGCGCTTAGCCTTGATGCGCTCCCAGACCTGCGCAGCGGTAGGCTTCGGAGGATCGATGGCGATTGGCTTGCCGTTCTTGTCGGCCTGGATGATTTTGCCAGCCGATTGCGCAGCTAGAAGGGCGATGTGCTCGTCATCGGTGATCTCGACGGCATCCGCAGGGATAGCATCGCCATGAATTTCGGTGACATAAAAGCCGCCGGTCGATTTTGCGAAATAGATCATCTCTGCTCCTTGGTTAGTAGCCGAATGCAACCCAGCTAACAGACTGAACTTGGCGCGCTCCTGTGGTAGAGAGGTAGGCGCTCACCGAGAAGCCGGTCGTAGTGAAGTTGTAGAACGCCGGGAACCACGTGCCGTTGGTCGTGTTGTTGAATACCGAGCCAACGAGCGCGTTGCCTTGAGTTGGGAATGCCACCGGGAATGTCACGGCGGTATCTCCGCCCGACGACGTAGCGACTTGGCCCCACTGCACAATCAGCCCGCTGGGGAGTTTCTGATACCCATTGGTGCCAATCGACGAACCGAACTTCGCGGCAGCTCCAAGCTGCGCCGATCCGCCAACGCCATACCAAGCATTCGACCCATTGGATTCGAGCGTCAGCGTGTCACCGAGGCCGACCGCTACCGTTGTCAGGTTGGCGCTGTTGAGAACGATGTTGTCGGTTCCCTGCCGAGTCAAAGTCGCAATGCCCGCGTTTGTGTTGAAAAACTCGATGCGAGTCCCGGCTGGGCAAGCCGAGGCAAGCGGAAGCACTGGAGCAATAGCCGACCCACTGTTGAGAAGGATCGTTTGCCCAAGGTTCGCGGCGGTGAGGGTTGCGGACGTACTGACTGTGGTCAGCGCAGAGGCACGGAGACCTACAGGGCTGACGCCAGTCGCCGGATTGAGCAGCACCCACTTGTCGAGCGTGGCGTCGTATTGCAGCTCGATCCAGTGGCCGCCACCGGCAATATCGCCGGCCGCCAGCGCGAGGCCGTTGCCTTTAACGATCTGCTTGGCGGCGATTACACCGCTGTTCGGAGTGAAGGTCGGCGTGGTCGTCGCGTTGGCCGAGGAGGCGCGCAGGTACAGCGTGAGGACGCCAGCACCGGCCGCCGGCAGCGCGGTGATGCCGGGGAAGTAGGAACCAGTCAGGGCATCGGCCGTGCCGCCAGCCACCGAGCTGTTGCAGAGATTGTTCTGGAGGCCACCGACCACCAGACCGCCGGTCGGCAGGAACGGAGCGCCTGCATAGGTGCTGATGTTGGGCGCGGTGATCTGAGTCTGGCCGTTGGCCACGGTAACCACGAAGGCCCCGACATAGCCAGCATCTGGCGCGGGCGTGGTCTGGGTGCCGGTCGTGGCTGCGACTCCGGCCTTCGCCGATACGGCGCATACGCCCTTGCGGACGGTGTTCTGCGCCGTGCCGCTGTTGTTGGGGCCGCTGTAGGCCTGCGCTGGGTTGCTGGCGTTGTAGTACGGCAGCACGACCGCGCCAGAATCTGTGTCCTGATAGGCGACCTGGATCAGGTAGTTGATGCTCTGGCCAGCGGTGACGGGTGCCGGGCACGACAGCGTCGCCTGGTCGAGCATGATGCCCTGCTTGAGGATCGCGTGCGTGGTGTCGGCTGCGATCGAGCTGTAGGCGGTGCCGTCCATGTTCTGGAGGCTGTAAATTTCGCCGGGCGCGACATAGACCTGCAGCGACGCCGGGCCGGTCGGCGTGCAGGCCAGCCCGTTCATGAAGGTGCTGGTGCCAAGGATCGCGGCTGCCAGCTTCGACAGGCCGATCATGGCGTTCTTGTTGGTGTTTAGCAGGTCCGTTTCGAGCGGAATAGCTCCGGGGTAGATGATCTGGCGATCCATGCAGGTCTCCAAATGAAAAAAGGCCGCTCGGGGCGGCCTGTTGCGAAGTCGAAAGGGTGATGCGTCAGCTGCTGATGCGCGTCCAGAGGATCGTGCCAGCGGGCTTCACGCTATCCACCGCGGCGTAGATGTCGGCGTCGGTCACGGCGCCCTGGATCATGGCCATGCTGCCGTACTCGATCTGCGAGGCGACGCCATAACCGCCCGGCCCGGGGCCTCCGGCTGTGCCACCGTAGCCGCCCACGTTGGGGATCCCGGAACCGGTCGGCCGCAGGGCATTCACGAATGCCTGGAAAGGCAGCAGCATCGAGCCATAGCCGCCGGCAACGCCATAGCCGCTATTGGTCGCCGCATATGCCCCGGTATCCATCGGCCGCAGTGGCTCGAACACCGTGGGCGTGCGCCCGGTCAGGTCTTGCAGCACCTTGATGATGCCGCCGCGTGTGGCCCGCTCGCGGAACAAGTTGATGATGATCCGCGCCCGGAAGCTAGCGTCGCTCTGGTTCGTCGCCCGCATCAGCGACGTGCCGAAGAAGTCGGCGGCGATCATGTCGAGCCAGCCATCGGTGGCAGTCTTGATGCGCGTCTGGAGTTTGGCGTAGGCCCACAGCGAATAGACGAAACTGCCAGCCCATGCGAGGCCCTGGAGAAGCGCGTCGAGGATAGCCGTGCTGTCACCGAACCAGCGCGGCAGCACAGCCTTGAGGCGCTGCAGGATGTCGGATTGGTCGCCTGTTGCCATTTACGCCACCGTCACAGTGTTGGCCTTGATGACCTGCTGACTCGTCGCCGTCACGTCCGCCGTGGCGCTGTTCAGCGTCACGCTGGTGACGTTGGTCACACCCGGGGAGGCGTCGTAGGCGATCTGCGCGAGGCGCGAGTACGCCAGCGTCTGCCCCAGCGTCAGCGAGTTGATGTAGTTGCGTATGGCCGTGCCGACCAGGCCGACCAGAGTGGCGTGGTCATAGCCAGCCGCCGTGGTGATCAGCATCGACACGTTGGCATTGACAACCACCGGGGCAAACACGCCGAAAGTCGAACACACCGGGCGCACAGCATCGATCGCATTGGACACGGAGGACAGGAACGTCGAGCCGGGTGCGCCGGTGCCATCATCGACCACCACGTAGAAGTAGCCCATCTGCGCGGTGCCGTTGTAGAGCTGGTTCTCCACGATCACGTAGCTGACGCCGGCCTTGAGCGACGTGATGGCGTAGCCGATGGCGCCCTTGGTGGCTTTGGACAGGCTGGCCACGAAGGCGATGAATCTGGTGCGCAGCGCGGTGTCGCTCTCGGCGTCGGAGCCATTCACGAAGGCTGCGGCATTGCTGACGGTATCGACCCCGGGCAGCGCCTGGGTGATGGTGTTGATCTGGCCGGCCGACACGTTGCCGCTTGCGCCGGCCGTCGATGCCGCCACGGTCACGGAGATGCTGCTGACGTTGGCCGCGAGCACATAGCCGCCCAGCGCGGCGTTGTATGCCGGGTTGGTGGTGTCGAGCGTGACCGCGAACTGCTGACTGCCGTCGGCGGTCTGGACGGTCGCCCCCACCGGAATGACAGCCTGCTGCGATGGGGTGAAGCGCGAGAACGCCACCTGGCCAGAGGCCGCCACGGCAGCGAGCCGGGTCACGCCATAGTCGCCCACCCAGCTGTCGAGGTCGGCGCCGCTGGAGGTGGCCGCACGGGTGATGGCGAGCAGCTGGAGGATCAGGCCCTGGAGCCAGAGGATGACGGCCGCGTTGGCTTCGACGATGGAGCGGAGGATGCTGCCGACGGTCAGATCGACGAGCACCTTGGCCGCGCCCTGGATCGCCGTCACTTGGTTGCGCACCAGGGTGGTGAAGTCTTGGGTGGTGATCGCCATGTCACTTGCTCACGTTGAATGAAAGGGTCTGCGGCGTGTTGGTGTCCGCGTCGTTGTACTGGATGGTCACGGTCATGCCGCCCTGGATCGGCTGCACGTCGATGACAGGCTCCGGAGTCTTGGCAACCGCGTCCTCGAGCAGAATCTGGCCGCGGATCAGCGCCTTGATCTGCCGGACATCGATCACCGAGCCGACATAGCTGGGAAGTCCGGCGCCGTAGTCCGGGTGCCAGATGTAGTCGCCGGGGTTGGTAAGCAGCCGGCGCAGGATGCGCTGCTGCCCCCGCGTAGTGCTCACCACAGGCTGCAGGTCGCCGGTCGCCGACGGGTTCAGGTCGGTGCCGAAGTACTGGTAGAGGTCGTTCATCATTCAGCCTGCACGATGTTGGTGGTATGGGTGCCGGCGCTTGCCTGCTGGGTCGGGGTGCTGGTTTGGGAACCTGCCGCCGCGGACGTGTGCGTGTGGCCGTTGTAGAGCGACATGAACACATCGGTGCAGAGCTTCTTGAGCGCCGCCCCGGCGTTTTGCAGGATGATGCTCGGCGCCTTGATGGTTGCCACCCCGCCGGCCTGCACATTGACGTTGCCAGTGGCGGTGACGTTGATCGTCGGCGCCGTGGCATCGATCTCGAGCTGGCCGTTTATCAGCGCCTTGCCGTCGTTGGTCAGCTTGAAGAAGGCCCCGGACTTATGCACCAGCCAGAACTCGCCACTCTGCACAGTCAGCGGCCGGTCGGTGTCGTTGTAGAACCGCTGGCAGACGAAGCCGGCCTCGATGTCGTCCTCTTGGAACTGCACCTCGACCAGGTCGCCAGGGGTTGGCGGTGCGAACAGGCCCCAGCCGTTACCCACCCATGGTGACACCACCGGCAGCCAGCCGGTCTCGGTGTCCTCGGGCTGGATGCGCACCTTGGCGCAGTAGTTGCCCGGGTCGTAGCTGCTGACGATGGCCAGCCGCACGGAGGCCCGGCCGCTTCCGGCCATGTCCGCCTGTGCCCGCATGGCGTTCAGCAGCCCGCGCATCATGGCAGCACCACGCTTTCCGGGCTGTGGTTCTTCGCGTTGATGGTCATCGAGTAGCCCTCGTTCATGCTCATGTTCCGGACGATGCTGTCCGGGTAGTAGGTCTGGTCGAAGGCCGTATCGGTGCCCAGCACCTGAATCACATCCGTGACGCCGAGCAGGTTGTCTGCCGGCAGCGTGGCCGTGAAACGCACCTCATGAGCGGTGATCTCCCGCAGCTTCGCCTGCGCCCACTGCAAGGCCTCCTCGGGCGTCAGGCCCGGGACCGTGTAGCTGTAGGTCTGGGCGTCGCCCGTCGGCTGCGCCGCGCCCTTGATGACGGTGTTCTTGTTGTGGGTGGCCTGGGCCTTCTTGGTGAAGCCCTTCTTGTTCTTCGAATTCCAGCTCCGCACCTCGACGATGACGTCCTTGGCCAGCGTCAGGTTGCGCGAGAAGGTGATCGTCTTGCCGTTGAAGGAAGGCGCTGCGTTATCGGCCGTCGGCGCTTCCCATTGCAGCACGTAGGGGTTCTGGCTTTTCTCCGGCTGCGGCTCGAAGTGCAGCTCGGTGCCTTTCATATAGACGACGTACTGCTCCTGGTGCGCGAGCCATGTCAGCAAGTCCCACTCGCTGCGCTGGTCGGTCAGGCGGATGTGGTCGATCTCGTAGTACTTCCCGGCCTTCTGCGTGGTCTTGGTCACGACCGGCGTCAGGCCGTGGCGCTGGGCGAGCTTCTCGACGATCTGCGAGCTGGTGAGGTTCGGCCACTTCTCCGTGGTCTTGGTGTCGATCAGCTCGGCCGTCAGGTCGCGGCCGGCGACTTCCACGGTGGTGCCGACCGGGTCGAAGGTGATGTCATCGACCTGCCCGTAGAGCATGCTGTCGAGGTCGTCGGCGGTGAAGTTCTCCGGGTCGGCCGGGAAGCCGGCAAACACCTCGACGTACATCTTGCTCTGGGCTGCCCACCAGGCCGCGCCGTAGCCGGTCGGCATCATCGACAGGGCGAACTTCACCCGGAAGGTGTCGGCCTGGTAGAACGTGTTGTTGTCGATCTCCCACTCGATCCACCCGGGCATGATCTGACCGTTGATCTTGACCATGCCGCGGGGGCGCCGGGCCGCCGCGATGACAGGAAGGGAATTACGCACTCATCACCCCGCCGGAGTTGTCTGGCACCGGAGGCACGACGATGGTATTCACGCCGGTGAGCTGCGGGTCGGTCAGCTTGTTGGCGCGGGCCAGCGTCGTCCATGCGGTGGCGTCGTTGTAAGCCTGGGCGGCCATGCCGTAGAGGTTGCCGCCGGCCGCCGTGATCGTGTTGGTACTCTTGCCGATCGAGCCGAGATTGCCGCCCATCCGGCCGAGCACCGATTGCAGGTTGTAGAGCTGGGGTAGCTGCGTCATGGCCGTGGCCTGGGCCGTCAGCTTGGCTGCCTGCTGCGCGATGGGATTGTTGGGGAGGATGCCCCCCAGCGTCGTGACATTCCCGATGACGTTGCCCACCGAGCCGATCAGGATTTGCACCCGGGACTGCACTGCTGCCAGCGGCGTGAGCACGCTATTTATGGTGCTTTGGACGGCATTGGCGAAGCTCGACACCTGCTTGATGGCGCTGTCGAGTGTGCCGAGCAGGCTGGAGAGCGGCCCGTCGCCGATCAGGTCGCCGAGGCCATTAGCCGTGTTCATGTCGTCGCCGATCAGGTCATCGATGCCCGGGTCTGCGATGGTCGTCACCGGGATGCTCAGGTCTTGGAGCACCGTGCAGCTGATCCGATACGGAACCTGGTAGAAGCGCTCGAAGTCGGCCTTGAACGAGGCGATGACCACCTCGTAGAGGAACTCGTCCCACGTCAGCACCAGCGACTTGCCGGCGATGCGCAGTCCGTCGAGGTAGCGGGCGCGCTCCAGGGCGTTCTGGCCCATAAAGAGGCCCGACCACTCCAGCGGCGCGTCTTGACGCCCCATGGCGTCGATCACGCGGATGCCGCCGACGAGCTCATGCACGACCAGGTGCTGCTCACCCCCGAACGGAATCTTCTCGGGGATTTCCAGGCGCGAGAACTCGAAGTCGCCAAGCGTGAGGATGGTGTCGGGTTGCATTTACCACCTTCCAGAAGCGCCGACCGGAGCCGGCGTCATGCGTCCATCGAAACGGGTAGCCCCGGAGGCCGGACGTTGCGCCTCCTTGGCTTGGTGCTGAGTCACCGCCTCGGCGACCTTGCGGCCGTCCATGTTGATCTGCGAATTGACCTGCACCGGCTGCTGGGCACGCGACTTCACGAACTTGTCGTTCCACTCGGCGGTGTCGTCCTTGTGGGTCTTGTCGTAAATCCAGCCGCCGAGGGTCTGGTTTTTGTCCCCGGTCGCCCACTGGACGCCCTTATTGATCAGCGAATTGAGGCCGGTGCCGACCGCGTAACCGGCAGCGCCAGCCCCAAGGACCGCCAGCACATAGGGATTGGTCATCACCGTTGCCGACATGGCCAGCAAGGCGCGACCGAACGTGAGAATGCCGCCCGCCACGGTGCCAAGCATCCCGCCCATGCCACCGGCCCCGGCAAGGGACAGCGCGAGGCCAAGGGCCTTGAAGCCGGCAGTCGCCAGCATCAGCGTGCCGCCGACGGCGACGATCCCGGAGAGGACGCCGAAGCCGATGGTCAGCCACTTGGTCAGGGTCGGAAACTCGCGGGCGAAATTCACTACGCCCTTGACGACGACGGTCAGCCCTTCTACCGCCTTGATGGCAATCGGAAGCACAGCAGTGCCCAGGGCGTTCAGCACGTCCTTCCATTTCTTGTGCAGCTCGATCTCCTTGCCGATGGCGGTTTCCCGCGCCTTGGCGTCGGCCTGGTCGATGTTCATGGCGCCAGCCGACATCTGCTCGCCCTTCCTGATCTGGCCGAGCTGCAGGAACATCGTCGAGAAGAGCTGGGAGGCCGTCCGGTTCGAGAAGATCAGGCCGATCTCGCGCAGGGTGTCCTCTTCGCTGGTGATGCCCTTGGCGCGGAACGCCGGCAGCAGCACCTTTTCGAGGAAATCGACGGGCGACTTCTCCATCATGTCGCCGCCTTTGAGGCCGCCCGGCAGGATGCGCTTGATCATGCCGATCTTGTTGTACTCGACGTGCTTGGGATCGAGCAGGCCCAGGCTGTTCAGCTCCTTGGCCGACTGCACGGTCGTCCGGCCGAGGATCAGGTTCTGATAGGCCGACATCAGGCCGGTACCGACCCGCATGCCGCCCATTTCCTGAACCAGCGGCTCCAGCTGGTAGTACATCGCCTCATTGGAGAGCGACTTCGCCGCCACGCCGCCGGTCTTGATCAGGTTCAGGTACTGCGTGGCATCGACCCGGCCGCCGGAGGTGGTGAGCACCTGCTGGATCATGTTTGCCTGGCGGGCGAACTCGTCAGGGCTGTTCAGGCCGCGGCGCATCTCGATGACGCGCAGCATGTCCATGAACTTGCCCTCCATCGCTCCGGCGCGTTCGGCACCGTAGAGGGTCTCGTTGGCGAACTTCATCTTGGCCAGCATCGGCGTCACGAGCTGGGCGTGGTGCAGATCGCCGGAGTCGCGGAACACCGTCTGGGCGTCCCGGAACAGCACCATATTCTCGGTCAGGCTAGTGCCGTAGGTCTTCATGCCCTTGGCGAATTCGACCGCGTCGCGGTTCATCTTCTCGCCAAGGCCCAAGGCCTCGAACTTCGCCACCTCGAGCTGGAACTGCTTGGCTTCCTCCAGCGGCCCCTTGAACAGGGACAGGCCGAAGCCGCCCGCGGCGGCCATGGCGCCCCCGACCAGGCCGAGGCGCTTCAGGCTGAGAAGCTGGCGCTCCAGGGCATTGACGCTGCCATGAGCCGTGCCGATGTGCTTGTTCAGGGCCTGAAACTGGCCGGCGAGGACGACAAGCCCGCTGCTCACATTGTTGATGAGCGAGAGCTTTACTGCTACTTTGTATGCTTCAAACATCGTCTATCGCCTCGAAAATGCGGCTTTTCACACGCGCCCATGAGTGGCTTGCGGATCACGTCAGCTGGGTTCAATACCCGAACGTGCGCGCCGTCGGCCCCTCCCTGAGCATCTGGAAAACCCAGATGCCGGCCAGCACCCGCGCCCTGCTGGTGCTGATCGGTGTGATCGCCGTCGTTGCGTCAGCCATCGCGCTGTTCTTCCTGGCCGTCTTGGCCTGGGCAGCCATCACCGCCTGATTCATGTCTCGAAGTCGTACCCCAGCGACTGGTGGATGGCCTCGCCACCGATCAGCCCCTCGACCACCGCCTTGCCAAGAATCTCCTGGATGGCCTTCTTGTTCTTGAAGGCCGCGGGGCCGATGAACGGCCGCGGCGGGATCGTCCGCGTCCCGAATTCCTGGTAGGCGGCAATGTCGGACTTCGAACCGATCACCGCCTCCAGTCCGGCGACCTCGTGCTCGATCGAGTCGCGCAGCTGCCCCTCGCGGAGCAGTGGCGCGTCGAGCGGGTAGCCGAGCCGGGCCTTCTCCTCCTCGGTGCTTTCCGCCAGCGGCGCCCAATCCTGAAACGGCCCAACGGCCGGCTGGTAGTGCCCGATCTGGCGCTTGGCGTCCTTCTCGATCAGCTTGGCTGCCTTCTCCAGCCCCTTGTGGGCAGATTCGGCGATGGCCAGGTTGAGCGTCAGAAGGTGCTCGGCGAAGGTGGCGATGTCTGCGAACTCTCTCACTCGTCCTCCTTGAACCGCATGGTGTGCCAGTCGAACTTGTTGCCCTCCATTTCGGAGAACACGATGCACCAGGCCGCCCGAGTCACGTCATCGAGCGAGAACGCCACGTCGAACGGGACGCCATTGCGGACGAGCCACAGACATTCCCGAATCGGCGCGGCGGTCGCTAGTTTTTTAGGGTGGCCTTGTCCTTCTCGGGGTCAGACTGGCCGAATTTCTCCTGCACGGTCTGCGCCACGAAATTGACGCCCTCGGTGTCCAGGCGCTGGATCAGAGCCTCGACCTCGCGCTTGGTGTTGGGCGGCAGGACGGGGTCGCCGTCGATCTCCGCGACGAAGATCAGCGGCATGACCATGCCCATATAGACGGCGTTCTGCGCCGTGTCGCCCAGGGCCTCGACGAGCCGGAACTGCGCCAGCACGCCGGGCTTCTTGAGCTTGATGGAGCGGCCTGCGGGATCCGTGACGACCGCCTCGGCATTGGCCTTGGCGATGACCTCGGTGGTCGGGTTGAGCGTTACTTTCACGTTGTCGGTCATGATCAGGCCACCTTGATACGGCGCGAGGCGATGAAGCTGATCTTCTGCTTCACCGTCGAATCGCCGGCATAGTCGCCGGCATCGTCCAGCTTCAGCAGCACGCCGACATAGCGGTACTGCGTGATGGCGCCGGACACTTCGGTGATGGTCTCGGTGATGGTCACCGCTGCCTCGTTCAGGCCCGCGTAGTAGTTGGCCTCGAGCTGGGAGAAGTAGTCATCGACGGTGGAGTCCTGGCGCTCGATGTCGAAGCTGCCAGACCAGCCGTCGAAGAAACGCACCGGACGGGTAATCCCGTCGATGCCCTTCACCGCGTTGCTCTTGACCTCCTGCTTGGAGGTGAATTTGGTGATGAGGTTGAAGCGGAGCGGCCCACTCGGGCCAACGATGTCGAGCGACACGTCGCGCCCAACGGAAAAGCCATTGACAGGCATGTTTAGCCTCCAGAAGTGAAATAGCCCGCCGAAGCGGGCAGGTCGTGGAAGAAATCAGCCGATCAGCTGGCCGGACTGGTATTGACGCGGTTGATGACCACCGTCTGGCCACCTTCCAGATTGACGATCAGGTACTCGACCACGGACAGGTAGCGCACCTTCACATCGACTTGCAGGTACCCGGCGGCGATGCGCTGCGGCAGGTTGTTGCCGAGGTCGCACTGCGTCTGGTAGGCGTCGATCATCTTCTGCTGGACAAGGGTCTCCAGGAAGTTGTCGATCGTGCTCTTGACCTCGCGGCGGGTCGCGTCGTTTGCTTGCTGGGATTGCAGTCGGCCGACGAAGATGCCCATGGCGGCGTTCAGCGTGTAGGCCAGGAAGTTCGTCATCCGGGTGTAGTTGTCACCATGGATGGAGAACAGCGACGAGCTGTTGTGGCCGAAGCGGGCGCCGAACTGGTTGCCTGCCGGGATCGGGTTGGTGATGACGTCGATGCCGGCCTGCGCCAGGCTTTGAAGTTCGGCCGAGCTATACACCTGGCTGCTGTAGCTCTTCTGGGTGCCGACCACGCCATAGACCTGCTTGTTCAGGCTCGACTGCTCGGGCGACAGGTTGGCCAGCTTGCCGGCGAGGAAGCCCTGCGGCGAGATCATGCGCACCAGGCCGTTGATCGAGTCGTTGAAATAGACCCAATCGCCGAACAGCAGCTTGAAGGCGTAGCTGTCGATGCCGGCGGTGCTCTTGACGCTAACCGCATTGCTGATCGTGTCGCCGGCCGGCCCGGTGCCGATCATATAGACGCCCTCGGACAGACCGAACGCGACCTGAGTGCTCCAGGTGGTGCTGTCGTCGCAGTCGGCGAGGAAAGCCACGCCGGCCCCGGTGTTGCGCAGGCAGTACATGCCCTTGCGTGGGACGGTGTCCTGACCGATCAGCACCGAGCCGGTGATGGTGGTCGCGCCGTCGGTACCGCTCGCCAGCGGGTAGGTGGCGGCAGCCGGCGCGGTGATGCCGGCGCCAGCGGAGGCGACGATCAGGGCGGAAGCGCCGCGGGTCGGGTCGGTGCCGTTGTTGATCGCGTTGGCGATTGCGACCCACAGGGCGTTACCGGACAGACCGGCGCCAAGGTTGTCGAACACCTCGGGCACGTAGCCAGGGAGCGCCACCGTCACCTTCTGGGTGTTGGCCTTGCTGCCCGGCGCGACCGTGACCTGCAGCGAGTTGCCGAGGGTGCCGGTGTATTTCGCCGTGAAGGTGATGCAGTTGGTCAGCACCACGACCGAGGCGGCCACATCGGTGCCGTCGGTCACGCGCACGGCGCGGAAGTTGTTGGCGCCTTGGAGCGCCGCAGCCCAGATGCCGGTGACGAGGTCGTACTTCCGGTTGTTGGGGCTGCCGAAGTTGAGGACCGCAGCGCGCAGATCGCCCAGGATGACCGGCGAATTCACCGGCCCCCACGACGCCGTGCCGACGACGCCGAGAATGTTGGTGGGCAGCCCGTTGATGACGAGCGGCGGCTGCATGATTTGGACATATACGTCCGGGATGACGAGGGCAGCAGTGTTGATGCTGCCTTGTTGGACAACAGGCATGTTCGGGCCTCCAGAAAACGAAAAACCCGCTCAAGGCGGGTTCGTGGGTGGATGGAACGGGGTGTTTAGCTGGCGGACGGATCAGCCGGTGCCTGCTTGGCTTTCTTGATGACGTGGTTCTGCCACTCGCTCTCGAGCAGCTCCTTCATTTTCTCGGCCTCGGTGATGACCTGGCCTTTCGCGTAATCGAGGAAGGACTCGACGACGACGAGTTCGTGTTCCACGGCCGCCTCAACGGCCTTGATGGTTTGCTGGGCTTTTCCCATGGCGGTGCCTCCTTAGAGATTGACTTGGACGGTCGAGATTTGGCCGCCGTTGTAGGCCTGCGGCGCGATGTTGATCTGGTCGGTGATGACCTGGGTGGCCGCCGCGGTCTGCGTGGTCGCGTACTCGACGGTGTAGAACAGGTCGCGCCGGTAGAGCTTGTCCTTCTGGTACTGGTCGATCACCTGGCTGCCCTTGTAGATCAGACGGGCCGCCGACTGGTCGGGCATCGTCAGGAACTGCGTGGCCGCCATGGCAACATCGACCGGCTGCGTGATTGCGTCCCGGTGGTCCGGTGTGTCCGTCCAGATGCTGATCTGGAACAGGCGCTCTTGACGCCGTACCTCCCGGATCAGCGTGCCAGTGACGCCAACCCGGGCCGCATCGATCATCGCCGTGCCTGGCAGAGTGATGACGGCCCCAGCGCTGGTCGTGCCGGGAATGCCAGCGGCGATCAGTGCAGCCAGTGCCGTGGCGACGCTCGTCAGCGTGTCGGTGTTCTGCACCGCATAGACGAAGCTCAGGTTGTTGGCGACCACACCCACATTCTGGGCGTTATTGGCCGGCGGGATCGTGCCGCCGACCGTGATCTGCTGGCCCCCAACCGTCAGCGTCACCGTCGGCGTATTTACCGACAGCTGCTTCCAGTCCTTCGAGTAGCGCGTGGTGTTGCGCTCCTCGTCCCGCGGGAAGACGGACACCTGCGCGATGCCGGATTTCAGGTCAGCGTCGAGCTGCTGGGGGTTGGGCCAGCCCTGGAACACGCGCACGCCGATGCCGGCGACGGATGGCTGCCCGGTACCGTTCGGGTACAGCGTCTGGGCGGCGAGCGCCACCAGCGCATTGCCTACGTCGGTCAAGTCAGCCATCAGGTATGAACCTCTTGTGCGTTGATGCGCCAGCCCAGGTCGGTGAGCTCGGCGCCGTCGATCGCGTACCGCTTCCCGAGGTCATCGGTCACGATGTCGCCAGCCAGTAGCGTCACGGGCACGGACGGCGGCAGCATGATTCGCCAGCCGGAGTTCTTCACGTCACCCGGCAGACCGACGGCCGCCTGGCTCTTGCCGCCGAACAGGATGGAGGCTGGCCACAGGGCGCTGGCGGTGCCCAGGACGTCGGTATCCTGCGCCGGTACTGCGCCGCCGTAGTTGATCGCGCCGACGCCCGTCTGGGACTGCTGGCGGGTGACATGCACCGACCGATTGCAATCCACGCAGATGATCGGCAGGAGCTGCTGCTGTCCGGCGATGTAGTAGGTCTGCCCGTCGGCCACGCGCACGAGGTAATCGCCGGGCTGCGTCAGCCTCCCGTCGAAATCGCCGTACCAGATCGCATCGCCGGGCAGGTTGGCCGCCTTATAGGTGCTGTCGCCAGCGTTGAAGGCTGCCTTGGTCGTGGCGACCTGGTTGCCCAGGGGCGCCGCGGCGGCGAGGGGCCGGAACACCTTGCAGTCCATCCCCAGGCGCAGCGCGGCCTTGGCGCGGCCGGCGTAAATCTTGGCCTGAATGGTCGCGGCGTCCATGTCACACCACCAGCGTCAGGCCACCGTTGCCGAGGCCAGGCCCGGGCTGGATGCCCAGGAAGGCGCACAGCTCGCGGCGCGTCCCGTTGAACAAGGCCTTGCGGTCCCGGTACTCGTTCTTGTTGTGAGTCCAGACCGCTGCCGCGTCCGTGTCGAGGTTCTGGCGCACGCCGCTGGCACCGATGATGTCGGTCTCCAGCTGCGCCAGGCTCGTCATGTAGGTGCGGGTGATGGTCTCCTCTGCCGCTGACAGCGTATTGAGCTTGTACTCGAGCACGCCGTACTGCGTCGAGAAACGATAGCCCGACGCGGGCAGCGGCTGGCCGCCACCGAAGGCACCGTAGCCGCAGAAGCGTCGGATGTCGGTTTTTTCCGCGTCGGTGAATGCCATCGCTTACTCCAGGAGCTCGAACTCGGCGCCGCGGGTAACCAGCAACTCGATTTCGTCGGGGTCGTCGGTTTCGAGGCCGGCTTGCCACATGCGCAGCTGCTCGGCGTCGTCGTAGAAGCCGTAAGGCGTCACGAGCTTGATGCGCTTGGGCAGCGGCGGGGGCGGCTCCTTAGCCGCGGGGGCGTCCTTCGGCTGCTCGACCTTGTTGGGGTCCAGCGGCTGGGCAGCGGCCGTTACTTCCGGCGCCGCTTCGGGGGATTGAGGAGCGCCATCAGCAGGCGGCTCGGTTGCGGCCCCTTCGGCTGCTGCGGAGTCAGCCCCGGGGACAGGGGATTGATCGGCATTGCTGGCCTCCGTGGTGTCGGGGGCGGGCGCTGATGCGTCCGGTTTCGTAGCGTCTGCCTGTGCGGCCGGCGCCTTGGGGGTGTTCTTTGCCATCTTGGCCTCCGTGGTGTCGGGGGCGGGGCCAGAATCTTCCAGCCCCGCCGCTCGGGTTAGACGTGCTCGATCACCACAGCGCGCTTGAGGTACTGCGCGCCAGCGGTCGGGATGATGTTGCTGTTCGCCGTGGCATCGGTCGGGGCGACGAAGCCGCCGATCCAGAACCAGGACTGAGCGATGATCTGCTGCAGTCGGTCGATCGGGCCACGGATGACCTGGGCAACGTCATCCACCATCTGGATTTCGCTGTTGCCATCGGCCAGCTCCTTGGCTTTCTCTGCCATGCCGGCGAAGTCGCCCTCGACCAGCGCGCCCTGGGCCACCAGGATCGGGCGACGCACGGTCAGGCCGGCGGTGCTCGGGTGCGCTTGGGTGAGCGCCTCAGTGGTGGGGATGAAGTTCGCCCCCATCAGCTGGAACACCTTGCCGCGCTGCGCTTCGGCGCTGCCGTACTGGCCCTGGTACATCAGCTTGAAGTCCTGGTCGGCGAAGAGCTGACGCATGGACACGTTGTCCAGGTACAGGTTGAACAGCTGATCCTGGATGCCGGTGTTGTTGCGCAGCTGCGCGATGGCATCCTCGATCACGCCGAGGGTCAGCACGTCTGTGCTGGCCAGCGCGTTGGTGTTGGTGGTGGCCGCGTAAGCGGAACCGCCAGTCCATTTGCCGTTCGGGCGCACCAGCACAGGGCCGTTCGCGTGATCGACTCGGTTGCCCGCGGTAGCGTCAGCCACGGTCACGTTGCCGGAGAAGGTCAGCGTGCCGGAGTAGCCGCCGGGGGTGGTCGAGACGTTGGAGCCGTCGCGGGCGGTACCGATCAGCGTGTAGGTGTTGCTGCCGATCACCAGCGAAGCGGTGTAGGTCGCGGACACGGCGACGTACTTGCCGGCCATCGCGCCAGTGCCGAGCACGGTTTCGAAGCCGCGCACGTCATCGACGTTGATGGTGGCAGCCGGAACGCCGAGGGTCGTCCGCACGCGAGTGTGGCCGCCGAGGTAGGCGGCAAAGAGCGCGTTGCGGGCGATGCGATCGAGCGACTGGCGGGCCTGGATGCCATTGGTTCGAGCGTTGAGCAGGAACTGGTTGGCGATGCCGACCTGCGAGGTCACGACGTTGAGATCGATCGTGTCACCGTACTGATCGATGCCGAGGGTGTATTGCTCGATGGTCTGCGCCGTGGGCGTCATACCGTTGTCGAGGTTGGTGTTGGCCGACGGCGTGAGCGGCGTGGTGACGGGTGCCTTCAGGCCGGCGCGGGTCTTGGTGACGGTTTCGCCGACGTTGATCGAGACCGGTTCGCGGTCGGCGATGGCGCGGTAGCCGATGGCAGATTGAAGGCCGGTCTGGAACTCGCGCTCCAGGAAGCCTTGTTGGATGGCGTTCTGAAGCGACGCCGGCATATTTTGGATGGGCATGGTGCCTCCTTGACTCAGGGTGGTAGATGAATCCCCTGGGCGTCAGGCCCCGATGGGTCAGGCGCGGATGCGCCCGTCGATGGGTGAAACGGGAGAAGGCGCCGGAAGCATCAGGCTCCGGCGCCGGGTGTGGGTTACTTGAACTGCTTGCGGGCGGCTGCGTATTCCTCGTCCGTCATTTCCGTTGCCTTCTTGGCAGCGGGCGGCTTCGGATCAGGCTTGTTGCCCGGGGTGCTGCTGTGCTGGGTTGCGGTGAAGAGGTAAGGCTTGGCCTTCTTCAGCTCGTCCATGAGCTCGGCCGCGCCTTCGACTTCGCCGGCTTCGTTGATCTTGACCTTAGAGAGGTCAGCCAGCTTGAGGCCATCCAGATCAACCATGCCGGCCTTGAGCGCCTCGGCCTTGAGTTCGGCGCGGATGACGCGCTGCTCGGCGGCCGTGTGGGCGTCCTTGACCTTGGTATCGGCGTCGGTCGCTGCCTTCTCGGCTGCGGTCTTCGCCTCGTCGCGTTCGCGCTCGAGCTGCTGGGCCTTGAGGCGCCAGCCCTTGTTCTCTTCGCGCAGTTCCTTGACGTACTCGCGGGAGAAGCTCTCGCGGGAGTCGTCGGGGTCTTTCGGTGCCGGGTTGCCGCCGGCCGGAGGATTCTGATTCCCGCCGCCGCCCCCACTGCCGCCATCGCCTTCGGGTGCCATGTACCGGCGCATCAGTTTCTGCATCAGGATGCTCATTGCGTGGTCTCCTTACGTTCAAAGTGGTCGAGAGCCTCGATGTGGTCGCGGGCATCTTGGCCTGCGGCGCCTTTCCGCACCAGGTCATAGTGCTGGTCGAGGTTCATGTAGATGCCGACGGACAGCATCTCGTTGGCGCGAGAGTGATTGACACCGTGGGCGCTCATGCCGATGGTGCCGTCCTCGTTCGAGATCAGAACGATCACGCCGGGAACGCGGAGCCGGTGGGCTGCGAAGGGGGCGATATTGCCGCCGTGAAGATCGGGAATGCCCTGGTCGGGGCTGTTCGGGTCAGACATCAGTCATCCTCCAGAAGGAAAAAAGCCCGCATCGAGCGGGCTGGTTGGGTGAAACAAAAGCGGGTGGCTCAGTAGTCGTACATCGCCACCGACAGCATGCAGTTGGTCGGCACGCCAGTGATGAGCTGCAGGAGCACGCGGATTTTCTTGCCGATGGGGAACAGCTGCATCAGCACGGCGCCGGCCACCTGGTTGAGGTCGTAGGTTGCCATGGTCAGTCCTCAGATTGCGACAGCGGCTGCTGCCGTGGTTTCGGGTCGCCGCCGTCGCCCGGGGGCGGCGGTTCGGCCTTGATCTTGCGCAGCTCGTCGGCCGGGTCGGCGATGTCGTAGCTGCTTGCGATCGTCTTGACGCCGGTCTCCTGGGAGATCAGCTGCTTGTCGCGCAGCTCGGCCAGCGTCTGGGCCTCGGTCTGCTTGTCAGCGTAGGTCGGCTGGTACCAGTTCGGCCAGCGCAGCGACAGCACCTCGTTGGTGTTCATCTCGCCGATCTCGGTGCCGTCCTTCTTCACCAGCTTGAACTTCGCCGAGGCCTTCACGACCATGCGGAGAAGCTCGAGCAGCGCGCCCTCGCCGTAGCTGATGCGCAGCTTGTCGGCCAGCCAGATCAGCGCCTGGTTCATCAGCTCCATTGCGCGGCCGGACTGAGCGGCCGACAGCTTGTCGGCGTTCGAGCGGTTGCCGTGGGCCGTTTCCAGCGCCATCTCGCGCAGGCAGCGCACGTACTCGATGACGGCTGCCGAGGCGGTGCCGTCGATCTCCAGCAGCTTGGCGTCGCCCTCGGCGCTCACCAGCAGGGCATTGCCGCCACCCTTGATGATGTTGCCGTCGTTATCGACCGCCGGCTCCTTGATGAGCAGCGTCGGGTCGGACGAGTACTTAAGGCCGCGGCCAGCCTGCGAGAGCTGGTAGTCGATCTCGATCTGGGTGTCGATGGCTTCCGGCGGGAACGTGCATTCCCCGTCGATGTCATCGCCGCCCGGGAGGTTTTTCACCCACACCACAGGGACAAACCCCAGGCTGTGGGTCGTGGTGTTGTTGGTGTCTGGTACCGGCGCCGGGTCGTCCGCATCGCCGTCGCCGGCAGCGGTGCCGACCTTCCATGGCATGAACCAGGTCTCGGCGTTGGCGTCCCACTCGCGCCGGAACCAGAAGTCCGACGGCAGGTCGTCGTTGGCGATCTCGTAGCCCATGGCCTTGAGCACGGAGCCCTTGACCTTGTACTGCTCGACCACGCGCTCGAGCGTGTCCGGCTCGTCCTTCTTCCAGATCGGCGTCAGGTACTGCGTGTTCTCGATCTTGAAGAACACCCGGTTGGACAGCACGCGCATGAAGATGGCGACACTGCCCACGCTGCCGGTGGTGGCGGCGTCGATCATCACCTGGTTAAGCTTGGTCTCCTTGATCAGCTCGGCCAGGGCGTCGCGTGTCTTCTCGTCCTTGCAATCGACGGCAGGGAAGTGGCCCTCGGAGAACAGCAGCGACACCGAGTCATCGACCACGATGCGGCACAGGCCGTACCGGACGGATGGCCGGCGGTCTCGCAGCGGGATGTACTCGCCGATGCCGTCCTTCTTCTCCTGGTTGAAGTCGTACTCCATGTGGTCGTACAGCTTCCCTCGGAGCACCCGGGTCAGCACATCGATCTCGAACTGCCGCTGGGGGAAGTCCTTGTCGCGCTGGATTTTGTCTTTGATGGTCTTGAACATGTGCGTCCTCGAGGTGGCAGCGCCCGCGCCCACGTAAAGAGGGAGATGTCCCTTGAAACCGTAGCCTCACCCTCGTCGCTGCCTGCGGCGGTTACTCGCCACCACTCCGCTAGGCGTCCCGCGTTACCTGGCCATGATCTGCACCTGCGTCCGCTTGGCAGGCTCGGGCGGCGCAATGAGTTCAGCGAATGCCCTGGAGAGCGCATCGACCTGGTCGTCGTGCGTTCCGTTGGGGAACATCCGCATTTCGTTGATCAGCTCGTCGTTCCATGGGCCGCGCAGCATGAGCACGTTGCCCACGTTGATCTGAGCGGCCAGCGGTTCGGCTCTGGTGATCTTGTCGCCGGATTCCGGCGAGCTGGTGACGCGATAGCCGGCCAGCTTGCGCGTCAGGTAGAGCACCTGCGTCTTGCCAGCCTGCCCCGGGTCTTGGGGGATGCTGATGCGCACGGCTCCGCTGTCACGCGAGGCTGTGTTCGTCAGCGCGGCGTCGCGCTCATCAGGCCCGCAGCGCAGCCGCACCATGTCGCCGATGATGTAGCGCCCGTCCGGCAGCTTGCCGAGCTTGCCGCCGGCCGTGTAGTCGCCATCGACCGAGGCCGCGAAGTCCCAGCCGCGTACCCACTTGATCTGCTCGGCCGGCAGCGCGTCAATCACCTGGATGTTGTCCGGCTTGATGACGCCGCCCTCCGGAGGTGCCGGCCGTTGCAGGTACTGCCCGGCGAACACATAGGGCGCAGCGCGCTCCATGCGGCGCAGGTCGGTGATCGTGTGCTTCTCCGGCCACAGGGCCGTGCCGTCCGGCTGGATCGCCGGCAGGCAGACGTGCTCCCACTCCTCACCGTTGCCGCCTTGAAGCAGCCAGCCCGCCAGGTCGTTCTCATGCAGGCGCTGCATGATCAGGATGATCGGCGTGTCCTTGCTGTTCTTCCGGCTCTCCAGCGTGTTCTGGAACCAGTCGATGACGCCCTGCCGGATGACATCGCTCTTGGCCTCGTCGGGCTTATGCGGGTCGTCGATGATGATGGCCCCGCCGAAGCCCTCGCGATGCTTGCCGGCGCCGAAGCCGGTGATAGTGCCGCCGGCACCGGCCGCGTACATCACGCCGCCCTCGGTGGTCGTCCAGTGGCTCTTGGCATCGGACGCCAGGCGGCAGGCAGGAAAAACCTGCTGATAGGCCTCGTGCTGCAACATGGCGCGCACGTTGGCGCTGTTATTCACCGCCAGCGGCGCGGCGTAGCTCGCGTGGATGAAATCCGCGTCCGGAACCTGGCCGAATGCCCAGGCGATGAAATTCACCACGGCGATCTCGGTCTTGGAGTACCGAGGCGGCACGTTGATGATGAGGCGCTTGCACTCGCCGCGGAACACCCGCATCAGGGCGTCGCAGATGGCCTTGTGGTGAGGCCCGCGCAGCCACTTGTAGCGGCGCCGCTTCATGAACATCCAGCGGCAGAAAAAGTACAGGTCCGACTGCGCCATCTTCGCAGCCGCGAATTCTTCCTCCGGGCTGAACTGGCGCATGGTCACACCTCGTCAGCGATTTCCCTGGCGATCTCCCGGAATTCGTCTTTCGATAGGTTGGCGTTCTGGATGGGGCCGCCGTTCTTGCCGGACAGCTCGATGCTCTGCGGTGATTCCCTCCAGCGCGCCCGGGTCTTCAGCCAGAAAATCTGTGCGGTCACGTTTCCCTCGGTGGCTTGCTTGTAGAGGCACTGCGCCACCTTGGTGTTGGCTTTCAGCTCGCCGGTTTCCAGCTCAGTGCTGAAGTGCTTGCGGAGGGTCTTGACCGTGATCGGCTTGCCGTTGCGGTCGGTGACCATCTGGCCCATCTGCTCCAGCGGGATCCCGAAAGCTGCCAGCTGCTCGACCAGCTTCCGCTGCTCGTCAGTCGGTTGGTACGGGGGTCGCCCCGTCGGTTTGTTCGCCATTTTCGTTGCCTCTGCGGGCCGCCTCGATGTCGGCGAACGTCATATCGGATTCGCCCAGGAGAGCGGCGCCTCCGGTGAAGTCTTGCCAGCGCCGGACGATCACGTCGCAATAGCGCGGGTCCAGCTCCATCAGCCGGGCGTGCCGGCTGGTTTTCTCGCAGGCGATCAGCGTGGAGCCTGACCCGCCGAACAGGTCGAGCACCAGATCACCGCCGCGGCTGCTGTTCGTGATCGGGTACTCGATCAGCGCCACCGGCTTCATGGTCGGATGCACGTCGTTGCGGCTGGGACGGTCGAAGTTCCAGACAGTCGATTGCTTGCGGTCGCTGTACCAGCGATGCGCCGCGGTCGGCTTCCAGCCGTACAGCACCGGCTCGTGTTGCCAGTGGTAGTCCTGCCGCCCGAGCACCAGCGATTGCTTGACCCAGACGCAGTAGCTCCTCGTCCCAGCCGGCAGACTCGGCCAGCTTGTTGTCGGCGATGACGTAGGCGCGGAACTGCGCATCGGTCCAGCCGGAGGCGTCCAGCACAGGGACGGTGCCTTCCGGGAACGGCTCGGCGCCCTGGGCACGGCCGGGCGGCGGATACAGGCGCTTGCCAGCGGCGTAGAGCTTGCGGACGGCTGTTCCTGGCATACGGAATCAGGGCATCGATCGGCCGGGTGTCGATGGTCGGTTGAGCCATGGGCGGCGTTTTATAGATGGTAAAAAGCCCCTCCCACAAAGGGAAACGCGCCGCCCAGCTTGTGGCCGGGAGGCGCGCTTAAACCCGCCGGAACGGCAGGGGGAGGAGACAGCAAGCAATGAAAAAGGCCCGGTCGCTTGTGCGGTTCCGGGCCTTGGGCGTAGTTCGAGGACTATTGAATTACGCGCTATTTTGGGCATGGTTTGCCCAACATGCAAGAGGAATTTCGCTACGCTACCATGCCGATGTCGCGCAGCCGGTCCTCGATCGCGTTCATGGCCGCGCCCTCAAGGCCCGGTACAGCCGCCTTTTCTCGCTTTGCCGGGGTGCCGGAAAACAACGAAGCCACCTTCCCGGCGTGAGCGCTGACCGTATTCTTGGCCACGTCGTGCTTTTCAGCCAAGTCCTCGATGCTCACGCGCTGGTTCTTGGGGGTGAAGTAACGGACGACATATTCCCGTCGCATCATCCCGTTGGACGAGCAGCCGGCCAATGCGGTAGTGCGCACGTAGTCGGCCAAGTAGCCGATTGCATCCGTCCATTCCCGGTTCGGCTTGTGGCCGCAGCAGCAAGAGGATCGGCAGCTGCAAGGCGTCGTCCGGGGCGCCAAGCGTGCCAGCAGGATCGCCTCGGCCAGGCGCCCCATTGCCTGAACCTCGGCCCGGATCATGCCTGCCTGGGCAGCGCCGTCGAGACCAACCAGCCCCTTGCCGCTTCCCACGGACGGCGACGCCAGCCGGTTCATCATCGGCCTGTCGTAGCACTGGCCAGAGAAGTTGAACGCGAACACCAAGGCACCATGCGCGCTTTCGAACAGCGGTGCAAACACTTCAGCGGTGGCGCTTTGACCCATACAGTTTTTCTCCCAGTTGTTTTACAAATTCGCGCTGGACGAAGTCCAGCCGGTGATCATCGACGGACACCACCAGAATCCCTTGTTCTTGCCAGCCTTCGCGCTTGATCTGCTCGGTGTCTGGGCGGGATGGCTGCAACGATGCCAGCGGGCAGCGATAGCCAGTCACTCGAATACCTCGACATCCCACCCGCCCCCGTCCTTTTTCGCCTTCGGTCGGGCGGCAAGGAAGCGGAACGGGTACAGCTCCGCGGCGATCTTGATCTTCGCCCTGGCGTCGTCCTGCCAGAAGCCCTTGACCTCGTGCATCTCCATCTGCCCGTTGGCGAGCATGACGGCGTAGTCCGGCGTGTAGAACGTGTTGTCCGCCAGGCGCAGCTTCACGCCTTCGAACTTGAACCACAGCACGTCACCAACCCGACGACGCGCCTCCAGAAATGTTTCGTAGGCCGACTCGGTCTTGTTGCGCTGCCCGGTCTTCAATCGTCCGAGCGCAAATCGGCCTGCGGCGGCCTTGTTCTGGACTCTTGTTCTCGTGATCACTGCAATTTCCCCTTTTTCAGTGCTTCTTCAAGGCTCCACCCGCTTTCGATGCGGTTCCGTAGCGTCCCCGGCTTGATGCCGATCTCCCGCGCCCATTCGGACAGGCTCTGCGTCCTGCCATCGAACGTGATCATCCGGTTCGTCGTGCGGTTGTTCTGCTGCGTCTTCTCGGTTGCCCAGCGGCAGTTGCCGGGCTCGTAATTGCCGTTCGCGTCGACGCGGTCAATACTCATGCCATCCGGGCATTCGCCCATATCAGCGAGGAAGTTGTCGAAAGACTGCCAGCGGTCGCAGACCTTGATGCCGCGCCCGCCGTACTGGCTAAATCGCAGGTTCTTCGGGTTGTTGCAGCGGTCGCGCATACGGACCCAGATCGTGTAGGTGCGTGACCCGCTCTTGCCGTGGGAAGTAGATCGCTCCGCCATCAGCTCGCGCTGCAGGCATCCGCATGAGCGCGTGGCGCCGGACTTTAGGTGGTTTCCGGCGACAACCACATCGGCGCCGCAATCGCACCGGCACGCCCAGCGTGGCCGGCCGTTTCGCATTTCCGCGAGACTGACCACTGTCAGCCGTTCGAATCGTTGCCCAACAAGGTCTGTGATTTTTGCCATTGCTCCCTCACGTTCTTGATCAGTTGCTGCGCCGCGGCTTCCCCCCGGCGTTTTTTCACATCCGCGTAGTACTCGGCCCGCTTCTCCCGCGACCACCGCATGACCTCCCGGGCCTCGCATTCCTTGCGGTGCCTCTCCCCCCAAGTGCAGCTCGGCTTGTCGCATGGCTTCGCTCCGCACATCAGGCCGCAACCCGGCCGCGCCAGCTGGGCCAGTCGAACGGGATGGCCTCGCCACCATCCTCGCGCAGCCGATCGAATACCCGCTCGCCGAGGTACGACTTCACGTCGTCCAGCGTCAGGTTCGAGAGCAGCAGGGTCGGCCGGCGCTTCTCGTAGCGCTCGTTGAGCACGTCGAACAGGATCAGCTTCTCGGTGTCGCTGCCGAACTGGACGCCGACCTCGTCGAGGATCAGCAGGTCGGGAAACACCAGGGCAGCAATCGCCTGCGTCTCGCTCTCGCGGCTTTCTCGCCCCCACGTGTCCTTGACCCGCCGAATGGCGCGCATCACGGTCGTGAAAAGCACCGTGCGGTTGTCACGGTGCATGATCCGCAGGCCGATGCCGACGGCGAGGTGCGTCTTGCCGGTGCCAGGCTTCCCGATGAACAGCGCGCTGCGGCCGGTGGCCAGTGCGTCGTCGAAGCTGTCGGCGTAGGCGGTAGCGAACTGCAGCGCGGCTGCCTGGGCGTCAGTCTCCGCAACGAAGCTCTGGAGGCTGCGGTTCTGAAACCGCTCCGGGATCCCGGCGTCACCGATGCGACGCTGCCACGCCTGCCTGCGGTCGTCGCGCTCCTTCGCCTCACGCTCGGCTTTCTCCCGGGCTGCCGCTTCCTCGCTACAGGTCGGGCACTTCGACCAGATCGAGCCGATGAAGCACTTCGCCTCGAACGGGCCGTGGGTGGCGCACGTGTCGGCGCGGGTCTTGGGTTCGGTGTGGATGCCCATGTCGGCGGTTGCGGTGGTCACAGGCGGCCTCCTTGTCCGTAGTCGCGGTTTTCGAAGTTGTCGGGCGCGGGCTTGCGCTTGCCGCTCACGGCTGGGGCCTTGGGCGGTTCGTTCAGGATCGGGACGAGGTAGTGCAGGTGGATGCGCTCGTCGGGTTTGCGTGCCTTGGCGATCTCGGCCACGGCGATGATCTGCTCGTCGGTGAAGCGGTCCAGCAGTTCAGGCCATACCTGCAGGTGCGGCGCTGCGTCTATGCCAATGCCGCGAAGCTGCTTGCACAGGGCGCCGACCCGGGTAGCGTTTCCGGTGGTCGATTCGCCCCCTGACGGTTGTTCACCCACTACCGGTAGTTCTTCTGGTGTCTGGTGACTGGTGTCTGGTGACTGGTGAGCTTTCTGCTGGGTTTCGTTTTCGGAACCCACGGAAAACCCACCGGGTTTCGGCTGGGTTTCGTTTTCGGAACCCGGTTTAACCTTCCGGGGCCGTCCGCCTTTCTTCCCGTTTTCCTTGGCGGCGTTGATCTTCACGTGTGCCTTGGCGATTTCTTCCTCGGCGCGCTTGTTGATCCAGACGCCGTCGACCAGCTGGAAGAACTCAGCCAGGACAACATCGACGGCGGCTTTCTCCTCCTTGGTCCGGGCGCGGGCGATCCGATGCACCTGGTCGGCCGGAATGCCGGCCTCGGTGCCGTAGTAGCGATCGAGCAGCAGGCCGTAGGCGCCGTGCTCGATCATGGTCAGGTGTGCCGTGTCCTTTGAATAGTCGCCTAAGTGGCGCTCGTAATAGTTCATCTGAAAAGCCCCCCGCGGGCGTGGTGCAATGCGTCCGCACACGCTGGGTTGATCCAGACGACTTCAGTCCTCTGGCGCCCCCCGTCGGCCATGTGCCGGCGCTCGTCCTTCTCAGGATTCAGGCAGGCCTTGAGCCGGGGGCATAGGCCGACTCGGCTTTCAGGTGCGGAAAGAGGTAGCAAGCCAGCTCCTTGGGAGTCTTCTGGCTGTTGCTCACCATCAGGTTGAGCGCTTCGAACTCGTCCTCATAAAACAGCTTCGCTTGCATCGTTTCTCCTTCCCCCTAATCGTTAGGGGCCTCTAGGGGTGTCTTTTTCAGGCAAAAAAAAGAGACTGCCTCCTGTCAGGCAGCAGCTCTTTGGGGTTCGTCGGGGTACAGATCAGGACGCAGCTCAGAACGGGAAACGCCAGTCGCACGCTCCACGTCGATGACCTTCTTGTGGGACACGCGGCCGGACTCGACCCACTGCTGAACTGCCTGGGGCGAAACATTCACAGCTCGCGCAAGCGCCGACTGGTTTCCGGCAATGCGCACAGCTTTTTCGATGGGGGTGGGGGTTTCCATGCTCGGAGACCTCTTGGTGGTTGGTTACAAGCGAATCTTGCAGTATTGCCCTACCTGTGTCAAGTGAATCTTGTAGTGCGCTCTACAAGGCGACCTTGTATTCTTGGAGTCGATATGAGTACTGAGATGGCCAAACGAATCGCCGACCTGTTGCAAGCCAAGAACGGCGGCAATCAGTCGGAACTTGCCCGCTACGTGGGCGTATCGCCTCAAGCGGTCCAACAATGGATTGCCGGCGAGACGTCGCCACGCGGGAAGAATCTGACCAGGTTGGCCGAATTCCTCGGCGTGTCGCCAGCCCGCATCCAGTACGGGACGGAAAACGGCGGCAGTCTTCGACCGAAGGCCGAGGATGTCGTGGCACGCATGCTCGAGTCGGATGGCTGGGAGGTTGAGGCGCTCAACAAGAAGGCGTCTGCCGGACTGCCGCCAGAGTTCTCCGGCGACGGCTATCAGTACGTTCCCGACCTGCGAATCAAGAAGGACGACCGGGAGCTGTTCGTCGAGGTCACCTCGTGGAAGTTCGCCGGACTCCCCGCCATGAAGAAGCTGGCAGCAGATTCGGGGCGCCTGGTGCTCGTCGATTGGGACAAGCCAGAGGAGGCCATCGAGAAGGCGAACGGCCTGTTGCGTGGCGCTGACAGCTCGCAGGTGAAGGAGTACCGCGACACCGTTGTGATTCCGGTCCTGGATGTCGTCGGATCGATGGGGCCGGGCGCCATGCTTCCGGATCACGAAGAGGCCGTCGAGCGCATGACTGTGACCGGGGCGTGGCTTCGTCGCAACATTACTGCCAGCAGCCCGAACAACCTGGCGCTGATCACCGGCTACGGCGACAGCATGGAGGGCACTTTCAACGATGGCGACTTGCTGTTGGTCGATCGCGGGGTGACCGACATCAAGATCGATGGCGTGTTCGTGCTCGCGCTGAACGACGAGCTCTACATCAAGCGGCTGCAGCGCCGGCCGGATGGATCGGTGCTGATGATCTCCGACAACAAGAAGTACGAGCCCTACCTGATCCAGAACGGTGAGCGCGACAAGTTCCAGGTGCTGGGCCGCGTGGTGCTTGCCTGGAACGCCAAGAAGATGTGACGCATGGAGGGGGAGGCAACCACACCGGCACGGCTCGCCGGCCTGTCGGACCAGGCTCTCGTAGTTGTCGCCTTCCCGAAAAACCGCTCGCCGTCCTACTCGATCGCGCTTGAGCTGCTTTCTATGGCAAGCACCAGGACAGACGCCGCCATCGGTCGCACGGTGATGCACGTGGGCATCTTCGGCCGTAGTGCTCCACAGGCCGAGGCGGTCATGTCGCTGCTGAACTACCTGGACGAGATCAAAGGCGTTCAGGTTTATGCCGGCGGCCGGCTACGCCCGGATCCCGAAACCGTGACCATGGTCCTGCGGTGCTACCTGCAAGCCGATACGGCTGCCGATCGGTCCGCCTACTGTCACGAGACCATCGACGACCCATTTCCGGTTCGGCCTGACCTTGATATTTCACGGTTCAGTCTGGACGGCTCGAAGCGCTACCTGTTCCCCTGCGCGCTGCTGCGCCGGCACGGCATTACCATCGATGCCGACCATCCGGCATCGGCTCCGGCCCAGATTCAGGCCGGCGCGGTTCGGCTCGGCTGCGACTGGTGCCCCCATTTCGACGAGAACAACTTCCGGGAGCTGTGATGCGATACCTGACCTGTCTGACCATTTCCGCTGCTGTTGCCGTGCTGGCCGGCTGCGGTGACGATGCAAAGCCAACGGAACCGGCAAAGGCCGTGCTCAGGCCCGAGATGATGGTCAAGCCAGTCAAGGGTCAATTCCTGGCGGGGTGTCGCACCGAGGAGCTGTTCAATGAGCTGCTGATGCACGCCACCCAAAAGGAAAAGACCAAGTTCGAGGCTATGTTCCGCAGCTTCGACTGCGTTCAGATTCCAGAGGACGGCTCCTTCAAGCTCTTATCTGTGCGCCCGGCGGTCGTCGAATTCACCGCGGCCACCTCGCAGAAGAGCGACGGAATGTGGGCGGCCATCGAGGCCTTCCAGCCGGCACAATGATCCGCAAGCTGATCCTTGCTGTGACGGCGAGTGCCATGGTGGCGCCGGCAGTTGAAGCGAAAATTCCGCGCAGCAGCTCGGCCAAGGCCGAGTTCAAGCGGCAGCAGCCATGCCCGAGCACCGGGAAGCCTCGCGGCGCGTGTCCTGGGTACATCATCGACCACGTGATCCCTCTCTGCGCAGGCGGCCAGGACGAACCTGCCAACATGCAATGGCAGACTGTTGCCGACGCCAAGGAAAAGGACAGGGACGAGCGGCGAATGTGCCGCAGCAGTCGCCGCTAACCTGACCGCCACCTCTCCAAAAAAAGCCCGCCACCGAGCGGGCTTTTTTTCGTCCTGATCTTTCGCTGAAAGCCGCGCTTGTTCGCTGGCTACAAGTTTTGCTTGACACTTTGAAAGATCGCCTTGTAAGATGCGCTTGTAGTTTCTTGTAACGCACTTCAAGGAGATGAACATGGACTTCTTCAAGATCGCCCAGCAGACCCAGGAGGCCTACTGCGTGCGCCACGGGATTCCGGTTTCTCGCCAATTCACCGACGAGGAGCTGGCCCCCTGCCACGAAGGCATCGCTGACGCCGAGCGCGAGCTCTACGGCGTCATGACAACAGACGAGCGCCTGGGCCACCTGTCTCCGGTCGAGCAGGCCATGCTCGACGAGATCAACACCAAGAAGCTGATCCCGTTCCGCGTCAGCGTGACGGTGCCCGGCCGTGCGCCGGAGCAGATCGGCCTGATCGCCGCCCATGCCTGCGATGCGGTCACCAAGGCCATGGAAATCATGTTCCCCGACTTCGACAGCGAGAAGCCGGCTGGAGGCCTCGCCATCAAGGTCGAGGCGATCAAGAGCACCACCCGGAGGGCTGCGTGATGAAGAAGTTCATCGCCGACTTCCTCTACTACCTGCGCCGCGGCCACACCTTTCGCAATGCCTGGCGCCTTGCCCGCGTAACCATCTGAAGGAGACAGCAACATGAACGCACCCGCCCCGGGCTTTATGCCCGACCGCACCAAGTTCATCGGTGGCAGCGATGCCGCCGCGATCCTTGGTGTTTCGAAGTGGAAGACCCCTTTCCAGCTGTACCAAGAAAAGATCGGCGCCTTCGTCGAAGAGTCCAGCCCGATGCGCGACCGCGTCCTGAACCGCGGCAAGCGCTGGGAGCCGGTCGTCGTCGAAATGCTGGTCGATGAGCTACAGGCTCGCGGTCACGACGTCGAAGTCATCGCCCGCAACGAGCGTTATCAGGATCCCGAGTTTCCGTTCCTGGCCTGCGAACTCGACCTCGAGCTGCTGATCGACGGCGAGGAGGTGAATGGGGAAATGAAGACCGTGCATCCGTTCGCCGCGAAGGACTGGGGCGAGGAAGGCACCGACGAAATCCCAATCTACTACGCCGCCCAGGTGATGCACGGCCTGATGATCAAGCCGCGCCGCCGCGCCATCGTTGCCGCGCTGATCGGCGCCGATGACCTGCGCATCCACTTCCTTGACCGCGACGACGAAACCATCGCCGGCATGCGCCCCCGCGAGATCGAGTTCTGGCAGCGCATTCAAGACCGCAACCCGCCCGAGCCGACCGACCCCGTCGACGTGAAGTGGCTATACCAGCGCGACGGCGGTACCGCGATCGAGGCCGACGACGAGCTGGCGCTGATCTGCCAGCGCCTCAAGGACATGAAGTCCGACGCCAAGAACCTCGACGGCCAGATCGAACTGATCGCCGCGCAGATCAAGGCCCGCATGGGAACCGCCGCCACCCTGCTGTACCGAGGCAAGCCGCTGGCCACGTGGAAAAACAACAAGGACAGCGTGACCACGGACTGGAAGGCCGCCTACCTCGACCTGCAGCCGACGGCCGACCACACCGCGCAATTCACCACCACGAAGCCCGGCGCCCGCCCCTTCATCGTCAAGTAACACCCGCTCACTCAAGGAGAAAACACATGAGCAGCCAAGCACTGAAAGCCGTAGCAACCGGTGGCGAGACGCCGGTCAAGCTGTCCGACATGAAACCCAAGGAGCAGATCGCCCATCTACTTAAGACCAAACAGGGCGAAATCGCCAAGATGCTGCCGAAGCACCTGAACGCCGAGCGCCTGCTGAAGGTCGCCCAGATCGCGGCCACCACCACCCCGGCCTTGGCCAAGTGCGACGTGGCCAGCCTCGTCGGCGCCATCGGTCAATGCGCCCAGATGGGTCTCGAACCGAACACCGTTCTCGGCCATGCCTATCTCGTCCCTTTCAACACGAAGCGCAAGGACGCCAACGGCAACGAGCGCTGGGTCAATTCGGTGCAGGTCATCATCGGCTACAAGGGTCTGATCGACCTCGCGCGCCGCTCCGGCCAGATCGTCAGCATCGCCGCCCACGAGGTGTGCGAGAACGACAAGTTCGAACTGGTCTATGGCCTCGAAGAGAAGCTGGTCCATGTGCCGTCGCTGGGCGAGCGCGGCGACATCCTCGGCTTTTATGCCGTGGCCAAGCTCAAGGACGGCGGCCACTGCTTCGAGTTCATGAGCATGCGCCAGGTGCAGGAGATCATGGCCGCCACCAAGAGCAAGGGGAAGTACGGGCCGTGGAAGGACAACTTCACGGAAATGGGCCGCAAGACGGTGATCCGTCGCCTGGCCAAGTACCTGCCGCTCTCGATCGAGTTCCAGACCGCCGCAGCACTCGACGGCATGGCCGAAGGCGGCAAGGACCAGCACCTCGACGCGATGGACGGCGACTTCGCCATCGTGCCGGACGACGCGCCATACGCGGCCGGCTCTGTCGATCAGGAAACCGGCGAGATCACCGACCAGGACGACGCCCAACTGCGCCAGCTCGAGCAGCAAGGCGCCGCTGGCGATGCCGGCGGATTCCAGCCGAGCGCCGAGGAACTGGCCGAAATCCACGCCCGTGAAATGGCCGAGGCCGGACAGCAGACCACCAGCCGCCCCCGCCGTGAGCGCGGCGGCATGAGCATGGAGTAACCCATGAGCCAGCGCGTGCAAGACCTCTACGAGGAGAAGGAATTCGAGGAGCTGCTCGAGGACGCGCGCATGAACGCCGCGAACGACTGGGAAGAGTCGTTCGTGGCCGACATGAAGGGCCGCTACACCGAGTACGGGCGTCGGATGTACATCAGCGACGCCCAGAAGGACCACCTTGAACGAATCGCCAACGACGAATAGCCGAAAGGACACAAACCATGAACGCACCGCAAGACTTCCGCAACATGACCGCCGACACCATCGGCAAAGACCTACTGCAGGCCCTCGTAATGGAGCTGAAGCTCCTGCCGGACCCCTGGCCGAAGCTCACGAAGAAGAAGCAGGACGACATCATCGACCGCCTCCGCAATCGCGTGGAGACGAACGTCAAGATGGCCGTGCACATGCTGGCCGCCGAGGGCCGCACCGTGGTTGCCGGCGATCTCGACCAGATCACCATCAAGGACGGCGTCAAGGCGGTGGTCAAGTTCGGGGCCGGCGCTCCGAACCTCCACGACCTGTTCGACGTGGCTGGCAAGGAGGTGCTCGTCGTGGTCGCCAACGCGGCCGACTACACCGGCGGCATGAGCGATTTTGAAGGCGAGGCCGACCAGCGCGGCATGGACCTCGGCCACGAGTACCACGACAACGACGGCGGCGGCATGGACGGCGGCGACGGTGAAGGCGAAGTGATCGAGGGCGAAGTGATCGAGGGCGAAGTCCCCGGCCTGCCCGCCCCCGGCGACACGACCCCGACCGAGGAAGAGCTGCAGAAGTCCTTCGAGGACGGCTACCAGGCGGCGGCCGACGGCAAGCCCGAGAGCGACTGCCCGATCATCCGCAGCGAGCTGGTCATCGAGTGGATTCGCGGCTGGAAGACCTGGCACGAAGAGAACGCCGCCAACGACGACAGCAACGACCAGAAGGCGGCCTGACCATGAAGGTCTGGAAACAGATTCCGGGGTTTGAAGGGCTGTATGACGTTTCCAGCGATGGCGACGTGTTCAGTTTCAAGACCTCCAAGCTCCTCAAGGTTTGCATCGGGTCGGCCGGCTATCCGCAGGTCGATCTTTGCCGGCAAGGAAAGCGCCGGACGTATGCGATCCACCAGCTGGTTGCAGCCGCGTTCATTGGCGGCCGTCCCGACGGGATGGTCGTCTGCCATAACGACGGCGACAAGATGAACAACCGCCCGGAAAACCTTCGGATCGACAGCCAGACCGAGAACAACCGCGACAAGATCACCCACGGAACCATCGCCGCAGGCGAGAAAAACAGCAAGGCGAAGCTCACCGCAGATTCAGTCATCGAGATTCGCCGGCTGGCGGCGTCTGGCATTTCGCACAGGGCCATCGCCGGCCAGTTCGGAGTGAGCAGGCCTGCCATCAGCCACATCGTCCGCGGCGACACCTGGAAACATATCGGAGCAACACAATGAAAATCACGAAAATCAGCACGAGCAACTTCATCGGCGCCCGCAGCGTCGAGATTGTTGTCTCCAAGCCTGTCTGCCTGATCGCAGGCAAAAACGGAGCGGGCAAAAGCTCGGTCCAGGAAGCCATCCGCATGGCCCTGACCGGCGAGAGCGTGCGCGTCAGCCTGAAGAAGGACTACGGGGCGCTGGTGACCGAAGGGCAGGAGGCAGGATTCGTCCAGATCGACACCGACGACATGCAGTACTCCGTCGTCCTGCCGGCCGGCAAGGGTGTCCATTCCGAGAACCACGCGCTTCCGTACGTGCTGGACGCCCAGCGCTTCGCCCGCATGGACGACAAGGAGCGCCGCACCTTCCTGTTCGGCCTGATGGGCGTCAAGCTGGACGGCGCCAGCGTCACCCAGCGCATGCTCGACAAGGGCCTCGACGCCAAGAAGGTCGAGCAGATCGCCCCATTCCTGCGCGCTGGCTTCGACGCGGCCCAAAAGGAAGCCGCCGGCAAGGCCCGCGACGCCAAGGCCAGCTGGAAGACCACGACCGGCGGTGAGACCTACGGCAGCAACAAAGCCGCCTCCTGGGCGGCGGCAAAACCGGAAGCGGACGCCGGCAAGCTGGAACAAGCCCGCGCCGATCTGTCGGCGATCGAGGCCGAGCTGGAGACCGAAACCGGCCGCCACGGTGAGCTGACTGGCCGCGCCCGCCAGGTGGCAGAGAAAGCCGGGAAGCTGGCCGAGCTGCGCGAGAAGGCCGGACGGTTCGCTCGCATCCAGGACAAGCTCAACAAGGACGAGGCCGAGCTGAAGAGCTGGGAGGAGAAGGTCGCGGTCCTGCAAGGGTCGGCCAAGTCGCAAGACGCCATCCCCTGCCCGGATTGCGGCGTGATGCTGGTGATGAAGGATGGCGCCCTGGTGCATGCCGCACCGATGGCCAAGGGCACCGATGACGATCTGGCCCGCCTGCCCGAGTATGAAAAGGCGCTGAAGCTGATGCAGAGCGCCGTGGCCAACGGGAAGCGCGATCTGGCCGCCGCCGAGGCTGCTGCCGGCGCCCTCCGCGAGCTGGAAGAAAGCGGCATGACCGAAGCCCCCAGCGACGAGGAAATCACCGCGCTGAAGGCCCGCATCGACGCCATCAAGCACAGCCGTGCAAACCAGCAGGCCGGCATCCGCATGCTGGAGGATGCAGTACGGCAGGCGAACGAGGCCGACGAGAAGACCCGCCGCGCTGCCGCGTTCCACCAGGACGTGCAGCAGTGGGAAGCCATCGCCGACGCCTTGGCGCCGGACGGCATCCCGGGCGAAATGCTCGCCGAGGCGCTGGGTCCGATCAACGACCGCCTGGCCATGTCGAGCAACACCTCGGAATGGTTGCGCATCGGCATCGACAAGGACATGGCCATCACTGCCGAAGGCGGCCGGGCCTATGCGCTGCTGTCGGAGTCGGAGAAGTGGCGCGCGGACGCCATGATCGCCGAGGCGGTCGCCTTCCTTTCCGGGATCCGGCTTCTCGTCCTCGATCGCTTCGACGTGCTGGACCTCAAGGGCCGCGAGGACTTGTTGTATTGGCTGGACGCAATGGCCGAAGACGGCGAGATCGACTCGGCGCTGATCTTTGGCACCCTGAAAGCGCTGCCGGCGCAGCTGCCGGAGATGGTCGCCGCACACTGGATCGAGAACGGCGCAGCCGGGCAGATGAAGGAGGCCGCGTGATGGGAGGCAAGACCGTGGCGGAGCGCCCGATCCTGTTCTCGGCGCCGATGATCCGCGCGTTGCTCGACGGCCGGAAGACCAAAACCCGTCGCGCCGTGAAGCCGCAGCCGGAAGTGAGCCCGGAAGGCAATCTGTGCGGCGCGTGGCTGAGCCGTCCGCTCGGCGGCCTGCTGCTGCCGCAGGTCGGCGACATCGTCATGCACTGCCCGTACGGGAAGCCCGGCGACCAGCTGTGGGTGCGTGAGGCGTTCAGCGGTCCGCACTGCATGGACGCCGGCGACGGCTGCAAGGCAGTTCCGCCGTCCAAGTGGGGCTATTGCTCGCGCATCTGGTACTGGGCTGACGGCAACCCGACAGAGGGCGACTGGACGCGGCCACGCCCGTCCATCCACATGCCGCGCTGGGCCAGCCGGATCTTGCTGGAGATCGTCGCCGTCCGCGTTGAGCGCCTGCAGGACATCAGCGAGACGGACGCGGAGGCAGAAGGTATTCAGGAGATCGTCGATGCTGGCGTTGATCACGACGGCACGCCACGCGATGCATACCGCGCCCTGTGGGAACAGATCAACGGCGCCGGCAGCTGGTCCGCGAATCCGTGGGTTTGGGTCGTGGAGTTCAAGCGTGCGGAGGTGTCGGCATGAAGCGCGACGCCTTCACTCTCGCCCCCGACGACGTGCGCGAAATCCGCCACTTCCACCTGTTCTGCGGCCTCGGCGGCGGCGCCAAGGGTTTCAACAAGGCATCGCCCCGGGTCGGGAACATGGTCGGCAAATTCCGCTGCCTCGGCGGCGTCGACGTCGATGCTCCGGCCATCCGTGACTTCGAGCGCCTGACCGGTACCCGCGGCACGGTGCTAGACCTGTTCGACCGCAGCCAGTTCATGGACTTCCACGGCATGGAGCCGCCGGCAGGTTGGCGCGAAGCTGGCCCGGCTGAAATCAGAGTTGCGGCCGGCGGCGAGTACCCGCACATCGTTTTCCTGTCGGCACCGTGCAAGGGCTTCTCCGGGCTGCTCAACGAAACCCGCAGCAAAACGGCCAAGTATCAGGCGCTGAACCGCCTGACCCTGCGCGGCGTCTGGCTGATGCTGGAAGCCTTCGCCGACGAACCGCCAGAGCTGATCATCTTCGAGAACGTGCCGCGCATCGCCAACCGCGGCCGGCACCTGCTCGACCAGATCGGCGAACTGCTGCGCGCCTACGGCTATGCCGTTGCCGAGACGACCCACGACTGCGGCGAGATCGGCGGATTGGCGCAGAGCCGCAAGCGCTTCCTGCTGGTCGCCCGCCACGTCGAGAAGGTTCCCCAGTTCCTGTACGAGCCGGAAAAGAAGAGCCTCGCGGCCGTGGGCACTGTCCTCGATCGCATGCCGCTACCTGGCGACCAGGCCGGCGGCCCGATGCACCGCGTTCCCGCGCTCCAGTGGAAGACATGGGTGCGCTTGGCCTTCGTGGAAGCCGGAAGCGACTGGCGCAGCCTGAACAAGCTGGCGGTCGAGGATGGCGTCCTGCGCGACTACCTGATCGTGCCCGAGTACCACCGCGGGTACCTCGGTGTGAATAGCTGGAACGAGCCGGCCGGGACCGTCGCCGGGAACAGCCGGGCCACCAATGGGAATTTCTCGATCGCCGATCCTCGCTTCCCTGCCGGCGGCGAATATGGCCAGCTCGGCGTCCGCGGCTGGAATGAATCGACCGGCACGGTAACCGGGCAGCGCTCGCCGATTCAGGGCTGGTTCTCGGTGGCCGATCCTCGCCACTATGGCCCGGCCAAGCACTCCAACGAATTCCGCATCGTGCCGTGGAGCCGCGAGGCCTGCGCCGTCACCGGGGCGCATGGCTCCGGCCAGTGCGTCGCTGACCCGCGCCGAGCCGGCGAAGGGTTCGGCAAGTACATGGTCACCGGATGGGACGATGCCGCCGGCACCGTGATTTCCGGCAGCACCACCGGCCAAGGCGCCTATGCCGTTGCGGACCCTCGCCCGGGCCTCGATCGCGGCAAGGGAGACAACTACCTGACCGCCGGGCACTACGGCGTGGTGCCATGGGGTGAGTCATGCGGCGCTGTGTCGGCGGCGGCTGGGCACGACAACGGGCGGTGGTCGGTCGCCGATCCAAGGATGCCGGCAGCCAATGACAAGCTGGTGGCGGTGATTCGGTCGCTGGATGGCACCTGGCACCGTCCTTTCACGACGCTCGAGCTGGCGGCGCTGCAATCGATCGTGGATCCCGAGGAATACCTCGAACTGGATGGATTGAGCGACAGCGACTGGCGCGAACGCATAGGGAACGCGGTACCTCCGGACGCCGCGGAGGCAATCGCCGGAGTGATGGGGACGACGCTGCTTCTGGCGTGGTCTGGTGAAACGTTTGTGCTGTCGGCCGCCCCGATCTGGGTGCGTCCGGTGGCGGTGGCGCTGACAGTAGCGCAAGGGGGAATGTGATGGCATCGGTGAACAAGGTGATCCTGGTCGGAAACCTCGGGGCCGACCCGGAGACGAGATACGCGCCCAGCGGGGACGCGATCTGCAACATCAGGCTGGCCACGACGGACACGTGGAAGGACAAGAGTTCTGGTGAACAGAAAGAAGCGACCGAATGGCACCGTGTCGTATTCTTCCGTCGTCTCGCAGAAATTGCCGGCCAGTACCTGAAGAAGGGTTCGCAGGTCTATATCGAAGGCCGCCTACGCACGCGCAAGTGGCAGGGGCAAGATGGCCAGGACCGATACACCACCGAAATTCACGCTGACGAGATGAAGATGCTCGGCAAGCGCGAGGGCATGGGCGGCAGCGACAGTCCGCGCGACAGTGGCCCGCGCGACAGCGGCGGGAGTCGTCCTGCACCGGCACGATCGCAGCCGGCCCAGAGCGGAAGCTCGGGGGGAAGCTTCAATGATTTCGAGGACGACATCCCCTTCGCCAGCTGCGCGATCGAGCACGACGTGATCGGCCGGCGACTGGAACGCAGACTCCGGAGGGCAGCATGAACCACGCCATCTACCCGGAGACGCTGGCGGAAATGACGAAGGCCCGTGCCGGCGAGAAGTACCGACCGAGCAACGGCACCGAGGGCGACTGCTTCTTCGCCGCCTGGTGCTGCAAGTGCCAGCGCGACAAGGCGATGCGCGAAGGCATGGACCTCGGCCACGAGTACCACGACAACGAGCGCTGCGACATCATCGCCAACACCATGTGCTACGACGTCGAGGACGAGGAGTACCCGAAGGAATGGCAGATCGGCAAAGATGGGCAACCCTGCTGCACCGCCTTCGTGCCGGCCGGCGATCCTATCCCTCCGGCGCGCGACGAGCTGACCATCGATATGTTTGAAGTGAAGGAGTGACCAAGTGAGCGAGAAGATTCTCAGACTGCCCCAAGTGAAGGCGATGGTCGGCCTGGGCACCACGGCCATCTACGACAAGATGAAGAACGGCGACTTCCCGAAGCAGATCAAGCTCGGGCGGTTGTCGGGCTGGGTCGAGTCGGAGGTTCAGGCGTGGATCAACAAGCAGATCATGGCGAGCCGGCCGGAGGCTGCGAATCAGTCGCCTCATGCGCAGGCAGCTTGAGGGTCGAGCCGGCATCCTTCGCCGGGATGCTGTCGATCCAATCCGCCCAGGCCTGCATCATCTCGCGGCGCTCCGTCAGGTACTCCGCGTGGTTGTAGGCCGCCTTCGTCTTGTTTTCCTCGACGTGCGCCAGCTGGCGCTCGATCACCTCGGGCCGGTAGCCCATTTCGTGCAGTTGGGTGGAGGCGGTGGCGCGGAAATCGTGCCCCGTCCATAACCCGGAGGCGTAGCCCATGTGCTCGAGCGCGCGATTGATCGTCGTCGCGCTCATGACGTCGTCGGGGCGCCGGAAGTTCGGGAACAGCCATGTGCCAGCCCCGGTGATCTTGTGCAGTTCTCTCAGCAGTTCGACGGCCTGCCGCGGCAGCGGCACCACATGCAGCCGTCGCATTTTCATTCTCTCAGCCGGAATCTTCCACTCGGCGCCGTCGAGGTCGAACTCCTCCCATGGTGCCTTGCGCAGCTCCACCGTCCGAACGAAGGTGTAGAGCATCAGGCGCATGGCCAGAACGGTCGTCCTGTTCCCGCCGTACTTGTCCAGCTTGGCCTTGAAGTCGCCGATGGTGTCGACGGACATGGCCTTGCTGTGATTGACCTGCGGACGGTGGATTGCGCCCTTCAGGGCGGCAGCTGGATCGGCATCGGCCCGGAGGGTGACGACGGCATGCCGGAAGATCGCCGAGCACCATTGACGGAGCTGCAGGGCGTAGGTCTCGGCACCGCGCTTCTCCATGATCTGGAGGATTTCCAGCAGGTGAGCGGCGGTGACGTTGCGGATGGGGAGGCGCCCGATTTTCGGGAAAGCATTCTGCTCGAGGCAGCTGGTCGCCTGCTTGTGATAGTAGGGCGACCACTTGCCGACCTTCTTCTCCAGCCACTCGCGGGTGATGGCTTCGAAGGTGTTGGCGTTCTTGGCCAGTTGGTTGGCCAGGGTGCTTTGACGGGCGTGGGATGGGTGGATGCCCTGCTTCACCAGCTCGCGCGCATCGTCGCGGGCCTTGCGGGCATCTTGGAGGGAGACGGCGGGATACTCGCCGATGGCGAACAGGTTCTCTTTGCCGGCGATCTTGTACCGGTACCGCCAGAGCTTCGAGCCGTTGGGCTTGACCTCCAGATAGAGGCCGTTGCCGTCGGTGAGCTTCAGAACCTTGTCTGTGGCCTTGGATTGGCGGATTTTTACGTCGGTAAGTGGCACAAAAAGCGGGTATCGGCAAAATGATACCCGCCAAGATACCCGCTTTTTTCCCGACTGTCACCGAACGAACCCGAAAGGTGACGAAAGGAATAATCAGACGTTACAAGGGGAAACGGAGGAAGCGCGAAAGGCGGCGAAAACGGGCGAAACCATGTGCCAATTATCGACGACAACTACTACGGCTACTGCAAGAAAGAGGTCAAGACGCAGATCAGCTATGCGGCCAACCTGCTCGGTCTGGCCGAGGAAGAGCATGCCGGCGGGGCGCTCACCTTCGAGCGGCGCCACCACGGCGACGAATACGGCGGCCATCGCCATGCGCCCGGCTACGGTTTCGCCGACATGGCGGCGAACTACGCCGCGCTGATGGATGCGCAGCCCGAGGGCTACGCCATCGACCGCACGTATCCCGAAGTAATCTACCTGCCGACGGAGATCCACATGGATCTGCCGGCGCAGACCATCTCCTGGGAACACGGCGGCAAGCGGCAGTCGCTCAAGCTGCGCCCCGGCAAGACCTACATCCAGCCGAACGGCTACAAGCTCGAGATGCAGAAGCATCCCGGCGCCCCGTCGTGGCGGCTGGTCGGCACCGACGCCGAAGGCATCTTCTGCCACAAGCCCTGCACCGTCTCGGGCGGCGGCAAGTCGGAAATTTCCAAGTCGATCGGCGATGCGATGATCTATGGTCCGCTGTTCGTCGCCGACATAGAGAATGATCTCGACCAGCTTGAAAGCCTCTTCGCCCACGACTTCACCCAGCGCTTCAAGCCCGGCTGCGAGAAAGAGGACCGCGACATTACCCGTCCCATCCTCGGCCACGAGCGCAGCCTCGGTTCGGTGATCCGCATGCTGACGCCCTCGCCCTGCTTCACCGACGCCTACAACGCCTGGCTGGCAGGTTTCCCCGACCGCATCCTCGCACTCGCCTTCATCGTCAAGCGCATCTACCGCCCGGAATGGGGCAAGGACTGGCGCAAGCATTTCTCGGTCGACTTCATCAATGGCCAGCCCGGCCACGAACTCAAGGTCGACGACCGCAAGCTGGTCGGCTCCTACCTGCGCGTGGGCTTCGAGCAAGGCGGCGCATGGCGCGTCTTCAAGCTGCGCCAGGACTTCATCGCCGCCGAGAAGGTGCAGATGGAGGACGACATCAGCGCCTCGGTGGTCGTACCGGCCGAGCGCCTGCCGAACCGCTCGCCGGACAACAGCGAGCCCTGCGTGAAGCTCGTGGTCAACTGCGAGAAGCGCCTGTTCCAGCGGCCGGACGAAGCAATCCACCGCGGCCACGACAAGCAGACCGAACAGGACATGGCCGGCTGCGACAACTTCATCGCCAACTTCGAGCCGCTCAGGGGCGACGCGCTCACCGACATCGTCGAAGACGTGGTGGGCCTCGGCCAATACACCGAGCCGATGCGGGAACTGCTGCGCGAAGCGCATGCCGCGGGCGAGGCCGTGGTCTCCTCCGCCCATCCGCGCATCGTCGACGGCAAGCCGAGCAAGAACCCGCGCTACCTGCAACTGCGGCCCGACCTCGCCAACCCGATCGGCCGCTACGTCGCCGAGATCGGCGCCCGCCTTGCCCGCCGCGTGCCGCTCGGCGTGCCGGTCTGCGAGCCGGTCAACGCCGTGCTGGTCGGCCGGCGCAACAACCCGCCCGACACCGGCATCCGCCCGCTCGCGGTATTCAACCCGATCCATTACCAGGAGCTGCCCGAACTCTTCATGGACTTCGTGTGCAGCCTCACCGGCAAGTCGCCCTCGACCACCGGCGCGGGCAGCGAAGGCGCGCTGACGAAGGGGCCGTTCAACGCACTGCGGCCGACCGCCGACCTCAACAACGCGCTGGTGTCCTTCATCCTCACCGGCTACGCCGGCTTCTCCACCGCCGCCGGCCACATCGGACCGCGCATGCGCGTCGACCACGACATCAGCCTGCTGATCCCGGAAATCTGGGCGCGACTGCCCGAGGAGGCACGCCGCCCTGATTTCCTGATCGCCAACGGCTACCTCGAACGCCTGACCGACTTCGAGCACGACGGCCGCCAGGTGCTGGCCAGCCGTCTCGGCTGGCGCATCACCGAGCGCTTCGTGCATGCCTTCCTCGGCAAGATCTTCGACGCCCCGCACACAGTGTTCGGCGACGACATCCTGCGCCCGGAAACACAGGACATGGCCTGCTACATCGACGGCATCGACAACATCGTCGAAGCCCAGCGCAAGGTGGCGCTGACCTACCTCGCGGACGGCAGCATCGAGGACGCCTGCCCGCCGCTCAAGGCGCTGATCCACATCATGGCGGAAGGGAGTTGGCAGGGGTGCGACGCTCACCACCCCGAGATTCGCGCAATGTTCTCGCGCGAGGCGCTGCTCGCCTCCGACTGGTACCGGGAGCGGCTGGAAACCAAGCAGTCGCGCGATATCGACCGTTTCGAACGGCAGATTCCCTACTTGGAAGACTTCCTCGCACGCGCCAGCCATCAGGATGTGGCCGAGAAGCTCGACATCGCCGGACGGCTCGCCACGGCACGGGAGCGCCTAACGAAGATGAGGGCACCCGCCTATCTCGACGCCCTGCGCGGCACGCTGGGCGCTGACCCGATGCGTCCGCCGCGGTCTATCTAAGGAACGGCGCCGTCCCCATCCTGGCGGCGGGAGCGGCTAGCGCCGTCCCGCCAGCGCCGACTTTTTCGCTCAGCAGATGCGAGGCAACTGGTCGCCGGCCAGCCAGTCGACGATGCGGCGCCCGCCGAAGTTCGTCTCGAGCTGGACGAAGCGGTGCTCGTCCTCGATCACCGCGCCGATGCGCGCCGCGCGTGTGCCGAGCGGATGGGCGCGCATCGCGGCCAGCACACGCTCGGCATCGTCCGCCGCGCAGATGCAGACGACCTTGCCTTCGTTCGCGACATAGAGCGGATCGAGTCCGATGAACTCGCAGGCCGCGGCGACGACCGGATCGACCGGGATGTCACGCTCGGCGAGCATCATGCCTACGCCCGACTGCGCGGCAATCTCGTTGAGCGTCGCGGCCAGCCCCCCGCGTGTCGGATCGCGCAGCGCGCGGATGTCGGCACCGGTCGCCAGCATGTCCGCGATCAGGCCGTGCAGCGCTGCGGTATCCGAAACGATCGGCGCATCGAAGCTCAGGTTTTCGCGCCGGCTCATGATCGCGACGCCGTGGTCGCCGAGCGTGCCGGAAACGAGGACCGCGTCGCCCGGCCGCGCTCGCGCGCCGCCGATGTCGCGCCCCGCCGGCAGCGCGCCAACGCCTGTAGTGGTGATGAAGATGCCGTCACCCTTGCCGCGCTCGACCACCTTGGTGTCGCCGGTGACGATCGGCACACCGGCCGCCTTCGCCGCCTGCGCCATCGAGGCGACGATGCGCGCGAGATCGGCGAGCGGAAAGCCCTCCTCGAGGATGAAGCCCGCCGCGAGATAAAGCGGCGTCGCGCCCATCACCGCCACGTCGTTGATCGTGCCATGCACCGATAGGCAGCCGATGTCGCCGCCGGGGAAGAACAGCGGCGAAACGACATGGCTGTCGGTGGCCATCACCAGCTTCTCGCCAAAACTCGAATGGTTATGGCTGCCCATCAAGGGCAGGGGCAATACGGCGCCATCATTGCCCTGGCCGAGGTATTCGTTGCCGAGATGGGCCGCGAACAGGTCGGCTATCAGCTGCACCATCGCCCGGCCGCCCGAGCCGTGGCTGAGGTCGATGCGGCCGTGCTTGAGGTCGAGCGGCCGCGCATAGCCACGCTTGATCTCGCTCATCCCTGCCCTCCCCGGAAGCGGCCGTAGGTGTAGTGCGCCGCGCAGGCGCCTTCGGAACTCACCATGCAGGAGCCGACCGGATTCTCGGGCGTGCATACGCTGCCGAAGATCTTGCAGTCCTGCGGCCGCTTCACGCCGCGCAGGATCGCGCCGCATTCGCAGGCCTTGTTGTCGGGCACGACGCGGTAGGCGAGGTCGAAGCGCTGCTCGGCGTCGAACGCGGCAAATTCGCGCCGTAGCGCCAGCGCCGACTTTTCGATGGTGCCGAGCCCTCGCCATTCGAAGCTCGGCCGCAGTTCGAACACGCGATCGACGAGCGCCTGGGCCTTGCGGTTGCCCTCGCGCGTCACGGCGCGCGTGAATTCATTCTCCACCGCCGCTCGGACGTCGTTCACCTGCTGCACGAGCATGAGGATCGCCTGCATCATGTCGAGCGGCTCGAAGCCGGCGATCACGACCGGCAGGCGGTAGCGCTCCGCGACGAACTCGTAGGGCGCGCTGCCGATCACCGTGGAGACATGCGCCGGGCCGACCAGTCCGTCGAGTTCGACGCGCTCCTCCTTCGATTCGAGGATCGCGACGATGGCCGCGGGCGTCAGCACATGGCAGCACAGCACGCTGAAATTCCGCAGCCCCTCGGCCTGCGCCTGGAGGACGGCCACGGCGGTCGGCGGCGTGGTGGTCTCGAAGCCGATGGCGAAGAACGCCACCTCGCGGCCTGCATTGTCGCGAGCAACCTGCAGCGCATCCTCGATCGAATAGACCATGCGCACATCCGCCCCGCGCGCCTTCGCTTTCAAGAGCGACAGCCCATCCGAGGCGGGCACGCGCAAGGTGTCGCCATAGCTGCAGAGGATCGCACCGCGATTCAGGGCAAGGTCGATTGCCATATCGACGCGCCCGATCGGCAGCACGCACACCGGACAACCCGGCCCATGCACCATCCGCACGTTCGGCGGCAGCAAATCGGCGATGCCGTAGCGCGAGATCGCATGCGTGTGGCCGCCGCAGAACTCCATGAAGCGGTACTGCCGACCTGGATCGACGGCGGCGGCGATCTTCGCCGCCAGCGTGCGCGCCAATTCGCCGTCGCGGAATTCGTCGATGTATTTCACTTAATTCACTGTGGCCCCGCGTCGAGCCAGTCGAGCCAGGCATCCATGCCCTGGCCGGTCGTCGCGGAAACCTGCAGCACCTCGATCTGCGGATTCACCTGGCGCGCAAAGGCGATCGCCTGGTCGACGTCGAAGTTCACGTAGGGCAGCAGGTCGCATTTGTTGAGCAACATCAGCCGCGCGGCGCGGAACATATCCGGGTACTTGATCGGCTTGTCCTCGCCTTCCGTCACCGAGAGGATCACCACCTTGTGCGCCTCGCCGAGGTCGAACGCGGCGGGGCAGACGAGGTTGCCGACGTTCTCGATCATCAGCAGCGAGCGCTCGGCCAGCGGCAGGCGCTCGAGCGCGTGGCCGACCATGTGCGCATCGAGGTGACAGCCCTTGCCGGTGTTGATCTGGATCGCCGGCGCGCCGGTCGCGCGGATGCGTTCGGCGTCCTGGCTGGTCTGCTGGTCGCCCTCGATCACCGCCACCGGCCGCCGGCCGGCGAGCATCTCGATGGTTTTCACCAGCAGCGTCGTCTTGCCCGAGCCGGGGCTCGACACGAGGTTCAGCGCGAAGATGCCTTGATCGGCGAGCCGCGTGCGGTTGGCCGCGGCGTAGGCGTTGTTCTTGGCGAGAATGTCCTGCTCGATGCGCACGCGCCGGCTGGCTTCGCTTCCCTGTGCACGGCCGTGGGCCGGCGTATAGGGATGGGCATGAGAATGACTGTACGCATCATCGTGGCCGTGGTCGTGCAGTTCATGGCCGTGCGCGTGACTGTGACGTGTACCGTCGGCGTGCACATGCTCGTGCACATCCGTGCCGTCGATCTTCGCTTCGTCCTTGCCGCATCCGCAGGTCGTGCACATGTCTTCGTTCCCTACGCCACTTCGAGTTCCCGCACGCGCATTTCCGTGCCGCCGGTCACCTGCACCTGATAGCCGCCGCAACGCGGGCAGGCAGAGAAACTCTCGTCGATCGGCACGGTATCGCCGCAGGCCATGCACCAGCCGCTGCCCGGCGTCTCGACGATCTCGAGACGCGCCCCGTCGGCGACGCTGCCACGCATCACCGCATCGAAACAGAAGCGCATCGCCTCGACCTCGACCCCGGCCAGCCGGCCGATTTCGAGCCAGACCGCGGTGACGCGACTGAACTGTTCACGACGCGCGGCATCCTCGATCAACTGCAGCACGCCTTCGGCGAGCGACATTTCGTGCATGGCCGCAGTTTACGCCTAACTGCGGCTGCGCTCAGTTCTTGGCAGCCTTTTCGGCCAGCAGCCTGAGCATCTCGCTCACGTCGTCAGGATCGATATCCATCCCCAGATCGAGCCCCGGATTGACGACAATGGCGAAGCCCGGCTCCATGCGCTCGACGATCCAGGAAAAGTCAGCCAGCAGTCCGCCGCTGTAACCCGGCGTGTCGGCGAGGAAATTCTTGGCGCGTTCGGGGCTGGTGAACAGCACGAGGATATTGAGTCCGTCCTCGTCCTGCACCACCAAAGGGGTTGCCTTGGTGGTGCGCTGGAAGCCCTGGATCCCGCTGTCTTTATCGTCCTTGATCGGAATGAAGACCTGCTGGGTCATCAGTTCCTGCATGAAATCCTCGCCCGCCAACTCGCCGCTCATCGCGGCCAGCAGCTTCGCCTCGAGTTCGTTTTTTGCTTCAATAGTCTGATCGCTCATGTTTTTCCCTCGAATAATCCCGAAATATATGGGCATTGCCTATGATAGATTCAAGCAGATGACGCAAACGCGCACAAAATCCCTTCGCAGGCATCCGCGGCCGAAGCGATCCGGCAAGACCGGCCTGCCGGCGGGCAGCCTGGTCCACCTCGGCGAACGCAAGATCGAGCGTGCGGCGATCACGCTGGTCGAATATGGCCCGGAAGGGATGACCGAGACGCGCTTCGACAATCTCGCTGCCTGCCGTGCCTGCACGCCGACCGGACCCAAGATTTGGCTCAACGTGCATGGCCTGCACGAGCCAGAGGTGATGCAGGAAATTGGCCACCGCTTCCAGTTGCATCCGCTGGTCCTGGAGGACATCCTCAACACCGACCAGCGCCCCAAGGTCGACGACTACGGCGACTACCTCTATCTCGTCGCTCGCCTGTTCGACTACGACCCGGCGACGCTGACCGTCACCACGGAACAGGTCAGCCTCGTCATAGGTCCGGACTACGTGCTGACCTTCCAGGAGCGCCCGACCGGTAGCTTCGATCCGGTACGCGAATGGCTGCGCGGCGACAAGGGGCGTATCCGCCAGCTCGGCGCCGACTACCTCGCCTACGCGCTGCTCGACGTGCTGGTTGACCGCTACTTCACGGTGCTCGAACAGATCGGCGAGCGCACCGAGCAGCTCGAGGAAGATCTGCTGACCAAGCCCGATGCGGCGAGCCTGCAGACGCTGCATCAGCTCAAGCGCGAGACCTTGACGCTGCGCCGCGCCATCTGGCCGCTGCGCGAGGTCATCAACACCCTGCTGCGCAGCGAGACCCGCTTCTTCACGGCCGAGACGCAACCCTACCTGCGCGACATCTACGACCACACAGTGCACCTCATTGAATCGCTCGAAGCGATTCGCGACCTGATCGCCGGCATGCTCGACATCTACCTGTCGTCGATCAGCAACCGCGTCAACCAGGAGGTGCGCGCACTCACCGTGATCGCATTGATCTTCATGCCGGCGACGCTCATCTCCGGCATCTTCGGCATGAACTTCAAGCGCATGCCACTGCTCGACGACCCTTCCGGCTTCCTGTTCGCGCTCGGCTTGATGGCGGGTGTGGCGCTGACGCTGGCCACCATCTTCTGGCGCCGACGCTGGCTCGGCTGAAATCACCATGCACCACGAAACCTTCATCACGGGCAAGGATGCCTCGCTCGAAACCTCCATCGCCACCATGCAACACCGCCTGGCCGAACTCGGCTTCCATGTCGAGGAGCGTTCCTGGCTCAATCCGGTCGAGGGCATCTGGTCCGTCCATCTGCGCGACCGCGACTGCCCGCTGCTGTTCACCAACGGCAAGGGCGCCACGCAGCTGGCCTGCCTCGCCAGCGCACTCGGCGAATTCTTCGAACGGTTATCGACGCGCTATTTCTGGACGCACTACTACCTCGGCGCCGAGATCGCCGATCTCACTTTCGTGCATGACCCGCGCGAACGCTGGTTTCCACTACCCGAAGACGACAGTTGGCCCGAAGGATTGCTGACTCCCGAGTTGCAACGCTTCTACAACCCGGAAGGGAGCATCGCCGCCACTACGCTCGTCGACCTCAACTCGGGCAATGCGGCACGAGGTATCTGCACCCTGCCCTACACGCGCCAAAAGGACGGTGCGACCGTCTGGATGCCGGTCAACATTATCGGCAACCTGTATGTGAGCAACGGCATGTCGGCAGGCAACACCCGCAACGAGGCACGCACCCAGGCTCTTTCGGAAATCTTCGAGCGTCACGTCAAATTCAGGATTATCGCCGAAGGGCTATGCCTGCCCGACGTGCCTGACGAGGTGATCGCCCGCCATCCGCGCATTGCAGCGAGCATCGCCGGCCTGCGAGACGCCGGCTTCGGCATCCTCGTCAAGGACGCCTCGCTCGGCGGGCAGTATCCGGTCATGAACGTGACCCTGCTCAATCCGCGCGACCAGGGCTGCTACGTGAGCTTCGGTGCCCATCCGCGCTTCGACGTCGCACTCGAGCGCGCGCTCACCGAACTGCTGCAGGGCCGCGCGCTCGACGCGCTCGACGGCTTCCCTCCGCCAAGCTTCGATCTCGACGAGGTCGGAAGCAGCCCGAACCTCGAGATCCATTTCGTCGATTCGAGCGGCAGCGTGCACTGGAATTTCCTCTCCGACACCCCGGACTTCGCCTTCAGCGACTGGAACTTCAGCACGCCGGATGCCGAGACGGGCCACGACTGCGACTGGCTGATCGAGTGCATCCACGCGCTGGGCCACGACGTGCTGATCGCCGATTTCGAGCAACTGGGCGTCTATGCCTGCCGCATCCTCGTGCCCGGCATGTCGGAGATCTACCCGCTCGACGACCTCGAATGGGAGAACAACAGCGTCGGCAACGGCGTACGGGAGGCGATCCTGCGCCTGCCGGAACTCGACGACGACGCCTGCGCCGACCTGCTCGATGCGCTCAACGAGAGCGGCGTGGACGACCAGCGCCTGGTGCGCGCGATGATCGGCATCGCCGCCGATGCCGGCACGCTCTGGTCCGACCTGCGCGTCGGCGAACTCAAGACACTGCTCGCCCTTGCCTGTGCCGACGACGAGGCGCTGCGCGAGGGGCTCGACTGGATTGCCCACTTCGAGCAGATCAACCCGCAGCGCCGCCAAATCTACCGCTGCATCGACACCCTGCTCAGCCTCGAGGAAACGGAACGCCTGGCTTCCACCCGCGATGCGCTCGAACTGATCTACGGTCTCGAGGTCGTTGCAGCGGCCGAAGCGCTGCTGGACCGCAACCAGCGCTTCTTCGCCGTGGCGGCACCCGACCTGAATCTCTCGGGACTAGGCATGCACCGACAATTGCTCGCCGCCTACGACAAGATCCAGCGTGCCATCGGGCAATGAGCCGCTCCGCAGCTAGAATAAACATGTCCGGTTACGTAATACAAGATCCAACCCAATGAAGCAGCACAAAAAAAGCGACAACCAGCTTGAGCTCATTCCGCAAGAAAATCGGCATCCGGATTCAAATACAAGCCCAAGCGCAGACAGCAAACCGACAAAGCCTCGCATTGTCAGCAAAGCTGCCGCCGTCACTCCAGCTGCGCTGCAGCCCTCACTTCCCGGCCTGTCTCGACGCGGTCGCCCCAGAGTCCAAAATCCGGTCTCGCCCACGGTCAGAGCCAGCGAGAGCCGCAAGCGCAGGGTCGAGGCAGGCACGAAGCGAGTCGAACTTCTGCTCGCCCCGGAGATCGCCGCCAACCTCGATACCCTGACGAAGCATTTCAATGTTTCGCGCGTGGAAATCGTCAGCAAGCTCATCGCCAAAGCGGCTAAGCGCATCAAATGAACCGTACCTCGAGTATCGCCAACGGATTTGTCGCCCTCGGCGCTTTCAATCTGGCGCTGGCCGTGGCACTCGGAGCCGCCGGTATGCACGCGTTCAAGGCGCATCTGGCGGCAAACGACCCTGCCGGCTGGTTCCAGATCGCACTCCACTACCATCAGCTACACGCCCTCGGCCTGATCGTCCTTGGCCTCGCCATGCGTTCTCATGCGCAACCCAGCCGCTGGCTTGCCGCCGCAGGCTGGCTGCTGTTCGTCGGCATCCTGCTGTTCAGCGGCAACCTCTACCTGCGCAGCATCGCCGGCTTCCACACCCTGCATGCGTTCGTTCCCTTTGGCGGCAGCGCCTTCATCCTGGGCTGGCTCGCCTTTGGCATCGGCGCTTTCGCCAACCCTACTCGTCAAAACTGATCATTCATCCCTTGGAGCATTTGATGGACATCGCCCGTTTCGCCCTCGCTCGCCACACCTGCAAAGCCTATGACCCGAGCCGAAAAGTCCCTACCGACCAGATCGAGCAGCTCAAAACCCTGCTGCGCAACGCCCCCTCTTCTGTCAACTCGCAACCTTGGCACTTCATCGTCGCATCGAGCGAAGCGGGCAAACAACGCATCGCCAAGGCCACGCAGCCCGGCTACGCGGTCAACGAGCCGAAGATCATCAACGCATCGCACGTTGTCGTCTTCTGTGCCCGCACCACCATCGACGACACCTATCTCAGCACACTGCTCGACCAAGAAGATCGAGACGGGCGCTTTCCGAGCGCCGAAGCCAAGGCCGGACAGAACAAGAGCCGCAACTTCTACGTGAACCAACACCGTTTCGATGCCAAGGACACCCAGCACTGGATGGAGAAACAGGTCTATCTCGCGCTCGGCACGCTGCTGCTCGGCGCCGCAACGCTGGGAATCGACGCGACGCCGATCGAAGGCTTCGATCCGCGCATCCTCAACGAGGAATTGGATTTGCGTGCCAAAGGCCTGACCAGCGTCGTACTCGCATCCCTAGGCTACCGCAGCAACGAGGATTTCAATGCTGCTCTGCCAAAATCACGCTTTCCTGCTGACCGGGTAATCTTGGAACTATAAATCCTGCTTCGCCACCACTCCCTCCCCACGGGGCACTAGAAGGTCAAAGGGAAAACCCGCTTGCCTGAGGGGACAAAATCGCGCCAGTTCGCTTCATTGCCGTCATAGCCGGCTTCAATACGGCGCCCCCCCCTCAATGCATGAAGCCCATGCCGGTCGGACATGGGCTTCGTAAATCCTTGACCTCGTAGCAATTGACCAAGGTATTCGGCATTCGCCGTTTAGGTACTACGCAATCATCACGTACTGCGGCGGACATTCACCCATCTTGCCTCCAGTCGCGTTGTTTCTGACTAGCCTGACCATCTATTCCTCAGGCTTATTTTCACACTACTCCTCCTATCAGAAATGTCCAGTCTTGACCAATCCGTGAATTGGGCGCCAAATGGGAGTTTGGGTACGCGGCGAGTCGAGGCAGGAAGCTTGACATTGCGACACCACGTGGCTCCCAATGTCTGTTGAATGCGGGACACCTATCGCTCATTCAGCCTTGTTGTAAGGCCGGACTGGCCAAGTGGCAACCAGGTAGGCAGTCAACACCAACGATAATTTCTTCCCCGAACCTCAAGCCCAGTCCATTCGGCTTAAGCCGAAATACACGCCGCTTCGACCTGCTATTTCATCCTCATTGCCAGCTGCCGCTGGCCACAATATTCGATTAGCAATCAATGGAGGGAGGATGTATGTCGCTGTTTCGCATCAACGACCATATTCGCTTTCGAGTCATGACAGCTGAAGGTGCACTGACGGGTGACGGTCTGATCATCAAGATTTTCCCCACTGGACAAACCCACTGGCTACATGTCAGACAAAATGACGGATCCATACGAATGCTCTACGAATCAACCTCGCAAATCGAACGCTTGGAACTCACAGCCGCATGAGCGCTGACGACATGATTACCTATCTGGCTCGGGAGACGGCGTTGATTCGCGACCTTCCACGGCCGGAACTTGACGAGAACTGCCGACGCGCGGTGGATGCACTCCGGCGCATGGCCGAATTTCTGAAGCAGGACGACACCCTTTCACCGCCAAGCTAAAACGTACAGCTGCTACGCAATGCCGCTCCTCTTCTCTTTGGTCGAATCGCCGCTTCATCCCCGATTGGGTCACCTGTACCAACAACTTGGCATCGCCGAGGAGTTGTTCAGCAGTGCCCGCAAGCTACACAAGGCATTGCAGCAGCAGAAGCCGGATTACTTTATCGGAGACTTTATTTACGGCTACGCCAACAATTACGCGGGCACCAATCTGAGCAACCTCGATGTGACCCTATCGATGCTGCAAGCTGTTTCGTCGGAGACGAAGGTCATTGTCTTCGTGCCGGCGAGTGAGGAAACTCATGCATACAGACTGGCCGAGTTGTTCCCCATCCACGCCATATTGAAATATCCGGTGGGCGAGCAGGAGATGCGGGCTGCGCTTGAGCGCAAATCAGGATGAGCGGTCTCAAACTTTATTTCCGAGAATAAGCCTACGCTCCGGAATAGCGTTTTACGACCATCAACTTTTCTCTGGTTGGTCTGCTAACTTGCCAATATCAGACTCACTCATCCAATCGAGGGAGTTACCGCTGTGGCCGAGAAGCAGTTGGGCTGAATAGCGCCTCTCAGTGACTGCTTCGCGGATTGACCACGTCCCTCCTCCTACGATGCGGCTACGATGACCAGAAAAGTAAAAAGCCAGACCAACGTAACTTGTTGATCTGGCTTCTTATTTTGGCTCCCCGACCTGGGCTCGAACCAGGGACCTACGGATTAACAGACCCCCTTGGGCCTCTGCTATCCGCAATCCTACTCCTATTTGCACACTTTCTTACATGCCTCGCACGCTCGAAGTTCGAGCTGCAGGCGAACCAACTCAGCCAGCAAAGGCACCACAACCTGAGATACCCCAATGTTAATTTGTCGAATCAGGTCATCGCCGCCGACTACAGTTGCCTCGAACTTACTCGACTGCCAAACCTCCATGAATATCGGCCTCACGTCGGAAAGAGCTGCATCGATCTGCTTTTGCGACCAGCTCACGGCGTGAATCTCTCCAAGAATCTCAGAAAATGTTTGCCAGGCCTGTACATTCATTTCCGGCAACTCAAGCACGCGCCCCATCCTATTTCCTTTCGTAAGCAAAATTCCGATCGATATGCTTCAAGGCAGAGGTAAGAGCCCCACTGTTACGGCCAAGAAATTCCTTGAAGGACCTTGCATCCATGGCATTAACGGTCCAATGATGATGCGTATCCCCCCCTTCCCCAGATGAAGGAATGCCACCTGCAGCGAGCTGTCGCATCACATTTGCGTACTTCTGAGGAAGCACCATCTCTTCCTCATGCAGCTGCGTGAGCGGATTGAGGCCCTTGGGGATATCGTAGCCGCGCGCGGCCGACTTGCGGCTGCCGAGCGCCATCACGGCAGCGAACACGGCGGCCATCGCCGCCAGGGCCAGCATCGGGCCGACGATCGGGATCGAGGCCTGCGAGGCGGCCGCCCCCGATCCGGCTTCGGCAGCATTGGCTGAAATAACCTCAATCGCCTCCTTCGCCTTGGTTCCACCTATCTTCGTCGACGAGGCCTGCTGCGCCACCTCTTCCGCCTTCAAGAACCCCATCTTGACCGCTAGCAGCTTCGCCTGCCCGACTATCCAGTCCTTGACTTGTTTGCCGACCACTTCGACGGCGAACCAGCGCGTCATGTCGGTGAGGATCGCGCGCCAGGCGTTGCGCCAGGTGAGCGTGCCATTCATCATGGCCTGGATGCCCTTGTCCCACAGGCTGCCGATCGTGCCGACGAAGCTGTTCCAGGTGGCGCGCTCCTCGACGATCACTGCCTGCTGCAGCTCGCGCCGGCGGAGCAGGTACTGGCGCTCGATGTCGAGCATCTGCTCCTTGATGGCCAGCAATGCGCTCATTCCAGTTCTTACCAGCCTGAATAACGCCTTCGTCGAGGCTGGCCCATCGCTTGTTCGATTTGGTCGGACTGTGATGGAGGTATTTCTCGGGATCGCTGATTTGTTCCGCATGGTCAAGCAGGCCTTCGTTTCGGTTGGCTCCGATATTGGTGCGATTGCTGCAGCGTTTGGTAGGGCGCTGCGAGGCGATTTCTCCGGAGCAATGGAAGTGTTCCGTGCTCATTGAGCAACTTAGCTGAGCAACTTAGGCAACGTGAGCACATTAGGAGCCTGCCTCGACACCTAGCGTCATCTGCGCTGATTGCTGGCCCTCGGGTAGCTGCCAAACCCATTTCCCTTCGGCTCCTGCACCTCCGGTACGACGTGGCTTAATCCCGATTGCCGCCTGCGCTCGGCGAATCGTTGTCCACGAGTACCCCGCGCTTTTCGCCGCTGCTTCGATCTCTTTGGAAGGAACAGCCCCAAGAGACAGTGACCTGCCCCCGGATTTAGTGCCAGTCGGCATCTAGCAAAGTCCAGTTTGTGAATCTATCCGATTTCCTGTTCTGTTGCGCTGTCGGGCAAGCTTGACAGCGCCGGCGGGGATAAATGTAGAGCACGATGCCACACACACACGCACTCAGCCAAGAGGGGCAGAAACCGCTTTTTCTGCTTTCCCCTCATCGTCGCCTGCCTTGCTAGTACAGCCTCGAGGCGTTGCATGGTCCCCAAGGCCTGCGCAATCCGCTCTTCAAGCGCCGCGCTGCTTTCTCCATGGGCGGCCAGATAAGGCGCAAAGCCACGTGCATAGCAGCCATCACTCCCTGCCCACTCAATGAGGGTTTGCATGGCCTTGAGTGCATCGCGATCCCCCTTAGAAGGCGCATTTGCTTCCTGACCAAAGAACCGGTCTGCCTGGGCGGCAATCTCGAGATATGGCCAATCCGCACGGATCAGCTCCAGCAAGGTCGGATCTTCAGACATTCGCCTGGCCGCATCGCACACAGCCTTCGGTAATGGCGTCATGATCCCTCCCCAAGCAACTTGCGCAGTTGTTGCACGCGTCGTGGCGTACAGCCCAGGCGGGCTGCCAACACTCCGGTTGGCAAGGAGGGCATCGACGCAACCACCGCTAGCCGATCCGCCTTTTTACTGTTTGAATTGACGTAAAGGTAGCACCCGCCAAAACGGTCACTGGCAAGTTGCTCTATGCGCTGCCAGACATCGTTCGCTACGTCCGGAAGCTCACGGCGTGCTAGGTCAAGGAAGTTTCGCAGCGAATCGCCATCCATCACAGCCTCCCCTCAAAAACCCGCGTCATCAGGTTACGCCTCGAGCTCGTATTCAGGTGCGCGTAGCGCTGGACCATACGCAACTGGCGATGCCCCAGCGTATCGGCGATCTCGAGCAAGCTGGCCCCGGATTGCGCCATGTAGCTGGCAGCCGTATGGCGCAGATCATGGAAACGGAAGTTCTTGATATCGGCCTCGGCCAGCGCCTCGTTGAAGGCCTGGGCGCTCGCATAGGGCTGAGAGGGGCGCAAGCGCGAGCGGAAGACCAGCGCTGATGAGGTGGCCGCATCCTTTGGCTTGAACTTGTTGAGCTCGTCGATCACGGCCGGCAGCAGGATCAGGGCGCGCGCGTCGCCGTTTTTCGTGGCGCGGTCGGTCTGGTCCTCGCCGATCCTCGCCTCGCCGGCCTCGAAGTCGATGTCGCACCAGCGCAGGCCGAGCAGCTCGCCGCGGCGCGCGCCGGTCGTCATGCCCATGAGCACGAGCAGATAGAGGCGCGGCCAGATCGAAACGCGGCAGGCCGTGAGCAGGCGTTCGCGCTCGTCGGTCTTGAGGTAGCGCACGCGGCCGGGGGATTCCTGCTGTTTGCGCACTTCCTTCGTCGGCGGGGTGAAACCCCGCGGCAAGAGGCGTGTGCCATCGGCGCGCGGAGGTTGCCAGCGCGCCCAGGAATAGAGAGCGCCGAGCGCGACAAGGTAGCGGTTCAGGGTCGCGCCGCTGCGCAGGCCTGTTTTCTTGCGGAAGACCGGGTAGCCGTCGGCATCCTTGCCGGCGTAGACCTTGGCCGGTTCGTTGGCGAGGCGCGTCATTGCGGTCTCGACGTCGTCGGGCGTAATGGCGGCGAAGGGCCGATCGCCGAGCAGGCGGATCCAGGTGCTGATGCGTTGATAGCGGGATTCGTCGCGACCGCGGTAGGCATCGAGATAGCTCGTGGCGACGGCAGCGAGCGTGCCTTCTATCGGGGGAATCGCTGCGGCAACAGCGGATTCGTGCGGTGCGTTCATGTCGGTCTCCTATGCGGTTTTCAGAGGACCGGAGACGATTTACATCGCCGGTCTTACGCAGAGGCCCGACAAGGGCTTGATACTACAGGAGTTTTGGCTCCCCGACCTGGGCTCGAACCAGGGACCTACGGATTAACAGTCCGGCGCTCTACCGACTGAGCTATCGGGGATCGGAAAGGCGCGAATCATAGGCAAATTCCGCATCTGCGTCAATGCCTGATCCAAAAAAAGAGGGAATTACTTTAGCTCTTTGTTCTCGGATTGCGGCACCGCAATATCCAGCTATTAGAATAAGAGCAAAGGGACTGCTTACGGAGTACCGAAGCCGCGGTAACGGCTGCAAAACATAAATGACTGTGGATGCGGCTAGTTTCCATCGCCGCACAGTCGGAAAGAAATGAAATGTTGGACATCAACAAGGTCGGCAAATTCGAAACCCTGAAAATCATCAACGAGGTCGATAAGGCCTTGATCGAGATTTTCGGCATCAACATGACCGACGCCAAGTTGACGCGATACGAGGTTTTGGCGAGTTACGGAGAAACCGGCTCGGCAAGGAGGTCGGCCGAACAACTTGGTGAAATGCGTGGCATCAAGCGGCTTTCCGAGTTGGCCGAGTAAATACAAAAGCTCCGCTTAGGCTAAAGCGTTTTGGCTGGTGATTCGCCTACGCTCGGGCAAAGCTCAGCGAGTTCGGCATTGATGCGCATCGCCGTGGCGGTGAAGTCTTCAGCGGCAACCGGACGGGAGAAATAGTAGCCCTGGCCGTAGTGGCATCCCATTTCGCGCAGCAGCACGAGTTGCTGGAAGTCCTCGATCCCTTCTGCTACGACGTGCATGCCTAGACTCGCCGCCATGGTGATGATGGCGTCGACGAGTGCACGGTCGCTGTTATCGGCGTTCATGTCACGGATGAATGACTTGTCGATTTTGACCGTATCCATCGTGAAGCGCTTCAGGTAGGACAATGAGGAATACCCAGTGCCGAAATCGTCCAGGAATACACGCAGACCATCCGCACGCAAGCCTTCGATCCATGCCTGCGCGACTGACACATTGCCCATCAGCACGCCTTCAGTGATTTCGATCGCAACGGCATCGGCAGGCAACTTGTGCCGCCGCAGCGCCTCCCGCACCGTTTCGTGCGGCAGATCATCGGGAATCTGGCGCACGGAGATATTCACCGAAACATAGATGTCGTATCCCTTCTGACGCCAAAGCGCTGCATGGCGGCAAGCCTCATCAAGGACGACCAAGCCGATCTCGCCGATCAAACCGATCTCCTCCGCCAGCGGCACGAACACATCGGGCGATACCGGGCCGTGCCGCGTATGGAACCAGCGGAGCAATGCCTCTGCGCCGACGAGCTTGCCCTGCCGCAGATCGATGATCGGCTGGAAGTACACCTGGAGCCGACGGGAAGAGACCGCGGAGCGCAGTTCATCCTCGAGCCTACGCCGATGCTCTACGGCCTCCTGCAGGGCCGGCTCGAAAAACTGATAGGTCTTGCCTCCCTTGGTACGCGCAAAGTTCAGCGCAAGCTCTGCACAGCGCAGCAGATCCTGAATATCCGCCCCATCATCCGGGTACAGAGCGATTCCGATGCTGATGCTCACGGTCAGCGGTATATGCTCTGCGTTTGTCTTGATGTCGTACGGCAGGGCAAGTCGGATTGCGAGACGCTGGATCCTCTCGGATAAGCGCTTGCGGTCCTGTTCTCCTGCGAGAACCAGCACGAACTCGTCGCTTCCTACCCGTGCAACGAAATCGGTCTCGACCAAGGCCTCGCGCAGACGCGCCGCCACGCCCACCAACAGTTCGTCGCCGACCGGGAAACCCATCGCGTCGTTGATCCGCTTGAACCCGTCGAGATCGACCATGACCAGCGCAAACGGTGCTGTAGCCGCACCTATATCGGCAAAGGCTCGATGCAGGCCGACGCGGTTGGCGAAGCCGGTCAGGGCGTCCGTAATCGCCAGGCGCCGCGCGGAAAGCTCTTCGCGCTTTCGCTGCGTGACATCGCTCACGGTGCCCTGCACGCTCCCGTCCCCGACCGGCATGACGGCTACCCTCAACCAGCGTTCGTCGCCACGATTTCCGACAAGCAGAAAGTCGTCCTCAGCAACGCCGCTCTCATCAGAATGGTCCAAGCTCGCCCGGATGATCGACAGCAGCCCCTCCAGATCCTGCCAACCGGCATCGGAGAGCTTCTGCCTGGCATCCCCCCGCTTTTCAGGCAACCACGTGAGTTCAACAAAGGCGCGATTGACCGAATCGAGAACACCATCGCGGTCCGCCACGAAAATGCCCGACACGGCCTTGTCGAATAGATCCTGATACTTGCGCTGGCCAATTTCCTGCTGGTGGCGCAGCGTACGTTCGTGCTCGAGAACCTCGACAAGCCGGCCCGTGATCTGGTTGATGTCCGCTGAAAGACGACCGATTTCCGTCCGCTCATGCCCCTCGGGCATGGCGAGCCGCTCCCCGCCCACGACGTCGAGCCGATGTAGACGGTCTGAGGTCATCTTGATCGGCCTCACCACCAGGAAGAGCATCATCGCTGCAGCCGCAACGATCACCAGTCCCAGCGAAACGGCGAGCAGCGCCGTGGCAAAACCCGTTGATTCCCTCACCTGGGCATCGACTGCCGCCCAGTCGACTTCGAGTTGCACCTCGCCGATTTTCTCGCTTGGATTGAATGGCGAGTAGATCGGTCGCTTCACCATCGAGCCTGCGGGATCGTTCATTTGACGATCCGTTCCAGGAGGACGTTGCCTGCGCTCTGCACCGGCGATCTCGCCATCGCCTGCGCGGATTAGCGCGCGCCTGACCTCGGTATTGCGCAGCAGGCCTTGCACGACCTCGCTGGCAAGCTGCTCGTCGGCGGTAAAGCACGCCACACTGACGGTGCTTTCCACGGTATCGAGCAATTCACCCAGCCTGACGAGTGCGCGATCTTGTACGTGCTGGCCGACTACCTGCCCCACCAGCAGGCTTGCGGCTATGCCCATGAGCAAGGCGATTCCGACGACCCCCATCAAGCTGCGGGCGAGGATACCGTGCCACCAGTGCACCCTGGTGGAATTGCTAGTCGCCGAGTTCAAATACCACCCTCACGTTCTTGTCGATCTGACTCCGCTCCAGGTACGCCAAGGCGCCCGGATTGGAAATGACTGCCTGCAAGGCGGCATCCACGCTGTCGAGGACGCGCGGCGGGCGCGTCTTTCCCGAAAACACCAGCCGAGCCCAATAAGCGTTGATTTCGGCAAGGCTCTTGTTGACGAGAGCACGGTAGAAACGCGCACGCAGGCCGGTGTCGTCTGCCAAGTCGATGGGCTCGGCAGTGATGCCGGAAGCCAGCAGCCGGTAGCGGCCCATGAAGATATTTACGACATCGTCCCGATTGAGGCGCTCGATACCGCTCTGCGGGTTGGCCACTAGCACCATGTCGGCCTGCGCCAGCGGGGGCCAAGCGAAAAGACAGCAGAGAATCAGGATTCGAAGGCGGCGCATGATCAAAAAACGAAGTCGAGAACGATGCTCAAGACATTGGTTTTTCCATTCCAGGCTTCATCCGTTCGCGCATAACCGAACTTCGAGGCGGCGTCGCCGCGCACCGCATCCCATTGGAATTTCAGTGCCATATTCGTGCGCAGATCCCAGCGCGCACCCAGGGAGAGGGTCTTTCGATCAGTCAGCCCGCTGGCCGTGAACCGTTCGACATCGGGGAAGCCCGCCGCAAAACTTCTCGCTTGCGTCTTCCACCATGAGACGCCGGCGAAAGGTGTGACTGATCCGAAGCGGTACCCCGCCAGCAGGTAGCCGGCATGAGAATTGGCGAAGAAAGACGTTCCGTGGCGGATGCGATTGAGCATCCCCTGCACCTGAAGGGGACCCTGGTCATAGACGACGCCGAAAGAATAGTAGCGGGTCTCCGTATCCTTGATAGTCAAGGCATCTGCGACTGCAATGGCGCTGGGAACTCCAGTCAGGCGCAAGGGGTTGGTAAGAAACGTGATGTTCATGTCGCTGGAAAAACGAATGCGCGCCGCGTTAGCACGAAACTGCCAGGGGCCAGTCAGATAATCGAGCACGATGCCGCCGAGCGGAGAACCGCTGGTATCCCAAAGACCGATGACGCCCCCTGCCTTCTCCTGAGTTCTGCCCGCAAACAGTTTTCCGCGCACCAGATCGTCGCCGACCGGCAATGTCATGCTGAGGTCGACCCCGTCGAAATGGGAAAAGAACAGCGGGCCGAAGAAATCGGAGGATGGGCGTGCCGGCAGATAGGAGTAGCCGACAAGACGGGAATCCGCCAGCATCATGAAGTCGGCACCGATGCGGCCGGCGCGCAAGGAGAGACGTGCATCCGGCTCCCACTTGGCAAAGGCCCACATTAGCTCAGGATTGTGGCTGCGGTCGTAATGCAAGCGAGACACGACCTGCCCAACTAATTCGAATTCCTTGCTTAGCTGCCAGTTCCCTTGAAGGCCGAGGATGCTGTCGATTCTTCCCGACCACTGCCCCCCCTTCAAACCACTTGTTTGGGAAAGATCTCGGACGAATTCGGCATGATCTGAAGACGAGCGGGCAAGCCCCACCGTTCCGAAGCCCCGAATGTTGAAAGTCTGGCTTGCATCCCCGGTTTGTGCATTCAGCTTGCCGATGCAAAGGGCCGTCAGAAGAATCAACGAGATGATTTTGCCGAGCATGTGTCTCATCCTGAAAGATTTCGGCTAAGTTAGCATGCTCCGGGCAAACAAAAGCCTGCGGAGCCAACCGCAGAACAGAATTCCGAGCTGTCAGAACAGGCTGGCGACGACGAAGCGGTCACGCGCGGCCAGCTTCTCCAAGCCACGCAGTGCCTCGAGCGAGGCACCCCATTTCATCACATGCGACAAGAAGGTAGTCAACGCCAGCGGCAACGCATAACCGGTTTCGCGCCATTCCAACCTGAAATCCTCGAAGCTCATCGTCCGCGCTGTGAGCTTGCCGCTTTTCATCGGTACCAGCGTTACCTTATGGCCATCGTTGCGGATCACGATCGCGGTACTGCGCAGATTATTGGTCACCACCACGGCACTTACCCTTTCACTCGTGCGGATAGATACGCTAACGACAGCCGGAGGGGTAGCTTGAGAAAATGCCGTGCGGCTTAATGCGTGCCGGCAGCAACAGCGAGCATCTTCTCCGCGCGCTTCCTGCGCGCTTCCTCGGGCGTCAGCCCAACCAGCGATTCCGGCGGCAGCGGAACGTCCCAGTGCTGCTGGAACAGGTCGATGTCCTCGCCTGTGTCCATATGAGCACGGTAAATTTTCTCCTGGTAGGCGGGCGCACCCGGCAAAGCCACCAGTTCGACCGACTGGATGATCATGTTCTCACCTCGATGCAACGACTCGTTGCGTATCCTGCGCCGCAGCCGCCCCGAGCTCAAGCGCAAGAATGAGGAAAAAAACCGCGCTACTTCACCTACAGAAAATACAAAGGGGTGTCCGCTTGTGGCGGACACCCCTTGTTTTCTCCTCCTCCGGCGTATTCGGTTCAGCTACCCTGTTTGAGCTGCTCAAGAATCGCGGGGTTTTCCAGCGTCGAAACGTCTTGCGTAATCTCCTCGCCCTTGGCCAGCGCACGCAGCAAGCGGCGCATGATCTTGCCCGAGCGCGTCTTCGGCAGATTCTCGCCGAAGCGGATGTCCTTCGGCTTGGCGATCGGGCCGATCTCCTTGCCGACCCAGTTGCGCAGGTCGTTGGCGATCTTCTTCGCATCCTCGCCGCTTGGGCGCGACTGCTTAAGCACGACGAAGGCGCAGATCGCCTCGCCGGTCAGGTCATCTGGGCGTCCCACCACGGCGGCCTCGGCGACGAGCGGGTTTGATACCAGCGCGGATTCGATTTCCATGGTGCCCATGCGGTGGCCGGAAACGTTGAGCACATCGTCGATACGGCCCATGATGGTGAAGTAGCCGGTCTTGGCATCGCGCACCGCGCCGTCGCCGGCGAGGTACAGCTTGCCGCTGAAGTCGGCCGGATAGTAGGACTTCTTGAAGCGCTCCGGATCGCCCCAGATGGTACGGATCATCGACGGCCAAGGCTTCTTGACGACGAGGAAGCCGCCATTGCCCCAGGGCACATCGGCGCCTGTCTCGTCGACGATGGCAGCCTGAATGCCCGGGAATGGCAGCGTGCAGGAACCCGGCACAAGCGGCGTCACACCCGGCAGCGGGGTAATCATGTGGCCGCCGGTCTCGGTCTGCCAGAAGGTATCTACGATCGGGCAGCGGCTGCCGCCGACATTGGTGTAGTACCACATCCAGGCCTCGGGATTGATCGGCTCGCCGACCGAACCGAGGATGCGCAACGACTTGAGATCGTAATTGCGCGGATGGGTCGCAGGGGTGCCCTCAGAGGCCTTGATCAGAGAGCGGATCGCCGTCGGTGCGGTATAGAAGATGTTGACCTTGTGGTCCTGGATCATCTTCCAGAAGCGGCCCGCATCCGGATAGGTCGGCACGCCCTCGAAAACGATTTCCGTTGCACCACAGGCGAGCGGGCCGTAGGTGATGTAGGTATGACCGGTCACCCAGCCGATATCGGCGGTGCACCAGAAGACGTCGTCCTTCTTGATATCGAAGGTCCAGCGCGTGGTGAGGATCGCATGCAGCAGGTATCCGCCCGAGCTGTGCTGAACGCCCTTCGGCTTGCCGGTGGAACCGGAGGTATAGAGCAGGAAGAGCGGATGCTCAGCCTCGACCCACTCGGGCTCGCAGATATCCGATTGGCTGTCGGCGACGTCGTGCCACCAGACGTCGCGGCCGGCGACCATGTTGCATTCGCTGCTAGTGCGCTTATAAACGATGACTGACTTGATCGATTCGCAACCGCCCATCGTCAGCGCTTCGTCCACCGCAGGCTTGAGGGGAATGGCTTTGCCGCCGCGACACTGTGCATCGGCGGTGATGACCATCACAGCACCTGCGTCCTGGATGCGCTCCTGCACGCTCTTGGCGGAGAAACCTCCGAATACCACGGAATGGGTTGCCCCGATGCGTGCGCAGGCCTGCATGGCGACGATGCCCTCGACGGACATCGGCAGGTAGATCAGCACGCGGTCGCCCTTCTTGATGCCTTGCGCCTTGAGCGCGTTGGCGAATTTGGCAACCTTAACCAGCAGTTCCTTGTAGGTCACCTTGGTGACCTTGCCGTCGTCGGCCTCGAAGATCAGCGCAACCTTGTCGCCAAGTCCGGCATCGACGTTCTTGTCGAGGCAGTTGTACGAGACGTTGAGCTTGCCGTCCGCGAACCACTTGTAGAACGGGGCATTCGACTCGTCGAGCACTTGCGTGAATGGCTGCTTCCAGACCACATGCTCCTTGGCCAGCCGCCCCCAGTAGCCTTGATAATCCTGCTCGGCCTCCTTGCACAGGGCCTCGTAGGCGGCCATGCCGGAAATCGTGGCTTTCTTGACGGTCTCTTCGGAAGGCGGAAAGACGCGGCTTTCCTGCATGACCGATTCGATGGCGCTCATTGAGATTTCTCCTCTCGCAATGACGTTTTTGAAATCGAAGGCCGTCCACCCGACGGACGGATCTTTATGCTTCTTTCTATTAGCCGCCCTGCACTTCCCTGATGCTCAGGGCAGCAGGCCGTGTCGCAAAACGATTTTATCCAAATATTACAAACGACCAACCTTACATGGCTCTTACGCAACACCCTGAAAATCCGGGTGAATAAGGCAAGCGTGTAGAATTAGCAGCTAGTTTTATCCCATCATTTTCAAGGAACAACATGGAAAAAACCATACGGGCCATGGAAGGCTTCATTTTCTGGAGCCGCTGGCTGCAGGCGCCCCTCTATCTCGGCCTGATCATCGCCCAGGGCGTCTATGTCTACCAATTCATGCACGAGCTGATCCACCTCGTGACAAAGGCCGGCGAGCTTTCCGAAAGCGAGGTGATGCTGATCGTGCTGGGGCTCATCGACGTCGTGATGATCGCCAACCTGCTGATCATGGTCATCATCGGCGGCTACGAAACCTTCGTCTCCAAGATCGATCTCCACGGCCACCCCGACCAGCCCGAGTGGCTTTCGCACGTCAACGCCGGGGTTTTGAAGGTCAAGCTGGCCGTCGCGCTCATCAGCATCTCCTCGATCCATCTGCTGCGCACCTTCATCAACGCGCCGAACATGGATGACCGCGTGGTGATCATCCAGATCGCCATCCATGTCGCCTTCCTGATCTCGGCCATCGCCATCGCCTGGACCGACAAGATCATGATGCAGACGCTCTCGCTGAGCCACAGGACACCACACTGAGCACCGCACTGACAATAAAAAACAAACTCCAGAGGGAATCCGCCATGACAACCCCGATCCGTCAGGACGACTTCATCCAGTCGATCGCCGACGCCTTCCAGTTCATCAGCTTCTACCACCCTCTCGACTACATCCGTGCGCTCGGCCGTGCCTGGGAGCGCGAGGAAAGTCCGGCAGCGAAGGACGCCATCGCGCAGATCCTCACCAACAGCCGCATGTGCGCCGAGGGCAAGCGCCCCATCTGCCAGGACACCGGAATCGCCGTGGTGTTCCTCAAGATCGGCATGAATGCGAAGTGGGATGCCAAGATGAGCCTCCAGGAAATGGTCGATGAGGGGGTGCGTCAGGCCTACAACCATCCCGACAACAAGCTGCGCGCCTCGGTGCTGCTCGACCCGGCCGGTGCGCGCCGCAACTCGAAGGACAACACGCCGGCGGTGGTGCACTACGAGATCGTGCCGGGCGATCATGTCGAGGTGATCTGCGCGGCAAAGGGCGGCGGCTCGGAAAACAAGTCGAAGCTGGCGATGCTCAACCCTTCCGACTCGATCGTCGACTGGGTATTGAAGACCCTCCCGACCATGGGCGCCGGCTGGTGCCCGCCCGGCATCCTCGGCATAGGAATCGGCGGCACACCGGAAAAAGCGATGCTGCTCGCCAAGGAATCGCTGATGGCACCCGTCGACATCGACGAACTGATCGCACGCGGCCCTCAGAACCGCATCGAGGAACTGCGCCTCGAACTCTTCGACAAGGTCAATGCCTTGGGCATCGGCGCCCAGGGCCTCGGCGGCCTGACGACGGTGCTCGATATCAAGATCCTCGACTATCCGACCCATGCCGCCAGCCTGCCGGTGGCGATGATCCCGAACTGCGCCGCGACCCGTCACGTGCACTTCCACCTCGACGGCTCCGGCCCGGCCACGCTCGAACCGCCGCGGCTCGAGGACTGGCCGGCAGTGACCTGGCAGGCCGATGAGAAGAAGGCGACCCGCGTCTGGCTCGACACGCTAACGAAGAGCCAGGTCGCCGAATGGAAGCCCGGCGACGTCCTGCTGCTCAACGGCAAGATGCTCACCGGGCGCGACGCCGCACACAAGCGCATCCACGACCTGCTCGCCGCCGGCAAGCCCCTGCCGGTCGACTTCACCGACCGCATCATCTACTACGTCGGGCCGGTCGATCCGGTGCGCGACGAGGTGGTCGGGCCGGCCGGCCCGACCACGGCGACGCGCATGGACAAGTTCACGCGCATGATGCTGGAGAAGACTGGCCTGATCGCCATGATCGGCAAGGCCGAGCGCGGTCCGGCGGCGATCGAAGCGATCCGCGACAACCGCGCGGCCTACCTGATGGCGGTAGGCGGCGCCGCCTACCTCGTCTCGAAGGCGATCAAGTCGGCCAAGGTGGTGGCCTTCGAAGACCTCGGCATGGAGGCGATCTACGAGTTCGAGGTTGCGGACATGCCGGTCACCGTCGCCGTCGATGCCGCCGGCACTTCGGTTCACCTTACCGGGCCGCACGAATGGCAGGTCAAGATCGGCAAGATTCCCGTCGCCAAGCATTGAGACGCCATCACCATGTTGACGGCACACCGGCTGCGCCGTCCTGCCAGCGCCGACTTTTTCTCAGCCTGAAATGATTGGGATTTTCGACTCCGGCCTCGGCGGCTTGTCGGTGCTGGCCGCTGTCGCGCACGAGTTGCCGCGAGCAGACCTTGTCTATCTCGCCGATTCCGCGCACGTACCCTACGGCGACAAGACCCATGACTTCATCACCGGGCGGGTGCTGGCGATCGGTCAGCACCTGGCCGGGAACGGCTGCGACCTGCTCGTCGTCGCCTGCAACACAGCAACCACGGCTGCCATTCAGGCGCTGCGCTCCCACCTGCCTCACGTCCCGGTCGTCGGCGTCGAGCCGGGCGTCAAGCCGGCAGCCCAATCCTCGTCGGCGCGCCACATCGCCGTGCTGGCTACCGAAGCGACGGCGAAGAGTCGGCGTCTCGCCCACCTCATCGAAACCCACGCGCCGCATGCGCGCGTCGATATCGTCCCCTGCCCCGGTTGGGCGACCCATGTCGAGACCCTGCAGCCCGATACGCCCGCCTTCCGTGAGGAAATCGCGTCAAAGGTCGAGCCGCTGCTTGCCGCTGGCGCGGATCGGCTCGTGCTCGGCTGCACGCACTACGCATTCCTTGAGCCGATCATCGCGCCCCTACTGCAGGGGCGTGCGGAACTGGTCGATGTCGCCGCTGCAGTCGCCCGCCAGGTACTGCGCCTGGGAGGCAGCCGCGACGGCCAAGCGCGGCTTTTTCTGAAGGCCACGGCCCGACCGGAGCGGCTTGCCGCCGCCCTGCCCGCTCTGGGACTGCACGCGCTATCGGCACGCGTGACAAGTGTCGAGCAAGTCAGCCCCTAGCCGGACTGCGCGCGAGATAGATCACCGCCGCGAGGATCAATGCGGCGCCGCCGAGTTGGAGCGCGGTCACGCGCTCGCCCAGCACCAGCGCCGCCAGGCCGAGCGTAACGAGCGGCTCGAGTGTGGACAGCGTCGCCGCATCCGGCGCGCCGAGCCGCTCCAACCCCTTGAAGAAACCGAGAATGGCGATCAACGTCGAGAACAACGCGATCGCCAGCACCGCTCCCCAGCCGAGTACCGTCGTCGGCAGGCTCGGCTCTCCGATGGCGACCACAGTGCCATACACGGCCGCGGCCGATAGCATGACCACGGCCGAAGCGGCCACGGGTCCCGCATGTGGCATCACCTTTTCACCGGTCAGGATATACGCGGAATAGATGAAGGCTGCCGCGACACCGAACAGAATGCCCGGCACTTCGCTGTGCAGGTCGCCACCGACGATCAGCGCCGTACCCGCCAGCGTGACGGCGACCGCCGCGCCACGCCCAATGCCAATGGAGCGTTTGAACAGCAGCGCCGACAGCACGGTGACGATCGCCGGATACAAATAGAGCAGGAGAGCCACCAACCCTGCGCTGGCGTATTGCAGCGCGGAGAAATAGCTGAAGGACTGGCCGACATAACCGATTCCGCCCATCGCGACGAGCCACAGCAGATTGCGCCCACGCGGCCAGCGCATTCCCTGTGCCATGCCCCAGGCTGCCAGCAGCACGCCGGCGATCGCGAAACGCAAGAACAGCATGGTGGCCAAGCCCACTCCGTCGCCGTAGGCGAGCTTGGCAAAGATCGCCATCGCGCCGAAGCCGACCGCAGAGAACGCAACCCAAGCAACGCCCTGCCAGCGCTCCGGCGACGACATAGCAGCAGCGCTCAGGAGTGCCGCACGACACGCGGCACGACGGACTCAGTGATGGTGATGGCCGCCTTCACCATGCACGTGGCCGTGGGCGATCTCTTCCTGGGTCGCTGCGCGCACCTCGTTAACCGTGCAGGAAAACACCAGCGCGATGCCGGCAAGCGGATGGTTGCCATCCACCACCACCTTACCTTCGGCGATATCGGTGATGGTGTAGAGCATATCGTCGTCGCCGCTCTCGGTGGCGCGCTCGAACTGCATGCCCACCTCGATGGTGTCGGGAAAAAGTTCGCGCGGCTCGATCATCACCAGCTCGGCGTCGTAATCGCCGAAAGCCTCCTCGGGCTGGAGGCGGATGTCCTTGCGAAAACCGACGGTCTGGCCGGCCAGTTCCTCCTCGATCTTCTCGAAGATGCCGCCATAACCGCCGTGGAGATAAATGAGCGGGCGTTCGCCCGCATCGATGAGGTTGCCATCGCTGTCGGTAACCTGGTAAGCAAGGGTGACAACGGTATCCTGGTCGATCTGCATGGGTGACTCCTGTCGGGTAGGTAAGACTGCCAGGCCGTTATTTGCCGAGCTGCTTGACGAGTTGGAAGACCTCGGCGGCGTGTCCTTTCGGTGTCACGTCGTAGAGGGCATGGCGCACGACGCCATGCTTGTCGATGATGAAAGTGGAGCGGATCAGGCACAGCTTCTTGTGCCCGTCGTGCTCGCGGTAGTGCATCACGCCGAACTTGCGGCAGATTTCCCCGTCCTCGTCCGCCAGCAGGCGGATCGACAGGCCGTGCTTGTCGCGAAAATCCGCGTGTGCGAGGCAGTCGTCGCGCGAGATGCCGATCACCGCGCAGCCAAGGCGGTTGAAGTCGCTCTCGTGGTCTGAGAAATCGATCGCCTCGAGGGTGCAGTACGGGGTGCCGTCCTTCGGATAGAAAAACAGCACGAGATGCTGCTTCCGCAGCAAAGACGCGGTATCGAACATTTCCATGTCCGCGTCGGGAAGGCTGAATTGCGGTGCAGGCTGTCCGGGGCGCAGCATCGGTTTCTCCGAAAATCGACGGCCGATTCTAACCGACAGTCGAGCGGCCGCAACCGGTCAAAGCAGATCGCCTTGCGGCCTGTCGCCGTGCTGCAGGGGCACGAAAACCCGATAGGCGTTGCGGCCGCTCTCTTTCGCGGCGTATAGCGCGGTATCTGCGTTGCGCAACAACTCGGCGACGTCCTGGCCGTGCAGCGGATAGAACGCGATGCCGATGCAGCCGGAGATATGTGCCGTCCCAGCATCGAGATAATAGGGCTCGGCAAGCATTTCCACGGCGCGGCGCGCCACCTGCTCGACTTCCTGCGCATGCTGGATATCGGTCAGGATGATGGCGAATTCGTCGCCTCCCAGCCGCGCAACGGTATCCGACTCGCGTACGCAGCTCAACAGACGGCGCGCGGCCTCGATCAGCAATTGGTCGCCTGCGGCATGACCAAATGAATCGTTAACCGCCTTGAAGCGGTCGAGATCGACCATCATCAGGGCAAAGGTACGGTGGTAGCGCTTGGATTGGTTGAAGGTGCCCTGCAAGCGATCGTAGAACAGGCTGCGGTTCGGCAGATCGGTCAGCGCATCGTGGTGTGCCTTGTAGTGCAATTCCTCCTCGGCCCGCTTGCGGTGGGTGATGTCGTGGAATACCGCGAGATATTGCCCCGCACCATGCTCGTCGTCGAGCTTGGCGATCGACAGCCATTCGACATAAATGTTGCCATCCTTGTGGCGATTCCAGATCTCCCCTTCCCAGTGGCCGAGCACCTTCAGCGTATCCCACATTTCGGCATAGAAAGTCGTGTCGTGACGGCCTGATTTGAGCAGGCGGGGATTGCGCCCCATCACCTCCTTCGGCGTGTAACCGGTGATCGCAGTGAATGCCGGATTGACGCGCACGATGTTGTTGTCGGCATCGGTCACCATGATCGCCTCGGCGGCGCTTTCGAACACGGCGCCGGCCAGACGCAACTCCTGCTCGCGGCGGCGGCGTTCCTCGACCTCGTCGTGCAACGCCTGGTTTTTCTCCTCGAGTTCGCGCGTACGCTCGGCGATGATGCCCTCCTGCGCACTCGCGATCTCGCGCAGCTTGAGGTAGTGGCGGCGCGCTCTCCTTACCAGCAAATGCAGCAGGGCGCTGGTGACGATGAAGCTCGCCAGCACGATGAGCAGAGATGCTTTGATCTGCTGGTCGCGCACCGCCAGGAGGTTCTCGGCCGGCATCGTCACCGAGATGCCGCCGCGGATGTCGCCCAGAGAATAGCCCTGCTGTTCGTGGCATTTCATGCACGGCCCCTTGACCAGCAAAGGCGCCATGTAGCGGTGTGCGGGCCGCGTCGTGTCATGGAAGAGAAAGCCATCGACGAAAGCCACCCGTTCCTTGAGGGTGCCAACCTGGAAGAGCTGCAGGCTTTCCGTCTCCCAAGGATCGGCCTCATTGCCAGGTCGAATCGGCTTCAGGCTAGTGATATGAAAACGTATGCCGGTCGACTTTTCCGCCAATTCCGCAAGTTGGCGCGTCATGAAGGCCGGATTGACCATCGTCAGTTGCCTGCCGTCGACCGTTTCGATATCGCGCCGGGGATGCTCGAGATAGGGATTCGGCTGCGTTTCCTCGGTCACCGGGACGTAGATACCGCCGTGGCGCGCATTCCAGTCGCGCGTCAGCTCGACCAATCCGAACAAGACCCTCCCCCGCTCGAGGGCAACGGCATCCGCGCTCGCTTCTATCCGGCGCAACTCGAAGGCGCCGAGGCCGAGAAAAAACAGCGCAGCGATCGAGTACAACAGCAGCAAGACCAGCCGGTAGCGGCCAAGCACCTCGGTTTCAGCCGTATGGGGAGCATCCATGATTCAGGGGATTTCGCAATGATCCGCGCTGGATTATCACGCGAGCGGCACGCTAAGGGTATTGCGCTGCGTCAAGCGTTGCGCAAACCGTCGGCCACACGTTCGGAACAGGCACGCCTTGTCGTCGACAAGCCGGCAAGCACGACGCCCGCGATGCCTCCCGCCAACCCGGTCGCAAGCATCCATGGCGACGGCAGGTAGTCCAGCTGGAAAACCCAGCGGGCCAGCGCCGTACCCAGCGCCGTGGCGGCAATCCCTGCCAGCAGGCCGGCGATTGCGCCAAGTGCGGCAAACTCGGCGACCAGCGAAACCTGCAATTGGCGATGGCGGCCACCCAAGGCCCGCAGCACTGCCAATTCGTGACGACGTTCGCCGGCGCTCGCCTGCAGCGCCGCATACAACACCGCGAGACCCGCAAGCAGGGCGAAGGCGAACACCGCCTGCACCGCGCGTACTACCTGGTCGAGCGTTGTCTGCAGCTGACGCAGCAGCGCAGCGACGTCGATCACCGTCAGGTTGGGAAACTCCCGTACCAGCGCGTCGATCACGGCATTACGGCCCTCGGGCAGGTAAAAGCTCGTGATGTAGCTGGTCGGATGCCCCGCGAGGTTGCCGTCAGGCGCGATGACGAAAAAGTTGACCTGCATCGAATCCCAGTCGAGCTTGCGCAGCGAACTGATGCGTCCGACCACCGGGGCGCCTGCAATCATGAACTCGAGTTCGTCGCCGACATGCAGGTTGAGCGTGTCCGCCAGCCCTTTTTCGACCGAGAACTGCGCCGCACTCTCATCGCCGTGCCAGCGGCCGGCGACGATCTTGTTGCCCGCGGGCAGATCGCTGCGCGCCGATAGATTGAACTCGCGCTCGATCAGTCGCTGAGCACGCTCGTCGATGAAATCACGCGGCTGAATCGCACGGCCGTTCAGCCGCATCAGCCGGCCGCGCACCATCGGCTCCTGGCGCGGTGCGACAAGTCCATGGGCCGAGAAAAAGACGGCCAGGGCCTCGCGCTGATCCGGCTGGATATTGATGACGAATCGGTTGGGCGCATCGGGCGGCACGCGAGCCTGCCAGGCGGAAAGCAGGTCGGCACGCGCTAGGGTGAGCAGCAGCAACGTTGTCAGGCCGAGCGCCAACGCCACCGCCTGCACCAGCGCCGCACCGGAGCGGCGGCGCAGATTGGCGAGCCCGATGCGCCAGCCGCCGACGGCTCGCCCTGCGAACAAACGCCAAACCGCTATCAGCAGCAATTGTCCCAACAGCGCAAAGGCTCCCACGGCAAGCACGAAACCGCCGAGCACCACGCTGCCCAGGCGCGCATCGCCCGCCATCCAGAACATCAATCCTGCCAGGCAGGCTGCCCCCGCCAAATAAGAAACGGCCGACAGTGGAGCAGTTTCCCCCCATTCGCGCCGCAGCACCCTCACCGTCGGCACCGCCTTGAGGCGCAACAAGGGCGGCAGCACGAAACCGACCACCAGCACGATGCCGACCGCCAGACCCTGCAGCCAGGGCAAAACGCCGGGCGGCGGCAGATCGCCGGCCACGAGGCCGGCCAGGAAGGCATGCAACAGCATTTGCAGCAGGTAGCCCAGCACCCCGCCCAGCAGAATCGCAACCAGGCCGAGCAGCACGAACGCACCGCCATGGATCAGCAGGATCTGCCGCTCGCTGGCGCCGAGACAGCGCATCACCGCGCAGGCATCGAGGTGGGTCTGCATGTAGCGCCGAGCAGAAAGTCCGACTGCGACGGCGGCCAGCACCACCGTCAGCAGCGCTGCCAGCCGCAGGAAGCGCTGCGCACGATCGACGATGTTGCGGATTTCCGGACGAGCATCTTCGAGCCCTTCGATGCGCTCGCCGCGGCCGAGCTGTTTCTGTGCCCAGCGGCGGAAATCGGCGACGGCTGCGGCTTCGCCGGCAAGATGCAGCCGCCAGGTCACCCGGCTGCCCGGCTGAAGCAGGCCGGTGGCCGGCAAGTCTGCCAGCGGGATGATCAGTCGCGGCGCGATCGAGAACGGATTGATGCCGCGGTCGGGCTCGTGCGTGACGATCGCCGCGACCGCCGTCTCGCCGGCGCCGACTTTTAGCTGTTGCGGCGGCGCGACCCCCAATGCCGCCGCCAACCGCTCGTCCGGCCAGACGGTGCCTGATCGCGGCGTCTTGTCCTCGCCCACTGCTTCTGCATCCGGCGCATGCAGATAGGGTGCGATACGCAAGGCCCCGCGCAACGGATAGTCCGGCGAGACCGCCTTGATCTCGGCAAGCTGCACACCGCCGCCCTCGGCAGCGCTCGCTACCATGCTCGGGAAACTCGCGCTCTCCGCGATGCGCAGACCGCGCAGCCGCGCCGCCTCTTTATAGCGTTCATCCCAGGGATGGTCGGCGCTGAGCAGGAGATCGCCGCCCAGCAGTTGATGGGCCTCGCGTTCGACCACGCGCTGCACCCGGTCGGAGAGAAAGCCGACACCAGTCAAGGCAGCGACGGCCAGCACCAGCGCGACGGCCAGCACGGTCATCTCCCCGGTGCGCAAGTCGCGGGCCAGCATGCGGAACGCGAGGCGTAGGCTGTTCATGACTCGAGCAAAGCCGCCAGGCGCTCCTCGCCCAGCCAGGCGGGAACCTCGCCGGCAGGCATCGGCTTGGCAAAATAATAGCCTTGCACCAGGTCGCACCCGACAGAACGGAGGTAGGCCAACTGCTCGCTCGTTTCCACACCCTCCGCCACCAGAGCGTAGCCGAGACCGTTAGCCAGGCTGACGACCGCGCGAATGATCGCCGCCCCGGTGCTATCGTTCGGCAGGTCGCTGACGAAGCTCTTGTCGATCTTCAAACAATCGGCATGCAGGTACTTGAGATAGGCAAGCGACGAGTAGCCCGTGCCGAAATCGTCGATCGCAACGCTGACCCCCATGTCGGCAAAGCGCATCGCCATGCCCATGCCGCGCTCGGCGTTTTCGAGCAGGAAGGTCTCGGTGATTTCCAGTTCCAGACAGTCGGCCGGCAAGCCGGTCTCTTCAAGCACGTTCTCGACCGTCTCGACGAAATCACCGCGCACGATCTGCTGGCCGTCCACATTCACCGAGACATGACCGAATGCCAGTCCGGCAGAGCGCCACACCTGCGCCTGCTTGCAGGCGGCCCGCAGCACCCATTCGCCAAGCGGTACGATCAGGCCGGTATCGCTCGCCACCGGCAGGAACTCGCTAGGCGGGACCAGCCCTCGTTCCGGATGGCGCCAGCGCACCAGGGCCTCCAGTCCATTGATGCGCCTGCGTCCCAGATCGACCTGGGGCTGGTACCACAATTCGAGTTGCCCCTGTTCGATGGCCATGCGCAGCCCCTGCTCCACCTCATGGCGATATTGAACAGCCGCACTCATCTCCTGATCGTAGAAACGATAGGTATTGCGTCCCTCGCGTTTGCTGACATACAGCGCCGTATCGGCTGCCTTGAGCAGCGCGGTCGGGTCCATGCCGTCGTCCGGATAAAGCGCGATGCCGATACTGCTGGTGACGCGCGCCTCCTGGCCTTCGAGCATGATCGGCACGTCGATCGCAGCATTGATCTTCTTGGCAACCAGGGCAGCGGCATCTGCAGAGCCGATCGACTCCATCACCACGGCGAATTCGTCGCCCCCCAGACGGGCGACGATGTCCTCGGTACGCAGGGCCTTCTTGAGGCGCTGCGCAATGACCTGCAGCAGCTTGTCGCCGGCAGGATGCCCCAGCGTGTCATTGACGTTCTTGAAGCCGTCCAGGTCCAGTTCCATGACGGCCAAACGTTCGCCGTGGCGCGCTGCGCGCTCTAGCGCATGTTTCAGTTGGGCGTTCAGCAGCAGCCGGTTGGCAAGATCAGTAAGTGGATCGAAATGTGCCAGGCGCTCGAGTTCCTCGGCGGAGCGCTTGATATGGCTGATGTCCGAAAAGACCCCGATGTAATTCTGGATGTTTCCCTTGCCATCGCGCACGACGCTGATAGTGAGCCATTCGGGGTAAATCTCGCCATTCTTGCGGCGATTCCAGATTTCCCCCTGCCAATGTCCGGTAGCGGCCAACTCCGCCCACATCTGGTGATAGAAGCCTGCATCATGCCTGCCGGACTGCAGGATGGACAACCGCTGGCCGCGCACTTCAGCTTCTTCGTAGCCGGTGATCTGGCTAAATGCCTGATTGACGGAAAGCACCCGTCCCGACGTATCGGTTATCGTCACCCCCTCGGCGGTATTCTCGAACACCGCCACGGCCTGGCGCTCGTAAGCCTCATGTGCGATGCGATCGGAAATGTCTGTAATCAGGGCAAAGGCACCGACATGCTCGCCGTGCACATCGAAGATCGGTGTACCGTAGAAGGTGCAATAGACGGATCCGCCTTCCTGCCGAATCAAGCTCAGGTCGCAGGTGCCACTCTGGCCAGCCATGCGCCTCGGCATTTCGGCGATGAATTTTTCCGAGCTCTCCGGGACGAGGAATTCGGTGAGCGGACGTCCGATCACCTCTTCGCACTCTCTGCCGAGCATTGCGCAGAAGGCCGGGTTGGCTTCCTCGATCCGGTTATCCACGCCCATCTGAACGAAGCCTTCCTGCGTCGTCTTAAGGATGCTGCGGATGCGAAATTCACTCTCGCGCAGGCGGCGGGCAGTCGCCTGATAGCGTGCGGCGACGGTGACCGAGAGCGCCAGCGCAATCAGCATACTGGTGGCCACTCCAACAATCGCAGCCATCAGGGTCGGTCGCAATGCCGAATCGGGGATGCCGCCATCGCCTTCGCGCAGGAAATAGGTCGCGGCCATCGCCGTATAGTGCATGCCTGAGATTGCGCAACCCATCACCGTCGCAGCCACCGGCATGCGCCAGTACCGGCTGCTGACGTAGTAGCGGATCTGCAGGGCGACGAACGCCAGTGCCACCGCCACGACGAGCGATATCAGGAACAGCTGGGGGTTGTAACGCACCAGCCCGTCGATATGCAGCGCAGCCATGCCGGTGTAGTGCATGGTGCCGATACCCGCCCCGAGCAGCAGGCTGCCGACGAAGAGTCGAGATTGCGTGAGCTTGGCATGACGGATCATCTCGATGGCCACGCCGCTGGCGAGGATGCCCGGCAGGATCGACCAAAGCGTGATCACCGCATCGTAGCTGACGCGGCAGGGCAACTGCAGCGCCAGCATGCCGATGAAATGCATCGCCCAGATGCCGCCGCCCAGCGCCAGCGCGCCAAACGCCAGCCACCCGAACTTCAAGGCGCGGCTCTTAGTCTCGCGCATGCGATCGGCCACATCCAAGGCGGCCAGCGATGCGAAGATGGCGATGAGCACCGACAGTATGACCAGGCGCCAATCGTAGACCCCAACGTAGAGGAGGCTCGATTCCGGCGCTTCGGGAAAAAAGACGAGTGCGTCAGTCAGCGTCATTGGGGCAGACGAAGGGGATAGGACATCACCATATGCGATGAGAGAATATCACTACCATGTCCGCATCTGCTCGATGGCCTGCTCGACCCGTTCGAGCGCCACCACCTCGATACCTTTGATCGGCTGCTTCGGCGCATTGGCCTTCGGAATCAGCGCGTGCGTGAAACCGAGCTTGGCGGCCTCTTTGAGACGCTCCTGGCCCCGCGGCGCCGGGCGGATCTCGCCGGCCAGACCGATTTCGCCGAACGCGACCCATTTCCCCGGCAGCGGCTTGTTGCGCAGCGAGGAGACGATGGCAAGCAGCACGGCAAGGTCGGCTGCCGGTTCCTGGATGCGTACGCCACCGACGGCATTGACGAATACATCCTGGTCGCCACACATCACGCCGGCGTGCCGGTGCAACACCGCGAGCAACATGGCGAGGCGCTGCGCGTCGAGGCCAACGGTGAGCCGGCGCGGATTGCCGGACTGCGCGCCGTCGACCAGCGCCTGGATCTCGACCAGCAAGGGCCGCGTGCCCTCCTGCGTAACGAGTACGCAGCTTCCCGCCACATCCTGCGCGTGCTGCGACAGGAACAACGCGGACGGATTCGACACGCCCTTGAGGCCCTTGTCCGTCATGGCGAACACGCCGAGTTCGTTCACCGCACCGAAGCGGTTCTTGAAGGCGCGCACCAGGCGGAAACTCGAATGCGTGTCGCCCTCGAAGTAGAGCACCGTGTCGACGATGTGCTCGAGCACGCGCGGGCCAGCGAGCGTGCCCTCCTTCGTCACGTGGCCGACGAGGAAGATGCTCGTACCGGTCTGCTTGGCGAAGCGCGTCAGCTGCGCCGCACACTCGCGCACCTGAGCCACTGAGCCGGGCGCCGACTGGAGCGCATCCGACCAGAGCGTCTGGATCGAGTCGATTACCGCGACGAGCGGCTTCTCCTCCTGCAGGGCGGCGAGGATCTTCTCGAGATTGATTTCGGGCAGCAGCCGCAAACCCTGCGTAGCGAGCTGCAGGCGCTGCGCGCGCAGCGCCACCTGCTCGCCCGACTCCTCGCCGCTGACGTACAACACCGGCTGGCCGGTCTCGGCAAGACGCGCCAGCGCCTGCAACAGCAGCGTCGACTTGCCGATGCCGGGATCGCCGCCGATCAGCACGACCCCGCCAGCGACGATGCCGCCGCCGAGCACGCGGTCGAACTCCTCGATGCCGGTGGGCAGGCGCGGCTCCTCGCGCGGGCGGATCGCAGCAAGATCCTGCGGTTTGCCGCTCGCTGCGAGCGGGGCAAAGCTGGCCCCGAAGCGCTTGGCTCCCGGCGCAGCGGATTCGGCCACCGCCTCGACCAAGGTGTTCCATTGACCGCAACCGGGGCACTGCCCCTGCCATTTCGGAGAAGTCGCACCACACTCGGTGCAGGAATAGATCGACTTGGCCTTTGCCATCACTCCCTTTCAATCACCGGAACGCGCGCTGTCAGTGCACAGAACAACTCATAGCTGATCGTCCCCGCCGCGCTCGCCACCTCGTCAGCCGGCAAGCCCCGACCCCAGAGCGTCACCGCGCTGCCGATGCCGATTTCGCGCTGAGGTGCCGTGTCGCCGACGCCGACTTTTTCCTGAAGTCCTGACAAGTCGACGCACAGCTTGTCCATCGAGACGCGGCCAAGTGTTCGCGTGCGCAGTCCATCAACCAGCACGGGCGTGCCGGTCGGCGCATGGCGTGGATAGCCGTCGGCATAACCGCAAGCGACCACGCCGATGCGCATCGGCCGCTCGGCGGTGAAGGTGCAGCCGTAGCCGATGCTCTCGCCTGGCGCAAGCTCCTGCACCGCGATGATTTCGCTGGCGAGCGTCATCACCGGCCGCAAGTCGAGATCGGCAGCCGACTTGAGGTCGGGGAAGGGCGAGCCGCCGTAGAGCATGATGCCAGGCCGAACCCAGTCCCTCTCGCTGCCGGCGAGGGTCGGCGCATAGCGCAGCAGCGCGGCGGAGTTCGCTAGGGAGCGCGCCGCATCGATGCCAACCGCCATCTCCGTGAAATGCTTCATCTGCCAGTCGATGCCGCGCGGACCATCCGCATCGGCGAAATGCGTCATCAGCACGATCGGTGCCCTGCCGGCAAGTGCCGCATGCGCATGCCGCAGACCTGCGGCATCCAGGCCGAGGCGGTGCATGCCGGTGTCGAGCTTGAGATAAACCGGCAGGTCGCCCGGCCAGTCCGCCTCGAGCAGCTGCTGCACCTGGTCGAGGCGATGCACGACCGGAATCAGACGATGACGAGCGAAGTGGGGAATCTCCTCCGCCGCATAGAAGCCTTCGAGCATCAGGATGGGCTTGTCGAGACCGGCCTGGCGCAACCCGATGGCCCGATCGAGTTCGATCAGCGCAAAGCCGTCGGCGCTGTCGGCAAGCGCATTGACTGCGCGTACCAGACCATGGCCGTAGGCATTCGCCTTGACCACGGCCCAGAGCTTCAGCTTGCCGGCATGACGGCGAGCAACCGCGTAGTTGTTACGCAGCGCCGCTGCATCGAAGAAGGCACGGATCGGTCGCATCGGCGCTTGGCGGGAAAAGCCTGCAGGCGCCGCGGCGCTACTTGGCCCTGCACTCCTTGAGTTTTTCAGTGGCGAAATCGACGAAGGAGGTCACCAGCCGCGAGCGGAATTTCTCCTTCGGATAGACCATCGACAGCTTGCGCGTCAGGCGCGGCTTGAGCGGGATCGACACGAGATCCCCGAGGCGCAGCGATTTCAGCACCGAAGTACGCGAGGCGATCGCATAACCGAGGCCGGTCTCGACGACGTCCAGCAGCGCCACCGGGCTGCCCAGTTCCATCACGGGCAGCATGTGGTCGATATCCACGCCATGCTTTCGCAGATACACCTCGGTGAATTCGCGGGTACCGGAACCCGGTTCGCGCGAAACGAACGGATATTCGGCAAGATTCTGCGGAGTGATTTCCTTGTGGCGGGCAAGCGGAAACTTCGGGCTGCAAACCACCTGGAGTTCATCCTCGCAGCAGATCTCGGTCTGCAGGTTGGGCTGGTGCGAGGGCGACTCGATGAAGCCGATGTCGATGGTGTGCTCGGCGACACGCGTCTCGATGGTCTCGGAGTTCGCTACGATGAGGCGCGGCCGAACATTCGGGTACTTCGACTTGAACTCCCCGAGGATACGCGGCAGGAGGAACTCGGCGATGGTCGTGCTTGCGCCGACCAGCAGCGAACCGCCGACCTCCCCGGTCATCTCGGCCAGGCGCACGTCCATTTCACCCGACAGACCGAGAATCTTCTCGGCATATTGCAGAACGAGTTCCCCGGCCGGCGTAAGCGAAATGCGCCCGTGGCCGCGGTCGAACAGGCGGGTGTTGAAATGCTCCTCGAGTTGCTTGATCTGGAAGGTCACCGCCGGCTGGGTCATGAACAGCACCTCTGCGGCCTTGGTGAACGACAATTGTCTGGCAACGGCGTGAAAGACTTGAAGCCTGCGATCCGCCATGGGAAACTCCCCTCATATTTAATTTTGATGATATTGAATCACAAATTCGATCCATCAGAAAGCCTAATTACGCGCCATGACCGGTAAGGGTTTGTTTGTGCAGCGACAAGCGATCTCCTAAAACACTTTCGTGCTATAAACCGGCGGCCATGAGCCTGGGCTTTTACATCATCATGGCGGCGCAGTTTTTCTCGGCGCTCGCCGACAACGCACTGCTGATCGCCGCCATCGCCATCTTGCGCGACATGCAGGCCCCGGCGGAATACGAGCCGCTGCTCAAGACCTTCTTCACCGTTTCCTACGTCGTCCTCGCGGCCTTCGTCGGCGCCTTCGCCGACTCGATGCCGAAGTGGCGCGTCATGTTCATCAGCAACGGCATCAAGATCTTCGGCTGCTCGCTGATGTTCTTCGACGTCCATCCCCTCATCGCCTATGCCGTGGTCGGCCTCGGCGCTGCCGCCTACTCGCCGGCGAAATACGGCATCCTCACCGAGTATCTGCCGCACCGCCAACTCGTCATCGCCAACGGCTGGATCGAGGGGCTCACGGTGTCGGCCATCATTCTCGGCGTGGTGCTCGGCGGTGCCATCATCAAGCCAGATATCGCCCAAGGCCTGCTGGCCTTCGACTTCCCCGTCATCAATACCGGGATCGACACGATCGCGGAGATGAATCTGGTGATCATCGGCGCCTTATACCTGCTCGCCGCCGTATTCAACCTCTACATCCCCGACACCGGCGTCGACCACAAACCGCTGAAGAAGAATCCCGCCTATCTGCTGCACGAGTTCAACCATTGCCTGAGGCTGCTCTGGCGCGACAAGCTCGGCCAGATCTCGCTGGCTGTCACCACCCTGTTCTGGGGCGCGGGCGCCACACTGCAGTTCATTGTCATCGAATGGGCCAAGGCCGCCCTCAATCTCGACCTATCGAAGGCCAGCATGCTGCAGGGCGTGGTTGCCGTCGGCGTGGCGATCGGCGCGGTGCTCGCCGCGAAGATGATCACGCTGCGCAAGTCGGTGCGCGTCATTCCGCTCGGCATCGCGATGGGCGTCGGCATCCTCGTCATGATCGTCGTGCGCGACACTTGGATGGCCATGCCGCTGCTGGTGATCGTCGGCATCCTGTCGGGATTCTTCGTCGTGCCGATGAACGCCCTCCTCCAGCACCGCGGCCACATCCTGATGGGCGCCGGCCACTCGATCGCCGTACAGAATTTCAACGAGAATCTCTCGATCCTGATCATGACCGGCATCTACTCGGTGCTCATCAAGGCCGGCCTGCACATCTACTGGGTGATCGTGATGTTCGGCCTGTTCGTCGCCGGTACCATGTGGCTGGTCAAGCGCCGCCACGAAGCCAACCAGCGCGAACATGACGCAGTCAGCCACCTCGAGGATGTAAGGCACTAAAAGAAAAAGCCGATGACCCTGAGGCCATCGGCTTTCGTATTCTGGCGCGCCCGAAGAGATTCGAACTCCTGACCCCTTGGTTCGTAGCCAAGTACTCTATCCAGCTGAGCTACGGGCGCGTGAAACGAGGCGCGCACTATAGCGGAAATGAGTTTTCGCGTAAAGTCCGTCCGCGATTTTTTTGAAACTTTTTCAACAAGGCAGCTTTTCCGCCTCAATTTCCGCCTTGCCGCATCTATGGCGCAAGGCAATCTCCGCCCCACCATGAAGCAGACTTACGACGAATCCTCCTTCCGAGTCCTGAAAGGTCTCGAACCCGTGCGCGAGCGGCCGGGGATGTACACCCGCACCGACTCGCCGGCACACATCATCCAGGAAGTCATCGACAACGCCGCCGACGAGGCACTGGCCGGCTTCGCCAAGAACATCCACGTGCTCGTCGCCCGGGATGGCAGCGTCACGGTGACCGACGACGGCCGCGGCATTCCCGTCGGCCCTCACCCCGAGGAAAAGATTCCCGTCGTCGTGCTCGCCTACACGCGCCTGCACGCCGGGGGCAAGTTCGACAAGAAAGCAGGCAACAGCGCCTATGCCTTCTCTGGGGGACTGCACGGCGTCGGTGTGGCGGTGACCAACGCGCTGTCGCTCAGCGTCGACGTCGAGGTGCGCCGCGAAGGCAAAATCCATGCGGTGAGCTTCGCCGAGGGCGGCGAGAAGATCTCCGCACTGACGGTGCTCGGCGACTGCGGCAAGCAAACCGGCACCCGGGTTCGCGTCGTGCCCGACCCGAAGTATTTCGACTCACCCAAAGTGCCGCAGGCCGAATTGGAACGGCTGCTGCGCTCGAAGGCCGTGTTGCTGCCGGGAGTAAAGGTCACGCTCGCGCTTGAGCAGGCCGACGGCACGCTGGCCGAGAAGACCTGGCGCTACCCCGAGGGCCTGGCCGGTTACCTGAAGGAAATCGCCGGTGAGGAACAAGCTGTCGCGCCGCTGTTCGCCGCAGAGAATTATGCGGGCAGTGACGACGACAACTTCGCCGCCGGCGAAGGCGCGGCATGGGCCTTCGGCTGGTGGCCGGAAAACGCGCCCTCCGAGTCCTACGTAAACCTCATCCCTACGGTGGCCGGCGGCACCCACGAATCCGGCCTGCGCACTGGCGTATTCGAGGCGGTGAAGTCGTTCATCGAACATCACGCCCTGCTGCCCAGAGGAGTGAAATTGCAGCAGGAGGACATCTGCGGCAAGATGGGCTTCGTGCTCTCGGCACGCATTCTCGACCCGCAGTTCCAGGGCCAGGTGAAGGAAAAGCTCAACTCCCGAGAGGCGGTAAAACTCGTCGCCGGCATGGTGCGCGACCCCTTCGAGATCTGGCTCAACCAGCATGTGGAAGCGGGCAAGGCCATCGCCGAACTGGCGATCAAGCAGGCCCTCGCCCGCCAGAAGAACGCCCAGAAGGTCGAGAAGAAAAAGCAGTCCGGCGTCGCCGTGCTGCCGGGCAAGCTCTCCGACTGCGAATCCACCGACATCGCCGAGAACGAACTGTTCCTCGTCGAGGGCGACTCGGCCGGCGGCTCAGCCAAGATGGCGCGCAACCGCGAGACTCAGGCCATCCTGCCCCTGCGCGGCAAGGTGCAGAACGCCTGGGAGATCGAGGCAAACCGCCTGTTCGCCAACAACGAGATCCACGACATCGCCGTCGCCTTAGGAGTGGACCCTCACGGGTCCGTGGGCATCGATCCCCACACTGGTAAAGAGCCTGACCTATCCAACCTGCGCTACGGCAAGGTCGTCATCATGTCTGATGCGGACGTGGATGGCGCCCACATCCAGACCCTGCTGCTGACCCTGTTCTACCGTCACTTCCCGGCGCTGATCGCCAAGGGCCACGTCTATATCGCCCAGCCGCCGCTCTACCGCGTCGATGTCCCGGCCTCGGGCAAGAAGCGTCCGGCCAAGCGGCTCTACGCGCTCGACGACGGCGAACTGGAAGCGATCAAGGACCGTCTCGCGAAGGAAGGCATCGCGCCGGAGAAAGTCGAAGTCGGCCGTTTCAAGGGCCTGGGCGAAATGAACCCCGAGCAGTTGCGCGAAACCGCAATGGACCCGGCCACTCGTCGGGTGCTGCCAGTGTTCGAGCGTCCGGACGATGGAGCGCACGACGAAACGCTGAAACTCTTCAACCTGCTGATGGGCAAGGGCGAGGCCGCCGGCCGCCGCGCCTGGATGGAATCCAAGGGCCACCTTGCCGAGGCTGACGTATGAGCAACGAAACACCCGACCTTTTCGAAAACGTGGCGGATACTCCGCCGCCACCTCCAATTGACGCCGTCCCGCCAGCGCCGACTTTTCCGGAAGACGCCCTACCCCTCGACGCCTACGCCGAGCGCGCCTATCTCGCCTACGCGATGAGCGTGGTGAAGTCCCGCGCCCTGCCCCAGGTCGAGGACGGCCTGAAGCCCGTGCAGCGCCGCATCCTGCACGCGATGAACGAGATGCGCCTGCAGTCCACGGCCAAGCACGTCAAGTCGGCGCGCGTCGTCGGCGACGTCATCGGCAAGTTCCACCCCCACGGCGACAGCAGCGTCTACGACGCCATGGTGCGCGTCGCGCAGGACTTCTCGCTGCGCTATCCACTGGTGGACGGCCAGGGCAACTTTGGCTCACGCGACGGCGACGGCGCGGCGGCGATGCGCTACACCGAATGCCGTCTCACCCCTATAGCCGAACTGCTGCTCGCCGAGATCGACCGCGGCACGGTTGCTTTCGTCCCGAATTACGACGGCACCATGACCGAGCCGGCGCTGCTACCGGCACGTCTGCCCTTCGTGCTGCTCAACGGCGCCTCGGGCATCGCTGTCGGCATGGCCACCGAGATTCCTCCCCACAACCTGCGCGAGGTCGCCGAAGCTCTTAAGTTAGTCATCCGCAAGCCCAACGCGCAGCTCGAAGAAGTGCTCGCTGTCCTGCCCGGCCCGGACTTTCCCGGCGGCGGCCAAATCATCTCGGCCCCGTCCGACATCCGCGCCGCCTACGAGACCGGCCGCGGCAGCATCCGCATGCGCTGCCGCTGGCGCATCGAGGAACTGGCGCGCGGCCAGTGGCGCGTCATCGTTTATGAATTGCCGCACGGCGTCTCCACCGCCCAGGTGCTCTCGGAGATCGAGGCCGTGACCAACCCGCAACCACGCCCGGGCAAGAAGGACGTCTCACAGGAGCAGAAGAACCTCAAGCAGGTGATGCTCGGCGTGCTCGACGCCGTGCGCGATGAGTCCAACGAGAAGGAACCCGTGCGCATCGTGCTGGAGCCGCGCACCTCGAAGGTGCCGCAGGACGAGTTCATGGCCGTGCTGCTGGCGCGCACCAGCCTCGAAGCCAACGTGCCGGTCAACATGACCATGATGGGCACCGACGGTCGCCCGGCGCAAAAGCCGCTGCTGACCATCCTGCACGAATGGGTGCAGTTCCGCCACGCCACCGTCGAGCGTCGCAGCCGACATCGTCTCGGCGAGGTCGAGCGCCGCCTGCACATCCTGGAAGGCCGCATGCTCGCCTTCCTGTCCATCGACAAGATCATCAAGACCATCCGCGAGGCCGACGAACCCAAGGCCGAGCTGATGGCAAAATTCAAGCTCAGCGAGATCCAGGCCGAGGACATCCTCGAAATCCGCCTGCGCCAGTTGGCGCGGCTCGAAGGCATCAAGATCGAGCAGGAGCAGAAGGCGCTGGCCGAGGAAGCCAAGGAACTGCGCCGCATCCTCGAAGACCGCAAGGAACTCACCAAGCTGGTCGTGCGCGAGATCACCGAAGACGCCAAGAAATACGGCGACGACCGCCGCAGCCTGATCGAGGCCGTCGCGCCGGTCTCGACTGCGGAGGTGGCGATCCCCGACGAACCGGTCACCGTCATCGTCTCGAAGAACGGCTGGGTGCGTACCCGCCAGGGCCACGGCATCGACCCGGCCGGCGTTTCGTACAAGACCGGCGATTTCCCCTGGCTGGTGATGGAATCGCGCACTATTTGGCCGCTGGTCGTCATCGACACCAACGGCCGTTCGTACAGCGTGCGCGTTGCCGACCTGCCCGGCGGGCGCGGCGATGGCGCGCCGATCGCGACACTGGTCGAACTCCAGGACGGTGGCAAGCTCGCCCAGGCGATGACAGACGCACCCGAGGCGCACTACCTGTTCGCCAACTCGGGCGGCTACGGCTTCATCGCCAGTCTTTCCGATCTGGTTTCGCGTAACCGCGCCGGCAAGGCATTCATGTCTCTCGATAAAGGCGAAAAACCGCTGGTGCCGGCAAAAGTAGAAAAAATCGGCGCTGGCGGGACGGCGCCAGCAGGAAATACGGTGGCGGCGATCTCCGCGAGCGGCCGGCTGCTGCTCTTCCCGCTGGCCGAGCTCAAGACCATGGCCAAGGGCCGCGGCACGATCATCCAGGAAATCCCACCCAAGGACGAACTGGTCGCAGTCGCAGTCGGCAATGAGGCTTTCGTCGTCTCCGGTGCCGGCCGCGGCGGCAAATCGGCAGAATGGAGTCTGAGCGCCAAGGAAGCGCCTGCCTACCGCGGCGTCCGCGCCCGCAAGGGCCACCCCATCCCGGCCAAGCTTAAGCCAACGGGATTAAGTACCGGCTGACGAGCAGCCATAACATGCTATAATCGCCCAGCCTATGAAGACTAATACCTCTTCCAATCCCGCCACCCGCTACTGCTATCACTGCCGCACCCACCATCCGGTGGAGGAAATGAAGCTGCTGGTCACCAAGACCGGCTCGCGTTGGCGCTGCATCAAGAGCATCGAAGCCGTAAAGCGCTCGAAGGATGAACGTGACGCCTATGGTCGGCAGGTCTCAGCCGCCAACCAGGCCGAAGCCTCCGGCCGTGCGCGCATGCTCAACAAGATCCAGCAGGGCCGCTAAGCGCTCGGGCTCAGCCCAGCTTTTCGCGCAGTCCGGACATCCGTTCTGCACGGCGTTCGATCGCCGCGCGGAAAACGGGTTCGCTCGCCCATAGCTCGACGGCTTGTTTTGCGCGCGTGACGCCGGTATAGACCAGTTCGCGCGTCGCCACGGGCGAAGGCTGCGCCGGTAAGGCCAACAGCACACGCTCGAACTCCGAGCCCTGCGACTTGTGCACCGTCATCGCCCAGGCCGGCTCCCAGGCCGGCAGGCGAGCAAACGGAATCCAGCGCGCTTCGTTTTCGCCGTCGCCCGGGAAGCAGACCTTGAGCGCACCGTCCGCCGGATCAGGCAGCGCAAGGCCGATGTCGCCGTTGTAAAGGCGCAGCAGCGCGTCGTTCCTCACCACCATCACCGGCAGGCCGGGCGACGGAGCGTCGCCGAGCGTGCGATTGAGCGAGGCGACCTCCTGCCGATGGGCGCACAGCACACGGAAACGTGAAAACCGCGTGAACAGTTCTGCCGGCGTGGCTCCGGCCGCCACCGCCTCGAGATACGTTACATAGCCCTCACGCGCCGCCTCCGCGAGGGCTCGATGCTCGCCCGTCGGCTGCCAAGCGAGGTCCTCCCCGCCGGACTGCAGCAGGGCGACTGCGGCATCCGCATTTCCCTCGCGCAATGCATCGGCCAGCCGGCCGATGCCGCTCGTACCGCCGAAACGGAAGCTCGTCGTCAATGGAGCGACGCAATCGGCCAGCGCGGCACTGGCGCACAGGTCGGCGAACACCGCGCCGGCCTCGACGGCGGCCAGCTGGTCGCGGTCGCCGAGCAGGATCAGCCGCGCATGCCCTGGCAGCGCGTCGAACAGATGGGCCATCAGCGAGAGATCGACCATCGAGGCCTCGTCGACGACCAACACATCGACCCTCAAGGGCCGCTCGCGGCCGTGACGAAAGCCGCTACCGTCGGCGCGCATGCCGAGCAGGCGGTGCAGCGTCTGCGCGCCCGCCTCCACGCTCACGCCGGCCGACTGGAGCGCCTCGCCCATGCGTGCGGCCGCCTTGCCGGTCGGCGCGGCCAGCGCGATGCGTAGGTCACTGCGCTGTTCCCGCAGCAGGGCGATGATGCGAGCCAGCGTATGGGTCTTGCCCGTGCCCGGCCCGCCCGAGATCAGGCAGAGGCGATGCGTCAGCGCGGCACGAGCCGCCACGCGCTGACCGTCATCGGCGAAGATGGCTTCCAGACGTTTTTCCAGCCCGGCGGCGAGCGGCAGTCGCTCCGCCGCCCGGCGGTGCAAATCGTCCGCAACGCGACGTTCGTAGTCCCAGTAGCGCCGCAGCGCGAGCCGACGGCCGTCCCAGACCAGCGGCGTGCAGTCATCCGAACCGCCGACGATGGCGAGATTCGGGAGTCGCGTGCGGAAGGCAGTGCGCTGCGCCGCGTCCATCTCCTCGGCCCATGCCCCCCAGCCGGCCTCCTGGTCGAGGTCGGCGCAGACGTGGCCCGCCTGCGTCGCCGCACAGGCGAGCGCGGCCGCCAGCTCCGCCGTCGGATCCCCCCCGCCGAGCGAACGCGCGAAGTGCCAGACGATAGAGGATAGGTTCTGCGGACTCATGGCAACCACTCTGCAATCTCGTCGGATGTCGGCCGGGCGAAATGGACGCCGTTCGTGCTGCCGGGCGCCATGCCGCGCAGGAACAGGTAGAACACCCCGCCGAAACCCTGCTCCCAGTCGAGGTCCGGCTCGCGCACCGTCAGCGCGCGCTTGAGGGCGGCTGCGTAGATCGAGAGCTGCAGGTCGTAGCGGTGCTGGCGCATCGCCTCCGCGAGTCGCGGCGGCGCATAGTCGTCCGGCCCGTCGCCCAGCCAGTTCGACTTCCAGTCAACGATATACCAGCGCCCGCCGTGCCGGAACACCAAGTCGATGAAGCCCTTCATGTAGCCTTCGCGCGTCGCGGCGGAGCCGAGCGGAAACGTGAACTCGAGTTCCACCAGGCGCTCGCCGCGCGGCACATCGGCCAGTGTCAGGCCGCTTCCATCGAGCGAGGCATGCATCACGTCGGCCACCATGCGTTCGAGCACCGGCTGCCACTCGGGGGCATAACCGAACTCCTGGAGCACCGCGGTCGCCAGTGGTCCAGCCGATGCGGGTGACTGGAAGTCGATGCGCTCGAGCAGGGCATGCAGGCAACTGCCGGCGCGCGTACCGCGCGGGAAAGCGTGGATGCCGGAAAAAGTCGGCGCCGGCGGGACGGCGGCAGACTCGCTTGGCGGCACTGCAACGGCGTCGCGGTCTGGTTCCTCCGCCTCGGAGAGTCGTGCGGCAAGGCTCGAGAAGCTGCTGATTCGCCACGGCGCGGGGATGGTCGCGGCGAAGCAGCGCGGCGCGAGCGCTGGATGCGATTCCTCCGCTGGCGGCGCTGACGCCCCATCCGCCGGCAGCGGCACGACGCTCAACGCGCCGCCTAGCCGCTTTTCCAGGGCAAAGAGTTCCGCCTGCAGCGCGGCCTCGTCGGCCTGCGCGAGCTTGTGCGCCAGTGCCGCACGTGGATCGCCCGAGCCATCTTCGCTGGGGCCGAACAGCAGCCAAGCCATCGGCGAACGCTCGCTCCGGGTTGCCTTCGCCCAGACGACGACGCAGCGATGTTCGGCGCGCGTCAGTGCAACGTAGGCGAGGCGCAACTCCTCGGCGGCCTCCTCGAGGTCGGCCTGTCGGCGCAACTCCTCGATGCGCGGCGAGCCGAAGTCGAGGCAGGCCCGGCCACTGTCGGTGTCGTGCGCATGCACCGGCCAGTCCGCTTCGTCGCCCTTCTTCCCTTCCCAGAGGAAGGGGCAATAGACGACGGGATACTGCAAGCCCTTGGCCGCATGGATGGTGACGATGCGCACCAACTGCGCGTCGCTCTCGAGACGCAACTGATTGTCTTCGGCTTCGGGGCCATCGGGACAATTGCGCTGACGCGCGACATGACGCGCGAGCCCAGCCGCGTCGAGCGAGGCGGCATGCTCGGCCTCCTGCAGCAACTCGGCGAGATGGCGGTAGTTGGTCAGGCGGCGCTCACCGTCGGGCCTTGCCAGCATGCGGGCCACAACTGCCTCGCGTCGCATCAGTCGCCGCCACATTGCCATGAAACCGCGCTCGCGGCAGAGCAGATGATCCTCGTGGAAGCGCTCGAGCCGGCCGTTCCAGCCCGATCCATCCTGGGCCCAGGCGGCAAGCGCCGCTGCATCCGCGCCGAGCAACACGGTCGCCAGCGCGGCGCGCACCAGCCCCTCGCGCGAGGGCGCCGCCACGGCCAGCAACAGCCGTTCGAGCTCCTCCGCCTCCTCGCTGTGCCAGACGCTGCCACCACCCATCGCGACGCTGGCGATGCCGTGGCGCGCGAGAGCCTGGCGCACCATCTCGCCCTGCCGGCGCGTGCGAACCAGCACGGCGATGTCGCCCCCCTCAAGCGGCCGGTCGTCGCACGTTGCCCGGCCTTGCGCGGCGAGTGAGAGCAGCCGGGCGATATCGGCGGCGACTGCCTCGGCCACGCGCGGCTGGGCGATCTCCTTGGTCAGGCTTTTCGCTTCGGCAGGTTTGTGAAGCGTCCACAGCGTGAATGGCGCTGCATCGTCGTCGATGCGGAATGCACGCCGCGCCATTTGCGCGGGCGCCGCCGGATCGAACGGCAATGCATCGAGCAGGAAGGGGCGCTGTCGTTGGAAGAGGGCGTTGAATGCGACCAGCAGCGGAGGATCGGAACGTCGGTTCTCGAGCAGCGCATAGCCCGCGTCCGCTTGGCGGCGCGCCGCGAGATAGGCGAACACATCGGCGCCGCGGAAGCCGTAGATCGCCTGCTTCGGGTCACCGACGAAGATCAGCGGATGTTCTACCGCGCCGAACACACGTGTGAAGATGCCAAGTTGCAGCGGGTCGGTATCCTGGAACTCGTCGACGAGCGCGGCGCGGTAGCGCCCGCGCAGGCTGTCGGCAAGCGCGTCGCCTCCCTCCCCATCCAGCGCATGGGCCAGCTCGATCAGCAGGTCGTCGTAAGTCTGCTGGCCGCTGCGGCGTTTGCGCTCCGCCAGCGCCTCGCGAGCATCGAGAAGAAAGTCATGCACGAGGCGGCGCGTGGCCGCTTCGAACGCCGTCTCGAGTCGTGCGGAAGCGGCCAACAAGTCGTCCATCGCGGAGAAGAAGGGATGCTCGGGCGCGCTCGCACCCTTGTTGAGCTTGGCGAGGATTTTCGCCTGGCCGAAATGGTCGGCTTCCTTCGGCGGCGGTAGGCTGGCGGCAGGCTGCGCGAACCAGGCAGCGAGCGCGGCGTGGCGTGGCGCCATCTTTTCCGGCTTGTAGCTCTGCTGGTTGAGCTTCGCGCCGGCGATGCGTGAGAGGATCGTTTCGCTGTCGGCGTTCCAGAACACGCGTGCCGCCTCGAAGGCCGCGCTGAAATCCTTCTCGGCGGTCGAGCGATCGATGGCATCGGGCGCGGCGAGCGCAGTATCGACGCGGCCCAGGTGCTCACGTACCGCGCTCGCCAGACCGTCTGGGCCGCCGAAGCACGCAAGCAGCCAGCGCGCCCAGGGCAACGAAGCTTCAACCATCAGCCGGCGCCAGGCGTCGCGCGCCACGGCGGCGAGCAGTGGGTGCTGGTCGGCGATCAGTTCGCGCTCGAAGGCGTACCCCGCCTCGAAGGCGGTTTCCGCCAGCGCGCGCTGGCAAAAGCCATGGATAGTATGGATCGCAGCCTCGTCGAAACTCTCTATGGCGAGCCGCAAATGCGCCATCGCGCTTTCGCGCGCCGCCTCGTGGCGCACGAGCAAATCTCGCAGATAGGGCTCTTCGGCACGCCTCGCCTCGAAAGCCGCCAGCGCCTCGGCGAGCCGGGCGCGAATGCGGGCGCGCAGTTCGCCGGTCGCGGCGCGCGTGTAGGTGACGACGAGAATCTCGCCGATCGCAAACTCCTTCTCAAGCAGCAAACGCAGCATCAGCGCGGCGATGGTCCAGGTCTTGCCCGTACCTGCGCCGGCCTCGATGAGCCGCGTGCCCGCCAGCTCGACGTCGAAAGGGCCGCCCAGCGGAATGAAGTGCCGTTCAGTCATCGCCGACTTTCCTGTCCGCCAGCGTCTCCTGCAGCGGACCGAGGATGCGCTCTGCGTACTGCTCGAAGTCCGCGCCGAGCGGATCGTCTGCGCTGTCGCGCAGGGCCAGCGCGATGTAGGGATCTTCGCGCTCGCCGGGGATGTTCTGGAACGTGTTGCCGTTCCACTTCGTCGGCCAGTCCGAGCGTTCCTGCAGCCTGGCCCAGGCGGTTTCGGGATAGAACGGCAGCGGCTGTGCCGTCCCGGCGCGATAAACCGCAAGCAGGTCGGCCAAATGTTCGGCCGCGCGCGACGTTGGTTCGAGCAGCGTCGTGCCGTCCTGCGCCACCAGCAGGCTGCGCCGTTCGACATTCTCCGGCGCGGCGACTTGCAGCAGCAGATGGTCGAACCAGAGTGCCAGCAGGTCCTTCGCCCGCGTCCTGCCATGGCGCACCCGCAGCAGCCCACTCGGCGTCAGTCCGCTCAGTTGGCCGCTCAGCACGGTGCCTCCGCTGTCGAAGACCACTTCACAGGGCGGGCGACTTTCTGCTTCCGCCCACGAACGGGCGGTTTCCCATAGAGCCACTGCAGCAGTGTGCGCTTCGGCACTGGCGATCTCGCCGGCTATGCCATGCGGCAGCCAGCCGCGCGCGGCGAGCAGTTGCGCGGTTTCCTCTTCCGCCATGCCATTGCGCAGCCCATCGAAACTCGCCTCGCGCAGGCGATAGGCCCCGAGGCCGTCCATCGCGAAAGGCTCGCTCGTCTCGAGCAGTTCCTCGCTCGCCTCGAGATGGATACCGAGCCGCTCGCGCAGGAAATGTCGCACCGGCTGGAGCAGGAAGCGGCGCAGGCGGTCGACGTCGACTTCGGCGCATTCCTCCGCAACTGGTAGCGCAACCGAGGACAGGAATGGCTGGGCTTCGTGCCGCGTCCCGGCAGGGCAGTATTCCGCGTCGAAGCTGAACAGCTCCGGCCGTACCCCGTCGAAATAGGCGCTGCCGAACGGCTGCAGCGGATGCTGAACGATCAATTCGCCGGCGTTGCGGCCGGTCATCGCGGTCAGCGTGTCGAGCAGTTCGGCGAGCGGTGCGGCAGGCGGGTGCTCGACGTTGCTGCGCGCGTCGCGCCCGCTGTAGGTGACGAGCAGCGCGTCACGGGCGCAGAGCAGCGCTTCGAGGAAGGCATAGCGCTCCTCGCCGCGACGGTTGCGATCGCCTGGGCGCGGGTGGCGCGCGACGAGATCGAAGCCCAGGCGCGGTGTGGGACGCGGCCAGGCACCGTCGTTCATGCCGACGAGGCAGACGACGCGCGCGGGCAGCGACCGGCCAGGCTGCAGCGCCGCGATGGTCGCGGCTCCGCCGGCGAAGGCTTGCGCCGGCGCGCGCTCGGCCAGCAGTGTATCGAGTTCGCGCAGCGCGACCGGCAACGGCAATACGCTATCGCAACGCGCCTCATGGGCAAGTTTCGCCAGCGTGTCCAACGCAGCGCGCAGTCGCTGCATCTCCGGCTCCTCGGCCTCCTCGGGCTGCAGGAAACGCTCCAAGGCCGCACCAAGGATTTCTGCCCAGCGAGGCGCCGTCTCGCCGGCGCCGACTTTGTTTGCCCCCCTCGCTCGCAAACCCTGCTCGCTGCCCCCCAAAGGGGGGGCGTCGGCTTGGGACGGCCCGGCGCCGACTTTTTCCGAAAAATCGAACACAGCTTCGCAGAAGTCGATGAAGCGGCCGAGCAGTTCGGCGCGCGAACCCTCGACGCCGGCGACCGGCAGGATGCCGCCGACAATGCGCTCGGGTTCGTCCGGCATCGCGATGCCAAGCAGCAGGCGCCGCAGGCCGGCGCGCCAGGTGTGCGCCTCTTCCGCCGGCAGCCCACGGCGGCGGCGCGCACGGCCGTCCTCGGCCCAGCGGATGCCGGCCGCTGCGACCCAGTCGCGCAACAGCGGCAAGTCGTTCTCTTCGATGCCGAAGGCACGCTGCACTGCGGCTTCCTCGAGCAGCGCCATCACGCTCTCGGCATCCAGTTCGCCGGCGGCAGCAGCACACAAGGCTCGAAAGGCACGCCACAGCGGTGCGGCGGTGAGCGGCCGGTCGGCCACCGCGCAGGGGATGCGCCGCGCCCCGGGGGCATGGGTGAGCACTGCCTCGACGGCTGGGGCGTAGGTTTCGATGTCCGGCGTGAGGATGAGGATGTCGGCCGGCGTGAGGCCCGGCAGCGTCTCGAACAAGTCAAGCAGCCGGTCGTGCAGCACCTCGGCTTCACGCTGCGGGCCATGGCAGGCATGCACCTGCAGCGAGGCATCCGCGACGATGCCGCTGCTTGAAGCAAGATCGAGGATGTCACGCTGCAGACTGCCGAGCAGCGTCGCAGGCGGCGCGACGAAATAGGCGTGCTCCGCGCTAGCACAACGCACCGCCTCATCGGCGAGGCGCACGGCGACATGTTGGCGCGCGCGGCCGAGCGAGGCGAGCAGCGGGTGGCCGGTCTCGTACAGCACGGCCTGATCGGGATGCTCGAGCTCGATGCGCAGCCGCTCCCGCTTGCGTTCAATGTCGCCCCAGTACTCGCGGCTGGGTGCCAGCACGAAGACATGCAGTTCGACCCACGCCGCCAGCCCAGCGAATACCTCCCAGTAGAGCGCGGGCATGGACTCGACGCACCACAACGAAATCCGGCGCGGCAGGCGCTGGCGCAGACCCGGCTCGTCCCGCAGGCGCGCGAAGAAGCGCTCGCGCGGATGCTCGGGGGCGACATTCGGCAACTCGTGCATCAACGCGCGCCAGGTCTCGGCCTGCCAGGCTTCGTCCGGCCCGAGGCCGAGACGGCGGCTGCCGTTCCATGCATCGATCCAGTCCGGCCGTTCGACGAGGTAGCGTTCGAACAGCGCCGCGAGCCGGCCGGCCAATTCGTGGCAGCGCGTGCCATCGTCACCGGCGAGATAGCGGCGCACCTGCGGCGCGGCGCTCGCGGGCAGCAGCCGCATCAGGCGCCATTGCATCGCCGCGCGCTCGAAGGGATTCGCCTGAGCAACTTCCGGCAGCACCCGGGCGAACAACTGCCAGACATAGGCGGCGGCAAACGGGAAGGCGATGCGCGTGGCGATGCCCAGCGAGTCGGCCAAGCGGAATTCCAGCCAGCGCGACGCCGCCGTGGACGGAGCGATCACCGGGTCGGCCTCGAGCAGCGGCAGCGGTTCGGCACGCATGAGCTCGGCCATTGCGGCGGCGAGGGCTTCGGGGCGGTTGCTCAGATGGAGATGCAGCATGGCGGAGAATGCTATCCCAAGCCCGGGCTCGCCAGACGAGCCTATGTCGATCACTGTGTCGATCGTTCTCATCGGCAAAAATAAACGCTGAAATCGCATTGACCGGCCCATGGCGGATCAGTAGAATTCGCGCTCCTCGGGGTGTAGCGCAGCCCGGTAGCGCGCTTGCTTTGGGAGCAAGATGTCGGGGGTTCGAATCCCTCCACCCCGACCAGGCGCCTGCACTCCCGGGCCGTTTGACGGACCGCCCGTAGCTCAACCGGATAGAGCACCGGCCTTCTAAGCCGGGGGTTACAGGTTCGAGTCCTGTCGGGCGGACCAGTTTTTTTTCGGCGGTGGCTGTAGCTCAGTTGGTAGAGTCCCGGATTGTGATTCCGGTTGTCGTGGGTTCGAGTCCCATCAGCCACCCCACTCCTTCTCCTTTCTTTTGGCCGGTGACGAAAGCAGGCTAGCCGGTCGAAAGATGCGCATGCAACAAACCGAAAACCTCAACATCGAAGCCTTCGACGCGATGCCGACGCCGGAGGAGATTCATGCACGCGTGCCGCTCACGCCCACCGCGGAAAAGTCGGTCCTGGCGGGACGGCGCGCCATTGAGGCGATTCTCGACCGCCGCGACCCGCGTCTGTTCGTCGTCGTCGGTCCCTGCTCGATCCACGATCCGGTCGCCGGCCTCGATTACGCGCGGCGCCTGAAGGCTCTCGCCGACGAGGTCGCCGATACCCTGCTGCTGGTGATGCGCGTCTATTTCGAGAAGCCGCGCACCTCCGCCGGCTGGAAGGGTTTCATCAACGACCCGCGCATGGACGACAGCTTCCGCATCGAGGAAGGCATGCAGAAGGCGCGCGAGTTCCTGCTCGCCGTCAATGAGCTCGGCCTACCTGCCGCAACTGAAGCGCTTGATCCCATTGCGCCGCAGTATCTCGGCGACCTGATCGCCTGGACGGCCATCGGCGCGCGCACTTCGGAATCGCAGACCCACCGGGAGATGTCCTCGGGCCTGTCCACGCCGGTCGGCTTCAAGAACAGCACCGACGGATCGATCGACGCCGCCGTCAATGCAATCCTGTCCGCCTCCAAGCCACACAGCTTCCTCGGCATCAACATGCAAGGACGCTCGTCGGTGGTGCGCACGCGCGGCAACCGTTATGGCCACCTCGTGCTGCGCGGCGGCGGCGGCCGTCCCAACTACGACACGGTAAGCGTCTCAATCGCCGAGAAGGCCCTGACCAAGGCAGGTCTGGCACAGAACATGGTGATCGACTGCTCACACGCCAACAGCTACAAGAAGCCCGAGTTGCAGCCTCTCGTGATGCACGATGTGGTCAACCAGATCCGCCTCGGCAACCAATCGATCGTCGGCCTGATGATCGAGAGCAACATCGAAGCCGGCAACCAGCCGATTCCCGCCGACCTTTCCCTGCTCAAGTACGGCTGCTCGGTCACCGATGGCTGTGTCGACTGGACGACGACTGAACAGATGATCCGCGAGTCCTACGACGTCCTGCGCGACCCGCTGGCCGTACGTGCTGGCAGAAAGACTTCCTGATGACGACCAATCCGCTGATCAAGCCTTTTCGCGGCCTGCGCCCGGCTCCGGGACGCGCCGCCGATGTCGCCGCCCCGCCCTACGACGTGCTGTCCTCCGACGAGGCGCGAGTGCGTGCTGCCGGCAAGCCGTGGTCCTTCCTGCACATCTCGAAGCCCGAGATCGACCTGCCGGCCGAGATCGACCCCTACGACCCGGCCGTGTATGCCAAGGCCGCAGAAAATCTCGGCAAGATGATCGAAGCCAGCGTGCTGGCGCGCGACGCTGCGCCCTGCTACTACGCCTACCGTCTCACGATGCAGACAAATGAGGGCGCGCACGTCCAGACCGGCCTGGTCGCCACCGCCTCGGTCGCCTGCTACGACAACAACCGCATCAAGAAGCACGAGTTCACGCGCCCCGACAAGGAGGACGACCGCGTGCGCCAGATCGAGGCGACCAACGCCGAGACCGGCCCGGTGCTGCTCGCCTATCCGAGTTCCCAAACCGCCGACGAATTGATCGCGGCCATCGCCCAGGGCGAACCAGCGGCTGATGTCACCGCCGACGACGGTATTCGCCATCAGATCTGGGTCTGCGACGACGCCGCGCGCGTCGATGCGATCACGCGCTGCTTCGACGGCATGGAGGCGCTCTACATCGCCGACGGCCACCACCGCTCAGCCGCCGCTTCGCGCGTAGCCGCCGCGCGCCGCCGCGAGGACATGATTCAGTCGTCCGACTATTTCCTCTCCGTGATCTTCCCGCACCACCAGATGAAGATCATGGACTACAACCGCGTTGTCGCCGATCTCAACGGCCTGGAAAAGTCGGCGCTGGTGGCACGGCTCGATTCGGCCTTCGCCGTCGAAACCAGCCCCGGACGCGTCACACTTGAAGCGCCTGGCGTGTTCGGCATGTACATCGACAAGCAGTGGTACCGCCTGACGATCAAGCCCGAGCTGATTCCGAACGACCCGGTCGCGCGGCTCGACGTTTCGCTGCTGTCCGACCACGTGCTCGGCCCTATCCTGGGGATTGCCGATCTGCGCCGCGACAAGCGCATCGATTTCGTCGGCGGCATCCGCGGCCTGGGCGAATTGGAGAAACGCGTCGACTCGGGCGAGATGGCGGTCGCCTTCGCACTGCATCCGACGCGCATGGACCAGCTCATGGCCGTGGCCGACAGCAACAACGTCATGCCGCCGAAATCGACCTGGTTCGAGCCCAAGCTCGCCGACGGCCTAGTCTCCCACGTCCTGGATTAACCCTAGTACCTTAGCTGTACAAAGGGCGACAAAGTCAGTACACAAAGCTGACGCAAAGCTGCATAATGGTGGCTCAAATTTGCACGGAGCCAAGTGGATGGCCGCAGCGCCGGAGGTCCAGCAGCAGATCGAGGCCTTGCGCCAGGAGTTGAGCGAGCGCGAGAGCGATATCGCCATGCTGCTCGAAACCGGCCGCATCATCGGCAGCGAGCTCGACCTCGACACCGTCCTCAAGACGATCGCCGAACATGCGCTGGCGCTGATCAAATCGGAAACGGTGCTTGTGCCGCTCCTCAAAGAGGACAGCAGTGCCTACACTTATCGGGCTGGCGCTGGTGCCAATGCCGAGGAGATCGTCGGCGAGACGCTGCCGATCGAATCCGGCCTGTGCGGCTGGGTACTGCGCAATCAGCGTCCCTGGTGGCGTGGCGCCATGTCCGAACTCAGCGATGAAGAGCGCAACCTCTGGGAACACGAAGCCGGCACCGTGTTGCTCGTGCCGTTGCTCGGGCGCAGCCATTTCCTCGGCGGCCTTGCCTGCATCAACAAGCAGGGCGGTGGCGACTTCACGCAACGCGACTTCGCCCTATTGCAGCTTTTCGCCACGCAGGCGGCGATCGCCGTCGAGAATGCGATGGCCATGGAGGCGGTCGAATCGGCTAGGCGCGAAGGCGAGAGCTACCAGCGCGAACTGCAGCGCCTCAACAAGCGACTCAATGCGGCCAACGCGCAACTCGAGCAGATGTCGTTGTTCGACGCACTCACCGGCTTGCCCAACCGTACACTGTTCCGCGATCGCGCCCGCCACGAGATTGAGACGGCACAAGCGGCCAGTGCTCCACTCGCCGTACTGTTCATCGATCTCGACAAGTTCCAGGACATCAACAACAGCTACGGCCAGGATACCGGCGACGCCCTGCTCAAGTCCGTCGCTGGACTGCTGGAAAAAGCCCTCGGGACGGGCAATACCCTGAGCCGCGTCTCCGGCGACGAATTTGCCGCACTGGTGAGCAACACCAATGCCGCAGATGCCGCCGCGCTGGCACGCAAGCTCAACGAACAACTGAGCGCCGGCGTCCAGATCGGCAGACAGACCATCGCCATCGGCGCCAGCGTCGGCATCGCAATATACCCAGACCATGGCACGGACCTCAGCGCTCTGATGAAGCATGCCGACTTGGCGATGAACAGTGCCAAGCGCGACCGGGATGCCGTGCATGTCTACGATGCGCTGCGCGACAATCAAATCATGGGTCGCTACGCGCTGATCCAGCAACTGCGCAACGCCATCGACCAGCGGGAATTCGCCCTTTTCTACCAGCCGAAGGTGGACCTCGCCAGCGGCCGCATTGCAAGCTGCGAGGCGCTGGCGCGCTGGCCGCATCCTCAGCGCGGCATGGTACCGCCCGACATGTTCATCACGGCGCTGGAGCAGACCAACCTGATTCTGCCATTCACCCGCTGGGTGATCGAAACCGCAGCCCGCCAGCACCAAGCCTGGCGCCAGCGCGGCTGGAACATCGAGATTGCGGTGAACGTCCCGCCCATCGTGCTGATGAACCCCGAGTTCATGTCGATCCTCGATGAGCATGCGCCGCAAGAAGGTCTGATGATCGAGATCACCGAAAACGTGTTTCTCGGCGAGCACGACCGCCTTGCGGCAATCATGGAACGCATCCGCGAACGCGGCATCGCTCTGTCGATCGACGATTACGGCACCGGCTATTCATCCTTGCGCCGATTGCGGCGGACACCGGTAAGCGAGGTCAAGATCGATCGCTCCTTCGTCAAGGACATGCTGCGCAACAAGGACGACGCCGTAATCGTGCACTCGACCATCGAGCTTGCCCACAACCTCGGGCTGCGCGTGGTAGGCGAAGGCGTCGAAAACGCCGAGACTCTCGAACGCCTCACCAGCCTCTCCTGCGACAGCGTCCAGGGCTTCCACATTTGCCGCCCCTGCGCTCCCGGCGTCCTCGAGGATTTCCTCCTCCAGGCTGCCTGGCCCCCGCTGTCGCTTTCTTCGAAGCAGGCTCAGGCCTGAAAGAAAAACGGCAGCCTCGGCTGCCGTTTTTCTTTCGAAGTATTCCTTTTACAGTGCCTTGAGAGCCGCCGCGTAATCCGGTTCATCGGCGATTTCCGGAACGAGCTGGCTGTGCAGCACCTTGTCGTTCTCGTCCAAGACCACCACTGCTCGCGCCGTCAAACCGAGTAGCGGGCCTTCGGCCATGCGCACGCCCCATGCCTGCATGAATTCGGGATGGCGGAAGGTCGACAGATGCACGACGTTCTTCAGGCCCTCGGTGGCGCAGAAGCGGCCGGCAGCGAACGGCAGGTCTGCGGAAACCACCAGCACGACCGCGTTGCTCAGGCCGGCGGCGGATTCGTTGAACTTGCGCGTCGAGGTCGCGCAGGTTGGCGTATCAAGACTCGGTACGATGTTGAGCACCTTGCGCTTGCCGGCAAAGTTCGCGAGCGAGACGTCGGCCAGTTCGCCGTTGGTGAGGGTCAATGCAGGTGCGGTGGCACCGGACACAGGCAATGTTCCGTCAACGCGAAAAGGGTTGCCCTGCAGGGTTACTGTCGTCATGTTTTTTCTCCACTTGTCAGATAGTCTTTCAAGCGCGGCAACACCTTATGTGCATTTGCGCTCGTCGTCGCCGCAACCTCGGCCAATGGCAGGCCACGCAATTCTGCCAGCGTTTCGGCGATCCGCACCAGATCGGCCGGTTCGGTCCGCCCGCCGGCCCGCCAAACGGGGGGAATATCGGGTGCATCGGTCTCCAACACGATAGCGTCGAGCGGCAAGGTCGATGCGAGCTCGCGGATGCGTTTTGACCCGGTAAAAGTCATCGCGCCGCCGAAACCCAGCTTGAAGCCGAGCTTGATGAATTCTTCCGCCTGCTGTCGGCTGCCGCTGAAGGAATGGGCTATTCCTCCCATTCCTCCCGGAACGCAGATGCGGCGCAGCTCTCTGAGGATCGGGTCGATCGCGCGGCGCACATGCAGGATCACCGGAAGATTGAACTCGCGCGCGATCTTCAACTGCTCGACGAAGTAGAACTCCTGCACGGCATCATCGCGCGGCTCAACGAAACGGTCGAGGCCGATTTCTCCTATGGCGACTGCCGGTTCGCGTCGCAGCGTTTCGCGTAGCGCATCGAGGTCCTCGGGCCGTGCCCGGTCGACATACATCGGATGGATGCCGTAGGCCGGCGCGCAGCCCGCATAATCTCGACATACACTCGCCACAGCGGCGAAATTGGCGCGCTCGACGGCAGGAACTACCATGGCGGCGACACGAGGCACCATCCTCGGCGCCGTACTGCCGGCGCCGACTTTTTCCGCGCAAGCCTGTGTCGCCGCAGCATAGATTACTTCGCGGTCGGCATCGAATTCCGCGGCGTCGAGATGGCAATGGGTATCGACGAGTCCGGGCAGCATAGCGCCCGGCCTATTTCTTGAAGGGAACGGTGGTGAGGCCGAGGCTCTTCCAGACCTGCATGCCGCCGCGGTACCACTTGAGCTTGTGCGCGGGGTAACCGAGCGCCAGCAACTGCTTGATGTTCGTCGGCGACTGGCCGCACCACGGGCCGTTGCAATAAAAGACGAGGGTGCGCGCGTTCTCGAAGTTCCACAGCAGGCCGGTACGGCTGGCGCCGAACTGCAGCTCGAGAATCTCGGCGATCGAAGCGGCATCGGACTTCTGTGGATGCAGGCGCTCCCAGGGTATGTGGATCGCGCCGGGAATGATGCCGGAGCGCACCAGCCAGTCTGCATCGCGCGAGTCGATCACCAGCACGCCGTCGTCACGGCGTGTGATGCGCTCCAAATAGGCGAGCATCTCGAGTTCGCCGATCGTCTCGACGCCAGGTGCCAGATGCATCGGCTGGATGCAATAGGGCGGACAGGGACGCGAGGTCATCGCGAAGTCGGGATCGATCTGGCCGAAGTTGTCCTGTTCGCGCTGGATGCGCACCAGCCGTCCCTCATGCATGACGTCGAGGTAGAGACGATCAGCGGTGATCCCCACCGGCTGATCAGCGGCAAATGCCGTTTGTCCGAACAGTGCGCACAGCAGGAGCAGCGCGCAACGCATGGTTATTCGACCTCGTCGATCCAGGCCTGCTGGATGGCTTCGAGCTTCTTCTCGCCGCAATGGCGTTCGTCCTCCTCGAAGCCGGGCAGTTCCATCACCCAGCGCATCAGGTCGACAAAATTGAGTGCCTTCGGGTCCACATCCGGATGCCGCTCGGCAAGTTCGATGGCGATATCGAGCGAATCGGTCCACTTCATTTCTTCGAGTGCCCTTCCTTGGCCATGTTGATCGTGTACTTCGGGATTTCCACCACCAACGGCGTTTCCGTCACGATGGCCTGGCAGGAAAGCCGTGAGGTCGGCTCCAGCCCCCAGGCCTTGTCGAGCAAATCTTCCTCGATTTCCTCGGCGGTTTCAAGTGATTCGAAGCCCTCACGAATTACCACGTGGCAGGTTGTGCAGGCGCAGGACTTCTCGCAGGCATGCTCGATTTCGATGCCGTTGTCGAGCAGTGCGTCGCAGATCGACGTGCCTGGCGCGGCATCGATCACTGCCCCCTCGGGACACAACTCGCCATGCGGCAACACGATGATCTGGGTCATATCTCTTCTACCTTCTTTCCTGACAACGCGCGTTGCACGCTTTGATTCATACGACGCGCCGCGAATTCGGCCGTACCCTTGGACAGCGCGTCCATTGCCGCATCGATGGCGCGGCGGTCGTCGCCGATCAGCACTGCCTGCAGCTTCGCCAAGCAGCTTTCGACATGCGCCCGCTCGAGCGTGGACAACAGATCGGCATCTTCCTTGAGCGCCGACTGCACTGCCTCGACGAGACGCTGCGCCTCGACCTGCGCCTCGCGCAAGGCGCGCCGGAAGGCGTCCTCCGAGGCATGCGTGAAGCTGTCCTTGAGCATCGAGGTGATCTCGTCGTCGGAGAGGCCGTAGGAAGGCTTCACCTCGATGCGTGCTTCATGGCCGGTGGTCTGTTCGCGCGCCGATACGGCGAGCAGGCCGTCGGCATCCACCTGGAAGGTGACGCGGATGCGCGCTGCGCCAGCCACCATCGGCGGGATGCCGCGCAATTCGAAGCGCGCGAGGCTGCGACAGTCAGAAACCAGTTCGCGCTCGCCCTGCACCACATGCAGCGCCATCGCGGTCTGGCCGTCCTTGAAGGTAGTGAACTCCTGCGCGCGCGCGATGGGAATCGTCGAGTTGCGTGGGATAACCTTCTCGACGAGTCCGCCCATCGTCTCGAGACCAAGCGAGAGCGGAATCACGTCGAGCAGCAGCCAATCGTCCCCAGCGGCGCGGTTGCCGGCCAGCAGGTTCGCCTGCGTCGCCGCACCGAGCGCGACGACCTTGTCTGGATCCAGGTTGTTGAGCGGCTCGCAGCCAAAGAAATCCTCGACCGCCTTCTGGATCTGCGGCATGCGCGTCGCACCGCCGACCATCACCACACCCTTGACCTCGTCCGTCGAGAGCCCGGCATCGCGCAGCGCCTTGCGCACCGGGCCGAGCGTCTTATGCACCAGCGTGTGGGTAATCTTGTTGAAGATTTCCGTAGTCAGGCGCAGGTCCACGAACTCCCCTGTCGACAGCCGCGAGGTGATCGGCGCCTCGCCGTGACTGGTCAGGTATTCCTTGGCTTCGCGCGCTCGGACTTGCAGCAGGCGCGCATCTTCGTGCGACAGCGGTGCCAGCTTCGCCTCTTCGAGGATCCAGCAGAACACGCGATGGTCGAAATCGTCACCGCCGAGCGCAGAATCACCGCCGGTGGCGAGTACCTGGAATACGCCCTTGGACAGCTTGAGGATCGAGATGTCGAAGGTGCCGCCGCCCAGGTCATAGACCGCATAGATTCCCTCGGCAGCATTGTCGAGACCGTAGGCAATGGCTGCGGCCGTCGGCTCGTTGAGCAAACGCAGCACATTGATGCCGGCCAGCCTGGCGGCATCCTTGGTCGCCTGGCGCTGCGCATCATCGAAATAGGCCGGCACGGTAATCACCGCGCCGGTGAGTTGCCCGCCGAGCGAGAGTTCGGCGCGCTCGCGCAGAGCGCTCAGGATGTCGGCCGAGACTTCGACTGGGCTTTTCACACCGTGGACCGTCTTCAGCTTGACCATGCCCTCCGTTTCGGCAAAGTCGTAGGGCATCGCCTCGATATGCTCGATATCCTTGAGGCCGCGGCCCATGAAGCGCTTCACCGAGACGATAGTGTTGCGCGGATCGGCCGCCTGATGCGACTGAGCGCCATAACCGACCTCCTTGCGTCCGTCTGCCATGTAACGCACCACGGACGGTAGCAGCGGCCGGCCGAGTTCGTCGTTGAGCACGACCGCCAGGCCGCTTCGCACCGTCGCCACCAGCGAATTGGTGGTGCCGAGGTCGATGCCAACGGCGAGGCGATGCTCGTGCGGCGCGGCCGATTCGCCGGGTTCGGAAATTTGTAGCAGTGCCATTCTTGTTGTGTGCTTTCTCTCAGTGCCGCCGCTGGCGCTCCCCTGCGGCTATGTCTCGCTCAGGACTCCAGGACGGCCAACGCCTCATCGACCTCATGGAGCAGCTTCTCCTGGAACATCAGTTTACGCACGAGTTCACCACCGTGCTCGAAGGCATCGCTGTCGAGGGCCGCCTGCAGTTCGCCTTGCTGCTCGCGAATCTCCATGCGCAGCTTGCGATGCAACCCATCAAGCATCTCGGCGTCGCCATTCTCCTTTGCCTCGGCCACCTGCTCGCGCAACTCCATCTGCGCCATCAGGAACTCCATCGGCATCGCCGTGTTGGTTTCCAGCCGCGCATCGTGGCCGGCGAGCTGCAGCAGGTAGTGCGCGCGCTTGAGCGGATCCTTGAGCGTCAGGTAAGCCTCATTGACGCGCGTCGCCCATTGCATCGCCAGACGCTGCTCGCCGTTCGAAAGGTGGACATGCTTGTCGGGGTGCACGCGTGCCTGCAAGTCGCGATAGAGACTTTCGAGACGCGCCGTATCGACGTCCTGCCGGCGCGGCAGGCCGAACAGGCCGAAGTAGTCCTGGTCGAAATCCATTACACGTTAAACGATTCGCCGCAGCCGCATTGGTCCTTGACGTTCGGGTTGTTGAACTTGAAGCCTTCGTTCAGACCTTCCTTCGTGTAGTCGAGCTCGGTGCCATCGAGATAGGGCAGGCTTTTCGGATCGATCAGCACCTTGAGGCCGTGGCTGTCGAACACGATATCCTCGGGTTCGGCGGAATCGGCGAACTCGAGCTTGTAGGCCATGCCGGAGCAGCCCGAGGTCTTCACCCCGAGGCGGATGCCGATGCCCCTGCCGCGCTTGGCGATGAACTTGGAGACGTGCTGTGCCGCAGCTTCGCTCAGTGTGACCGGCATGGCATCACTCCCCGTGCTTCTTCTTGTAGTCGGCGACGGCCGCCTTGATCGCATCCTCGGCGAGGATCGAGCAGTGAATCTTCACCGGCGGCAGCGCGAGTTCCTCGGCGATCTGGGTGTTCTTGATGTCGAGCGCCTGGTCGAGTGTCTTGCCCTTGACCCACTCGGTGACGAGCGAGCTGGAGGCGATCGCCGAACCGCAACCGTAGGTCTTGAACTTGGCGTCCTCGATGACGCCGTCCTTGCCGACCTTGATCTGCAGCTTCATCACGTCGCCGCAGGCCGGCGCGCCGACCATGCCGGTCGCTACGCCCTCCTCGTCCTTGCCGAAAGATCCGACGTTGCGGGGATTCTCGTAGTGGTCGATGACCTTCTGACTGTAAGACATTGCAGCCTTCCTTTCCTGGCAAATCAGTGTGCAGCCCACTGCACGGTATTCAAATCGATGCCGTCCTTGTACATCTCCCACAAGGGAGACAACTCGCGCAGCTTGCCGATCTTGTCGTGCAGCAGTTTCACGGCATAGTCTATTTCCTCGACCGTCGTGAAACGGCCGATGGTGAAGCGGATCGAGCTGTGCGCCAGTTCGTCGGAACGACCCAGCGCACGCAGCACGTACGAGGGTTCCAGCGAGGCCGAAGTACAGGCGGAGCCGGAGGACACCGCGAGGTCTTTGATCGCCATGATCAGCGACTCGCCCTCGACGTAATTGAAGCTGATATTGAGGTTGTGCGGCACGCGCTGATCCAGATCGCCGTTGACATAGGTCTCTTCGATGTCGGACAGTCCCTTGAGCAGGCGGTCGCGCAGCATGCGGATGCGCTCGTTCTCGGTCGCCATCTCCTCGCGGGCAATGCGGAAGGCCTCGCCCATGCCGACGATCTGGTGCGTCGCCAGCGTGCCCGAGCGCAGGCCGCGCTCATGGCCGCCGCCGTGCATCTGCGCCTCCAGCCGGATGCGCGGCTTGCGGCGCACATAGAGCGCGCCAATGCCCTTCGGGCCATAGGTCTTGTGCGCCGAGAAAGACATCAGGTCGACTTTCAGGGCAGCCAGGTCGATCGGCATCTTGCCGGTAGCCTGCGCCGCGTCGACATGGAAGATCGTGCCGTTGGCGCGGGCAACCTCGCCCAGTTCGGCGATCGGCTGGATCACGCCGATCTCGTTGTTCACCGCCATGACGGAGGCAACCACGGTGTCCTTGCGCAGCGCGGCCTTGAACTGCTCCGGAGTGATCAGGCCATTCGCCTGCGGCTCGAGGTAGGTCGCCTCGAAGCCCTGGCGCTCGAGCTCCTTGACGGTGTCGAGCACAGCCTTATGCTCCGTGGCCACGGTGACGATGTGCTTGCCCTTGTTCCCGGCGTAGAAGTGCGCAGCACCCTTGATTGCGAGGTTGTTCGACTCGGTGGCGCCCGAAGTCCAGATGATGTCCTTCGCGTCGGCATTCACCAGCTTGGCGACTTCCTCGCGTGCCTCCTCGACGGCCTTCTCAGCCTCCCAGCCAAAAGCATGGGATCGCGAAGCCGGGTTGCCGAACTTTTCGACCAAGTAGGGAATCATCTTTTCGGCCACGCGCGGATCAACGGGCGTCGTCGCGGAGTAGTCGAGATAAATTGGCAGTTTCAGCATACAGGTGGAACTCCAGGTTAGCCGACCGCGGTTGAAATGGCGGTCAGCGATTGCAATTGATTCGTTATCGTGGCGAACGCCGCGAGGAAACCCTCGACCTCTGCTGCGGTGTTCTGTTCGCCGAGACTGATGCGCACGGCACCGCGCGCCGTCTCCTGCGCTACGCCCATCGCCAGCAGTACGTGCGACGGCTCCGGGTTGGCCGATGAACAGGCGGCTCCGCTCGCCACCGCGTAGCCGGCGCGATCGAGCTTCGCCACCAGGGTTTCGCCATCCAAGCCGGGCAGCGAAAAATAGACCGTGTTCGGCAGCCGGTCGGTCTGCCGGCCAAAAATCACGGCGCCCTGCCCTGCCAGGCCGCGCTCAAGTTCGTCGCGCAAGGCGGCCAGCCGCGCGGCATTTTCCGCCTGACGCTCGACCGCTGCGATGCAGGCCACACCGAAACCAACGATGGCCGGCACATTCTCGGTGCCTGAACGCAAGCCGCGTTCGTGACCGCCGCCGTCGATCAGCGGCGCCAGGTCGACGCGCTTATCCACGACCAGTGCACCCGCGCCTTTCGGTCCGCCGAGCTTGTGTGCCGAAAGCGTCATGGCATGCACACCGGCTGCGTTCAGCGAGTGAAAATCGACGGGCAGCTTGCCGAGCGCCTGTACCGCATCGGTGTGGAACCGGGCGAAGCCCGAGGTCTCCTGCGCTGCGGCGGCCGCGAGGCCGGCGATGTCCTGCAGTGCGCCCGTTTCGTTGTTCGCGAGCATGACCGAAACCAATGCAGGCTTTTCGGCCAGCACAGCGGAAAAGTCGGCGCCGGCGACACGGCACCCTGCATCGACGGCGATCTCGCGCAAGCGCCAGCCCTGCCGGCGCAGTGCCTTCGCAGGTTCGCGCACGCAAGGATGCTCGATGGCCGACACCGCGATCGTTCCGGGCTTCAGGTTGGCCGCGGCCCCCTTGATGAACAGGTTGTTCGCTTCCGAGCCACCGCTAGTGAAGATCACCTCGGTCGGATGCGCGCCCACTGCGTGCGCTACCCGCTGGCGCGCCTCGTCGATGGCACGCCGTGCGGCGCGGCCGTACTCGTGGCGGCTCGACGCGTTGCCATGCTGCACTTGAAAATAGGGCAGCATCGCCTCCAGCACCGCCGGCGAGACCGGCGTAGTGGCGTTGTGGTCGAGATAGACGGGAGCGAACATCGCGAATGGAACGCTGGCGACCGGTGTCAGGCTGCCGCCATCACGGGAATGCGACGTGCACCGCGTGCCTTGTCGGAACCCGTCGACATGGGCGGAATGCCTTCTGCGCAGGGTGTGCCGTATTGCTGGCGCACCAAATCCTCGAGATTCACCGAGCTCAAGTATTCGTGCATGCGTTCATTCAGACTGGTCCAGAGCTGATGTGTCATGCATGGCCGCTCGTCGTGGCAGTTGCCCTTGCCGCCGCAGTTGGTGGCATCGAGCGGCTCGTCGACGGCGCTGATGATGTCCGCCACCGACACTGCCGCCAGCGGCTTGGCCAAGGTGTAGCCGCCGCCGGGACCGCGCGTGCTCGCCACCAGATGGTTGCGGCGCAGTTTGCCGAACAACTGCTCGAGATAGGAAAGGGAAATTTTCTGGCGTTCTGCAATGCCAGCCAGCGTCACGGGCCCAGCATGCTGCCGCAGGGCCACATCAATCATCGCCGTCACTGCAAAACGTCCTTTGGTCGTCAGTCTCATCGAAGCACCTCGTCAGGGATCGCTCTGAATCTATTCTTGGGTGGAAGGGAAACGGTCAATATCCGACCGCAGCTGTCAAGATATAGTTCCTGATAATTTTAGTCAACTACTCAATCCACAATCTTGGACAAATAATTCGGATCGAACTTATCCGCCGTCGCCAGCGCTTCATCGAGCGGAACGCCGCAGCGCTCCAGATGGCGCAGCAATACCTCAAGGCGCCGATCGGTCTCGACCGCATGATCAAGCAGACCATGGATGGCGAGAGATACCGGGTCCTCCTCGCTGCGCGTCACCGCATAGGCCGAAAAACCGAGGTTTTCGGCCTTTTCGTGGCGTGCCATTTCACGCTCGGAATCAATGATGCGCGCCGGAATACCGACCGCCGTCGCCCCGGCAGGCACATCGCGCACGACCACGGCGTTCGATCCGACCTTGGCCCCTTCGCCAATCGTGATCGGTCCGAGCACCTTCGCCCCGGCGCCGATCACGACGCCGCGTGCCAGCGTCGGGTGACGTTTGCCCTTGTTCCAAGAGGTTCCGCCAAGCGTCACGCCGTGATAGAGCGTGCATTCGTCGCCGATCACGGCAGTTTCGCCGATCACCACACCCATGCCATGGTCGATGAAAACACGCCTACCGATCTGTGCTCCGGGATGGATCTCGATGCCAGTGATCCAGCGCGTAAAATGCGAACTGAGACGGGCAAGCCAGCGCAGTCGATGTCCCCAAAGCCAATGCGAAAAGCGATGCAGGGTCAGGGCATGGAAGCCGGGATAGCAGGTCAACACCTCCCACGTAGTGCGGGCGGCTGGGTCACGGCCAAAAACGCAGGCGATGTCTTCGCGCAGACGGGCAAACATGGATTTCGAGAAGCCTTAAGTAATATGAGGGAATTCTAAAATTCCCGATAACACCGGTCAACTAAAACTCGCGTCATTTTCGATGTTGCTTCCCGGTCGGCTGCTCGAACGAAGCGATCAGGCCACGCAGGATATTGACCTCTTCCCGCTCCAACCCACCCCGCGAGAATAGGCGGCGCAGCCTGAGCATCAGGCGGCCGGGCTTTTCCGGATCAAGAAAGCCGCTCCTGGTTGCGGCGCCCTCCAGATGCGCCAGCAGGCCTTCGACCTCCTCGTGCGTCGCCGGCGCGCCGCTGCTGGTGGTCGCTGGCGGCTGCGGCACAGTCAGCACGGCCAGCCTCAGTTCGTAGCACATCAACTGAACGGCCGCAGCGAGGTTCAAGGAAGCATAAGCCGGATTCGCCGGGATCATCGCCCAGCGTCCGCACTGCGCAAGCTCTTCATTCGACAGACCGGAAGTCTCGTTGCCGAACACAAGCGCGATTTCCCCTGCATCAGAAGCGACCCGAGCCAACTCGGCCGCCCCATCGCGCGCCCACAGCGGCTCGATAGCGAGGTCGCGGCGACGCGCAGTCAAGGCCAGCGCAAGCACCACGCCGTTGAGTGCCTCGGAAAGGCTACCGACGACCTGGGCGGCGGCTAAAACGTCACCGGCGCCGGAGGCCATTGCCTCCGACTGCGCATCCGGCTTGCATTGAGGATCGGCCAGCACCAGACGCGAAAACCCCATGGTCTTCATCGCCCGCGCCGCCGCCCCGATGTTGCCAGGATGGCTGGTACGCGAAAGCACGATCCGCACGCGCTGCAAGCATTCCGGCACACCGGGGGCCGACGGTTTAGAATTCATTGTTTTCTCTACGGGCGTAAGCCCCAGCTGCCATGCATCCCATGCTCAACACGGCCATCAAGGCCGCCCGCCGCGCAGGCAACCTGATCAACCGCGCCAGCCTCGACATCGGCCAAATCAAGGTCGGCCTCAAGCAGCAGAACGACTTCGTCACCGAAGTCGACCGTGCCGCCGAAGCCGCCATTATTGAAGTCCTGCGCGAAGTCTATCCTAGCCACACTATCCTCGCCGAAGAGTCCGGCCATAACGACGGCTCAGGCGCGGATGCCGAATACCAGTGGATCATCGACCCGCTCGACGGCACCACCAACTTCATCCATGGCTTTCCCCAATACGCGGTCTCCATCGCCCTCGCCCACAAGGGCGTGCTGAACCATGCCGTCGTCTACGACCCCAACCGCAACGAACTGTTCACCGCCAGCAAGGGGGCCGGCGCCTTCCTCAATGACAAACGCATCCGCGTCAGCAAGCGCGCCAAAATGGACGAAGCCCTGCTCGGCACCGGATTCCCCTATCGCGTGTTCGATCATGCGGATGCCTATCTGCAGATCTTCAAGGATTTGACACGCCGCTCCGCCGGCGTGCGCCGTCCCGGTTCCGCTTCGCTCGACCTCGCCTGGCTTGCCGCCGGACGCATCGACGGATTTTGGGAATTTGGACTCGCCCCCTGGGATATGGCCGCAGGCGCCCTGCTGATCCTCGAAGCAGGCGGCCTGGTCAGCGATCTCGCCGGCGAAGGCGACTACCTGAAGACCGGCAACATTGTCGGCGGTACGCCCAAAATCTTCAGCCAACTGCTGCAAGCGATCCAGCCTCACCGCACTGCTGCCCTGCAGGCGTAAAAAAACCGGCATCACGCGTTGACACGCCGCATTCTGTTGGTAGAATGCGCCCTCTCTTGCGGGAGTAGCTCAGTTGGTAGAGCGCAACCTTGCCAAGGTTGAGGTCGCGAGTTCGAGACTCGTCTCCCGCTCCAGAATCCAGGGGAAAGCGCAACGCTTTCCCCTTTTTGCTGGTAAGTTTTAAAATGAAGCTATCAGCAACGGCGCGATCGCATAGTGGCCGTGCAACGGATTGCAAATCCGTCTACCCCAGTTCGATTCTGGGTCGCGCCTCCACCCCCCTCTCCGCTTCAGGGCGCCAGCGCCTTCTCCACAAGACGCACCCAGTACTGGATGCCAGTCGCGATGATCTCGTCGTTGAAATCGTAATGGGGACTGTGCAGCATGCAGCCGCCCTCGCCAAGCCCATTGCCTAACCATACGTAGCAACCGGGAACCACGCGCGAAAGGTAGGCAAAATCCTCTGCGCCCATGCTCGGCTTGAGGTGGGTCATGACCCGTTCGCCGCCGACGACCTGGCGGGCGACCTCGCGGCTGATAAAGCTGGGATCCTCGGCATTGATGGTCGGCGGATAGCCTCGCGAGTAATGCAACTCAACCTGCACGCGATGCGCAACCTCAATGCCGTTGCAGATGCGGCGCATACCCTCTTCCAGAGCATCCTGCAATTCCGGCCGGAAGGTGCGCACTGTGCCGCCCAGCATGGCCTGCTCGGGCAGGATGTTGTCGGCATGGCCGGCATGAAACCGCGTCACACTCACTACAGCCGAGTCGAGCGGATCGGTGGCGCGGCTCACCAGTGACTGCAGTGCCTGCACCAGCGCGGAACCGGCCAGGATCGCATCCGTGCCCTGATGGGGCATCGCGGCATGCGCACCGCGCGCCGTGATGACGATTTCGAAGCGGTCGGCGCCGGCCATCACCGGCCCCTCCATGACAGCGATACTGCCTGCCGCGAGGCCGGGCCAGTTGTGCAATCCGAACACCATCTCCATTGGAAAGCGCTCAAACAATCCTTCCTCGACCATGACACGGCCGCCGCCCTCATGCTCCTCGGCGGGCTGGAAGATGAAATAGACGGTGCCGTCGAAAAGGCCGTTGTCTCGCGCCTGCACCAGAGCCTCGGCAGCGCCTAGTAGCATGGCCGTGTGGCCATCGTGCCCGCAGGCGTGCATGCGTCCCTCGTGGCGTGAGCGGTGCGGAAAAGTGTTTAGCTCCGGGAGCGGCAGCGCATCCATGTCGGCACGCAAACCGATGGCACGCCTGCTGCTGCCGGCCTTCAGGCATCCCACCACACCGGTCTTGGCGATGCCGGTATGAGTCTCGATGCCGAGTTTCTTCAGGTGATCGGCAACAATGCCGGCCGTGCGCGACTCGTCGAATGCGAGTTCAGGATGGGCGTGCAGGTCGCGGCGCACCGCAGCGATGCGCGTCGCCAACCCGGGCAACAGGCCGCTCAGGGTCATGATGGATTCCTCCGAAGTTTTGCCGAACTGTAACCTACAATCGGCGCCATGAGCCTGCCGATCCTGCAATCCGATTCCCTGCGCGCCGTCGAGGCGGAATATGCCTCTGCTGTTCCCTCCCTGATGGAACGCGCCGGCGCCTGCGCGGCACGCATCGCCCAGGAAATGCTCGTCGGCAGTGAGGGCCGGCCGCTCGTAGCGGCTGGGCCGGGCAACAACGGCGGCGATGCCTTCGTGGTGGCACGGCTGCTGAAAAAAGCCGGCCACGAGCCTCTTTTACTGTTCGCCGGCGACCCGGCGCAGTTGCCGCAGGAAGCCTGGCAAGCCCATGCCGCCTGGCTGGCCTGCGGTGGCGAAACCGTGCGCGACTATCCGCCCGGCAAGCTCTCGCTCATCGTCGACGGACTCTTCGGCATCGGTCTGACGCGGCCACTCGAAGGAAACTATGCAGACTGGATCGCACGGATGAACGCGAGCGGATGCCCGATACTCTCCCTCGACGTACCGAGCGGTCTGAACGCCATCGCCGGGACAACGACAGGGCCGCACGTGAAGGCAACCTGTACAGCCACTTTCATCGCCCTCAAGCCGGGTCTGCTGACCGGCGACGGTCCCGACTGCTGCGGGGAAATCACGGTCTGCGACCTGGGACTCGCGATCCGTCAAGGCGATGGAGAGAAAATCGCCCCCGCCCTGTTCAGGCATTGCCTGCAGCCACGAAAGCGCAACACGCATAAAGGCAGCTACGGCAGCGTCGCCATCGTCGGCGGCGCACCGGGCATGGCCGGTGCCGCGCTGCTTGCGGGCCGTGCCGCCCTCGGGCTCGGAACCGGCCGTGTCTACGTAGGCATGCTGGAACGATTGCCAGTCGATCCAGGCCAGCCAGAACTCATGCTGCGCAGTCCCGGGGATGCAATGGCTGGGGCAACCGTACTAGCCATCGGTCCGGGACTCGGTCAGTCCCAGGAGGCGTTCGATCTGCTTCGCCAGTCGCTGCAAAGCGAAATGCCGCTCGTCGTCGACGCCGACGCGCTCAGCCTGCTGCCGAAAAACCCGTTGCTAATGCGCAAAGCCGCCGTCCGGCCAGCGCCGACTTTTCTTTCGCCTCATCCAGCGGAAGCCGCTCGCCTGCTCGGCTGCCAAGCCGCCGACGTGCAGGCCGACCGAGTCGCTGCCGCGCAGAAGCTGGCGAAAGACCTCAGGGCTTACGTCGCTCTGAAAGGCTGCGGCACAGTCGTCGCCGCACCCGACGGACGCTGGCTCATCAATTCGACTGGCAACCCGGGGCTCGCCAGTGCCGGCAGTGGGGATGTGTTGACCGGCATGATCGCCGCCCTGCTCGCCCAGCACTGGCCGCCGCTCGAAGCGACACTCGGCGCGGTCTATCTTCATGGCGCAGCAGCCGACGCCTGCGTAGCCGCTGGAGACGGGCCGATCGGGCTGACTGCCGGCGAACTCATTCCGTCCGCACGCAAGCTGCTCAACCGCTGGGTCGCCGAACTTGACCGCTGAGCATCATCCTTTGCGCGGCATCCTGTTGATGCTCGCTGCGGTGCTCTGCTTCGCCCTGCTCGACGCGACAGCCAAGCACCTTTCACAGACCTATCCCGTACCGATGCTGGTTTGGGCGCGCTACACCCTCCATTGCCTGCTGATGCTCGTCTTTCTCGCCCCGAGCATGCGCTGGAAGCTCGTTGCAACAGGTCGCCCCGCGTTGCAGGTCACCCGTGCGCTGATGCTCGTCGGCGTGACGGGTTTCGCGATGGCCGCCTTCCGCCATCTGCCGCTGGCCGAGACGACCGCGCTACTGTTTGTCACGCCATTGATCGTCGCGCTGCTCGCCGGCCCATTCCTTGGCGAAAAGCTGACCACCCTGCATTGGGGCGCCAGTCTGTTCGGATTTCTGGGCGCACTGCTGATCGCCCGGCCCGGCGGCTCACTCAATCCTACAGGCATGGCGCTGGTGCTCGGGGCTGCCGCCTGCTACAGCATTTACCAGATTCAGACGCGCATGCTCTCCCCGACGGAAAACACGCTGACAATGGTGTTCTACACAGCGCTCGCCGGCACGGCGGCGATGACGCTGGCCGCCCCGCTCTACTGGGGCGGACCGATGCCGGGCCTGGTCGACGGGCTCATGATCGCCTCGCTCGGCATCTACGGCGGAACCGGCCACTACTTGCTCACCAAGGCATTTCGGCTGGCGCCGGCCACGACGCTGTCGCCGCTGCTCTATGTCCAACTCATCTGGGCGACGCTGCTGGGTTGGGCGGTATTCGACCACTGGCCCGACACCACAACCTTCACCGGCATGGCGATCATCGCCGCAAGCAGCGCCAGCCTCGCATTGCTGCAGCGCCGCGCTAAAGACTGAGGGGCTAGAATCGGTACTCCAAGCAACAAAAGGCACACCATGGAACTCCCGCTGAACCTGGCTGCGGAAGTCGAGCGTAACGTCCTTGCCGCACTGGCCGAAGACATCGGCGGTGGCGATCTCACCGCGCTGCTCGTCCCACCACAGCGCCCTGCCGTCGGCATCGTCACCTGCCGCGAAAATGCCGTTCTATGCGGTACCGCCTGGTTCGATGCCTGCATCCGCAAGCTTGACCCCGCCGCGCGCATCCATTGGCTCGCGCAAGATGGCGCTACCCTCGAAGCCGGGCAGATCGTCTGCGAGATCGCCGCCGATACGCAAGCCTTGCTCACCGCGGAACGCAGCGCGCTCAACTTCCTTCAATTGCTTTCCGGCACGGCGACGCAGACACGCATCTACGTCAATGTCATTGCCGGCACGCGAGCCAAGATCGTAGACACGCGCAAGACCCTGCCCGGACTGCGGCTCGCCCAAAAATACGCCGTACGCTGCGGCGGCGGCACCAACCACCGCCTCGGCCTCTACGACGGCATCCTGATCAAGGAAAACCACATCATCGCCGCTGGCAGCATCACCGCGGCGCTCGAACGCGCGCACGCCATCGCCTCCGGCAATATCTTCATCCAAGTCGAGGTGGAAACGCTCGAGGAACTCGCCGAGGCCCTTGATGCAGGCGCGACGATGATCCTGCTCGACAACATGGACCTCACGCAGATGCACCAAGCCGTCGGGCTGACCGCCGGTCGTGCCGAACTGGAAGCCTCAGGCGGGGTGAGGCTCGAGACCGTACGCGCCATCGCCGAGACCGGAGTCGACCGCATCTCAATCGGCACGCTAACCAAGGACGTGCGTGCCATCGATCTTTCTTTGCGCCACAGCGAGGGCTGAGCGCGTATTTCTGCTAGAATCCGCGCCCTGCCACAATGACTGGCCGCCGCGGAGAGGTGGATGAGTGGTTTAAGTCGCACGCCTGGAAAGCGTGTTTAGGATAATATCCTAACGAGGGTTCGAATCCCTCCCTCTCCGCCAAACACCTTGATTTTTAAGGCGATTTGGCAAAATCATCCACATGATGGCGGGCCAAAGCAGAAGCAAAACAGCCGACGAAAGTCGGCTTTTTTGTTCCCAAGTGTTCCCAAATTGTTCCCGGAATTCCCATCTGATCCCATCAGACCTGTTCCCGAATTGTTCCCAAATGACGTTTCGGACCTAATCTCGATGGTCATCATGACCAGAATTTGATGTTCTCGTTTTGGTTTTGACAATTTTTTTGGGGCGTCCAACGCCCCGACGCTTGGTCTTAACACTTATTCTGGGTTGAGGTGGAGGCGGAGTTTTCCCGGACCTCTGGCGATCAACAAACTCGGCCAGGTCGGTCAAACAGACAAAACGCCGTCCCCCTATCTGCATGGTTGGGATCAGTTCGTTCCCTTCCGAGCGCAAATTTCGTAGCCGCTTAAGGGACACGCCCCCGAGAATTTCGCCCGCCTCACGTTCAGTGATGATCGCCTTACCGCCAGCAGCGGTCATCAGTAGATCCAACGTATTCATTGCCCATGCTCCATTCACTTAACCGACTTTGATGCTTGACCTCGAAGGTCAGGACAAAATGAATGGTAGGGATGTGATGGGATGTTGCGGGATCGAAATGCGACCTTTCAGGGCGCATTTCAAAAATCAGGTGCCTCTGAATCGGAATAGAAAGATGGCGAACAGGGCAGAAGCTTCTGATCAACTCAGATCATTTTGATTACGCGTTCGCCACCACGTTTCGAGTACCTGATAGTCGCGTCGAGTTTCTCAAGTTCAACTTTCGCGGGCTTGCTGTTGTATCCCTCGATCTTGAGCAATGACAGATCTTCGGCCAACGTTGCTTCTGTGCTTTCCAGATACCAACACTTCTCAGGTGCTGCCCAACGATAACCCCTCGCCTTCAGGCGATCCTTGTTGTCAAAGGGACTGTTTCTGGCCCATATACGATACCCAGCCACATTTGCCGATTTCGTCAGCGACGCAAATGCCGACATACCCGTGCTTTGCAAAGGCATCTGCAACACTTCGAGCAATGCAAGGCAATCCGCCTCTGCCCGATGGGCCTCATGGAAATACCCCATTACGTTGAGGATGTAATCCAGCTTTGCCGACCCATAGCCTTCAAGGGACCAAGGAATTTCCTTGAAAGAGCATCCCCATGCTACGTTCGCGAAAATGGGCAACCGACGCTCAAGAAACTGCCTGTCAAATGCAGCATTGTGAGCCACCACCAAGGTAACGTTTCCAAGCATGCTGGCCACGCGCTGATCGTCGATCCGCTTACCTAACACCATCGCATCGGTGATGCCGTGAATTTGTGTGACTTCGGGCGGTATGGGATGACTTGGCTGCTCCAGCGCATCGTAGATATCGACGACACGCAAGGCGTACCCGGTTGCCGTGTCGTATTCGAAAACAACCATGCCGATCTCGATGATCTCGTCGGCGGAGGGATCGGTACCGGTAGTCTCCGTATCAACCACGACCCCTCGTGCGATAGTGCCCTTGGCTTGAACAGAAAACTCCGTTCGAGGTTTCAATCGACGCAACACCCGATAGTCCGGATGGGATTCAACCTGCTTGGCCAGAGATTCGATGTCCTGTGTTTCGCTCGTCATTGGCATTTACTTCGATGAGTACTGATGGGTTGGTGACTATACGAGACTATGTTCGCCAGGAGGCTCACCAGATGAGCGTCGAGTAAATCACACCCAAGAAAATCTGCCACCCGAAATACGCCCTTGCAGGGCGCGTTTCAAAAGCATGAGCCGCCATGCGCTTGTTACGATCCTCTCGTCACTTCATGGAGCAACAGATGAGCACCAAGATTCTTGAGAGTAGCCTGGCTACACTCTCCAGCCGGTATGGCGGCACACTGCTGCCGCTCTCACTGGCCGCCCAGGAAATAGGTATCCAGCTGAGAACCGCACACAACCAAATCAGCAAAGGTGTCTTCCCGATCCCAACCATCCTGAGGGACCGCCGACGTTATGTGCTCGCTGAGGATCTGGCCAACTACATCGACAACCTGCGACAAACACGTAGGGGTGCAGCCCCCTGCCACCGATAGTTTCAAGTTCCGATCATGCGGTCAATTCAGCAATCCTGGCCGCGACTTCACGCTTGCCTGCCTTACGGAGAACGGCAATCGCGGAGAGTTGCGGTTCGCGGGGTTTTGACGATCCAGCCTCCCAGTTGTAAATCGTCTGCACCGAGACACGTAACAGCTTGGCTGCTTCCGGCCCCGACAAGTCCAGTCGTTCGCGCAGGGTACGAAAGCCTTTGGCGCTGAACCGAATGCCGGCGGTGCCCTCTGGCGAGGATGCCGGAGTACTTGGGCGAGGTACGCCACCTGACTTCCGAATTTTGGTCAAGGATTGCTCCGCGGCGGCAAGTCTCCGTTTCAGATCGGCAATATCAGATCGGTAGCGGGCCACCGCTTTTTTCAGTTGAGCTGTTTCATTGCGAACTTCCTTGCGGGCGATGCGCGAAACTTCATCTTTGAGTGCAGTTACGATATTCGACACGTGGCGGGTCCTCGTTTAATGGCCGGTTGAGCCAACATGCCAATCTATCAGATCGACTCCAAAAATATCCTTTTGCCATCCGGATGGATATTGAGGTCAGGTCGTTGGTAGTGCTTTCAGTCGGTCGACAACTTCAGCGGAAAGCTCGCGCGAATTGATCAGATCGGCAAGGGGCACATGGAGGGATGCCAATGCATCGACCAGAAACTCCTGGCGCTCGGCAATCACAGGAAGGATCTTTGTCCGGATGAAATCACGCTCGACAGGTAGCAATCGCTCATCACCGATGACCTTGGAAATGGCATCAGGCAAGGCGTTATTCATGCGCGACAGGACGCCACGTACCAAACGAGGAGCGACTCTCGCCTCATAAGCCAGCGCATCCCAATGAATGCCTTCGACCCATCCGGGTTTGTTCTCGCCGGCAATACTCATCGACATGGTGGCGCGCGGCAAATAGGCTTCGACACACAGCATGTCGTAGAAGGGAGCAACCTCGGCTTTCTGCCCACGCAGCAGGAAGGCGATGTTCTTCGCATGCGCGTCGAGGTTGCCGATCAGGTAATTGAAAGCCACCCACTGAATGACTGCATTGACGGCAACGGCTGGCCGGTCGATGAAGGGTCCCAGCAGCACCTCGAACAGATGATGGAGACCCAATCCACCTTCGCTTTCGTATTTCCGTGACGGCGATACCCCGAGCGCCTGACATAAATCGATCTGGTGCAGCCGCTTGATGGGAGAAGCGCCCTCTCCTTTTTTGGGTTTCGGCCGATTGCGATCAAAGCGCTCGATGATGTAAAGCGGTTCGGGCAGGTGCCGTAGGGACACCTGCGGTACGGGCACCTTGAGTTCGTCCGCCAGGCGCATGCAGAAGAATTCGTTGGCCGGACAAAAGGGGAAATCCGCACTGGCATTCTCGGGCTTCACGATGTGCGTGGAAGCCGCCGTGCCCTCTGGCAGGAACATCACGCCCTCGGGATCGATCCGCAAGCCAAGCTTCTCTTGAGCCCCGGCCAGTGACATGCGGATGTCGTCCCAGGAGGCCATCAAGGGCAAATTGCGCTTGCGCGATTCTTCGATCTTCGCCTGCAGGTCTTCCTGTGAGAGTGGCACCAGCACCTCGCCGGGAACCTCGCCGTCGGGATTGACTGGTACGAGAGACAAAGCACCGGCCGTGTCCTGACCGTGCCGCACGAGGAACGCCCAACTGTCACGGGGATCGATCCGATCGCGAAAGGCGATGAGTTCCCGCAACCGGCCCTCTGGCAACAGGTTCTCGAAGAACCACTCCACGGGCCGATGTTCACCTGCATCCCGGTAGTCGCGAACTGTTAAAGGGAATCCGGGGGCGAGAGGATGTATCGTCCATTCGGGTGCATAGGCAAACGACCAGCGGCCTTCGGTGACATCGAGGGTACCGATCCATGCGCCATCCGACAGCACACGCAATTGGCTCATGCCACGCCCTCGCTATCGGGCGCCATCGGCAATCGCAAGCGAACATCGATGCCGAAACGCTGGCAAACGGTCAAAACCTTGCCGATCTGTGCCGTCGTTTTTCCCTGCTCAAGCCCATTGAGAAACGGTAGACTTACGTTGCACAGGGCTGCGGCATCCCGTTGCGTCAGTCCCGATTCTTTCCGAACCCGGCGGAGGGTATCTCCCAGTTCCCGGATCGAGGAAATACTGACTTCACGGGTCATAGCACCCTCCAAAAGATAAACGACCGTTGAATTTTGCCTTGCCTGAACGATCAGCGCAAGAGAAAATAAACGATCGTTTATTATTTAATCTACCCGTCGCAGGCATTCTGCAACGCTGGATGCTACCTCGCGATCTTGCCCTCGTTGGCAACCATGTCCCTGAAAGCGACACCGGGGGTGAACTTCGGCACCGTCGTCGCCTTGATTTTGATGGGGGCACCGGTCTTTGGGTTCTTGCCTACACGTGCGGCACGGGCAGCCGGCTTGAAGGTTCCAAAGCCTGCGATCGTCACTTTCTTGCCTTGGGTCACCGCAGTCACCACTTCATTGACAAGAATATCGATTGCACGGCACGCATTAAATCTCGTCAGGTTGGACTTGGTGGCCAATGCTTCGATCAGCTCTAATTTGTTCATGGATTACTTTTCCTACTTGGGGTTGTCGATAAATTTTCTTGCCACTACGCTGGTGACTACCGTGGAAAAACGCGCGAGGCGGCATCCAAGTCGATACCTTCCGTCGGCGGACGCCCATCCCTACACAGGTTGATTTCGTAGCGAATGGCAAACGGGATGGCGCTTCCTTGCTGGGTTGGCACCCGCTCCTGAATCAGGGTTGCCTCCAGCCGGGCACATCCCGCTGTCGGAAAACGCTTCAAGGTTCTGACTTTGACCATGACCGGCGCAGACGAACGGGTCTGAGCCTTGAAAAACTCGGCCATGCTGCCATCCAGCGTCCCTTCAGCCATCCCGTTGGGAGTATCGATTGCTGTCAGCAGGTGCTGCTTTAGATCAGCGGCAAGAACATCGGCGCTCGACAGGAGCGCAAAGAAACAAAGGGCCATCGCAGATCGCATCATCGGTTGTAGTAGCTATTCACACGCTGTTGAACGGTGGTCTGGACGTTCTGTCCGAAGGAGGACACATCTGGCATTCGCACACTGGATGCCACTTCCTGAATGAACTCGCTCATGTCGATCCGGGAAAAATCCAGTTGCTCAAATTCGGCGGTGGTAAAACCGGAGCAATCTGGGTTCTCGCCACTGCCCCAGGTCTTGCCTACCTGTCCCCTGCCCTGCTCATTGATGATCTTGGCCAGACGGGAGTTGAAGCAGCAGTAAGACTGAGTCTGTTCGATGCAGGTCTTGATGATGGGGATACGCGATGAGCAGTAGGAGCCCACAAAGACACACAGATTGGCATCCCGGTGCATCCCCAGCATTTGTTCGGATTGTTCGCAGGACAGCAATTCAGACAGGAGTTGGAGCGCTACCGCTGCCGCCAGTGAATACGGATCAAAGTAAAAATTGAAGCTGCCGAGCGATCCCAGCGAATAGATCGGTCCCCCCAACAGGCCGCTACTGACCGTACCGGTCGAAAGAGTCAGTCCGTAAAACGTAAAGGACGGTTGGAAGTTCGTCGGAGTGAACAGCACCTCCGAGGAAATCATGGCCTGCGCACCTGCTTCGACATAGCTGGTGAACTCTGGGTACATGAAGTCGAACATGTACTTGCTGCCTGCATTGATGGCGAGTTGGCCGCCAATCATCACGCCCTGCATGGCGGTGGCCATCAGATTGTGATTGGAACGCGCCGCACCGCCACCACCCTTCTTGCAGCAATCGACCAGGCCGAAGAGTTTCTTCCGGCATCGCTCTCCCACCCCTTTGAACAGCCGCAGATCCTCCCCATAGACCCCAGCCTCCCGAGCGGCTTCCATCGACGCCATGGCACGTCCGAAGTCCTGATCTGCCGGATTGCTGGTATCAAAGCAGTTGGTTCCTCCATGGCAAAAAGACCGCTGGTCACAAACGGTTTGCTGCGTCTGTGTCGCGGGCGAGGTCTGGCATGAGTACGTTCGCTCGCTCATGTCGCAGCCTCCCGTAGGCAAGGGATCGATGCATTGCGAGGAAACCGGCGTACAACCCCGATCGATCAACGGTTGGCAATCGTTCGTCAGCGTTGCTCCGGCACAGGTGTAATCCTCGGTACGCGACCAGCAGGAATCACCCGCGCTTTGCGCCCCGCTCGGCAATGGAGACACTGTCGTCAGGCAGACTTGCAGGCCATTGATCGTTTTGCAGGGTGTGCTGTCGGTACATGTGGTTGCGGCATGGACACAATTTGCGCTGTCGGCATACGACGTGCATTGACTGGTATCCAGCGTGTTGGACGTGATCGTGTAGGACGTATTGAGTTCGACCACGGTTGGCGTCGAGGTCGATGCGGTGACGTTGGTGCATTGATAGCGCCGGGTATATTGGTTGCAGGAGCCATCGAAGGCCGTGCTGTCGCAGGTAGCACTGACTTGAGTGCACCCTTGCGTCGCCTTGATGGCCGCGCAGTAGTCGATGTGATTGTCAGCGATGCAGGAGTAATCGTCCTGATAACGCCAGCAGGTGGCCGTGGAATTCAATCCCCCCGCCGGTGGCGTGACACCTGCCAGACACACGGTCGCCCCACTCGAATCGAGCTTGCAGGGCGTGGAATCAACGCAGGTATGCGCCGACAGTCGGCATCGGGAATTCTGCGCATAGGACGTACATTGGCTCGTATTGGCCATATCCGTTACCAAGGTGTAGGTGTTGTCGAGCCTTACCGTATTCGTGGGGGTTCCCTGACTGGTGCCACAGCGAAAAGTCTTGGTGTAGGTATTGCACGTGCCGTTGAACGCGGTATCGCTGCACACCGAACTCGTCTGACCGCACCCTGCCGCAGTCAATGCCGAGCAGTAGTCGATGGAGTTGGGCTTGATGCAGGTGTAGTTGTCCTGAAACTCCCAGCAGCCCCCGACATCCGCCAGCGTGACGACCACGCCTGAAATTGTCTTGCTCGCCGAGGTATCGACACAGGTCGAACTCTCCAGGCGACAATCGCCCGCCCACGCGGCAGGGCTCAGACCAAAGAGAACGGCGAATACTAGAAGCAGGAATCGCATCAGCGTGCTCGCTGCTGCAGGGTGGCGCACTCATTCGAGGTCCAGCTGCTGACCGTCTTGGACATCGGTAATTGCAAGGGCGCCCCCGTCCCGGTTCCACCAGATGAATTGCATCCAGAACTGACGTTCCGCATCGAAGGGGTGCAGGTCGTGGTACTGCAACTGACGCTGAAATACACGTACAGGTTGCAGCCAAACCCGAGATTGCTGACGTAGTAGTCCGTCACCGACTGCCCTGGCGCAACCGCCACGGGGAAACGGCCATAGCTGCCGTCCCATGGGTAGCCGATCCAGTTGTAATCGTAGCGATTGACCCCGTCGTAGGACCGATAGGGTTCCACCACATAGGATCGTCCATCGCTGCCGCAAAAGATGTTCATGGCCATGTACGGATCGACGCACCAACTGCAATCCATGAACGCCGTTCTGCCCAGCCACGCTCCTGGCGTGCATTGACCAAATCCGACGGTCGCCGAGACACCGCGGCGACAACTCAATGTCTCGTAGCCCTGAACGGTCTGATTGCACTGGTAGTTGTAGCTCGTACTTACCGCAATCTGCTGACCGATATAGCAACTGGCGTTGCTCAGGGTCTGCATCTGTTCGACGCATTGATACAGGTGATGCTGATCGACACTGATCTGGCGCGCGGTCGAACAATAGTTGCTGGTGACGGGGCGATATTCGGTACAGACCTCGGTCGAGAACACCGCCGGGGTTGTTTGGGTAACGACACGGCACTGCTCGGTCGCCGCGCCGATATTGACGCCGGTGTGCTGAACGGCCGGGTTGGCGGCAATGGCGTTGTTCCGGGTGATCAGGGGATCGGTGGCGCGGTCAATCGAGAATGCCGGGCGCACGCTCGGGTTGCGCGCAACAAAATTGACGGCATCACACTCCTGTCGCCGAAATGCGTCCGCATCCGGTGTCTGGCTGGAACAGTCCATGACCTTGGCCACGCCCGGCCCCGAAAGTTGCCCCATGCCCCCCTGAAACAGGCCGCCTTGGCTGGTGGCTTGCCCGTAGCCGGGAACAACGGCCGCCGCGTTTGTCGTGCCGATCCCCTGCTGCGCTCCACCGATGGCTCCGGACCCCAATGAGCGTCCGTCACTGAAAGCGGTTGAGGCATCGTAGCCTTGCGCAGCGGCCGTCCCAGTGATCAGAACACAAGCCAGCAAGATCAGGTTGCGCACGATCACGGACGACGCTCCTCAAGCTTTGCCGCAAAGCGCCTGGCGACTTCCGACCACGCCGGTACCTGACGCTCGATGAGATCGAGCGCATAGCCCTGGCTCACATCGCCATCGACTTTCACGAAACTGGCCGGGGATGCACAACCATCCGTGCCGATCCGCGTGGCCTGCGACGCATTCGCCAAAACCAGTGTTGGCACCTGCGTTACCTTGAATTGCGTGAAGGCTGGTGGGTGGATGATGGCGGTCACCTGACGCTTACCAATGAGCTGGGCAACCTCTTCCCCCATCCGGGTCAGCGAATTGCCTTTCAGTCCGCGCATGACCAGGACGGCCCCGGTTCGCTCGGACTCGGCGACGATGCGTTCCAGTGAAGGCCTGGGTATCGAGAAGGAAACAAACACCATCAGTTCGGGCCCACGATCGGATGACGCAGGTTTTGAAATCGGCAATGAACGAAAGGATTCGGCAATCTGGCCAATGTCAGATTTTCTTGTCTGGGGCATCGGCAAACGTTCTATACGCGGGACGACAGGCAACGACGGCAGGTTGCCCGGCTGGCTGCCGTCAGATCCGATGGCATCACGCATCCGTTGCTGCGCCTGTCGGATATCAAAATCGCTCGGCAATGCCGCTTGTGCCCATGCGACGCAGGCGCAACAGGACAGTGCGGCAGACACGATCCAATGTTTCCCGGTCCGCATAGTCAAAATGCTCCCTGGCAGCAGTTCCGCTTTCGGAACACCATATAGGCAAAATCCTCACCCTCGAAGGGATGCTCCTTGCCGGCACCCCAGAGGATCGTCGAGCGCCCCAGTGGCTGGCAGCATTTCCCGGCAATCTTCTCGGTCTGAGGAATCGGATACAGCATCTGGTACTTGTAATTGGTCTTGTCCATGATGGGCTGCGGGTAGTAACCGCACAGGCCATCCTCACCCGAGGCGGCCCACATCAAACCCTCGCGATGCATCTTGGCGATCAGCCGCGTCATTTCGAGGCTTGAGGCCTGCACGCCACCGATATGCGCCTGCACATTGCCATTCAGGGGATACAGGCTTCCCTGGCAACCGGCACACCAGAACAAGGTGTTTGACGGAAAGCCTACCGTCGCGGCAACACAATCAGCCGCGCACGCCGCTCGGGCCGGCAGCGTGCCGAAGAGCGCCACGTCGGTATTGAAAATGAAAGTCAGCTCATCGTCGTTCCACATCGGATCGAGCTCGGTGAGATACGCCACATCGAACGAGCTTTGCTCCAGACAGGCGTTGTCGAATATTGCCTCCAGCCAGAAAATGACTGGATCGACATACCAATGGACCTGGTAGAAGGATGACGTGGAGGTGCTGTCCTGGCTGAAGCGGGAACCTCGCGGCGCATCGAAGCCGGGATTGAGTTCGATCCCGCCAAGGCTGGTCATGCAGAACGGTCGCCTCACCACATCCACCCGCCGGACCGGCTCCCAGAAACTCACCTTGAATCCGACCCGAAGCTGGGATGGGCACATGCAGACGGCCGACCCACCGGGGTTCGGTGTGTCCTCCTGATCTAGCGACAGCAAATCCATGCCGCCAAAGCGCAAGGGCATCATGCAGCTCCAGCAGATGTCGGTTATGGGATTGGCAAATCTTCCCGTGCAGGTCGCTGTGGCCCCTGCCCCGGCAGGCATCAGCAGTAACCACACCATCACGGAAGTCAGCAGGGCGTTAGGGACGAACTTCATCGATTCGCAACCGCTTGCCGTCCTGGCTCACAATGGCCGGGACCTGCTGAATCCCGAGCCGCTTTACCAGCGTGCCGCCTTGATCGAAGTAGACAGGACGTTTCCAGCTTCGCATCAATTTGAGGGGTTGGCCGCCCACCAGAATCGGTTTGGTACCTGCCCCTGCACTACCCAGCGCTTTCTTGGCGAACGCGACCTGTCGAGAATCCCCGCCATCGAAAAACACCAGACGCTTTGAGAGTGAGAGCAGTTCCAGAGGATTGACCTGGGTACCCCTAGCGAACAATAGCTGTCCGGTGTTATCCCGAATATCGCGGGCCAGCACCATCGTCGGATTTACATGAAAGGTTCTCGGCGATTGCGTCGGTCGGATACCCGTGATGGATTTGGGAGACTCGATCCCTTGAACGACCCGATCCCGATACTCTGACTGTTTGCGTGCAAGCTCGCCGGTTCGGGCCATCCGTTCCAGTCTGGACTTGATGACCTCGATCAGATCCGGTTCGGCGATCTCATAGATCGGCCCCACAGTCCCAATATCCGCCGCCAACACAGGAAGCGAAGAGGCCGCAATCGACAACAGCAGTGACAAACCAGAAATCCGCATGGGGGGCGATTCTGGTGTTGCAAGCCGATCTGCGGATTTTGAAATGCGGCTTTTTTGGTCGCATTTCGATGCTCCACTGGAGCATCAATCAAAGTCGAACTTATTCGGGAAGCTCGATGGCCTGAATCAACTCCGGCCCCTCATTGCTTGCGCGATTTACTGACAAGTTGACGGGTATGGCTTTCATCGATTCATCCGCCACAGGTTTAAGCATTGCGGTCAGAACGCTTCGATCATAGTTGCCGGGATCGAGCCAGGTTTCAATGTCACTTCCGCTGAGAATGACGGGCATCCGATCATGAATCGGGGCCATGACGCCATTGGGCTCGGTGGTGATGACACAAGCTGTGATGAGGTTGGCACCATCTGGAGCAACCCATTTGGCCAGTAGTCCAGCCATGGCAAAGTAGGCATTCTCCTCCGTCGGACGAATGTACCAAGGCTGCTTAAATGCCTTGCCGTTTCTGGATACTGCCTGCCACTCGAAGTAACCGCTGGCAGGGATGATGCAGCGATGTCGGGTAAAGCTGGATCGAAAGGATGGCTTGTCAGCGACAGTCTCAGCACGGGCATTGTTCAGCTTTGCGCCAATGGAGGAATCCTTGGCCCAGGAGGGAACCAAACCCCAACGGACAATCTGACCGACGAGCCCGATCTCCGGTCGCTGACGGATGACAGGTATATCGCTTTGTGGTGCGATGTTGAACCGTGGCGAGAAATCAGGACAATTCTGCAGGCCGAAATATGTGGAAAGATCGGATGGGGTACCGCTCAGCACGTAGCGACCACACATGGTGACGTATCGACCTAATACACGACCGGGATATCTGAACCTCCCTCGTCGGACTCGGCTTTGGGATACGAATCGATCAGTTCCCCGTCCAGCCGCCAATATTGCCCGAGCACTACAGAGAGTTCTTGGATATTGATGAATGGATTGGTGATGTCATAGGAAGTCGGGTAAGGATGACCGACGACATATCCATCTGCTATCGCAGCTTCACACAAACTGACAACACGTGTTGCATCCCTGCCACCGACATCGCCTGTCTCAAAATCAATATCGAAGTCGAGAGGAGTGTCGGCTGAGCTGAACGGCACCAACTGGAAGCTGGACATAGGCATGCGAGTTTGATCGTGGCTGGAAAGGGGATCGGGAGGATTTAGTCTATCGCACCAAACTGGAGTGACCGCAGTACTTCGAGACCAGTCGAAGGGCCAATTCACAGTAATCGGCCAGTGCGGTCATTGGGAGCAGCAAGGATGTTGGGCCGGTATCGCTCAGGTTGCTGCCGTTCAACCGCTGATCGAGGCGAAGTTGTCGTCAGTCCACTTTTTTGTAAGTAGGGCGTGTCAGGCAATGGCGGGATCGGCTTGGATAGGATTTGATTCAGGAATCAAGTGTCGCCCAGACAAACCCAGCATAGAGTATCAGCAACAGCACGCCGCGGCCGCGCACGATCTGGCCCCTGCGGTTGGGCAAAAGCAGCAGCAACGCAATAATGCCACAGGCGAGTGTCACCGCCACCTCGGCAAGCGGTGCGGCAATCGGATGGACCGTGCCTGCCACACCAACAATAGCCAGGCCATTGAACAAGTTGCTGCCGATCAATGTACCGACACCCACATCGTCGTGGCCGCGCAGGCGCGACAGGATCACCGTCACCAGCTCGGGCAGGGATGTACCGATTGCCACCAGCAGTACGCCGATCACGTAGGTGTCGACGTCAAGGGCCGCGGCGATGCCGGTCGCCCCACTGACGAATAAGCGACCGGCGGCGACCAGCGCGCCAAGACCGAGCACCCCGAGTAACAGGCTCTTGCCGGCAGACAGTTCGGTGGCCTCAACATCTACCGCCACTGCTCGCTGGCGCAAGACGCTTCGGACGGTCCAAACCAGCCAGGTGAGGAATACGGCCAGCAGCACCAATGCCTCCGGACGCTCAATTCGTCCGTCCAGCATGAGGAAAAAGGTAAGCACAGGGACCGCAAGCGCCAGGTAGAAATCACGGCTGAAATCCTGGCGGGATGCCTGCACTGACCGGTACAGCAACGCGAGCCCAAAGATCAGTGCGATATTGACGACGTTGCTGCCCAGTGCGTCGCCCAGGCCGATCTCCGGCTGGCCGGCGAGTGCGGCAACGGTGGAAACTGTTAGTTCAGGGGCGGAGGTAGCGAAGGCTGCCAGGGTCGTCGCAACAACGATCTTCGGCACGCGGAGATGAATGGCGGCACCGAGGATGGACTTGAGGAAAGCCTCGCCGCCCGCCGCCGCCAACAGTACGGCACCCAAGATGAGCGCCAGATCGGTCATGGTGTGTGTTCGGGTGCCTCGCGCGGGTCACAGATGACCAGCACATCGCATTGTGACTCCCCTAGCACATGCTTGGTCACACTGCCGAGCAGCAATTCCTCAGCAATGTGCGCGCCATGCTTGCCGACCACAATCAGGTCGGCATCGACTTCCTGCTCGATGGCGATGATCTGCTGTGCAGGGTCACCGTGGACAATTCGTGCAGAGTATTCGACCGCCGTCAGGCCGGCGGCAGCCGCCAGTTCGTGAAGACGTTTGCGCCGGATTTCGCCCTCGCTAGTGACGTACCGGCGGATGACCTGCTCGTCAACGCCTGCGAATGCCAGTTTGCCCTCGTAGGGTAGTTCGAAAGCATGCAGCAAGACCAAATCGGCTTTGGGCGACCAGTATCTCGCCAAGCGAATCGCCTCGATCGACACAGGTGAAAAATCCACAGTAACCACGACGCTGCGATAGGACTCATGCGGTGCTTGCTTTACAACCAGCACTGGTCGTCGGACAGATTTTCGAAGCAGGCGCATTGCGGTCGATCCCAGCAAAGCGTGACGCAGGAACGACTCCCCACGTGCCCCGAGAACTACCAAATGAGTGTCCTGCGCGTCTGCCTCAGCAGCGATCGTCGCTAGCGGATTCCCCTCGGCTACGCACGTCCCTGCGGAGATGCCACGATTGATCGCTACATCCAAGGTTAACTGCTCGATGCGCTGGTGGGCATCGCTGTTCAAAGCCGCCTTTACATCGAACACGTCGTCCCCCAGCATTTCGCGCAGCTCGTCGAGAGTATCCAACTCCATGACGTGCAGGATGCAGAGTTCGCTTTCGGTACTGGCAGCCAGGTGAAATGCACGTTCAACGGCATGACGGGCGGGTGCGGAAAGATCGGTGGCGACGAGAATCGTCTGAGCGCTTGTCATTGGTCATCCTCCTTCACTGGGGTTTCAATCACCGGCTGGTAGTCCCCATCGCGTATGTCCTGCAACATCTGGTCAATATCGATGGTGGGAATCCGCAACATTCGCAAGGCAGTGGCACCGAGACGCAGGCTGGATTCGATCGCCTCGGGATAGGCATGGATTGCTCCGGCGTCGATGAGGGCCGAGCTGGTTTGGAGATCGCGGGCGCGTGCGATTATCGGCACGTGCGGGCAATGCAGGCGCAACGCGGCAACTGTCCGTAATGCAACGGCATGACTGTCAACGGTCACGATGGCAAGGCTGGCGCGCTCCGCCCGGGCTGCTGCAAGTAGGTCAGCATCGGCGATATCGCCATACAGCACGGTATGGCCGTCGGTCAGCCCTTGCTGTACCCGCGTCGGATCCGTATCGAAGGCCACAAAATCGACGCCGCTCGATCTCAGCAGTACCGCGATGGTGTGACCGACCCGGCCGTAGCCGCCGATCAGTACCTGAGGTGGCGGTAGCCCGGCAAGCCGGTCCGTCAGAGCCGGAGTATTGGCGACTGATGTCGTTAGACGGGTCGCAATTGCCTGGTTGTAACGAATCAGGAGTACGCCGGCAATCATCGAGAACAGGACCGAGGTCAGCACGATCTGGCCGACTTCCGGATCAATCACGTTCGATTCGAGCGCAATGGCAAGCAGGGCAAAGCCAAACTCGCCGCCTACCGCCAGCAGGAGAGCGGTTCGCCAGGATTCGAGGGTGTCGATGCCGCTGCGCCGCACGATCACGGCGACAACCACGACCTTGCTCAACAGCAGCAGCAAGGCGCCCAGCAGGGACCAGTGCCAGATGCGGGGTAACGTACTGGGATCGATCAGCATGCCGATGCCGACGAAAAACAAGCCAAGCAGCACATCGCGAAATGGACGGATGCTGGATTCCACCTGGTGGCGGAACTCGGTTTCTCCGAGCATCATTCCCGCCAGAAAGGCGCCAAACGCGAGCGACAAGCCTAGGCTATTGGTCGTCCAGGCGGCTGCCAGCACCACCAGCAAGACCGTGAGCGTGAACAATTCGGCCGAACGCCGTTCGGCGACCAGGTGGAAAAGTGGTCGCAAGGCCCAGCGTGCGGCATAAAACACCAGGGTGAACGCCAGTACGGCCTTGGCCATGGCCCAGCCGAGTTCAGCGGCTAGCGCGTTCATACCCGTGGCGGCGCCCAGCACCGGAATCAGGATCAGGAATGGCACGGCCGTGACATCCTGAAATACCGAAATGGCGAGGCCGAGCCGACCGTGAGGGGTAGCGTCTTCACCCTGCTCGGCAAGTTGCCGACCGATGATGGTGGAGGATGACTGAGCGAAGACGGCACCGATGACGAAGGCCACTGCGGGACTCAGGCCCATCATCCACAGCAATGTAGCCACGGCAGCGGTGGTCAGGGCGACCTGTGCGGTACCCAACCCAAGAATCTGATGACGCATCGCATGCAGTTGCGGCAGCGAGTAGTTGAGCCCGATCGAGAACAGGAGGAAAACCACCCCGAATTCCGCGAGCACCTTGAATTCCGAGACATGCACGGTTGGCCCCGCGGTGTGGGGGCCAAGGATCAGGCCGACGAGCAGGTAACCAAGGCTTGAGGGAATATGCAGCCGCTGGAAGGCGACCATCACCGTCACACTCACTGCCAACAGCAGGATGATTTGAACCAGATGATCCATGCGACCTAGGTGCTCCTGATTAATAGTGGTGTGGGTGCCTCGTTGCAGTGACTCATGATGCTGTCTCGTGGTTCCTCATGGCAGTGCGGGCCGTAAACGCGTAGATGACGGCAAAACGCTACAGTTACAGGTGATTGATGGTGCCAAGGCAAATATTGGCAACGCCAACGAATTCCACGGGCGGCAACATCACCCCTTCACCCGGGAAATGGGGTTGGCGCAGAAAATCCCGGTTTGAACCCTTGAACAGGGGAACGAAACCTTGGGGACAAGTTAATCGCCGAGTGGTGAGACCCAGAAGGAGGGGTGGCATGTGTCGATCCTCGTGCGGCGGCCCGACCGACACTAATACCTGTCCAAATCGAGTCAAATAGATTTAGACACCCGTAACGATGATAACTTATAGTCATGGACCGCAAAAGCCAAGTTCGGCGATAGGAAGCACTCTCTGATCGTGCAGGGTGACGTAACCAAATGAACAACACAATCCATTGGGGAATTCGAGCGGCGCAACTTACTGGCGCATTCCGCCTGGCCATCGTAGGACTGGTGATCACCATTGCGAGTTTCGGACATGCTCGTGCCCAAACTAATGCCGGTTGGCAGTTTATCGGGCAGGCCGGTGCTGCCAAGGTGGTAACACTCGACAGGCAATCTAAAGTCGTCCTTGACGAAAGGGTTTGGACTGCACTGAGGTCTATTTGTCCCGGTTCGTTCTGTCATGCTCAGTTTTTCTGGGACGATGAGTACGCGACGAAAAAGGATTTGCCAGCGAGAGAGTTATCCGATCACGCCATCCTTATTTACTCGACGAACAGTGGTTTTCAATGGAATTGTGCGTTTCGCCCTTTCGCGGACAACTGCTTCAAGAAATAGTCTGTCGATGACATTTCTCTCTCTCTAAGGCGAATATCAGGCGATGGAAGGCAGCCTTATTCCTTGGGCTGTCAGCCCTCGATCAGAACCTGACGCCGGAAGCCACATTTGCGGATAAAACTGTAGGCGGCATCAAGGTCGGCCCACACGCGCTGGCTGCCTTCAGCGTTGAGTTCGATTCTGTTGACGACATCTGCCGGCAAGGCCCTTCCATAGGCAGAAACAGACCATGCTGCATTTGGCGATGCCCTGCTGATGGATATCGTTTCGACGATGCCATTTTCTATTAAGACGACAAGATCCTTGGGAAGCATTTTCGAATTGATATTGCTATGCGTTGGCCCTCTCATGAGGGAGGCAGGTTTTGTGTCACACGAATTTTTCATACTTGCGAGGTCGAGTCCGCTTTCTTGAGTAATTCGTACATTTCGTCCTTGAGCCGTAATTTCTTCCTTTTCAATATCTCGATTTCCTCATGACTTGCCAGCTCGATATGGGCCTCCATCTGCTTGATCCTCTGATCCAGTTCACTGTGCTTGCTGATCAGGTGGTCAAAGTGACGGTCATTCGCCTTGAGTTGAGAAAATAGCTCACGATATTCCGGAAACATTGCTGTCCTCCTTGGTGTTACGGGAACCCAAAACTGTCAGTGATCTGCTTTTAAAAATTCCACTCATAACCTCATTACTCAAACGTCGTCAGCACGAACCGGGTATGACGACCTTTTCCTCCAATGCGGCGAATCTTTTTATTTCGCTGCAGATTGCCGATGACCGCAGCGAGCATTGAATTGGCGGTATCAACACCAAGTTGGAAAGCCAACTTGCGCAGGTCAAGGAAGACGTTTTTTTGAAACAATTTCAATACCGAATCGGGTGAAATCGAGTTCAAGTTGTTCCTCCCGGGATTTCCGCTCGGATTGCACCTACAGACCCTGTTCAGTGATTGATCTGCCCCTCAGCCAACAAGCGATCTATTTCCAGTTCTGCCTGTGCCCAGTCTTCTTCAGTAAATCCGGCATTGAAGCCTCGTTTTTCAGCGATGTAGTAAGCGGCGACCTCGACATAGTGATAGCGTTGCTCCGGCGTGACCGGATGCAGCATGTCACTGTTCTTTTCTGCCGAATCGGGGGGCGCTTTAACGGGTGAAGTGGTGTTTTCTGATTTCGCCATTTAATCCTCCTTGGTGTGGTTGTTCATTTAGACCGTTTTGATCGGGACTGCGATTTGTGCGTTTGGCGGGATGAGTCATCTATGCTGTCCAGCCCGAATGCGTTGATCTTGCGTGTGATGGTGTTACGGCCAATGCCCAGCAAGCGGGCGGCATCCATGCGGCAGCCTCCCGTGGCGGCCAGTGCGCAACGGATCAGGGGCGACTCGAATTCCCGGCTCATGGCGTGAAACACCTGCCCTGGTTGTTGGGTAAGCAAACCATTCGTGTGATGTGTCAGCGCCTTGATCCACGGGAGGTGCATGGCGATGCGGCTTGCTATAGGGTTCTGGCGGCCGTGGTGTCTGAGCCGATGGGTTGGGGTTGAAACAGAACACGTTCGACCCGCAGGCGATGAATCTTGCCGCCCGGCAAATTCCAGTCAATCGACTGCCCGGCACTCAGGCCGAGGAGCGCGCAACCGACAGGGGCCAATACCGAAACCCTGCCCGTCACGGGATCAGCCTCGTCGGGGTAAACCAACTCGACTTCTCGCGTCGTTCCGGTACTTTCGTCGGCGTAGATCAGGCGCGAGTTCATCGTGACCACATCCTTCGGGATACGATCCGCTGGAACAACAATTGCGCGCTCCAGTTCTTCGGTCAAAGCGTGGTCTCCGACGAGTTCACGCAAACGGACGTAATCGTTCATGGATACGACCAAATCTTCCGGCCTCTGTGTGGAAGAGCCATGGCGGGAATCGGCGGATGCATTATCGTGTTTCATTATGGTGCATGTTATCCAACAGTCCGTGGCTTGATTAGTCCGAAGATCGGAAACAAAATGTATCCTCGGGGGATACAATGAGCGGCACGCAGGACGACTCGGATAGGGTGCGGCTTTATGTTTGATCTGAATTTATTGGCTGTATTTGCCCGCGTCGCCGAGGCGGGTAGTTTTGCTGAGGCCGCACGACGCCTGAGCACTTCCCGTTCAGCGGCCAGCAAGGCGGTCGCCAAATTGGAAATCGCCTTGGGTGCCCGCTTGCTCAATCGCACCACGCGGCACTTGAGCCTGACCGAGATCGGCCAGGTCGTGGCAGCCCATTCGGGGCGGATTTTAGAAGAGGTTGATCAACTCGAGCAGGTCGTCGGCAGCATCAACGAAGAGCCCCGCGGCACGCTTCGCGTCAGCGCCTCGGTGGCCTTCGGCACTTTGCACGTCGCCCCGGCGCTGGCGGACTTCCTCACCGCGTACCCAAGTTTAAAGATGGAGCTCAGCATCACCGACCGACTGATCGATCTGGCCGAGGAGGGGTACGACATGACAATTCGCGTCACAGCCGAACCGCCGCTTCTCCTGGTAGCGAGAAAGCTCGCACCCGTGCGGCGAAAATTGTGCGGTACGCCGGCGTATTTCGAAAAACACGGTTTGCCACTCACCCCCGCTGATCTGGTTCATCATAACTGCTTGGACTACACCCGTTCCGGAGAGCATGGTTTGTGGCGATTCAATGGGCCAAGGGGAGAAATCGACGTGCCGGTTTCAGGTTCGCTGCATGTCGATGACGACGAAGCCCTGTCGCAGGCAGTCTTGGGTGGCCTTGGCGTGGCGCTGCTACCGACTTTCATCATCGGCAAGGATTTGCAGGATGGACGACTGCAGGCGGTGCTTTCGGAGTACATCCCCGTTGAGCGCCACGTCTATGCGATGTATCTGCCCTCCCGGCACCTGCCGGTGAAGGTGCGCGCCTTCATCGACTTCATGATTGCTCGCATCGGTACCGAGCCCTATTGGGACCGTGACAACATGACCGTGGCAATGTCGACTGGTGCGGCCTCGCGAACAGTAGCGCCGTAGCCTTGATGCCGTACCGCATCTGATCCGTGACGAAGCGCATTCCCTCGAGGCCAACGACAGCAACCCACATTGTCGTCGTCCAGACAGAAATGTTGTGTCAGCACAATGAACGGCAGATTCCGACAACTTGGAATTTTCGGGCAATGGCGGCTTTCGATTCTTGCCAACGGCGGATCAGGGTCGGGTAGAGCCTGCCAACCTTGAAAGTTGAATGTCTCTTCCCAGCCTAAATGAGATGGTGAAGCCCCTGGCCATACGCCCCATACGGACTGCTACGCGGCCTCCCGAAACACCCGCTACACAATCAGCAGATGAACCCGGCTTTGATCGTATAAGTCGTGGCAAGCTCAGAGATTCTGTACGGGGCTTCAAAACATGCTCAGATCAAATGCCTTGGACGCAGAGGGGAGCACTTGGCCACGAATCGTGGTGATTGACATGCAAGCCACTCGATTACGATAATGTCTCATCTGCGGGAGAGAGAGTTCTGGTACCCGGACTCCGCCGAAGGCGCAAACTCCCATAATCGCTCAGGCATAGTGAACCGCAGAAATGATTCGCCGGCTGGAGAGAAGTTACTGGTGCCTTGAGTGCCTCGTGACTCACCGAAGGGGCAGGCTCATAACGAGCCCAAACTCTCAGGTAAAAGGACAGGGGGAGAGGCGTCGAGGAGGCACCCAGTCGGGTGCTTCTGATACTTGACGGAGCCCCTCCATGCTGGACAGTCTCGCCCTAGTTTTTCAGCCCTTCGCACATAAACAGTTTGACCTGCTGTTGCTCATATACCTGATTGCCATCACTGCCGAAGCCATGTCTGGAGCTTTGGCAGCCGGCCGACACAACATGGACATATTTGGTGTGGCCGTGATTGCGTTTGTGACAGCCCTGGGGGGCGGAACGATCCGGGACGTGATCCTTGGCAATTTCCCAATCGGTTGGACCCAACATCCGGAATACGTGTACCTCGTGATTCTGTCTGGAGTCGCGACAACCGTTCTCGCCAAATTCATGCACCACATGAAAAAAGTATTCCTGATGCTCGACGCGTTGGGACTCGTGGCGTTCTCTTTGATCGGATGTAATGTGGCCCTGCAGCTGAACTATCCGATCGTGGTCGTAGTGATGGCCGGGATGGTGACTGGCATATGCGGCGGAATTCTGCGTGATGTTCTGTGCAATCAGGTCCCGGTGGTTTTCCGTCGCGAACTGTACGCCAGCGTGTCGCTGTTTGTCTGTCTGCTGTTTCTCGGACTACGTTCAGTCGGCGTCGGGTCAGATTTCAGTACTGTTGCATGCTTTACCCTCGGATTTGGCTTTCGCATGCTGGCACTGCGTTTTTCGTGGAAGCTCCCGACGTTTTCATACCAACATCGATGGGATTGAAATCTGTCGCCGTACCGCATGCCTGACCGACCATCTGGAGACTTAAATCATGTTGAATTGTGACCCCGAAACAGGGGTATGCAGCCTGCCCGAATCGTCCGATAAGACGGCACCGCAAGTGCCGTTATCTACGCTTGTTCCAGTCGCCCGCTACATTGGCGACCCGATGTGTTCCTGGTGCTGGGGGATTTCTCCGGCCCTGAAAGAGGTATCCACGTATTGCCAGATCCGTGGCCTCGACTTCAGCGTGCACGTTGGCGGCTTGCGCCATGAGTGGGAGAACATTCATCGTGTAACGGGCCAGCCGTTCGGCTTTTCTGTCCTGGATGAAGCCGAATTTAACTACGACACCGAGCCCGCATGTCGTGCGGTTGTTGCGATTAGCCGGTTACAGGCGAGTAGCCAAGTTCTCCTGGCATTCTTTTCAGGGATTAACGGCAAGGTTTTTGAGGTTAACGACGCGCTTTCATTCATTGACCGGGCGCGACTCTAACTACTTTGGTGCCTTTTCAGCTGATGAGGCAGGCATTGAACTCTACCAGCGACTGAACAGCTGGTATCCGGCGCATTGCTGCCCGACATGGGTCTCAGGTTCACAGTCGGCAAAGGCCGAACACCTGCCTCATGCCGGCTGCATCAGGCAACAACTCGGCCTAAGCCGCTGTATAACCGATGCCGAACCTACGGCAGGTGTCGGCCAAACTGCAGAACAGATTTTCTTCAAGCAATGACCGCTATCAGGCAAACCAGCACTCAACAGAGCCCGCCTTAAGGAAGCGAATCTCAGCGGCTGAACTGCACTACGCACCAATTGGGACACACGTCTGCAATTAGCCAGGCTGGCCATCGGCTCTTGGTTTCCAGGTATAGGGCGCATAACTCACGGCCCAGTTTAAAAACGCCCATAGCCATACCAAGGAAGCTAGAAACGAAAAATCCCAAGGCGCAGAAGGATGAACAAACTCTCCTGCCATGCGTAGAAGTGCTGCGAACTGCATGAGCCAGAAGGAGCGCCACATTGCGGTATTTCCCACAAGCGGCATTCCTGAGTGTCCCAGTGTGACGCGCGAAGCCATGCCCATGAGCGTTGATGCCAGGAAGCCCAGTGTCAGCGCATGCAGTGGTGCCAGACCGAGTCCTGTGTATCCGGCCAGTAGCAAGAGGCTATTGATTGCAAAGAGCGCAAATGACAGGCTGCACCATGCAAAGCCAATGTGCAGAACCGCCAGCAACCTGTCGGCAAGACTTTCCCGTATGCGCCATTTCAATGTCAGCCACGCCGCTGTGAGCGCGACCGGCAGATCGGCTAGCCAGGTCCATTGCAGGGCATCGAAGAAATTCAGCAGTCCGTGTCCCATGGCACCGGCGACAATGATCCAGAGCGTCCAGTACGGACGGTAACCGCCAATGCCCGGGATGACATTCGCTGAAAAGAACGGCAGCATGCGGTGGATGACCAGGACGAACGTCGGCAACAAAAAGCTCCAGAGTCCTATAGTGATTGCCAGACGTGCCAGCACCGGCTCGCCCGTCAGGGCATAGATGGCGAACAGGAACAGGCCAAGCGCTCCCAGAGTTACGACCGAGGCGGCGAGCCGTATGTGCCGGCGTTCGGCATTGGGCCAGACGGCAACGCGCCAGAGGTGTCGAGCTGCCATCACCCATCCCATGAGAATGACGACAAGTCCAGGTACCAGCAATATCGGTAAGGCAACTACCCCAACCCAGGTCATGAGCCAGCCGAGCGATAGGCCCCAGAATGCAGGGATGAACACATGGGGAGGGGTTTCCTCGTAACCCTGCCAGCGTGGTCCTGCAGTCAGGATAAAGCCGAAAATGAAGAACGGGAAAACACCATAAATAATCACCAACCCGTGTAGCCAATAGGATGGCAAGGACCATGCAGGCTCGGTCCACAAGCCAGCCCGGCGCGCTCCCAGGTCGATTGCCCAGAAAATCATGACGAGCAAGGCTTGCACCGCTCCGGAAAAGAACATGCCGCGGTGAACCGCTGCAAAGAATGGCTTCGGAATCAAGAGATACCTTTCAGAATTCAGTGCCGTAATCAGCAGATTGTGGCTTTCCTCTTAAGCGCCTACAGAAGCTCAAAGGAATGGCAAATTGGCTACCTCGGTAGGCACATAGTGAACCTCTGCATCGGCCGGCGAGCATCGTTGCTGCATAGAGATGGAAGGCGTGGACAAGGTCATTATAAGATGTATCATCAATACATCTTTAATTTACCACTAACTCCCGGGATTACAAATTGCCGTAACAAGGCCCCTCATTCCTCGGATTGATTGCATGCGACTCACAACTTTCACCGATTACACCCTGCGCGTACTGATGTATCTCGCTCTACAACCCGAGCGAAGGGTGACAATCCCGGAAATCGCTTCGGCCTACGGTATTTCAGAAAACCATCTGACCAAGGTCGTGCATCATCTTGGCCGCAGCGGCATGATTGAAACCCTGCGCGGCAAATCGGGTGGCCTGCGTCTCGCGCAAACCCTAGAGGCAATTCGTCTTGGTACAGTGGTTCGAGCGAGTGAAGGAGAGGCCGCGTTCGTTGCATGCATGGGTGGAACATCTGAAGCGTGCTGCATCGCACCTGTATGCCGTCTCGCGGATATTCTTGAAGAGGCCCTAGGCGCACTGTATGCCTCTTTGGATCGTTACACGTTGGCAGATCTTGTCGCAAGCCCTCGCAAGCTGCAGCGTTTGTTGCTAATGGATGGTTGATGCATTCGGCGCAAACATACCGGCGAGCCGTTCCCCATGATCCTCTGGAAAAGGCGACGGCCGAACGCATCCTGTCCATACGGCGCTGGACGGAGAAACTGTTTTCAGTTCGTGTATCGCGCAGCCCCACATTTCGCTTTACACCAGGACAGTGGGTACGGCTTGGCATCACAAGCGGAAGCGGCTTACCGGGCAGCATCATCTGGCGACCCTATTCGATGGCAAACGCCGCACATGATGAGTATCTGGAGTTCTTCTCAATTCTCGTACCGGGTGGCGCTTTCAGCAGCCGGCTCGCCACGGCACAGATTGGTGACACCTTGTATGTCGAAAAGCAGGTGTATGGATTTCTTACCACGTCACGCTTTGTCGGTGGTCGCCACTTATGGATGATGGCGAGTGGAACCGGGCTGGCTCCCTTCGTTTCCATCCTGCAGGATCCCGAGGTGTGGCAGCGTTACGATGAACGCGTACTTGCTTACAGCGCACGAGAAACCAGGGAACTGGCATACGTCGATGAGTTGGCCGCGCTCGGGCAGCAAGAATGGCTGGGTGCAGGTAGAAAGCCGCTACGGTTTGTCCCAGTCGTGACGCGCGAAAACAGGCCCGGTGTGTTGCATCAACGCTTGCCAAAGTTGATCACCAGCGGGGGGTTGGAAGAAACAGCTGGCCTACAATTATCTGCTGAAGACAGTCGAATCCTGGTGTGCGGCAATCCCCAGATGCTGGACGATGTGCGCGACGCACTGGTTGAACGGGGTTTGCGCATGGACCGCAGCAAAACGCCCGGCAACTTCGCCACGGAAAATTATTGGTAGCGGTTCATGCATAGCGTGAAACATGCGCGTCCGCTCTGTCCGCTGCAGCCTGGTGTGCTAGCCAGCCGCTTCGAGGATCTGCCATGAATACATCATGCTGTCTTCGTTGAAAATCCGGCCGGATGACACGTCCTGCCACCATGAAACGGAACGGCTATCTGGACCGAGGTATAACCATTCAAGACATTCCCCGCTGCACAGCATCACCCGGTACGTTTCACCTATCGTCAGGACAGAGGCGGTATGTCCCATGCCAATGCCGACAGGAAATCCTTGCGCAGCAGCAGGCCAAGCATAAGCCCCTTCTCATCGACCACCGGCATGCTGCGCCCATCATGTCGTTTGAAGGCATCCAGAATTTCTCGGAAGTCTGCCTGTGGACCGATCGTTATCGTTGGACTACTCATTGCCTCTAGCACACATGTTTCATGGCAACGGTGGCTTAGCTCGCCTTGATCGCTGATCAGGTGCAACATCAGTTCAAGGAAGGTTTCACTCTTCAGGCGTCTCAGGAAATCGGTTTCCGTCAGCATTCCGACCACCCGTCCGGAAGCATCGACGACCGGCAACCCTTTGTAGCGACTGGCAACGATCTTGCATGCTGCCTCTTCCATCGTCATCCCGGTGGTTATTGCCGTCAGATCCGTCCGCATCAGGTTGGCTGCGCGAATTCTTCCCGTCAGGCGGTCAATCGCGTTGTGGTGAGCCAGGTGATACAGCACCTGGAAATCCTCTGTACTGATATCCAGAAAGCCTGGAATATGGGCCATCGCTTCGACGACATCGACATCGGAAAGGACGATCTCGCCAACGTCGCACTCACAGACAAGGCTCATTGGGTCTGCCTCCTGTGTTCTTTTAAGCTCAGCCTGTACTCCAGCCACGAGGCCGCATCATTCCGGCGATCTTGCAGGCCTGCTTGACATAGCCGTAGGGGAACAGTCCGAACAATTGATCCTTCGCCGAACGCTTGTCGATCCCCTGTTCACTGGACAAATAGCTCACCACGTGACGAACATCAGGAGCAACCTGGTGTTCGCGCCAGTACTCGCGCATGAAGTTCAGAATCGGCCAGTAGGCATCAGCCAGCTCCAGATCTTCCTCAGACGCAAGTTCGCAAGCCAATTGGTCGTTCCATGTTTCCGGATCGACCAGATAGCCTTCACTATCCCGTAGAGCTTCGACTGCAGTATTCATGCTTGTCTCCTGTCGCCAATTGATGACGGCTAAAGACTATTCGACGGCACCAATGCAAGTCAAACGATATTAATTTGTGATACATATCGGCTTTGTCAATATTAGTAAAGGAGTGACGATGGATATTGATCAGGCAAGGACATTTCTGGCCATCGTGGCCCACGGCAGTTTTCTGGTTGCAGCGGAGCATCTGCATGTCACGCAATCCACGGTAAGCGCCCGGATTCAACGGCTGGAAGAAGAGTTGGGAGTTCGCCTTTTTGTGCGCAATCGCGCCGGGGCCTCCCTCACGGTGGGTGGGCGACGCTTTGCCGAATACGCGAAACGTCTGGCGCTGACCGCAGAGCAGGCGCGCCAGCACGTGGGGTTGCCAAGCCGCTATCGAGCAACGCTTCGGGTTGGTGGCCGCATTGCTCTCTGGGATGGCTTGTTGCCCATGTGGGTGCAATGGCTGCGCTCCCACGCTGAGGCGGTAGCTCTTCGCAACGAGATTGGCTTCGAAGAGGATCTCATGAGGCACCTGATAGATGGCACCCTCGATATCGGCGTGATGTATTCGCCGAGTCACAGTCCTGGCCTCGTCGTTGAGCATCTTTTTGATGAAATCTTGATTCTGGTCAGCAGCCGGGCCGATGACTTGGGTCCCCTTGACGATTACATCTATGTCGAGTGGGGTCCGGCGTTCGACATTCAACATGCACAAAGCTACCCGGACCTGGAGCCGCCACCTCAGGTGGTCAATATCGGCTGGCTCGGCGTGCAATTGATGCTGTCGAACGGTGGCTCCTGCTACTTGCCCTTACGCATGGCCAAACCACTTATCTCCGCAGGCCAACTGTTTGAAGTTTCCGGCGCACCCCGATACCAGCATCCTGCCTACATGGTTTATGCCAAAGATTCAGAAAACCCTGTCATGCCTCTTGCCATTGAAGGGTTGCGGCATTTACAGCAGGATATAGCCTCATGACAGGCGAATACATAGCCACAGAATCCCTACCAGTATTTTGCTTCGCGTGCAGAACTCACCAAGCTCTTGCCGCCTGACCATAGATTACGTTATCAGATTACTCGCCCCTCTCCGACTTCCTCGTGCGTCTTGCCGTCGCGGATGTGGTAGATGCGCTTGAAGGTCGGAATGATCTTTTCGTCATGGGTGACGACGATGATGGCAGTCTGGTACTGCCGGGCCATGTCGTTGAGGATGCGCACTACCGTCAATGCGCGCTCCGAATCGAGCGGTGCGGTCGGCTCGTCGGCCAGAATAATCGGCGCATGGTTGGCGAGCGAACGGGCAATGGCGACGCGCTGCTGCTCGCCGCCGGAAAGCTGCGAGACTTGCGCTCCGGCACGATGCTGCACATCCAGTGCCGTCAGCAGCTCCAGCGCGCGGTGCCGTGCGGCCTTGTTGTCTGCCCCGGCCAGCATCGGCAGCAAGGCGATGTTGTCGGTGACATCGAGGAAGGGAATCAGGTACGGCGCCTGGAAGACGAAGCCGATGCGATCGCGACGCAGGGCGCGCAGGTCGGAGATTTTCCAACCATCGTCGTAAATGGTTTCGCCGGCCAGTTCCATATGGCCGCCCGTCGGTTCGATGACCGCGCCGAGGCATTTGAGCAGCGTGCTCTTGCCCGAACCGCTGGGGCCGACCAGACCAACGACCTCGCCGGGCCAGATGGTCATGTCGACGCCTTTGAGCGCATCGACAGCCGCGTCGCCCGTACCATAGCGTTTCTTCAGGCCGCTGAGCTGGATGGCGGGAGCGTTCTTCATCTTAGCCTCCAATCGCCTCGGCCGGATCAATGGCCAGGGCGGCGCGGATGGCAACGCTGCTGGCCAACGCACAGATGGTCATCACGATGGCGAAGCCACCGATGGCATCCTGCGGCAACAGCAGCACATATTTAGGGAACGCTGGCCCCCATAAGCCGGCTGCCGTGCGCCCGACCAGAAAGCCGATCACACCGAGTGCCAGTGCCTGTTGCAGAATCATGCCGGCGATGATGCGGTTCTTTGCACCGATGAGTTTGAGTACAGCGATTTCTCGCACCTTGGCGAGCGTCATGGTGTAGATGATGAAGGCGACAATGGCGGCGGTGACGATGGCGAGGATGACGAGGAACATGCCGATCTGCTTTGCCGACGTCGCAATCAGCTTGGCGATGAGGATGTCTTCCATCTGCGTCTTGGTGTAGGCGGTCAGTCGTTTCCAGCGCTGGATTTCGTTTGCCACGGCGGCCGGGTCGGCGCCGGGGACGAGGCGTACTAGCACGGTGTTCACATTACGTGCCTGGGTCGCGCTGGCTTGCGCCGCTTCAAGCAGGCCGGGCACGCCGGGACGGTTGAAGCTGGGGTTGGCGGCGGTACGGACACGTTCATTGACCAGCGCGTCGTTGTCCTTGAGAAACTGAATTTCCTGCGCATCCTTGAGCGGCACGAAAATCATCGGGTCGCCGGATGACGACACCATGCGTCGCGTGAGGCCGACCACGGTGTAGTCGTGGCGGCGAATCTTCACCCGCTCGCCGAGCTTCAAACCGGCGCGCTCGTCGGCGATGGCCTCGTAATGACCCTGCAAGATCGGCCGGCCGGCGGTAAGGTAGGGCGGCGTCCCCGGTCGATTGGGACGGTCGACCTCGATGCCGACGATCATCACGCGCGTGTCCTTGCCGGCATGCGCCATCTGGATCGTGAGGAAGGCCGCGTTGCCGGTCTCCGCAACGCCCTGGATGCCGGCAATGCCGCGCCACACATCGTCGCGCAGGCTGGACGGCTCGGCATAAGGCCCCAGCGTGCCCTGTTGCACCACCCATAGGTCGGCGCCGCTGTTGTCGATCAGCACCTGACCGTCGTCGACCATGCCACGGAACACGCCGGCCATGGTCAGCGTCGCACCGATCAACAGCCCCAGCCCGATGCCGGTGAACAGAAACTTGCCCCAGCCATGCAGGACGTCGCGGCTGGCGAGGTTGATCATTTCAGTGCATCCACCGGCTTGATGCGTGTGCCGTCGGCAAGCGCCTTGGCGCTATGCACGATCACCGTGTCGCCGGCGGCGAGTCCTTGCCGGACTTCCACCAGTCCATCCGCCGACATCGCGCCAGCTGTTACCGGCACGAACCGCGCGCGGTTATCGGCCGGTTGCCAGATACCGCTGTTTGTACCCTGGCGGTGCAGCGCCGCAGCGGGGATGACGAGCGTTTTTTCAATCACCGGCAGGCTCAGGGTCACCTCCGCCAGTTCACCGATGGCGAGTCCGGCGGGAACGTTGTCGAATACGATATTGGCAATGCGCTCCTCGGTGACCGAGTCGCCGATCCAGTCGACGCGCTCGACGCGTCCTGCGAGTTTTTCGCCAGGATGCGAACGCAATGCGATCTGGGCCGGCAGGCCGATCGCCAGACCTTGCGAACGCCCCTGATCGATACGTACGCGCAGCCACAAACTGGCGGGATCGATTACCTGCATGACCGCCTGCCCGGCGACCACGGTGGAGCCAGGTTCGGCCAGCCGTGCTGTGACGATGCCATCCGCCGGACTGGTCATCCGCAGGTGCTCACGATTCTTTCCTGTTCCGGCGAGTTCGGATTGGGCGCGCCGTGCATCATCTTTCGCGGCAGCCAGTGCAGCTGCGGCGGACGAGCGTGCCGACTGCGCAGCAGCGGCCTCATGAGATTTCGCATCGGCGGCTTCCTGGCTGACGAAGTTTTTCTTGCGCAAGTCGGCGTAGCGGTCGGCGCTGTTTTTCGCCAGTTGCGCACGGCTGCTGGCTTCGGCGAGAACGGCTTCGGCCGATTGCACGCGCTGCGTGGCCGCTGCGGCTGAGGCAGCGCCGGCTGCAAGGCGCGCATCGAGGTCGACGGGTTCCATCTCCGCGAGCAACTGCCCAGCCCTGACGGGATCACCCTGATCGACCAGCACGCGTGCCACACGACCGGCCAGCGTCGGGCCGATGCTATGGCTGCGCCGCGCTTCGACGGTGGCAATGCCGAACAGCGTGCGTTCGAGTTTCGTTTCCGCCGCTTCGGCGAGGGTGACCTTGACGGGCGCCAGCGGCCCCTGGGTGGCGATGATCCAGCCGAACACAGCGAGAAAGGCGACGGCGAGAGCGCCGAGGACCAGTGTGCGTTTGTGGGGAAGACTCATGACTTGACTCCACGATAACCGTCGAGCAATAGGGGGAAAATGCGCTGTGCGGCTTCGCGCATGTCGAAGGCGCCGGCAAACAGGGTGCTCTGAACCACCAGGCCCTGGATCGTACCGATGAACAGGATCGCGGCCGTGTCTTCATCGAGGCTGGTCGGCAGTTCGCCAACATCCTTGGCCCGGTGGATCAAGATCTTGATGCGCTCCCGGTAGCCACCGACGATGGTCCGCGCCAGCCCTTGCAATGGGGATCCGGCTGGGCGTTGCAATTCGTGGAACAGGATGCGCGGAACACCGGGGTGATCCGAAACAAAGGCCACCTGCGCATGGAACAGGCGCTCGAGCACCTGGAGCGGGGTGCCTCCGGTGGCAATCGCGGCGTCGGCGACACGGCCAAGGCGGATCCCCAGCCAGTCAAAAACGCTGCGCCAAATGGCCGCCTTGTCCGGAAAGTGCCTGAAAAGCGCGCCATGCGTGACGCCGATCCGGGTGGCGATTGCCTGCGTGGTAATGCCTTCCGGGCTATGCTCGCTGGCGAGATCAATCACCGCCTCGACGGTTTCCTCGCGCCGGGTTTCTGCGGATTGGCGCTGGCGGGGCTCGGCAGGCGGATCTTGGAGAACGGAGATATCGTTCATGATTGGCGATAAGTAAGTAACCTGTTACTATCTTATCAAGTAACTCCTTCAGTGCAAGCTTCCGCAGGTAACAAAATGCGATTCCCCGATTTCTTTGTTGACGCTCCGATCATTCGCGTTATCGACCCGCTCGCCGAGTTCCTTGGCGCCGCAGAGATCGGCCTCATCGACTACCGCTACGAAGACGCCGTGCGACTAGCCGGCCACAGTTGCCCGACCGTGGCTTCGGCTTTTCTGATGGTGCGGGCGGGGCTGGCGGCGCTATATGGCAATGACTTACCTGTGCGCGGCGAGATTCGCGTCGATTTCGCGGAGCCACCCGATGCCGGGGTTGCCGGGGTGATCGCTTCGATCGCAACCCTTATCACAGGAGCCACCGCCGATACAGGCTTTCGTGGGTTGGGCGGTCAATTCAACCGCCGTAACAAACTATATTTCTCACAGCCTATCAAGGCAGGCAGCTTGCGACTGACCCGGTTGGACTCTGAACAGAGTATCGAGGTCTCGGCAGACCTGTCCAAAGTTCCTGGAGATCCACGTATTGCCGAACTGATGCTGCGATGCCTTAAAGGCGATGCAACCATCGATGAGCAGCGGTTGTTCCGAAGGCTATGGCAGGACCGCGTGCGTCTGATTCTTCTGGAGCATGCCGACGACCCTGCCGTGATTCAAACGAGCAACACCTGATTCGAGCGGCGCGGTGCGGGCAATCAGCCAGCAAAATCGGCGCCGGCAGGGCGGCGCGATATTACTTGCTGGCGTTTTCTCAGTGCGCGATTGGCTGAAAGCCAGGGTCGTCGAAATACTTGCCGTAGTTGTCGAGCGCGCCGATAACCTTGACCGCACCGTCCATGCGTTTGGCCTGCTTCACCTTGCCCGCCATTTGTTCAGCGCCGGCGAGCAGATCGGCGATGATGATGTGCAGTTGCTCATCGGCCTGGGTGCCGAGCTTGCAGTTGGCAACCATATGGCCAACTGCATCCTCCACTTTTTTCGCCAGCGCCCCGTAGCTCTTGGACGTCAGCTTGTTCTCATGAATCGCGTGCAGTGAGGATGCCATCGACTGGCGAATTTCGCCCATGGACTTGCGCAGCGGGGTGTCGGTTTCCCATTTCTTGCCGGCGTTGAGTTGCAAGGTGGCGGACGTCGTGCCGTGGCCATGGCCGTGGGCTTCGTTCGCGGCGAAGGATGGGCCGACAGCGGCAAGGGTCAGCACAGTCAGTGCGGTGAGAAGGTAGGATTTCATGGGTGTGATTCTCCAGAACGGATGATGGTTGATGGGAGCATTCAATAGGCAATGATTCTGACGATATCGCTTCTTCAACTCGGCCAATTATGCTCATCGAAGCTGAACGCCGGATGAACAAGTAACTCAGTGTGTTGCAACACCAAAATGCCGCTTCGCTTCTGCCGAAAGTTACCGTGATGCCTGGGGTGAAAAGCCAATCCCACGGGATGGCTTCCGACACGATTTTCCTTTTCAGCAGTGAACCCCTCGAGGCCATCCTCAGTCCGGCAAGTGCCATGGTGAAGGAATCAAACTGCCGGTAGTGTCAATGATGCCCGAAGCCCGCCCAATGAGGATTTCGCCAACACCAAATCACCGCCGTACATTCGCGCCAGGTCGGCGGTTATGGCGAGCCCCAACCCCGTACCGGGTACCTGCTCATCTGCGCGAACCCCGCGTTTGAGGACATGATCGCGTTCGGTCTCGGCGATGCCCTTGCCGTCATCATCGATGCGCACCCGGAGTTTGCCGGACTCGTCCGAGACTTGAATCTCGATCCGTGATCTGGCCCACTTCGATGCGTTATCGATCAGATTCCCCAGCATTTCCTGTAAATCCTGTTCTTCACCACGGAATGCCAGATTGGCTGGATCGGGAAGCACGACAAACTCGAGCTGACGGTCTGCATGCACCCGCTGCATGACTCGTACCAGTCCCCGGATGACGGGCTCAACGGCGGTGCGCATGCCCGGAACTTTTACCGCTGCGGCAGCTTGTGCCCGGCTCAGGTGGTAATCGACCTGCTTGCGCACAGTATCGACTTGCGATGCGACCAGACGTGCCAAGTCGTCATCTCGTTTCTCGGGAGCATTGGCGGCATTGGCGAGGACACTCAGCGGTGTTTTAAGCGCATGGGCCAGGTTGCCGGCTTGCGTCCGGGCACGCTCGACCACTTCGGCGTTTTGCGCCAGCACCGTGTTGAACTCATTCACCAGCGGCATGATCTCGTTCGGGAAGATGCCTTCCATGTTTCGGGCATCTCCTTGCCGAACGCGCCCAAGGGCATCCTGCATGCTGCGCAGGGGGGCAAGCCCGACGAATACCTGCATTGAGGCTGCGAACGTCAACCCCATTCCCAGTATGCCCAATGCCAACCAAAGATGGCCTTTGAAGTCTGCGATAGGTCCTGTCATCAGGCTTTCATTGGCCGCGACCATCAACCGCAGGGAATGCGTGTCAATGGTGACGGTCCGTTCCACTATTTTTAGTGTAACTCCCTGGGGGCCTTCAATCCGATGCTGATGAATTTCTCCGTCCGCCGGGGTATCGGCCGGCACGGCCAGCGTCTCATCCCAAAGTGAGCGAGAACGCAACACAGCCTTGACGGGATGATCACCCGCAGCGGCGATGCGATCGATCTGCCAATACAGGCCTGACAGAGGTTTGTTGAGGCGCGGGTCACTCGGAAGCAATCGAACCTGCGCCTGATTCTGTTCATCGAGGATCAGTTGGGCCGTGAGTTGATCCAGATGATTTTTCAGTTCCGCATCGAACTGGGCTTCGACATGCTGATGGAAGAGTTGGCCAAGTCCCCAGCCTGCAACCAGAATCGAAATGACGATCCAGAAAAGTGTCCCCACCAATAGGCGTATGCGCAGGGAGTTACGCAGGAGGGAAAGGTTCATGGCGCTTTGTTGAGCCGGTAGCCCAATCCGCGCACGGTTTCGATCAGTCCGGGAGGCAGTTTCTTGCGCAAGCGCGCGATGAATACCTCGACCGTATTCGAGTCGCGATCGAAATCCTGGGCGTAAATATGTTCGGTCAGTTCCGCGCGGGAAACGATTTCCCCCGGATGATGCATCAGGTAGGCCAGCACCCGGTATTCATGGCTCGTCAGCGTCAAGGCGGTGCCATCCACGCTGGCCCGGCTACTGCGGGTATCCAGTGTCAGCGGTCCGCAAACCAACTCGGTACTGGCATGACCGCCGGCACGGCGGATCAGGGCCCGGAGCCTGGCCAGCAGTTCTTCCATGTGAAAGGGCTTGGTCAGGTAGTCATCCGCACCGGCATCGATGCCGGCCACTTTCTCTCGCCAGGTGTCGCGAGCCGTCAGGATCAACACCGGCAAGGTACGACCTGCCGCACGCCATTTCTTGAGTACCGTGATGCCATCCATCTGCGGCAGGCCGATGTCGAGCACGATGGCGTCGTAGGGCTCGGTCTCTCCCATGAAGTGGCCATCGACCCCGTTATGGGCCACATCCACGACATAGCCGACCGACTGGATACCTTCGACCAGTTGTGCCGCCAGAGTCAGTTCATCTTCGACGACCAGAATGCGCATCAGCGAGGCTCTCCTTGGCGATGCGGCTTGTCATTCTTTTCCTTGAAACCGAGGGTGGTGCCATCTCGAGCGTGGATTTTCAGTTTCACCAAGGCGCCTCCCTTGCGCAATAACTTGATTTCATAAACCCACTCACCTTTTTCACGGTCGAGTTCAACCTCCATGACCTGGCCGGGATACTCGCGCTCGACCCGATCAAGAATCGTGCGCAAGGGCAACACGTCCCCTGCCTCGACAGCTTGGCGGGCACGGTCATGGTCGGTTTTATCTCCTGCGTAACCGTTCATCGGCCCCAGCATTGCAAGCAAGGCCAGGCCGGTTAGCGTGTGGCGCAAAAAAGCAACGATTCTCGACGACATCTTCAACTCCACAGTTTTCCTGCCTGATCTTTTAGCGCTGTGAACCTGAACACAGGATGAACAAGCAATTCAGCATTCATTCAGACAGGGTGGCGCAAAGTGCGCTCCACAGTCCGATAACCGCCAGGAGAAACGCATGAAGAACATGTTGGTCGTCACCTCAGGAATAGTTGCCATGATACTCAGCACCGCCACACTCGCCGGTCCGCGTGAAGACCTGCTGGCCCAGTATGCCGCAGCCGCCAAGACAACAGGGTTTTCCGCGGCACGCGGCCAAACCTTGCATACGCAAAGTTTTTCGGGAGGTAAGCCCGACACCCCCTCCTGCACCACCTGTCATGGCAAGGACACCCGGGGTGCCGGTCGGGCGCTGACCGGCAAGACCATCGAACCGGTTGCCGTGTCGGTGACGCCGACTCGTTATACCGATCCCGCCAAGGTCGAAAAGTGGTTCAAGCGCAATTGCACCGAAGTATTGGGGCGCGAATGTACCGTGCAAGAGAAAGGTGACTGGCTCACCTTCGTGATTGGTCAGTAATCCCATTCAAAGGAGACTCCCATGCGCATTCCCTATCGTCCGCTGGCCATCAGCCTTGTAACCTTAGCTTTTTCTGCCCTTGTATTCGCTCGCGCCCAGGCTGGCGACCGCCATTTCTTTGCACCGGTGGCCGATCCAGTCGTGAAGGAAGAGTGTGGCAGTTGTCATCTGGCTTTTGCGCCCTCGATGCTCCCGGCACGATCCTGGCAACGCATGATGGGTGAGTTGGACAATCATTTCGGCGACAACGCCAGCCTCGATGCGGCCACCGCCGAAAAGATTACGAGCTATCTCGTTGCCAATGCCGGTGATGTAGGTGGCCAGCGCTACAGCAGCAAATTGCTCAAAGGCGTGGCAGCCGGGGCGGCTCCACAGCGCATCACGGAATTGCCCAAATGGGTCAGCGAACATCGCAAAGTTCCCGACTGGGAGTGGCGCCACAAGGAGGTGCGCACCAAAGCGAACTGTGTCGCCTGCCATACCGCAGCAGAACAAGGCTCCTACGACGAATGACCGCTTCCCACATTAACCCGAGCTGGAGGTATTCACCATGCGCACATTAACCATCGCTTCATTGCTGGCCACTGTTTTCTTCTCCATGTCGAGTCATGCCCAGGATGGCCGTCCTGCCAGCGCCGACAAAGCCAAATGGCTGTCGATCCCCGAAGTGCATGCCAGATTGGAATCTGCCGGTTATCGGAATATCGAGAAGATTGAACGTGAAAACGGCAGCTATGAGGTTAAGGCCACCGACCCGGCGGGACGGCGGATCAAGCTGTACGTGCACCCGCAGACGGGTGACGTCATCGATCAGCGGCAACGTGACGCCAAGCGCGATAAATACGACAGTGGGAACGCAAGGAATAAGCAGCGAAATTCGGCTGACTGCAACGAACGACGCTGCCGGGATGACTTGCCCCAACAGGGCAATCTTCAACCCGCCGCTGGAAAATGATCCATCAGGAGTCCTGACATGAAAATCTTGCTCGGTTTGCTGCTTGCCATTGTCGCTGTCGCTTGGGGAATGGATGTGCTTGCCACGGGCGGTAGCAGTGGCGGCACTCTGCCGTGGGTAATCCGCCAGGAAGTGCTCTATCTGAGCGGCCTTCTATCCATGGCGCTGATGTCGTTGGCGATGTTTTTGTCCACCCGTCCCGCCTGGCTCGAAACCCCGCTGGGCGGTATGGATCGCGTCTATCGGACCCATAAATGGGCCGGCATTCTCGCGGTAAGCTTCGCCGTGGTCCATTGGCTCGTCGAGGAAGTCGTCGGAGATATTCTCAAAGCGATGGTCGGGCGCGAAGGCCGCATCCCCAAGGAACAATTCACCGGCTTCCTGGAAGTGATGCGTGATCTGGCGAAGGACATGGGGGAGTGGGCGTTCTATGTGGTGCTGGCCATGCTGGCCATCACGCTATGGAAGCGATTCCCCTACAAAACCTGGCGACTGACGCATCTGGCCATGCCCGTGATCTATCTGATGCTGGCGCTGCATGCAGTCATGCTTGCGCCGACAGATTACTGGGCCCAGCCAGTAGGGATTCTCCTGGCGACGCTCATTGCGGGCGGAATCTATGGTGCCCTGCATTCACTGGTCGGCCGCATCGGGCGCAAACGCCAGGTGAATGGGGCGATCGTGGCCCTCGAACAGCCTGCTCCGGATGTGCTGACGGTACGTTGCCAACTCGGCAATGGCTGGCGAGGGCATCGTCCCGGCCAGTTCGCTTTCGTAACCTTCGACGCGAAGGAAGGCGCGCATCCTTTCACGATTGCCAGTGCGGATCGCGATGATCGGACCATCACTTTCCAGATCAAGACACTGGGTGATTACACCCGCACCCTCGGCAACAGGCTGGAAATCGGCCAGGCAGTGAAGGTTGAAGGTCCTTATGGTCGCTTCGACATGGCCCGGCAGGATACGAACGCCCAACAAATCTGGATTGCTGGCGGGATCGGGGTGACGCCGTTCCTCGCATGGCTGGATTCATTGCAACAAACGCCGAGCCAGGTTTCTGCGGACCTCCACTACTGCACCCGTGATCGAGCCAATGATCCCTTTGTCGCCCGCCTCGAGGCAAGCTGCGCCGCAGTGCCTGGCATCCGTCTGCACATTCATGGCGCCCAACAGGGCGAAACATTGAGCGCTGCCGATGTTGCCGCTGCGCAGACTGGCTCACGCCGCTCAGAAATCTGGTTCTGCGGGCCACAAGGCCTGGCCGAAAAGCTCAAGCATGAACTCGGGCGTATCGGACAAGGCCGGTTCAGATTCCACCAAGAAGCTTTTGAAATGCGGTGACACCCTTTATCCATCAGACCCAAGGAATCAAATCATGAAAGCCATCTCGATCATCCTGCTTGCCTTGTCCATGACGACCGTACATGCCGCCACGCCTGAGGTCCAAGCGGAATCCTGCGATCAAATCAGGGAACAGATTCGGGCGCATACCGGCATTCCGGCCAAACCCAACACGACACTGCTGGGCAAGGTGGGTGAAAACAAGAAATGCCGTTTCACTTCTGCCGAGGCGTATCGTGCGGCCTGGGGCGACAAGCCCCTGCCCAAGGATGATCGACGTGATCGTCGCTCGAAAGGGCGCGAGCACGATGATGATTGAAGCGGATGTCAAACGGATGTTGATTAAGGGTTCCTTAAGCTGAACGTGAAAGACTGCCAGAATCATGATGCCACCTGAAATGACCTCAGCCTCCTTGCTTCTCTGGATCGTATTGGGGATTACGCTGCAAATCGCGTTGTGGCTGGGTATCAGCTTCTGGCGGCATTGGGGGGAGTATCAGGCGCTGCGCACAGGCGTGGGGTCTGATGGGGGTGGGGGCGCCCCTGTTAGAGAGACTTTGCCTTCGGCCTCCGAGCCGGCATCTGTCGCGGCGTGGAGCGGCTTCAGGAGTTTTCGGGTTGATCGCAAGGAAATCGAGGACGGTGCCCAATCCATCTGCTCGTTTTACCTGGTAGCGGAGGACAGGCAGCTGCTCCCGGAATTCAAGCCCGGTCAGTTCCTGACATTCCGCCTTGACGTGCCCGCGCCCGACGGCAAGACGGAGCAGATCACTCGCTGCTACTCTTTGTCCGATGCGCCCCACGCGGGGTTTTACCGCGTCTCCATCAAGCGCGTCCCCGCACCGGCAGGCAGCGCTTACCCCCCGGGCCGCTCGTCGAATTACTTTCATGACCACGTCCAGGTGGGTGACGTGCTACAAGTCCGCGCGCCTGGCGGTCACTTCCATATCGACCGCAGTGACGCACCAGTCGTCTTGATCGGTGGCGGTATCGGGATCACCCCGGTGCTATCCATGCTCAACTGGTGTGTGGCCGAACAGCCTGGCCGGGAAGTTTGGCTCTACTACGGCGTGCGTAACAGCAACGAGCCGATCAAGCGATCTCATCTCGAAGCGCTGGCCGCGACCTATCCGAACTTCCATCTGCGGCTGTGTTTCAGTGACCCCTTGCCGGGCGATCAACTGGGGCGTGACTATCACCATCAAGGGCGCGTGGATGTCGCGTTATTCAGGACGGAACTCCCCCTTAAACCCTACCATTTCTACATCTGCGGACCGACGCCAATGATGGAAAGCCTCGTCCTGGGCCTGGAAGACTGGGGCGTGCCGGAGAGCCGCATCCACTACGAAGCCTTTGGCCCGGCATCGATCAAGCGCTCGGCAAACCCGACAGCCGTTGAACCTGTGGTAGCAACACAAAGCGACATCGTCGTCACCTTTGCCAAATCGGGCAAACAGATTCCCTGGCAGCCGGGTATGGGGAGTTTGCTGGATTTCGCTGAGGCCAATGGGGTAAAAGTTGAGTCCAGTTGCCGGGCGGGAAGTTGTGGATGTTGCCAAACCACGATCAAAGCAGGCGAAGTGGCTTACGGTCATGCGCCAGACTTTGATCCCGAACCAGGTAGTTGCCTGCTGTGTAGTTGCACCCCGAAAACCAGCGTGACTCTGGAGGCCTAGATGACCAACAACCTCTGGCGCAATCATATCCTTCCCTTTACGCTGTTGGTTGGCCTGCTCGGTGTGGCAACCCTGGTGGGCGACTATCTGCTGCACCGCTTCAATCTGGTCTGGATCGGGCGCTACTTGGGCATCCCAGGAACATTGCTCATCATCGGTTCCCTGATCTATTCGTTACGCAAGCGCAAGATGATCACCTCGGGCAATATGAAATCCTGGCTCAGCATGCACGAAGTCGGTACCTGGCTGGGTTCCCTGATGGTCTTGCTGCATGCGGGCATTCATTTCAACGCCATCCTGCCCTGGCTGGCTACAGTGGCGATGGGCGTGAATGTCATCAGCGGTATGGTGGGCAAGCTGCTTCTCGGCCGTTCGCGTGAGCATGTTCTGGGGCAGCGTGACCACTACCAACTGCGAGGGATGTCCAAAGAGGATATTGAGCGCGCGGTGTTCTGGGATGCGGTCACCCTGGATGCCATGACGAAGTGGCGCAAAGTACATATCCCGATCTTCATCGTCTTCGCTGTCCTGGCACTGGGCCACATCATCAGCATCTTTTTGTTCTGGGGCTGGGCATGAACCGCACGCTGAAGTGGATCCTTGCCGCCAACCTGATTGTGTTGGCCATTCTGGCTTTCGTCTATCCCCACCTGATGGTTGGCCCTGGCAAGTTGATTCCTGGCCATACAAAACTGGAATCAGACTGCTTTGCCTGTCACGCCTCCTTCACCGGTGCCGAATCGGAACGGTGCGTCAGCTGTCACAAGCCGGAGGAAATCGGCAAACTCACCACGACAGGTCTGCCAGTCCAGAAGCCTCTGACATCGACACCGTTCCACCAAAAACTCATCAGCTCGGACTGCATCGCCTGCCATAGCGATCATGCCGGGGTGAAGCGCTTCCGGCCGACCGGACAGTTCAACCACCGCCTGCTGGAAAAAGCGACGCGCGATGAATGCCAGGGCTGCCACAAGTCACCCAAGGACAGTCTCCACGAGCAGATCACTGGTAATTGCAGTCAATGCCATAGCCAGGATAAATGGACGCCGGCCACCTTCGATCACGCGAAGTACTTCGAACTGGATCGCGACCACAACGTCAAATGCGCGACCTGCCATGTCCGCAACGATTACAGCCGCTATACCTGCTACGGTTGCCACGAGCATTCACAGCAGAAAATCCGCCGCGAGCATATCGAGGAAGGCATCCGTGACTTTGACAACTGTGTCGAGTGCCACAAGAATGCCGACGAACACGATATTCGAATGCCAGGAAGGGAGCGTGAGAGAAAAGGGAAGCGCGGCAAAAAGCATGATGATGACTGACTCGGGCGTACCCAGCCTGCAACGCTATGCCTGGATTTCCATTGGTGCCGCAATTGCGACCATCCTGCTCAAGGGAGTGGCATGGCATTTAACCGGATCGGTCGGCTTACTCTCGGATGCCATCGAGTCTTTTGTCAATCTCGCGGGCGCACTCATGGCGCTGTGGATGCTCTGGCTGGCGGAACAGCCTGCCGATGAGGATCACCCACACGGACACGGTAAGGCCGAGTATTTCTCCAGCGCCTTCGAGGGTTTCCTGATAATCCTGGCAGCCGTCAGCATTGGTTATACGGCAATAGAACGATTCATAAATCCCCAGCCGATCGAGGCTGTCGGCCTTGGATTGGTTGTTTCAGTGGCGGCCTCAGTCATAAACCTGCTTGTGGCACGCTTGCTATTGAAGGCAGGCCGCGAGCATCAGTCCATTACGCTCGAAGCTGATGCCCACCATCTGATGACGGATGTCTGGACCTCCGTTGGTGTCATCCTTGGGGTGGGACTTGTGGCGATGTCAGGCTGGAACTGGCTGGATCCGACGATTGCAGTACTCGTTGCCGCGAACATTGTCTGGACGGGATGGCAGTTGATGCATCGCTCAGCTTCCGGGCTTATGGACACTGCTTTGCCGCCAGAGCAAAAACGCCTCATTACCGAAGTCTTCGATCGCTACATCGAACAGGGCATCGCCTACCACGCCTTGCGGACACGACAGGCTGGACGGCGGTCGTTCATCAGTTTCCATGCGCTAGTGCCGGGAAAATGGTCAGTTCAGGAGGCCCATAACTGGGTTGAGCGAATTGAACGTGACCTGAGGACAGCGATCCCCAACTGCCATATCACTTCCCATCTGGAGCCGATAGATGATCCATGTTCAATGGATGATCAGGCACTTGATCGGGCTAGGTAAGCCGACCCTCGCTGGTGACCGCCCCCGCTTCTGAACTTCCCCAGGATAATCACATGACACTCGAAGAACAACGTTCCATCCTCGCCCTGTGCCTGCATGCCGCCTTTGCCGATGGCGTCAAGGACGACCGTGAACGCGAAGAGGTAAAACGCATTGCGGAGTCACTATCCGAAGGCACCCCTGGCCTCGATATGGCCCGCCTGTATCAAGACGTCCTGCTCAAACGCCTGCCGCTGGACACGGCGGCAGGCACACTTTCCGATATCGGGCAGCGCCAGTTCGCCTACGAAATGGCAGTTTGTGTCTGCGAGGCTGACGGGCGCATGAGTCCGACCGAACGCACCTTCCTTGACGAACTCAAGCGTTCCCTGAATCTCGACGTTGGCCAATCCAGTGCAATCGAACAGGCGATCGATCCGATTGTTTCCGCCGCCGATTTGCCTGTGAAGCAGTTGGATCAAGTCGGCCCCCTGGATGCTGAACTGGACAAGACAATCCTCAACAGCGCCCTGCTTAACGGAGCACTTGAACTGTTACCCCAGTCCTGGGCATCGATGGCGATCATTCCGCTCCAAATCCGCATGGTGTATGGCATCGGTAAGGCTCATGGAGTTGAACTGGATCAAGGGCATATCAAGGAGTTCATCGCCGCCGCGGGAGTCGGTCTGACCTCGCAGTATCTGGAGCAGTTCGGCCGAAAGCTGCTTGGCGGCTTGCTGGGCAAGGCGGCAGGAAAAACCTTCGGGAAGATCGGTCGCGCTGCCACCGGCATGGCCTTCTCATTCGCCACCACCTATGCGCTCGGTCAGGTGGCGAAGCGGTATTACGCCGGTGGTCGGACCATGAGTACCGCGTTGTTGCAGGAAACTTTCCAGAGCCTGCTGACTCCTGCCAAGCAGTTGCAGCAGCAGTACCTCCCGCAAATGGAACATAAGGCGCAGTCACTGGATATGGGGCAGGTGATGAGTTTGGTGCGGGGGGGGTGATCGGTAGTTAGTCGCTTTGTGCTTCCCGAATGTAGACCGCTGTTGGTCCGGACTGTCACCCATTCCACAATGCTGACGCTCAGCGGGCCGGTCTACTCTGAAACCAGCCAGATGCTCTCCGGAATGGCGTCGGCCATTTCGGTCCGTGGAATTGTCACAGGCTAATAGCCGATGTCATGTGGATTGCTGACGTTGGGAGGTTGGGGGTGTCTGAACGAAACCGCTTCATCAACGGCGTAGGACGGCGCCCGATCTTCAACCTTGATAGTGTGATACGGACAGCACTATAGTTCCACCCCGTGGGAACGTTCCATTTTGCCGTTGCCAACATCGATACCTTCCTCTGGTTGCCGCCTTTGGCCGGCTTTGTATTGGCATTCTTCTGCTCGATGGTCGGCATCTCGGGAGCCTTCCTGCTGATGCCCTTCCAGCTTTCCGTGCTCGGTTACGCCGGCCCGTCGGCCAGCGCAACGAACCTGATCTACAACCTGATCTCGATTCCCGGCTCGGTTTGGCGCTACCAGCAAGACAAGCGCCTCTGGTGGCGCCTCGGACTCATCATCACGGCCGGTGGCATACCGGGGACGTGGCTTGGCGCCTGGGTACGCACCCATCACCTAGCCGTGCGGGCGGATTTCGAGATTTTCGTGGCGCTGGTTCTGCTTTACCTGGGAGCGCGCATGCTGGCGGATGTCATGCGCCGGTCACCACCCGGAAACAGCGACCCATTAGAGCCGTCGCTCCCTTCGCTGATCCCCGTGCTGGCGTTTTCCTTCGCGGTCGGCGTCGTCGGCACGATCTACGGCATCGGTGGCGGTTCGTTCATGGTGCCGATCCTCGTCACCTTCTTTCGCCTGCCGGTGCATGCCGTCGCCGGGGCAACGCTCACGGCGACCTTGCTGACCTCGGTATCCGCCGTGATTGGATACGCAGTGCTGCCCACACCTGTCGGCGTGGTTGCCTCCCCCGACTGGGCGCTCGGCGCTTTGTTCGGCATGGGTGGACTAGTCGGCGGCAATCTTGGGGCACGCTGTCAGCGCCATGTGCCGCAGAGGGCACTCAAGGGCTTCCTGGCCATCGTGCTGCTCGGACTGGCGCTGCGCTACCTGTTCGCTTGAAAGTCGGCGCTGGCGGGACGGCAGTCAGCGGCCTTGCTCCTGCAAAAGAATCAGATCCGCTGCCCGCAGGCTGAACTGTACGTTATCGCCGATCGTCATGGCATGGCGCTTGAGTGCTCTAGCTGGCAGACGCATTTGTAAGCGTTCGCTCGGCAATCCGGCCGGCTCAATCCAGACAACGGCTTCCGGTCCCAGTTGCAGGATGTCTGCGATCCGACCATCGATTGGATTCTCCAAGTGGCCTCCCCATGGTTTATCGGGGCGAACCAGCAGAACGTTTTGCGGCAGGACGGCAAAGCGGCAGCTTTTCTCCGAATGCTCGCTCTTGCCGATGACTAAACGATGCGGCCCCCAGTGCAGATGGGTTCGACCTTCCAAATGTTCGATCGCGCCGGAAAAGATATTGGGAATATCGAGCAGGCGTGCAGCAATATCAGTGGTTGGATGCGTGAGCACTTCATCCGTTGGGCCGGCCTGAATCACCCTGCCGGCGTCGAGCAGCACGAGATGGGAAGCGAGTTGTGCCGCCTCGTCGAGATCGTGCGTGACCAGCAGAATCGTCGTCGGCCTGCTGGCATGCAGCAGGCGCAGTTCGACGTAAAGCGATTTCCGGGTGGCGCGATCCACCGCCGAGAAGGGTTCATCAAGCAATAGCAACTTGGGTTCCCGAGCAATCGCACGCGCCAGTGCCACGCGCTGTTTTTGACCGCCGGACAACTGCCTTGGGCGCCGTTCCGCACAATCGTCCACATGGGCAGCCTCAAGATAAGCCAGCGCCCTGGCCTTGCGCTCCGCCGCCGGCAAGGCCAGCAGCGCGGTCTCGACGTTGCCGAGCGCGGTCAGATGCGGAAACAGGCCGTAATGCTGCGGCACGAAGCCGATGGGCCGCTGCTGCGTGGGTAGATGGCGCACCGGGCCCTCGTCCCAAGTCTCGCCAGCCAGCGTGATACGCGCCTGCCGGGGTTGCAACAGGCCGGCAATCGCGCGCAGCACCGAGGTCTTGCCCGACCCCGACGGCCCGACCAGCGCGGTGATCACGCCTTCTGGCAGTTCGGCGGCGAAATCGAGCCGCGGCGCTTCATGGCGGAGTTCGATGCGCAAACTCATGCGCGACGCGCTTTCAGCAGACGGTCGGCGAGGCCGTAGGAGATGGCGATGGTCGCCAGCGAGATCACCAGCAAGGCGAGCGACATCGCGCCGGCCGCGCCATGATCGAAGGACTGCACGCGGTCGTAGATCGCGATGGCGATGGTCTGCGTCTCGCCGGGAATGTTGCCGCCGACCATCAGCACCACGCCGAACTCGCCCAGCGTATGCGCGAAGGTCATCACGCCCGCCGACAGGATGCCCGGCCAGGCCAGCGGCAGTTCGATGCGCACGAAGCTTTGCCAGGCCGACAGGCCGCAGCACTTCGCCGCTTCGAGCACTTCCGGTTCGATGGCCTCGAAGGCGCGCTGCATCGGCTGCACGGCGAACGGGATGTTGAAGACCACCGAGGCGACGACCAGCCCGGTGAAACTAAAGGCCAGCGTGTGGCCGGTGACTGCCTCGAACCACTGGCCGAGCGGCGAATGGCCGCCCATCGCAACCAGCAGGTAATAGCCGATCACCGTTGGCGGCAGCACCAGCGGCAACGCAAGCAGACCCTCGACCCAGGGACGGGCTGGCGACGACCAGCGCGCCAGCGCCCGCGCGCCGATCAAGGCAAGCGGCACCAGCACCAGCAGCGTGGCCAGCGCCAGCTTGAGCGAAAGGACGAATGCCGCGCTATCCATTCACTTCCCGTCGGGAAGCACGAAGCCGTAACGGACGAACACCGCACGGGCGGCCGGCTGTTGCAGGTAGTCGTAGAACGCACGCGCGGTCTCGCCAGCTTTCCTGGTCAGGGCCATGCGCTGCCGCAACGGTTCGGCGGCATGCCACTCGGCCGGGATCAGGGCGAACGATCCCAACTTGGCGATCTCCGGCGCCTTGAACAGCGACAGCGGCACAATGCCGCCCTGGCTCGATCCGGCGGCGGCAAACTGGGTGGCCTGGCTGGCGTTTTCGCCGAGCACGAGTTTCGGCTGGATTGAATCCCAAAGACCGGCATGCTGGAGCGCAGCGCGCGCCGCCCGACCGTAGGGCGCATGGTCCGGGTTGGCGATGGCGAAGCGCTTGAGCCGGCCATCGGCAAGCGCGGCTTTCAGGTCGGCAAGTTGCTCATCGACTTTCAGTGTCGAGCCGTGCGGCGCGAACAGCACGACGCGCCCGACGGCATAGAGCGCGCCACGATCCGCCGCGATGCCCTTGTCGGCCAGTCGGAAGATGTAGTTCTCGTCGGCGGAGAGGAACAGTTCGAAGTGCGCACCCTGTTCGATCTGGTGCGTAAAGTTGCCTGAGGAGCCGTAGGACACCTTGAGCTTTTGGCCGGACGCCTTCTCAAAAGCCTGGGCGATTTCAGCCAACGCAAACTTGAGGTCGGCCGCAGCCGCGATGGGCGGTGCGTCCTGCGCATGCGCAGCGGCAGCCAGTAAACCCAGTACGGCAATCAGCAGTTTTTTCATGACTTTCCTTACGCTATGTCATTAAGGACATAGCGAGTCTAGGCGGGTTCGCAACCCAGGTCAATCCGCCTTCGATTTCCGCCTATGGTTTCGCCAGTTGCGTCAGCACCCGCAATTCCTTGCGGGCCGCTTCGTTCAGGCGAGATTCCAGCGCATCGTAGGCCGCGACGAGGGCCGCGCCGCGCGGTGTCAGCCGCGCGCCACCACCCGAGCGTCCGCCGGCAGCCGTATCCAGCACGGGAGAAGGAAAACCCTTGTTCAGGGTGTCGATCAGCAGCCAGGCGCGCTTGTAGGGAACGCCCAGTTCGCGGGCCGCCGCGCTGATCGAGCCGCATTCGCCGATCTTGCGCAGCAGGTCGATCTTGCCGGGGCCGAGCGACAGCTCGCCGCCCAGATAAAGGCGGGGGCGCACCAGCGGACGAATCGTTTTGGTGGTGGTCATGCGCCGATTATCTCCAAAAGTCGGCGCTGGCGGGACGGCTCAGAAACGGGCAGCCAGCCAGCGCAGGGCCAGACCGGCCCAGAGTGAGAGCGTATGTGACTCCAGCAATCGCAATGCTTCGATACGCTCCAGCGTCACCGGTCGAATATCCTCACCCTCATCCGCCACGCCATGCGTTCCGGCGATCCGGGTCGAATCGACCTGCGCGCAAAACAGATGCACGCGCTCGCTCGTGATATGCGGTGCCGTGTAATGGCAACCGATCGGGTGCAGGTCATGGCAATCGACGCCGGCTTCCTCGAGGATTTCGCGGATGATCGTTTCTTCCGGCGTGTGCCCGGACACGATGCGGCCGGCGACGATGTCGACCAGCCAAGGTGACTGGCCGGCCGCGTAGGGGCCGGGGCGAAACTGTTCGACCAGCACCACCCGGCCGCGTGCATCGTCCACCAGCAAGGCGGCGCCGACATCGCTGCGCTCGACCACTTCGCGCACCAGGGGCGGGGTCATTCCGCCGTCGTAACGTTCATGTGCCAGCTTCAGTCGTCGCAGGCGGTAAAACCCGGCATAGGCGGTTTGCTCGTCAAGGAGATCGATCTTCATGGCGCACTTCCTGGGTAACGACGGCGATTGGGTGACAAACACGCCATCTGCTTGATGTCATCTTAGCGTCATTCCACCGTCACATTGGGCCGATATGCCCCAAACAGAACCAGCCCGTGGTGAGGATCAAGTCAATGTGTCCGAGCGGGATGGTATCCCGCTCGAATACGCACCTTCTCCGCCGCGTTGGTCTGAAGGTCCGTTGACCGCAGAACACCGGCCCGACATCCTGGCCACCCCCAATGGCCGCTCAGGCCGACCAGCACCCAGTATTCTGACAGCCTAATCTACCGCTGTACTCCATAAACCTGCCGGACTCCAAGTGATCGAATGAGCTTTTCCGTAGCGATGGCGGAAATTATGGGGTTGAATTACGGGGTGCTGGACAACCGAAAATAGACGATCCTATTCCGCTCAACGGTATTGAAGCGCTGAGGATTCAGCCGTTGTAATCCGAGTATCTGAGCACGAGAAACTTTCACTCGATTCTTCAGTATCGCCTCTACATCGCTCACGGCGATCAGCAACCCTCCCTCTTCCTCAATCGCATCAACAGCTTTGCCACGGATAGACTCGATCAGGACTGAAATGACCTCGTCCAGCAGTTTCATCTTCTTTTCGATCAGCCTTTTCGCGTTCGCATCGTCCAGCTCCGCGTTTTGCATGATTGCGAGCTTCGGACTGTTTTCTTCAGGCACTATCGCCTGTGTTTCTACTGCCGCTTTTCGACCCACTGACAATTTCTTGATTGGCTCTGAGGAAATCCCAAGCAACTCGCGCAGGACAGGTTGAACGCGAATAACCTTCCAGGGGGCGCCGATACCGACACGCACTTCCGTCACCCGTCTGAATGGCTGCATGGGGTCGGCTACCAACCACTCACGACTTCCGAGAGCATCCAGGATGGTTCGGCTATCCATGCCTCGATCCTTGATGATGTCCGGCCATTTCAGACACAGAACCCCCGTCTCATCGAGATATGTCAGCTTCTTCCTGTCACGCCTTCCTGCCTGGAAATCCTCGGCTATCCCCTTCAGCAGTCCCCCAAGTTCATCTTCCGGAAAACTCGCCCCCGTATCCACCGATAAACTTTCGTTCGGGACCGATACCGCTTTAGTCACCGGTGCAACAGGATTGGTAGGAACCTGATTTGGCACCACGTTCAATGCTTCGATGGGATTCTGATCCTGGTTTGGGAAAACGGAGGCTTGATCGTCGACCAATCGACCTGCAATGGGCACCGGTAACTGATCCAGGACTGTGGATGGTTTTGATATACGGATGGCTGTCAGCCGAATGTGCGGAATTTTCTCAGTCAAGGGCGCCGGGGCGATCTGCCAATATCGCCCTTCCCCGCTGCTATCCCCCTTGATCTCTGCCAGCTTCCGTTCAGTCAACATGTCCAGGATGCTGTTGGGCGTCCTCGGCAGTCCGGGTAGTTTCTCCCGGTTGATGACCGCTGCCATTTCCTCGCCTGCGATCGGCCAGACCAGATAGAGGTAACCATCCATAAACCAGAGTCGCGACCCCGGCACATTAACCGTCCACGTGCTCTCGCGCACGAGGCGTCGCATGATGTCGAGGAGCATGCGTTCGACCGGAACGCCGATGTCGTAACCCGCGAAAACGGTACCCAGAGTTTCCATATCGCGGGCGACGCTGACCTGATCGGAACGTACCACCAAGTTGTGAATCATGTTGGTCTGGCTTGGCTGGCACGCGATCGACTCCGTCATCCACAACACCAACTCGGGATCACCGCCATAGATCCACTCAATAGTTTTGCGACCGATGATCCTTTCGGCCAGAAGTATCGACACCGAGGTATGGTCGCGACCGCGATTGGGTCGCCAGTGCAGGAAGTAGTGGTCGACCGCATTGGCATTCGCCCATGAATAAAGATCTTCGGCAAAAGGGTTCCACGACTTTTCGCCATCCTGGCTGGTAACTTTCAGGTCTGTTATCGGTTTGCCGATGTCGTGACACAGAGCTGACAAGAAGACCGCTACATGCCAGCGCGGCTCAATCTCGCGACGGCGTCTTGGGGTCTGGTCGCCTGGCAGTAACACGCGATCGCCCAGTTGCAAGGACCAGAGCGCCACTTCGACGGCATGCCTGAACAAGCCACCCGCCCCCCTGTGATGGTGGCTTTCGCTGGCCGGCAACAGGTGCACATAAGAAGCGAGGCTGCGTAATGGGGAAAGGTAGTACAGATCGAAGATTTCCCTGGATGCCAACCCTGACTCCTGAATCTGACCGATCAACTCCCATTGCGTCTCCAGCAATCGATCCGGCGAAGTCGCTGGCAGACCTTTCATGAATGGCGGGTAGCGAGGTATGTCCTCTTCCACCGGATTCGAAAGCGTAGGGATAGGTGACGGATCGATGACGCTCTCGTCTTCTTTGCCGATGACGCGCCTCAACATCCTGAACACGGGATCAATCTCTCGGAATGGGAAGGACTTGATACGGTTTGACCGACCTAGAACAGGCGCATGGCTTGTCCAAGAACCTGATCATCGGCAACCCAGCCCGTTAGCGCATAGCGTGAGTCGAGGCTATCGGGATGATCTGCCGATACGAAATAGTGGCCCTTGGGAATTACCCCGGTGGGTCCAGGCTTCATCGGCACCCCAGTCTTTGAATATTCCTTGGCAAACCCCATCTCCCTGCCATCGACAAAGTAGCGCCGGTCGCTGGCCGTCACGCTAGCGCCAGGTATGCCGGTCAGACGTTTCACGAAGATACTGCCTCGTGGGTAAGGCCAGTCGTTTTCCCACCGGAAGGCCACGAACTCCCCCTGGCTAGGAAAGGTTCGCTTGTCGATGAGAAAAATCGTTCCAGGCAGGCTGTCGGTCAAATTGAGCGTCAGCAAGAAAATCTTGGTGAACGCGAGGTAGCCAGCCATCCACCAGAGTACGACGGGTAATCGCCATAGGCGCCAGTGTGTGTGTGTCTCAGTCATATCCAGACTCTACGGAGAAAGTGAAGCAATGGATGATCGAAATGCGGACTTTCCGGCTGCATTTCGATTCCCCGAACGCTGCGAACTTTGTAAGGATCAGCCCGCTTGCAGTTTTGAGCTTGTGTGCGAAGCTGATGCGAAACCACGGAGAACACCTGATGAGTACCGCCGCAGTGCAAACGTCCAGCCTGATGACATGGCTTCCCCTGGCAGCCATTCTGTTGGCAGTCTCAATCCTGATCAAATGGGGACGGCAAAACCGTCATCGCGATACCAAGCGCCTCAACCAACTCGACGCTGCGCTAGCGTCGATCAGGGAACAGTTATTTCTGGTTTCCACGGAGTCAGTCCCTGAGCGTTCCATCGTCAAAACGATTGGTTTCGTGGAGTCGATGTCGGGCATCGAAGCAACGTCCGACGCGGACTACCTGCTTGCCGAAAGGGAAGCCTTGTTGGAACTGGGAAGGCAAGCCTTGGCGATGGGGGCAAATGCCATCGTTGGCTTGCGAAAAACCAATACGCACTACGATCAAGCTGGATCGCAATGGCGTGTTTCTCGTGTGACTTACCTTGGTACAGCCGTCGTCGTCAAATCCCAGTCATAGTAGGTTTCAAGAATGAATAGCACTAGGCAGCAGCCTTCGACCGTTGCCGCCACCATCATTTCTTACCTTTCAGGGTATCCATCACATATTGACCGGGTGTATCGCCCTTCAAGCCATCAACGACATTCCCTGCCGCCTCGCCGACGTTTTCGACGAGTTCCGCCCCTTTACCGACCATGGAGGACGGTTGAAGTTTCCTGAAGTTCGATGGCGTGGAATTGTCCTCATGGACTTGAGTGGATGCCTCCTGCCGATCCCGCACCTCATGGCTGTTTCTGGAAAACTCCTTCATCGCCGTGTGCATGGCCTGGTCGCTCGGACCGGTGCGTGGCGATACGCCGGCTGCTCCGCCAGCGCTTTTCACCCGGCCGATAAAGCCGGTCCCGTCGGCTTCAACGCTTGATTGCCCGGGTACGCCGGCGCGACCCGTGGCATGGCTGGCGCGAACAGTATCCTCTCCCTGTACCTGCCCCGCCATCTGCCCCAACATCCGGTCGTAATTCTGTGCCGTGTATTCCTCGATATAGGGACGCAGACGATGCGGATCCCCCATGATTCCTTGGAACCGCTCGTAGTTGTATTCGAGCTTCGGCAGCAGGAAATCCTTGATGAAATGATCCTGCAACTGGAGATTCGATCCCAGCTGGCCTGAGTGGGAAAGCTCCCACATTTGGCGATGCCCTTCCGTTTCCTGGAGCGAAGCGCTCAGAGCATCGCGTGACTGACGCGCACGGTCAAGCGAGGCTCGCTGACCTTCCGATCCTGCCGTTCTGCTTTCATCGCCAGTCCGGTAGCCCCGCTCCCAGCCATTGTCTATCACCGTCCCAACCTTCTTGCCAAAGCTCGATTCGCGCGCAAACTGGGCCATCTCCTCCAGGGAGCGCATCGAGTCGGCCGAATTGCGCATCTTGGCCGACATTTCCACGCCGCCACGCAAGCCGGCTATCTCCAGCAGCTTCGGTGTACTCATGCCCATCGAAGCGCCGACCATGAGTTCCATGGCAACCTTTTCACTAACGCCGAGTTTCCTGGCCCACTGATCGACCTGCCGCAGGGACTCGTTGGCTTCCTGATTCCGGCTCGACCCCATACCGTGCCGATAACCTGTAGTGTCACCGGTGCCTCTGGCATGGGAACGCTCAAAGCCGGCTTCCTGCTTGAGTGCTGCCAGAGCACTTTCAGCATATTCCGAGGAACGCTGCTGAGTCGCCTGCTGCGATCGCTCGTAGTTTTCCTTGGCGGCCGCACCCAGCGAGTCGTTGAGCGCCATGTCGGCGCGCACATCGCTCTTGGCCTGCTTCACCACAAAGCCGCCGCCGGAAAAGTGGCTGTAGTCGAATCCGCCGCGCGCCTGATACTGGGTTGCCCCTTGGCGCAGGCTCGGGTTCATATCGACGGCCAATCCCTTCATGGTGTCGTGGCTGGCATTGTTCAGCGAGGCATTACCCATCTGCATGTTGCCCATGGCCAGACTGCTGGCGATCTTTTCCGGATCTCGGGGTGGCGCGACCAAGCCCGCCACGGCCTGCATGCCGACCTCTCCGCCCTTGACGATCGCGGCCGCGATGGCGGGAATCGAGATCACCAGCATGCCGGCAATCGCCTGATCGCTGACAATCGCCGTGTTCAGGAAACTCATCTGCTCGATCGACAGGCCGCTCGATGCGCTACCGCTGATGTACTGGCTGCGGGAGTACATGGTGATGATGAAATTCATCACCGCATACAGGGGCGCCCATAGCTGTATCCAGAAGAGGCTGGCGGCATAGGACTTGATCACGCCCGTCGCCTGGTGACCGCTCAACACCACGAACAGAAGGAACACCGGAAAGATCGCGTACTGCACCATCTCGATGGCATTCCTCACCTTCGGCATGGTCGATTCCGCGATTCGCGCCATCAGCTTGTAGGAGTCGCTCGTCGACCGCAGCGATTGCGCCATCGCCAGATTGGTCTGGGCACTGGCCGCGTCTCCCAGTTGCGCCGGCAGCATGTACTGGGCATCGATCATGAAATTTGCGACGATGGCCTGCTTCACCGTGTCCTGTGCAGAGGCCGAGATACCAAGGAGGTAGTTTGTTGTTGTCGCCAAAGATCCAGCGATAGCTACACCGGCATCTGCCGTTGTCATTCGCGGATACAGTCGGGTACCAAGAAGTGCAACTTGGCGATTCGTTTCGGCAGTGATCTGTGTCGTCAGGGATTGGTAGGCCGTATTGCAGCCCACCGTGTTCATCAGGCTCGGATCAGTCGTATCCCGGATCGTCACCAGCCGCGAGGGATTGGTCTTGCCGTTCAGACTGTCCCAGATATTGTTCACCTGAAGGATGTCTTCCTTCATGCGGATATAGCCGGTCGCAATATCCGGGGCAACGCATTCCCGATAGAACTCCAGCAGGTTCCCTGTCAGAACCGGTGCACCGCTTTTGATGGCCAGCCGCTCCGAGAGGACACGATGACCGAAGAGCGTTCCGTTCTTGCGAAACTTCACATCGTCGGGCAGCGCAAACACTGTCTCAAACGCACCGGTCAGCCAGTCCCCGACCTTGCTCATGGTATGCGCGAAGGCCCCGAGACCAATCGGCACATTGGCCACCGCCTGCGGCGGCTCGTTGCCTGTGCGATCAACGATCATGACCGTGACTTTGGGAATCAGCAGCATGGACTGGAAGATGACCAGGAAGAACAACCACTTCCACATCCCGTCCAGCCGCTCCCGCCCGGTCAGGGTGGCGATCACCACCACAATCATGCCGACAATTGCGATGGTCCGTAGCAATCCCAGGTAGTCGCCGCTCCCCATGAGCGAGGCCACGGCATTGAACATCGCCTCCAGCTCGGCGACGTTCCAGTAGGCATATACCTCGTACATGGCCTACCGATTGAAGACAGACATGGACTGGAAGATGTTGGTCGGCATTCCCGCATTCAGGCTCTGGTGCATCAATTGCAGCGAGCGACTGAGTTCGGCGACCTGCATCCCCTTCTGATATTCGGCGCGAAGCATGTCCCGCGCCTCCTGTTCGATCTCGGTCAGCCTGACGAGAATTTTTTCCGCAGCCATCACGGCATCCGGCCCGCCCTTGCCGGCATCGTTCTGCAAGGCATTGCGCAGTGTCTTTGAAAGGTTTGTGAAGTACGTGTAGGCGACATCCACGGCGATCAATTGTGCGTAATCCTCGGTGATGCGATCACCTCCGGGGATACTGCTGGATACCGCCAGCATCTTCCAGATCGGAAGCGAGGAACTGCCAATCAGCGCGGCATCCATGGAGGACTGCCCTCCTGTATCCCGATTGACGATCTTGTCCCGCATGACGGCAATCCGGGTACGAACCTGACGAGAGAACGGTGCCACGGTGAATGCCGTTTCCGAAAAGCTCGGCGTCAGGCATTCGGCCAGGTCCGTCCCGCACTTGAGCCCGGGGAGGCTGACAGTGGCCGATGAACCGTCGCCGACAAACTGGCGAAAGGTCAGCTTGCCTCCAGGCAGGTAGGTCCATTTCGCCTTCTCGTCGGCGTTCTCGCCGGGGGGCGTAACAATGATGGTGCCGGTCAGGCTCATTAGCAGTTCCCGTGTTTCGTCGGTGATACCGGAAATGCGGTTGAGTGAGCGCCAGACCACGTTGCCGGGATCGAAGATTTCCCGAGCGCCCTGTGAGGTGGCTTTTGCGACGTTGCGAATGTTCTTCGCAGTTGTGCGACTCTTCTTCCACTCATCCCAGGATTCAAAGACATCGCCGAACATGTTGAGACTGGCCCCGGCCGTTTTGCCCTCCTTTTCCTGGACGCGGTCCGTCACCATGCTGCCCACGGCACTGACGATGCCTTCGGCGGCCTGGCAGGAGTTGATGTTGAGGTTGTTCATCTTCGTCGCCTGGTCCTGCAGGTACTTCAGCAGATCGCAAAGATCCGGCGACATCGAACACAGGGCCATGTTGAATGCCGCGCCGATGGCGTTATTACCGATGTTGCGCAGCAGGGAGACAAACTGTTCCTTGTTGATGAAGGAAAACGAACCCGCAAAAAGATCGATGCCGCCGCATCCAGCACTGAAGGATGGTGGCGAGATACTGGCCAGTTGATAGTTGCGGACTGGGGTGCGCATGTACAGGCTGCCGCCGGTGTACATGTTCATGGTCTGGCCACGGTAGGCATTGGGTCCGGTGACATTCCCGTAGGCGCCGATCTCGTTGAACCAGTCCTGCATCGATTGATTGACGGTGGCGTGCGCAGGAATACAGGTCAGCGCCTGCACGAAGGCAATAAGCTGCGCACAGCGCCGTGTTGAAAGTGCCATGCCGATCTCCATCAGTAAAGTTCGCCTGGTTTGGTCTGGGTCAGGATGTAGATGCGCTCGACGATTTCCTGCGCCGAGAGGACGCCGGAGCCAATGGGCAGCAGGCGCCGATCCTTGACGTTGCCAAGCACGACGAGAGGCACAACCGACACCCCCAGCGCACTGGCCATCCCGTTATCTTTGGCCGGCTTTGGATAGTCGGGAAGGCCGCCGCCATCGAGCGAAACGGGAAACACGGTGATGCCATATTGCTCGGACAGCAACTTGAGTGTCGGCGCCAGACGATGGCAGTAAGGACAGTCGGAACGAAAAATGAAGAACAGGCCCCATTCCTTCGCCAGTGCCGCCAGCGTATCGGCCTCGCGCCGGTTGCGCTGGCTGTCTCGTACCTGGATGGCCGCATTGTTTGATGGATTACGCAACTGATAGTTGATTTCCGGATTGGCCCAGACCACTCGCCGCCATACGTCCGAAAACACCGAGGCTCGATCCATCAGGGCTTCCTGAGCAACGATGTAGGACTTCAGGTTTTCCGGGGTCGGCTTGAGGATGGCGATAGCCCGCTTTTGCTCGACCTCCTCGCGCAGCTTCTTGATCGCATCGACGGCGCGTTCGCCTTCGCTCTCTGTTCGATCCGGAGTCTTCCTTGTGCTGACCTCAGCAGCTTCCTCTTCAGCCAGATCGCAATACCAGTGAAACCGGGTTTCAGTGCACTGCCAGGAGGACGTGTAGTCGAGCGCCCCTTGTGCCTGAACACTTGAGCAACACAGGACAACAAGAAGCAACAGCAGGCGTCGCATCGGTATCGATCACTTGGCTGCCGATGCAGGCAGAGCAAGGCCTGCGACCAGCGCAACCTGTTCGGTCAGATCGGGAATTCGCGGATCAGTGGTTTTGAGCAAGGCGGCCGTATTGACCAAGGCGCATGCACACTCCCGGCTGACCTGATCGAGCGCGGCATCCATCCTGGCACCGAAGGCCTTGGCCTCATCGAAGAGCTTGGCTTGTTCCTGAGCATCGATGCCCGGCTTGATTCGCTGCACCATGGATTGCTGCTGGTGGGACACCAGTCTGGCAATGTCGACCCGCGCCAGACGAGGAATCTCCAGTGGATGGCGGTACATCCAGCCGGCCAGGAGTGCGGCGCCCGCGAACAAGGTTGCAATGCCTGTCAGGATGTAGGGCTTGATTGCTTGCATGGTCTGGCTCTCAGGGGCGTGTTGCACGTTGGGTCACCAGTTGTTCGATGGCCTCCGCCACGGACAGTCCCCGTTCGCGCAAACGCTTGATGGCCTCGTAATCCTCGGCGCGCGTCGAATAAACCAGCATCGAGAACGGATCGAGCAGGAGCCGACCCAGGCCGGCACCCATGGGGGAATGAATGTAGATTTCCGAAAAATGGCCATGCTCGGTACTGACTGAACCCAGCTGGCGCTTCAACCACTCATCGAGGGAGAGCTTTCCTTCCTTGCCCAGGCGTTCGATGTTTTCCGCTTTCTGTCGCAGCAGGAACAACCAGTCGGCATTGTTGATGGCCGCCTTGGTCGCCTCGTTCTTGTAGTAGTCGTCGACCGACTGGGTAATCGTACCGAAGGCTCCGCCGTACTTGCGCGCACGGCGATAGCCAGCCTCGATGAAGCTGCCGCTCGATCCCGAGCCCATCAGATCCCAGCTCTCGTCAATGATGACCAGCTTGCGCCGGGACCGGTCGCGGTACATCTCCTGGGTGATGCGGTACATGATGAGTTGCATCACCACCGATTGCAGGTCTTTCTTGGATTTCAGTTCCTCCAGTTCAAGCACGACAAAGTCCTTGTCGAACTGGATGTTGGCATCGCCCTCGAAATAGCTCGCATACACACCGTGGCGGGTATAGGGCTCCAGCGCCGTCGCCAGGCGACTCAGATCCCGTTCGTATTCGCCCTCGCTGGACAGGCGTCCGGTCTGAAGCAACTCGTAGATGTCGGTGATCGTGGCCGAGCGCCCCTTGGCATCCCAGACACGCTTGATGGCGGAACCCAGCGCCGTGTAGCCGTAGTTGTCGAGCGGCTCACGCGGACTGGCCATCTGCGCCAGCAGCGGCAGGACCATCTCCATGTCGGCGT
>JBGFRW010000022.1:0-45630 GCA_041694935.1 Pseudomonadota bacterium | reverse complement strand
CGACACTTGGTTACAAGTCGCCAATCCAGTTCTTGGAAAGCTGGATCAGCGAGCAGCATCAGGAAAAACTGGTAGCATGAAACCCACCCTTTGGCAGACGAAAAACCGAGGGAACCTCAGTAGGACTGCGGCAGGGATCAGCATTACGGTTTCTTGAAGGCAAGGAAGTCACAAAGGCAACACCCCAAGGGCCTGTGATAGACAGATCTGGGCAAATACAGTTGAGCCCCAGTCCCTTTGGAGATCACCGATATTACTCATGGCGAAAGAATACGCAGGATTTCTTAGCTCTATCCGAGCTTAGCAACTCAGGCTACTTTTCCGTTCTCACAATCAAACGCGTCTGCAAAGGCCCGCTGCAATACCGGACGGTGAGGCTTTTCGATGACTCGCCGATAAGGGCGAGTTCGGGAGGTTTCGGGACGCGGATCGTTCGCGATCCGCGGGAGGCATGGATCGACGAAGCCCGTATCGAGGCCAAATGCAACGACGGCAAGACTGCGGTTTTTCAGTATGGGCCAACGGGTTCATATAACGGCAAGCGGGGACGGTCGCCAGTAATGGGTTACTTCGACGACTGGTTGCGTGATGCCTGGCAGAAGATTCCCCGTGGGGTGCAGTTGAAATAGTTATGCACGCTTTTCGATTTCAGTTGCGCTGGACATTAGGGGACAGACCACGTTTTCTTGTGACCGATCGCCAGGCTCTGGGCGTCGCTGACGGCCTGCTGGAACTTGGTGGTGAATTTATCGAAGCGCATGGAATCGGCCTCCCAATAACGATGCTAAGAAAGTGGGGATTCCGCGACCGTTTTCAACAAGCCGGCAGCCACACCCTGCCAACATCGTCCTGCCCGACCTTAACTGGGAAGATGACTCGGATCCTTCCCGCCGGTCAGTCCCGCCAGGCCTGTTGAAGCTTCGGAGCCACTATCCTCCTCGTCTCGCAGCTCTTCCATCACAGCACGAATCTTGTCGAGATTGGCGATCAGCACTTTGACCAGCATCGGATCGAACTGCTTGCCGGAATTTTCCTCGAAGAAGGCAATGGCCTTTTCGAGCGGCCAGGGCTCCTTGTACGGCCGGCGTGTGGCCAAGGCGTCGAGCACATCGCTGATCGCAACGATCCTGCCTTCGATCGGGATCGACTCGCCGCGCATGCCGCGCGGGTAGCCATTGCCGTCCCAGCGCTCATGGTGGTTCAGGGCAATGCTCGACGCAAGCTGGAGCATCATCGAATCATGGCTGAATTCACCCAGGAGTTTCAGGCCGATCTCTGTGTGCGTATTCATGACCGCGCGCTCCTCGGCGTCCAGCAAGTCTTTCTTGTGCAGGATGCTGTCGGGAATACCGATTTTTCCCAGATCATGGAGCGGCGCGGCCTTTTCGATCATAAAGCCGATCTCCGGAGGCAGTCCGACACCGTCGGCAATAATCCGGCTATAGCGCCCGACCCGCGCGACATGCTTGCCGGTCTCGTTGTCGCGGAGTTCTCCGGCCAGCGCCAGCAATTGGATCAGCAGATCGTTGGCGTGGTTCAATTCTTGGGTACGCTTCTCGACCTCCGCCTCCAGCCTGGCGGCATGTTCCGTCTGGGACTTGAGCGCATGATGAAAACGAAGCATGTTGCGCACACGCAGGACGACCTCGGTCTGGTCGATGGGTTTGGCGATGAAGTCGCTCGCCCCCCCCAGCAACGCCTCATAGCGGACCTCCTTGTCCTCCGAGCCGGTAATGATCAAGATCGGGAAAAGAGCGTCGCGGCTGGGGAACTCTTCCTGCAGCGCCTTCATGACTTGCAGGCCGTTCATGAAGGGCATTTCGATGTCGAGGATCAGAAGATCGATATCTCCCTTTTTTTCTTTGATGAGCGGGATCACCTTGCGGGGATCGGTGAGCGAGTGGACCTGGCCGATACCTTCGCTCTCCAGCACCTTGGCCAGGATCATGACATTCGTGATCGAGTCGTCGCAGATGACGACATGACAAGAGGAAAGGCCATCTTTATGCATATTTCATCCTCGCTCGCACCCTGCGTGTGCCTTATGATAAAGGACGCCAGAATAGAACGCGACAGACGGCAGAACACGTTGTATCTTCAATTGCACCGCCGAAAGTCATCACTTGCACAACTATACACCGAACGCCTAATTTAATTACTTTAGCAATAACCATGGAACGATCCGAACTTTTTATTCCTTCGCACTTTTTCATATCAGCAAGGCATAATCAGGTTTAAACAGGGGCAAGGATGAAAGGCAAGACTGATCACCCGCTGCGTCTCGCGCGACGCGGAGCTACTGGCAACAAAATCATGAGCGCCCGCGAGGCGGTCAAACTGATCCGCGACGGCGACACGGTAGCGACCGGCGGCTTCGTCGGCATCGGCTTCGCCGAGAATATCGCCGTCGCGTTGGAGCAGCGCTTTGTCGAAACGCGCGACGACCCGCTCTCGGATGGAGGCCACCCGCGCAACCTGACGCTCGTTTACGCCGCCGGCCAAGGCGACGGCAAGGAGCGCGGCCTCAACCACCTCGGTCACGACGGCCTGGTCGGCCGCGTGATCGGCGGCCACTGGGGCCTCGCGCCGCGCCTGCAGGAACTGGCGGTCGGCAACCGCATCGAAGCCTGGAACCTGCCGCAAGGCGTCATCACCCACCTGTTCCGCGATATCGCCGCCGGCAAGCCCGGCACCCTGTCGCGCGTCGGGCTCGGCACCTTCGTCGATCCGCGCTTCGGCGGGGGCAAGCTCAACGAAAAGACCGCAGCAGACATCGTGCGGCTGATGGAGATCGACGGCGAGGAGTACCTGTTCTACAAAGCCTTCCCGATCCACGTCGGCATCATCCGCGGCACCACGGCCGATCTCGATGGCAACGTCACGATGGAGAAGGAGGCCCTGACGCTCGAGGCTCAGGCGATCGCCATGGCTGCGCACAATTCCGGCGGCATCGTCATCGTCCAGGTCGAGCGCATCGCCGAGCGCAACACCCTCAACCCGCGTATCGTGAAGATTCCCGGCGTGCTGGTCGATTGCGTGGTGGTGGCGGAAAAGCCCGAGTACCACATGCAGACCTTCATCGAGCAGTACAGCCCCGCTTTCTCGGGCGAGATCCGCGTGCCTCTGTCCGCCATCCCGCCGATGCCGATGAGCGAACGCAAGATCATCGCCCGTCGTGCGGCACTCGAATTGCGCCCGGGCGCCGTCGTCAACCTCGGCATCGGCATGCCCGAGGGGGTTGCCGCAGTCGCCACCGAGGAAGCCATTCTCGACCGCATGACCATGACCGCCGAACCCGGCGTAGTCGGAGGTATCCCCGCCGGTGGCCTCAACTTCGGCGCAGCAACCAACACCCAGGCGATCATCGACCAGCCGAGCCAGTTCGACTTCTACGACGGCGGCGGGCTCGACATCGCCTTTCTCGGCCTCGCCCAGGCCGACCGCGAAGGCAACCTCAACGTCAGCAAATTCGGCCCGCGGCTAGCCGGCGCCGGCGGTTTCATCAACATCTCGCAGAACGCGCGCGAGGTCGTGTTCGTCGGCACCTTCACCGCCGGCAATCTCGAGATCGCGGTGCAGGACGGCAAGCTGCGTATCCTTCGCGAGGGCAAGGCGCGCAAGTTCGTCGCCCAGGTTGAGCATCGCACCTTCAGCGGCAGCGAAGCCGCCAAGCGCGGCCAGCCCGTCCTCTATATCACCGAGCGCTGCGTCTTCAGACTCGGTCCCGACGGACTGGAACTCGCCGAGATCGCCCCGGGCATCGACATCGAACGCGACATCCTTGCCCACATGGATTTCCGACCGATCATGCGCACTCCCCCGATTCTCATGGATGCGCGTATCTTTGCAGACAAGCCGATGGGACTGAGCGCATCGCAATGACATACGGCGCCGTCCCGCCGGCGCCGACTTTTATCGAACGATTCATGAGCGAACACCCGCCACTTCCCCCCGATAGCCTGTGCCGCCGCTGCGACCCCGCGTTGCTCGGCTTCGCCACCACCGCCGAAGTGATCGATTCGACCGATGTGCTGGACCAGAACCGCGCGATCGAAGCGATCCGCTTCGGCATCGACATCAAGCGGCCGGGGTACAACATTTTCGTGCTCGGCGAATCCGGCTGCGGCCGCCATGCGACGGCGCTGCAACTGCTCGAAACCCAGGCGGCAGGCGAAGCCCTGCCCAGCGACCTCTGCTACGTCAACAACTTCGACGAACCGAACCGGCCGTGCCTGCTGATCCTGCCGGCCGGACGCGGCGCCAGACTCAAGGCCGACATGCAGCAGTTCGTCTCGGAGCTCGCCAAGGCGATCGCGGCGGCCTTCGAGAGCGACGAGTTCCGCACCCGCGTCGAAGCTCTGCAGGAAGAGTTCAAGGAGCGTGAGGAGAACGCATTGCGCGAACTCGGCCAAGCCTCGGGAGAAGAAGGCGTCGCGCTGATCCGCACCCCTCACGGCTTCGTATTCGCCCCGATCAAGGGCGAGGAGACGATGAACTCGGAAGAGTTTCAGTCGCTACCCGATGATGAGAAAGAGCGCCTCGGCAAAATCATCGAAGCGCATGGCGAGAAGCTGCAGAAGCTGCTGCACCAATTTCCGAAATGGCGGCGGGAAATGCAGACGCGGCTCAAGGCGCTCAGCCGCGAGACTATGCAACTGGCCGTCGGCCACCTGATCGAGGAACTCAAGGAGCACTACGCCGACCTCGTCAACGTCATCACCTTCCTCGATGCGGTACTGAAGGACGTGACCGACAGCGCGGAGGAACTGCGCGAGCAGAAATCGGAAGGCGATAGCGTCAGCGGCATCGCCTTCACCGGCAGCCTGCCGTTGGCGCGCTATCAGGTGAACCTGCTGGTCGACCATGCCGAAACGATGGCAGCACCGGTCGTCATCGAGGACAATCCGAACTACGCAAACCTGGTCGGTCGCGTCGACCATGTGGCCCACATGGGCACGCTGATCACCAACTTCACGATGATCATGGCCGGCGCACTGCACCGTGCCAATGGCGGCTATCTGGTGCTCGACGCAGAAAAGCTGCTGACCCAGCCCTATGCCTGGGAAGGGCTCAAGCGCGCCCTCAAGTCGCACCAGTTGCGCATCGAGTCGCTCGGCCAGGTCTATGGCCTGATGAGCACGCTCACCATGGAGCCCGAGCCGATGCCGCTTGACGTCAAGGTGGTGCTGGTCGGCGAGCGGCTGCTCTACTACCTCCTTCGCGAATACGACCCCGAGTTCGACCAGCTTTTCAAGGTCGCCGCCGATTTCGAGGACGAAGTGGAGCGCAATGCCGACAACACGCAGCGTTATGGGCGTTTCATCGCGACGCAGGTGCGCAAGCACGGCATGCGGCCTTTCGACGCACCGGCCGTGGCGCGCGTCATCGAGCACGCCGCACGCCTGGCCGACGATGCCGAACGGCTGTCGGCGGCCACAAGGCTGATCGGCAACCTCCTGACAGAGGCCGACCACCATGCCGGCCAGGCCGGACGCGACAAGGTGATCCGTGCCGACGTGGATGAGGCGCTCGCGGCCCAACGGCGGCGCGTCGACCGGCTTCCGCACGCCGGCCTGGAAGAGGTGCGGCGCGGCATCCGCCTGATCGACGTCGCCGGCAGGCAGGTCGGCCAGATCAACGGCCTCGCCGTCATCGACCTGGGCGAGGACCGCTTCGGCCATCCGGTGCGCATCACCGCGACGGCGCGCCTCGGCGAAGGCGAGGTAATCGACATCGAGCGCGAATCGGAGATGGGCGGCGCCATCCACTCGAAGGGCGTGATGATCCTGTCCTCCTTCATCGCCTCCCGCTTCGCGCGGCTGCAGCCGCTGTCCCTCAATGCCAGCCTGGTGTTCGAGCAGTCCTACGGTCCCGTCGAGGGCGATTCCGCCTCGCTTGCGGAGTTGTGCGCCCTGCTCTCCGCCCTTTCCGCCGTACCGCTCAAGCAGTCGGTCGCGATCACCGGGTCGGTTAACCAGTTCGGGCAGGTCCAGGCGATCGGCGGAGTGAACGAGAAAATCGAAGGTTTCTTCGATGTTTGCGTTGCGAAGGGGCTGAGCGGCGAACAGGGCGTCATCATCCCTGCCGCGAACGCCATCCATCTGATGCTCCGCGACGACATCGTCGCAGCTTGTGCTGCAGGAAAGTTCCGCATCTGGACAGTGGACCACGCGGACGCGGCACTCGAGATCCTGACCGACAAGCCGATCGGCATCCCGAACGAGCAAGGCGAAGTACCTGCGGGCACCCTGAACTATCTGATCGCCCTGCAACTCGCCGAGCTCTCAGCACTTCGTCAGGCGTTCAGTCAGAGCGGAGCCGAGCACGAACACCACCATAAGAAAAAGCGCCATTGAAAGAAAGGCCTGAATATTTAAGTAGGCAATGCTATTTTTATAATTTGAACTAGCGCGAAGGAGTGGATCATGACGGGGAAGCATGAGCATCTGGGCGAACTCAACCGCAGGAACATGGAGGCGGCAATGCGCCTGGCGCAGATGTCGATCGAGAATTCGCAGCGCGTGGTGGCCCTGCAGAACGAGTTGGCGCGCGTGCTGTTCCAGGACGGCGTGGAGAATGCCCGCGCCCAGGCGGAGGCAAAGGATCCTCAGCAAGTACTGCAACTGCGCAACAAATACGCTCAGGATACCGCCCAGAAGATGATGGCAACCGCCCAGAAGGTCGCCGAAATCGGCCACGAGGCACGTGCCGAGTTCTCGCGCATGCTGACTGAGCAGCTTGCCTCCGGCAGCCAGGAAATGACAGATGCCTTCCAAGGCTTCTTTAAAACCCTGCCCGGTCAGAACCCGAACATGCTCGAGGCCATGCAGCAGGCAATGGCAACCGCAAACAACGCCTTCGAGCAGATCACCCAGGCGACGGCTTCGGCCTTTGCCAGCATGGCGGAAACCGCCCAGAAGAGCTCAAGCAAAAAGAAGGACGTACCCGTCCGCTGAACTCGAGCTAAGTCGCCTTGCCGCCCGGGACAGCCTCCCAGCGGCGGGCAGCGACATCGTCAGACTCTCGCGCATCCACCCAGCGACCACCGTCGGGCGTCTCTTCTTTCTTCCAAAACGGCGCCTGCGTCTTCAGGTAGTCCATGATGAACTCGCAGGCGGCAAAGGCATCGCCGCGATGGCTCGACGCCACGCCGACGAAAACGATGCGCTCGCCGGGCAACAGGCGACCGACGCGATGAATCACCCTGACGCGCCGCAAGTCCCAACGACGACGTGCTTCGACGACGATCCCCGCCAAGGCGGATTCCGTCATGCCGGGATAGTGTTCGAGGGTCATCGCCGTCACACCCTCCCCCGCTTGTCCTTCCGCAAGCTTGTCTGCGCGCACCAGCCCGACGAAACTCGCCACCGCACCTGCGCCCACATCGCCCGAGGAGAGCGCTTCGATCTCCACGCCAACGTCGAAATCGGCCGTCTGGACACTGACCTCGCTCATCGCTTCAGCCACCGGTCACCGGCGGAAAGAACGCCACCTCGTCACCCTCGGCGACCGGCGCATCATGGCCGACCATCTTCTGATTCACCGCGGCGCGCAGGTTCTTGGCAGTCGTCAGCGCCTCGTGCCGCACTCCCAGAAATTTGCGCAGTTCGCCCACCGTCGCTATGCCGGCCGGCAGGTCGATGTTTTCCGCACTGACGCCAACGGCCTCGCGCAGCCCGGCGAAATAAAGCACTTTCAAGCTCATGGCCGCACTATAGCAAGTCGGAGAATGCCAGGAAGCGCACCGTATCGCCAACGCCGAAGGCCTGCCCAGGTGGGTTGTCGACGAGGCCGTCCGCCCAGGCGCAGGAAGTCAGCACGCCCGACCCCTGATGGAGGTACAGTTCGACGCGTCCTTCCGCCGTGAGGCGTGCGCGCAGGAATTCGCGCCGCTTGTCAGGCTTTGGCCAAGCCGAAGCCGATACCGCCATCCGGCTCGTCGGTTGCCACTGCGCCACGCCCATGCGCTTGAGAATGAAGGGGCGCACCAGCGTCAGGAAGGTGACGAAGCTCGACACCGGATTGCCCGGCAGGCCGATGAAATCGGCCTGCGACGCCGTGCCGCCGGCGCCGACTTTCCCCACCCGTCCAAACGCGAGCGGCTTGCCGGGCTTGATGGCGATCTTCCAGAGATCGAGCATGCCTGTCTGCTCGATTGCCGCCTTGACGTGATCCTCTTCGCCAACCGACACCCCGCCGGTCGACAGGATCAGGTCGTTGCCCTCAGCCGCCGCCTGCAAGGCCGCACGCGTCGCCTCCAAATTGTCGGGCACGCGGCCGAGATCGGTGATTACGCAGCCGAGTCCATCGAGCAGCGCATGCAGGAAGTAGCGGTTCGAGTTGTAGATGCTGCCCGGTTTCAGCGGCGTTCCCGGCTCGGCGAGTTCGTCCCCGGTGGACAGCAGTGCTACACGCAGATGGCGGCGCACCGGCAGCATCGCCAGTCCAACCGAAGCCGCCAGCCCGAGTTCGGCGGGGCCGAGACGCGTGCCGGCCGCAAGAATTTCGCTGCCGACGGCGATGTCCTCGCCCGCACGGCGGATGTTCTCGCCGGGCCGCGGACTGTGGTTCACGACCACCCTGCCCGCCTCGCCGTGTTCGCACAACTCCTGCATCACGACGGCATCTGCGCCTGAGGGCACCGGGGCGCCGGTGAAAATGCGTGCGGCGGTGCCGGCTGCCAGCGCATGGCCGACACTGCCGGCCGGAATCCGCTGCTCAACCGGCAAACTGACGCCACCGGCTGAAACATCGGCGCAACGAACTGCATAACCATCCATCGCGCTGTTGTCGAGCGGCGGCACGTCGATGGCAGAACTTTGCGATGCGGCTAGGATGCGGCCGCGAGCCGCCTGCAGCGGTACCACCTTGGTTTCTTCGACGACGGCAGCGGCGGCCAGCAATCGATCGAGGGCTTCTTCGTAGCTCAGCATGGTCTGTCCAGGTAATCGAGGATGAAGGCGGCGATGGCATCCGCGTCGTTGAGGTCCAACTGAGGCAGCGGACAAGCAAGGGCCGGATCGAGAGGAGCATCCGTTGCAACCGCCACGACGCAGGAGTTCTCAGGCCAGATCGGCGGCTTGCCGTGGGCCGGACGATGCACTTCGATCTTCGAGACCGGCGTGTGCTTGAATCCTTCGACCAGCACGAGGTCGCATGGCGACAGCACCGCAACCTGCTCCTCCAGACTGGGCTCGGCTGCCCCGCGCAGTTCGTGCATCAGCACCCAGCGGGTGTCGCAGGTCAGCAGCACCTCAGCCGCTCCTGCGGCACGGTGACGATAGGAGTCCTTACCCGGCTGATCGACGTCGAAGTTGTGATGGGTGTGCTTGATCAGAGAAACCTGCAGGCCCCGAGCCGTGAAGCGCGGGATCAGCTTCTCGATCAGCGTCGTCTTGCCGGACCCCGAGTAGCCGGCGAAGCCGAAGATCTTTTTTCCGGATGCGCGCATTGTCGCCTGTCGTTGTTGCGAAGGCGCTACTGATACCAGAAAACGCGCCGGAACAGTAGGGCGAAGGTCAATAAGAGACGAGGGTGAAGGCGCTCTGGACGGTGTCTGCCTCGCGCAGCATGGTCTTGAATTCATCCTGCGGCAAGGGGCGGCTGAACAGGTAACCCTGATAGCAGTGGCAGCCGTGCCGATCGAGGAACTCGTACTGCTCGACCGTTTCGACCCCCTCGGCGATCACGCCGAGTCCGAGGTTGCGTCCCATGTCGATGATGGTGCGGGCGATCGCCGCGCCGTTTTCCGAGGTGACGTCGGAAACGAAGGAGCGGTCGATCTTAAGCTGATCGAGCGGCAGATGGCGCAGATAGGCCAGAGAGGAATAGCCCGTGCCAAAGTCGTCGAGTGCAAAGCCGATACCCGCACTCTTCAATCTGCCAATCTTATCGATCGCGGCCTCGATGTTGCCGATCAGCGCGCTTTCTGTCAGTTCGAACTTGAGCCGCGACGGAGCTATCTGGCTGGCATGCACGAGGCTCAGGGTCTCCTCGACGAAATCGTCCTGTAGGAACTGGTGGGCACTGATATTGACGGCAAGTTGGAGATCTCGCATCAGCGGGTGGGTCTCCCAGGACTTCAACTGAGCGCATGCGGTTTCGATCACCCAGCGGCCCATCGGCACAATCAAACCGCATTCCTCGGCGAAGGAGATGAACTCCCCGGGCGCAACCATGCCGCGTTGAGGATGCAGCCAGCGTAGCAGCGCTTCCGCGCCGAACACCCGGCCGTTGCCATCCACCTGCGGCTGGTAGTACAGGCGCAGTTCATGTCGCGTGATGGCATTGCGCAGATCGGTTTCAAGTTCCGCTCGCGTATTCAGCAAGGCCTGCATCGCTGGATCGAAAAAGCATACCGCACCACGCCCGGAGTCCTTGGCACGGTACAAAGCCACATCGGCATGCCTGAGCAGATCATCCACACTTTCCTTCTGGCCTTGAAAGAGGGTCGCGCCGATGCTCGAGGAACCCTCGTAATAGTGCCCCTTGAGGTAATAAGGCTGGTTGAGCGCACAGAGGATCTTGTTGGCGACGGTTTCTACCTTCGTCGCTGCATCGGCTGCATCGGCATTGAGGTCCTCGAGCATCACCACGAACTCGTCGCCACCCAGACGCGCGACGGTATCTTCTGTCCGAATGCAGGTCTGCAGGCGTTTGGCCACTTCGACCAGCAGGCGGTCGCCGATGTCATGGCCACGCGTGTCGTTGAGCCGCTTGAAGTGATCGAGGTCGATGAAGAGGATCGCGCCGTGGTCGCCACTGCGGTCGCTGGCGCCGAGCGCCTGGTGCAAACGGTCGATCAGCAGCCGGCGATTGGGCAGATGAGTGAGCGGATCGTAGAAGGCGAGGCGGTTGATTTCCTCCTCGGCTGCCTTGCGTGCCGTAATGTCGCTGAAGGTACCGACATAGTATTCGACCGCTCCATCGGCACCAGGCACTGCGGTGATGGTCAGGTGCTTCGGATAGATCTCGCCGTTCTTGCGGCGATCCCACATCTCGCCGCTCCAACTGCCGTCGCGCTTCAGTGTTTGCCACATCAAGGCGTAGAACCGGTCGTCATGGCGACCAGACTTCAGGATTGCCGGCGTGCGGCCGATCACCTCCTCAGGCAAAAAACCGGTGACTTGAGTGAACGCCTTGTTGACACGCAGGATATGACCGCTATTGTCTGTGATGAGAATCGCCTCGCTGGTCTCGAATGCCACTGCCGCGAGCGTCAATTCGCGCTCGTGCAGCACGCGGTCGGTGATGTCGAGGTTGGTGGCGCGCACGCCGAGAATCTTGCCGTGCTCGTCGCGTAGGTCACTGCACAGGTGCTCGATCCAGCGTTCTTCACCTGTCTTGGAGCGAATGCGCAGCACCAGCTTTTCCGCCTGGCCGCGGCTGTCCATCTGATGGACGTGGCCAAGCCAGCGCGGCAGGTCTTCCGGATGCACCAGATGGTTCATGAAGCTCGGCTGCGCGTAGAACACCTCGGCCGGATAACCGGTCAATGCAAGGCAGGAAGGCGACACATACTCGTAGCTGCCATCGACGCGACGAATGTAGACAAATTCCTGGGCCAGATCGGCCACCGAGCGGAACTTGCGCTGCTGTTCGGCCACTTGCCGGCGCATGACGAACAGCGTGGCCAGCAGCAGTCCGACGGTCGTCCCGACCAGCCCCGGCGCGATAAAGTAGGAATAGCCGACCACTCTGCCATAGACCAGGTGCTGTTGCAGGGTGGCGACCCCCAGCAAGAGGATGGGCGTGGCAAGCGTGAAGCGCAAATAGACGCTCCAGTGCCGCACGGCAAAGTTCAGAATCCCCAAATCGCACCTCTCCTCGCAGGCTGCCGACCATCGATAAGGCCAGCGATAATTTTTATTATTTGTATTGCTTTTTACGCAATGCGCATCCACATTGCAATACCCTACGGAACTATACGGGTATCAGCGAATGTGATTAGGGTGCTTCCTGCACGACGGCGAACCCCCCGCCTGGGGTGCGGAAGTTCGTCGTCTGGCCTTGATAAAGGCGTGCTGCGACAAGTTGCACGTTGCCGCGATAGACAAAATTACGGATGTCCGCCTTCAGTTCGACCCGCGTCCCGGCCGCTTCTGCATTAACAGTGGACGGCGGCGCCAGCGTCTGGGCGACATAATCGCCGACCAGGATTTCCTCGAACACCCGCTTCGTCAACTTGTCGCCCCGATACGAGCCCTTCGATCCGTAACCGGCCGCCGGCTTGAAGAACAGAGTACGCCGCCGCTGCCAGAAATCCTCGGCATGCTCTGCCGTCACACGCTCGGTGCGCGGTATGCCCCTCAACAAGACGCTGCGAGTCGCAGCATCCACACCCCATTCGGCCAGTAGGCTGTCATCTGTCAAGGCGATCAGGTTGCGCTTGTCGGCATAGCGGGCATAGTGACCGGGGTTGGGGCTGATCACCGCCGCGCCCTGCAACCAAGTTTCGCGCAGCGCAACATGCTGCGGCGCGGATAAGGCAAAGTCGGTGAGGCGATTGTAGACAAGGTCGATGCGCGTTTCAGCGGATTCCCCGACATGCCACAGGCCGCCGTGACAAAGGAGCAGCGCCTCGGGATCGCAGAGGAACGTTTGGATGCCATGCGCAGCGAACAATTGCTGGAAGCCGAGGAACTCGGGGTAGAGATACTGTTCCTCCGGACGCTCATCGACGATGGCGATAGTCTTCAGTTCGCGCTCACCGCACTCGGTGCGGAACATCGCGACGTAGTCCGCCAGCACGTCGTCGCGCTCTGCCTGCAGCGCCGCGAGCAGACCGCCGCCGGCGTTGGTATTGATCTCGATGAGTTGCGGGCCGGCGGCCGTCAAATGGAAATCGTAGCCCATGAACACGCCGGCTGCCGTCCCCATGATGGCGCGGTTCGACGGCGCCGTCCCGCCAGCGCCGACTTTCTTGAATTCCGACCATGCCGGCAAAGCGACCACATGCTCCACAGCTGCGATGAGTTCGCGCATGCGCGCGAGATCGTCCACCGCGATCGGCACGACGGTCGAGGAGAACAGATGCGGACGCGCAGCGAGCAGTTCGGCGGAAAGATCGGCGAGCTTCATGCGGCAAGTTTAAGCCCGATGATGCCCATCACGATCAACCCAAGACTAATGAGCCGGCCAGCCGTCGCCGGCTCGGCAAACAGCAGGATGCCTAGAATGGCGGTGCCGACCGCGCCGACGCCGACCCAGACCGCGTAGGCCGTGCCGACCGGCAACGACCTCATCGCGAAGCCAAGCAGCACGACGCTCGCCGCCATCGCCCCGAGCGTCAGTGCCGACGGCCAAAAGCGCGTGAAGCCTTCGGTGTACTTGAGCCCGATCGCCCAGGCCACCTCGAACAATCCCGCCAGAAAAAGAACGATCCATGCCATGCTTGCTCCTAGCTCTCGAAGAACGCCTCGACCTCGGCGATATCGCGCGTGCGGCGCATCGGCGGCAGGCTCTGCCAGATGCGCCGGCCGTAGGGCTTGTCGACGAGGCGCGGGTCGCACACCATCAGCACGCCGCGGTCGGCTTCGTCGCGGATCAGCCGTCCCGCGCCCTGCTTCATGCTGATCACCGCGCGCGGCAACTGTATCTCGAAAAAGGCATTGCGCCCTTGGCGCTTGTAGGCGTCGATGCGCGCGGCGAGCACCGGATCGTCGGGCGGCGCGAACGGCAGTTTGTCGATCACCACCAGCGAGAGCGCTTCGCCGCGCACGTCTACGCCCTCCCAGAAGCTCTGGCTCGCCACCAGCACCGCATTGCCGAGGCGGCGAAACCGTTCGAGCAGTTCGGTCTTCGAACCCTGGCCCTGCATCATCAGCGGCATCTCGAGCCCGGCCCGGGCGATGCGTTCCTCGATCAGCTCATGGATGCGCCGCATCGCGCGCAAGGATGTGCACAGCACGAAGGCCCGGCCGTTCGACGCACGAATCGCCGGCCAGCACGCCTCGACCACCGCCTCGGAATACTCCGGATGGTTCGGGTCGGGCATGCCGGTCGGGCAGTAGAGCACGGCATGGTTCGCATAGTCGAACGGGCTGTCCCAGCGCGCCGAGGCCGCCTCAGCGATACCGAGCGCGCCACGATAGTGCGAGAAGTCCTCGCCGACCGCAAGCGTCGCCGAGGTGAAAATCCATGCACGCGGGTGGCCCTCGAGCTGCTTCCTGAAGATCGGCGCAATCGAGAGCGGCGTGAGGTTGAATGTGACGCCATAGGTCGTCACCTCAACCCAGCGTACCGGCGGCGCATCTTCCCCGCCCTCCCCCAGCTCCTCCCCCGCGGGAGGGGAAACTGTTGGCGCCGTCCCGCCAGCGCCGACTTTTTCCTGCTGCCAATGCTTGAGCAGCAACATCAGTTCGCCACAGCGTCGCAGACAGTTCGCCAAGCCCTCGGAGCGGCCGGACTGGCTTTCGAGATGCCTGCCCAGCTCGGCGAGCATCGCCTGCAGATGCTCAAGCGCCTCGATTGCCTGGGGGTGCTGCTGCCATTGTGCGGTCGCCAGCCGGCCTTCGTGGCGGAAGGCGAGGCGCAGGTCCTTGGCGGCCTTCTCGACCGCCTTCACGGCATCCTGCAGCGGTGCATAGTCCTTCGCCGCAGCGACGCCCTCGAGCTTGGCATCACGCGCCAGGTCGAGGATCTGCCCGGTGCCGATCGACTCGCCGAAGAACAGGCCGGCCACGTCGGGCAACTGGTGCGCCTCGTCGAAGATCACCGTATTGCAGGCCGGCAGCAATTCGCCCATGCCGTCGTCCTTGAGCATCACGTCGGCGAAAAACAGGTGATGGTTCACCACCACCACGTCGGCGAGCAGCGCTTCGCGGCGCGCGGCAAGTACGAAGCACTCCTTGACGTGGGCGCATTCCTGGCCGAGGCAGTTCTCGCGCGTCGAGGTGGCGAGATACCAGACGCCGGAATCCTCCGGCACGTCCAGGCATTCTGCCTTGTCGCCGCTCGCCGTGATCTTGGCGAAACGTGCGATGGCGTGCAGATGGGCTACCTCGGCGCGCGAATTGAGCCTGCCTCCCGCCAGCGCGCGATCCAGATGGTGGTGGCAAACGTAGTTCGCCCGTCCTTTGAGCAGCGCGATGGTGGCGGGCACGCCGAGCGCATCGCGCACCGTCGGCAGGTCGCGGGTGAACAGCTGGTCCTGCAGGGTCTTGGTCCCGGTAGAGATAATCACCTTGCCGCCGGAAACCAGCGCAGGCGCGAGATAGGCGAAGGTCTTGCCCGTACCGGTGCCAGCCTCGGCGACGAGCTGCAGGTTGCCCGCAATCGCCGCTTGCACTTCGCGCGCCATCGCGATTTGCTGGGCGCGCTCCCGATAGCCGGGTATCGCCCGGGCCAGCGGGCCTGCGGCGGAAAACATCCGGTCGAGATCGGGAAGCGCGGAGTTCGAAGGCATGGGGCCGCGCATGCTAGCACGGCCTCAATCGAGCGCTTCCACCTTGAGCCAGACCTGCCGGCTGTCGCCGCTGACGGTCGTCCCTTGATTCAGCAGCCCGCGGCTCTCGGTCGTTGCCTGCTGCTCGACCCCGCCGAGCGGGAGCCATTCGCCCAGCCGACCGGCAATCGTCGTGGCGATGCGCCGTACCTCGGCACTGCCGTAAACATTTCCCGGCACTTCCTGCCCTGCATAGATGTCGAGCGTGACGCGCTCACCATTGAGTCGCGGAACGGCGTAGAAGCCGCTGCCGATCTCGCGATAGGCGATGCTGTCGCTGACGACGGGGCCACGCGGTGTCATCACCGTCTGGCGCAGCGCAAGCGGCAGCGATTGGCCGACATGAATGTAGGCACGACCACCCTCGACCGTCTGCACCTGCTGGGCCACGCTCTCGCTGCTGCTGCGTCGCGTTTCGACCGCCTGTCCCTGCACGAGGTTGCCGCCCTGACGAATCTCGATGCGCCCGCCGCCGAGATTCCCTCCCGAGGACAGGATGCGCACCCTGCCGTTGCCGATCTCGCCGGCAACCGCCGTACCTTCCTGCACCCGCTCCGCCTGGCCGCCGTGGCGGACGCTGATCAACAACCGCCGCACCGGACGATCCAGCACGGCCAACATCTGACGCAGTTGCTCAAGATTCGCGGCGGTGGTCTGCACGAACAGATACTCCCCTTTGCCGGTCATGACGCCGCCGGGCGCAAGCATCGGACGCAGTTCGGGGATTACCTGTTCGGCAGGACGATAGCGCAGGGTGATCGTCTCGAGGGCCTGCGCCAAGGCTATGCCGGCCGAACCCAGCAGGCAGCAAGTGAATAGGATTTTCAGCCAGTTCCACATCTCTTCATTCTCCGGTCGCGGGCAAGCGGCGCTTTTACATGATCGTTATACTCGCAGAAAAAACACTAATTCACCACGTGGAGGTCATCGCTCATGAAACTCGAAACCCTCGCCGTCCATGCCGGCTTCAGTCCCGATCCCACCACCAAGGCCGTCGCGGTGCCGATCTACCAGACGACGTCCTACGCATTCGACGACACCCAGCACGGCGCCGACCTGTTCGACCTCAAGGTGCAGGGCAACATCTACACGCGCATCATGAACCCGACCACCGACGTGCTGGAGAAGCGTCTCGCAGCGCTCGAAGGCGGCGTCGGCGCGCTCGGACTCGCCTCGGGTCAGGCAGCAATCACCTACGCGATCCAGACCATCGCCGAGGCCGGCGACAACATCATCTCGGTTGGCACGCTCTACGGCGGCACCTACAACCTGTTCGCCCATACCCTGCCGCAGTACGGCATTACGGTGCGCTTCGCCGACTACCGCGATCCCTCAAGCTTTAAACCTCTTATCGATGCCCGCACCAAGGCTATCTACTGCGAATCGATCGGCAACCCGCTCGGCAACGTTGTCGACATCGCGCCGCTCGCAGAGATCGCCCACGCTTCAGGCGTTCCCCTCATCGTCGACAATACGGTGCCAACGCCTTACCTGTGCCGCCCCTTCGAGCACGGCGCCGACATCGTCGTGCATTCGCTGACCAAGTACCTCGGCGGCCACGGCACCAGCATCGGCGGTGCCATCGTCGATTCGGGCAAGTTTCCGTGGGCCGAACACAAGGAGCGCTTCAAGCGCCTCAACACGCCAGACGTTTCCTACCACGGCGTGGTCTATACCGAAGCGCTCGGCCCGGCCGCGTATATCGGCCGCGCACGCGTCGTGCCGCTGCGCAACATGGGCGCGGCCATCTCGCCCTTCAACAGCTTCCTGATCCTGCAAGGCATCGAGACCCTGCCGGTACGCATGGACCGCATCTGCGCCAACACCCAGACAGTCGCCGAATACCTGCGCGACCATCCGAAGGTCGGCTGGGTCAATTACGCCGGACTGCCCAGCCACCCGGAGCACGCACTAGCGCGCAAGTACATGGACGGCCGCGCCTCGGGCATCCTCACCTTCGGCGTGAAGGGCGAAGGTGGCGGCGTCGCGGCAGGCACACGTTTTCAGGATGCGCTCAAGCTGATCACCCGCCTCGTCAACATCGGCGACGCAAAGTCGCTGGCCTGTCATCCGGCCAGCACGACGCACCGTCAGCTTGGCCCCGAGGAACTCAAGAAGGCCGGCGTGTCGGAAGACATGGTGCGCCTCTCGATCGGTCTCGAGCATATCGACGACCTGAAGGCTGACCTCGAGCAGGCGCTTGCGGCGGTCTGACAAAGCACGGGAATAGCACTTGAAAAGTCGGCGCCGGCGACACGGCGCCAATTGCCGCCTCAAAGAAAAACGGCGCCCCTTGAGAGGGAGCGCCGTTTTCGTTTCGTCAGTTCAGCGTCTAGAGGGAGCGCAGCAGCGCGTAGGTGCACAAGGAGATCAGCAGGTCAGGGAACAAGCCGAGCACGGCAACCGCCGCGCCGTTGAGCGACAGCAGGAAACGCACGTCCAGTGCCGCAACCACCGGCGCAGCATCCACCGGCGCATCGAAGTACATCAACTTGACGACGCGCAGGTAGTAGAACGCTCCGACCAGAGAGAACATCACGGCGAAAACGGCAACCGCGATATGGCCGGCATCGACCGCGGCGAGCAGTACCGAGAACTTGGCGAAGAAGCCGACGAAGAAAGGAACGCCGGCCATCGAGAACATGATCATCATCATCACCGCGGCAAACCAGGGGCTGCGCTTGTTAAGGCCCTTGAAGTCCTCGAGGTTCTCGGCCTCGTAGCCGGCGCGCGAGAGCAGCAGAATGACGCCGAAAGCCCCGAGCGACATGATGACGTAGGCAACGACGTAGTACATCGCCGAGCTGTAGGCGTTGAGCGCAAAATGCTTGTCGGCGCCGACCGTTCCGCTCATCAGGCCAAGCAGCATGAAACCCATGTGCGAGATGGCCGAGTAGGCGAGCATGCGCTTGATGTTGGTCTGGGCGATGGCTGCGAGGTTTCCGAGCGCGATGGAGAGCACCGCCATGATCATCAGCATCGATTGCCAGTGCTCGGCGATATCGAACATGCCATACACCAGCAGGCGCAGCGCCATGGCAAAGGCGGCAAGCTTCGGCGCAGAAGAAAGGAACAGGGTGATCGGCGTCGGCGCACCTTGATAGACGTCGGGCACCCACATGTGGAACGGCACGGCGCCGAACTTGAAGGCGATGCCCGACACGATGAATACGAGGCCGAATACCAGCACGGTCTTGTTTGCGACACCGAGGTGGATCGCCTGCGCGACGCCGCCGATCTCGAGCGTGCCGGTCGCGCCGTACACCATCGACATGCCATAGAGTAACAGGCCCGACGCCAGCGCGCCGAGGACGAAATACTTCATTGCTGCTTCGGTTGCGCGCGGCGAGTTGCGATCGAGCGCTACCAGAGCGTACATCGACAGGGACAGGAGCTCGAGGCCAAGATAGATGGTGACGAAATGCGCTGCCGAGATCATCACCATCATGCCGAGGGTGGCGAACAGCACCAGCACGTAGTATTCGCCCTTGTCGAGCCCACGCGCCACGAGGTAATCGCGGCTGTAGATGATGGCGACAATCACGGCGAGGTATAGCAGCAGCTTCAGGAAGTCTGCCAGCAAGTCGTCCACGAACATGCTGCCGAAGGTCAGCACCACCTGCCCGTCCATCGTCTGATAGGTGATCAGCGCGCAGCCGGCCAGAGTGATGAGGGTCAGTGCCGGAGTGATCCAGCGCTGGGTGCGCCCGACGAAGGCATCGACCAGCAGGATGACGCAAGCCATCGCGGCGAGGAAGATCTCCGGCATCGCCGGGTAGAGGTCGGGAACGATAAAGTTCTTGAGCATCGCTTCTCTCGTCGCCTGTTACAGCTTGCTCATAGCGACATGCTTGAGCAGGTTGTCCACCGAGGCGTGCATCACTTCAGTGAAAGGATAGGGATAGAGACCCATCGCCAGCACGCACAGCGCGAGGATGGCCAGGAACAGGAATTCTCTATGGTTGATGTCCGACAGCTCGGCGACATGGTCATTGCCGACCGGACCGTAGGCGACACGCTTGACCATCCACAGCGTGTAGGCAGCGCCGAGAATCAGGGTCGTGGCCGCGATGAAGCCGATCCAGAAGTTGTACTTGATCGCGCCAAGTATGACCATGAACTCGCCAACGAAGCCGGAGGTTGCCGGCAAGCCCGCATTGGCCATAGCGAACAGCACGAAGAAGCCGGCGAACTTCGGCATGCGGTGCACCACACCGCCGTAGTCGGCGATCTGGCGTGAATGCATGCGGTCGTACATGACGCCGACGCAGAGGAACATCGCGCCAGAGACGAAGCCGTGCGAAATCATCTGTACCAGCGCACCTTCGATGCCGAGTTGATTGAAGATGAAGAAGCCGAGGGTGACGAAGCCCATGTGTGAGATCGACGAATAGGCGATCAGCTTCTTCATGTCGGCCTGGACCAGCGCAACGAAGCCGATATATACCACGGCGATCAGCGACAAGGTGATCATCATCGGTGCGAGGTAATGGCTGGCGTCCGGCGCAATGGGAAGCGAGAAACGCAGGAAGCCGTAGGCACCGAGCTTCAGCATGATCGCCGCCAGCACAACCGAGCCGCCAGTCGGCGCCTCGACGTGGGCGTCCGGCAACCAGGTATGCACCGGCCACATCGGAACCTTGACGGCAAAGGCGACGAGGAAGGCAAGGAAGATCAATATCTGCGGTGCCATCTCGATGCGCAGCTGGTGCCATTCGAGCAGGTTGAAGCTGCCGCCCGAGGAGAGGAACAGGTAGATGAGCGCGATCAGCATCAGCAAAGAGCCGAGCAGCGTGTAGAGGAAGAACTTGAAGGCCGCATAGACGCGGTTCGGGCCGCCCCAGACACCGATGATGATGTACATCGGAATCAGCGAGGCTTCGAAGAACACGTAGAACAACACCGCGTCGAGCGCGCTGAAGATGCCGTTCATCAGGCCCGACATGATCAGGAAGGCGCCCATGTACTGGGCGACTTTTTCCTCGATGACCTCCCAGCCGGCAATGACGACAAGGATGGTGATGAAGCTGTTGAGCAGGATGAACAGCACCGAGATGCCATCCACGCCGAGGAAGTACTCGATGTTGAACCGCGGAATCCAGGGGTGCTGCTCGACGAACTGCATGCCGACCTGCGCGGTATCGAATCCGATGTAGAGCGGCAGCGTGATGGCGAATCCGGCGAAGGCGACGGCCAGCGCACTCCAGCGAGCGAGGGTTTTATTCTCACCCGCCGCGAACACGACGAAGGCGCCGAGGATCGGAATCCAGATGGCCAGGCTAAGAAGGGAGGAACTCATCTCGCTAATCTCGTCTTGTCCGTCAGGCTCGGTTCATCCACAGCGTCAGCAGTACGAAGACACCGATGATCATGGAAAAAGCGTATTGGTAGATGTGGCCGGACTGGATCAGGCGCACCACGCTGGCAAACCAACCAACCAGGCGGGCGGAACCATTGACCGCCACGCCGTCGATGATCGCCTGGTCGCCGCCCTTCCACAGGCCGCGGCCAATGCTGCGCGCTCCGCCTGCGAACAGCCACTCGTTCAGATCGTCGAGACCGTACTTGTTCTCGAGGATGCGCGCCAGCACGCCAGCCTTGCGCTTGATCACCGCAGGCAGGTCGGGGCGCGCAATGTACAGATACCAGGCAGTAGCGGCACCGGCAAGCGCCAGCCAGAACGGCGGTGTGGCAACACCGTGGGCGATCATGCCGAACACACCATGGAAGTGGCTGCCCAGTGTCGCCATGCCGGCATGCTCGGGCGCGAAGTAGATCGCATCGCCGAACCAGTTGCCGTAAAGGAAGGGGCCGATCACCCAGCCGGCGGCAATCGCCGGGATGGCCAGCAGGATCAGCGGGATGGTGACGACCTTTGGCGATTCGTGCGGTTCATGCGCGCCATGGCCATGATGTTCGTCGTGGCCATGCGCGGCATGACCATGGGCATCGCCAGCGTGTCCATGTGCCTCGCGGAAGCGTTCCTTGCCATGGAAGGCGAAGAAGACGAGACGGAAGGAGTAAAGCCCGCCGACGAACACCGCCGCCAGTGCGGCAATGTAGGCGAAGCCGGCGCCCGGCACCTGAGCGAGGTGGATCGCCTCGATGATGGTGTCCTTGGAGAAGAAGCCGGCAAACGGTGGCAGGCCGGCGTTGGCGATCGCACCGATCAGCACCGTCGCGTAGGTGATCGGCATGTACTTGCGCAGGCCGCCCATCTTGCGCATGTCCTGCTCGTGGTGCATGGCAATGATCACCGAACCGGCACCGAGGAACAGCACCGCCTTGAAGAAAGCGTGCGTCATCAGGTGGAAGATCGCCGCTGAATAGGCCGAGGCGCCGAGTGCCATGGTCATGTAGCCGAGCTGCGACAGCGTCGAGTAGGCCACCACGCGCTTGATATCGGTAGCGACGATGGCGATGAGGGCCATGAAGATCGTAGTGATGGCCCCGACGATGATGATCATCGAAAGTGCGGTGTCAGACAGTTCGAACAGCGGCGACATGCGCGAAACCATGAAGATACCGGCCGTCACCATGGTAGCGGCATGGATCAGCGCGGAGATCGGCGTCGGGCCTTCCATCGAGTCGGGTAGCCAGACGTGCAGCGGGAACTGTGCCGATTTGCCCATCGCACCGACGAACAAACCGATGCAGATGGCGGTTATCAGCGGCCAGCCGGTGACTGACTCGGTGATCGCCGCGAGTTCCTTCGACTTGCCGAACACAGTGGCGTAGTCGAGGCTGCCTGCGTAAGCGGCGATGAGGCCAATGCCGAGCAGGAAGCCGAAGTCGCCGACGCGGTTGACCAGGAAGGCCTTGAGGTTGGCGTAGACCGCTGTCGGGCGGGACGACCAGAATCCGATCAGCAGGTAGGAAACCAGACCCACCGCCTCCCAACCGAAGAACAGCTGGACGAAGTTGTTGCTCATGACGAGCATCAACATCGAGAAAGTGAACAACGAGATGTAGCTGAAGAAGCGTTGATAGCTGTGCGTACCGGCACGGCTGCCCTCAGGCCAGTTTTCCTCGTCGTGCGCCATGTAGCCGATGGTGTAGATATGAACCATCAGCGAGACGAACGTGACGACGATCATCATGACCGCCGTGAGCGGGTCGATGAGGAAACCGACAGAGAGCTTCAGGCCGCCCGATTCGAGCCAGGTATAGACATCGCCGTTGAAGGTATTGCCCTTCATGACGTCGGCAAAAACGAGCAACGATGCCAGGAGGGAGATGGCAACGCCAAGGATGGTGATCGAGTGGGCGCCGGTGCGGCCGACCGCGCGGCTGAACAGGCCTGCAACGATGGCCCCCAGCAGCGGTGCCAGCGGCACGATCAGGTAGAGAACTTTCATTTCAGCGCCTTATCCCTTCAGACTGTCGAGGTCATCGACGTGGATGGTCGAGAGGTTGCGGAACAGCACCACCAGGATGGCAAGTCCGATCGCCGCTTCGGCCGCCGCAACCGTCAGGATGAAGAAGACGAACAACTGGCCATTCAGGTCGTTGAAGTAGTGCGAGAAGGCGACGAAGTTCATGTTGACCGACAGCAGCATCAGTTCGATGGCCATCAACAGCACAATCAGGTTCTTGCGGTTGAGGAAGATGCCGACCACAGCTATCGCGAAGAGAATCGCGGAGAGGATCAGGAAGTGCGAGAGGGACAGGGTTTCGAACATATTATTGACCTCCCTGCTCCGGCTGCGCCTGGGGGGCGGCGGGCTCGTCCTTTTCAGCAGCCATCTTCACCAGCCGCACACGGTCGTTGCGCTTGACGGTGAGCTGATCGCTCGGATGCATGGCCTTGGTGTCCTTGCGGCGGCGCAGCGTCAGCATTACGGCAGCGATCACGCCAACCAGCAGGATCACCGACGCAAGCTCGAATGGGAAGACGTACTCGGTATACAACAGGCGACCAAGTTCCTTCGTGTTGCTGTAGCCGGCCGGCATGCTTTGCCCGGGCAGTGCTTCGGCGCTGAAATACTTGCCGCCCAGGACCAGCGCCATTTCGACGACCATCAACAGACCAACCATCGCGCCGAGCGGCAAGTAGCTCCAGAACCCCTGCCGCAGGCGTGCGATATCGATGTCGAGCATCATGACGACGAAGAGGAACAGCACCATCACGGCGCCGACGTAGATCATGATCAGGATGATGGCGAGGAACTCGGCCTGCAGCAGCATCCAAAGCGCTGAGGTAGTGAAGAAGGCCAGCACTAGATAGAGCACCGCACTCACCGGGTTCTTCGCGGTGATCACGCGCAAGGCAGCGAACAGCATGATCGCCGAAAGCACGTAGAAGACGAAGGTCTTGAATTCCATTATCTGTACTTCGCGTCCAGTTGGCGATTATTGGCGATCTCGGCTTCGTAGCGATCGCCGTTCGCGAGCAGCATCTGCTTGGTGTAGTAGAGGTCGCCGCGCGTCTCGCCGTGATATTCGAAGATGTGCGTCTCGACGATGGCGTCGACCGGGCAGGCCTCCTCGCAAAAACCGCAGAAGATGCACTTGGTCAGATCGATGTCGTAGCGCGTGGTGCGGCGCGATTTTGTTCCATCGGCGTCTTCACGCTGCGCCGAATCGATGGTGATCGCCATTGCGGGGCAGACCGCCTCGCAGAGCTTGCAGGCAATGCAACGCTCTTCACCATTCGGATAGCGGCGCAATGCATGCAGCCCACGGAAGCGCGGCGACAGCGGCGTCTTGTCTTCGGGATACTGAACGGTGATTTTCGGCTTGAACAAATAGCCGGCAGTGACCGCCATGCCTTGCAGCAGTTCCTTGAGGAACAGACTGCCGATGAAATCCTTGGCTCCCATGTTCAGCGCCTCATTTCCAGATGTTGAAGGGAGACATCATCCACACGCCGACCACCAGAACCCAGGTGATGCACAGAGGGATGAATACCTTCCAGCCGAGCCGCATGATCTGGTCGTAGCGATAGCGCGGGAAGGTGGCGCGGAACCAGAGGAAGCAGAACAGCAGGAAGGATACTTTGATCGCCAACCAATGGTGGCCGTCCGGCAGAAAGCCGACCGGCGACAGCCAGCCGCCGAGGAAGAAGATCGCGGTCAGGAAGGAGACCAGGATCATGTTGGCATATTCGGCAAGGAAGAACAGCGCGAAGGCCATGCCGGAATACTCGATCATGTGACCGGCCACGATTTCGGATTCACCCTCGACGACGTCGAACGGGGCGCGGTTGGTCTCGGCGACGCCGGAGATCAGATAGACGAGGAACATCGGCAGCAACGGAATGAAGTTCCACGACAGTACGCTCAACCCCATGTCGGCGAAGCGACCTTGATCCTGCACACGCACGATGTCGGACAGATTGAGGCTGTTCGACACCATCAGCACGGTGATCAGGGCCATGCCCATCGCGATCTCGTAGGAGATCATCTGTGCCGAAGCGCGCATCGCGCCGAGGAAGGGATACTTGGAGTTCGACGCCCAGCCGGAAATGATGATGCCGTACACCCCGATAGAGGTCACCGCCAGAAGGAACAGCACCCCGGCATCGATGTCGGCCAGCACCCAGCCATCGGCAAACGGCACTACCGCCCAGGCGACCAGCGCTGGGGCTAGGGCGACGATCGGACCAAAGATGAAAAGCGCCTTGCTGGCCTTGGTTGGCACAAGCACTTCCTTGAAGAAGAGCTTGAGACCGTCTGCGATCGGCTGGAACAGGCCGAGCGGTCCAACGCGGTTCGGGCCGATACGCACGTGCATGTAGGCGATGACCTTGCGCTCGAAATACGGCAGGTAGGCGACGCCAAGGATCAGCGGTACAAGAATCGCGACGATGCGCAGGATGGACCAGACCAATGGCCAGACATGCTGGAACCACGACCAGATCGGTTCCCAGAGCGGACCCCAGACCCACTGGAAGAATTGCAGGATCAGCGCTTCCATCAGATGCGCTCCACAGTTAGCGAACCGAACATCGGGCCGAGCGGCGCAGTACTCGCATGAGCAGCCGAGATGCGCACGCAACCGTCAGGTACGCCCGCATCAAGGTTGGCGATCAATTCCGCCGCCGTCCCGCCAGCGCCGACTTTTACCTTCGCACCTTCAGTGATACCCAGCTTGGCCAGCAGTGCGGCGTTCATGCGCGCGGTCGGCGCTGCAGCATCCTTGGTCGCCTGCAAGCTGGGCGCACGGCGCGCAAGCGCATCGGCGAAATGGATCGGCACGTCGGCGATGCGCTGGATGGCATCCGTCGCAGCAGACAATTGCAACGTACCCGCTGAAAGTGTGTTGTCGAGACCCGTGACGAACTCGGGCTTGCCACCGAGCGCCTCGTCACGCACTTGCTCCGAGCATTCGTAATCGAAACCGGCCACAGACAGCAGGTTGCCGAGCACACGCAGCACCTTCCAGGCCGGGCGGGTTTCGCCCTGCGGCTTGGCGGCGGCATAGAAGCTCTGCACCCTACCCTCGGTATTGACGAAGGTACCGGAAGTCTCGGCGAACGGTGACACCGGCAACAGGCAGTCAGCGTATTCGAGCGCGGCCTGGGACTTGAACGGCGAGAGTACGATCACGCTGGCCGCCTGCTGCATCGCCTTGAGTGCAGCCGCACAGTCGGCGGAATCGAGTTCAGGTTCGGCAGCGACAACCAGATAGGCCTGACGCGGCTCGGAGACGAGGCGCGCGGCGTTGAGTCCGCCCTGCTGGGGGAAGGCTTTCGCGACATAGCCGCCGACGCTGTTCGCTGCTTCCCCGAGGAAGCCGTATTTCGCACCGAGCAACGACGCCAACTGCTGAGCAAGGCGCTGCAAGGTCGCGGCCTGAGGATGCTGCTGAGCGAAATTGCCGAGCAGGATGCCGGCATTGCTGCCCGAAACCAGGCTGTTGGCAATGACTTGCGCCGTATCGCCAACGCCGACTTTGTCGAATTCGGCGCCAAGTGTCGCATTCTTGACTTGAGCGACCGCCTTGACGACTTCGGCAAGCAGGCCGGGAAGTTGCGCGGGCGCAGCGACCGCCTTGGCGGTCAGCTTGATCAGCAAGTCGTCGTCCGTCGAATGGACAACGGAAACCTGTGTCCCCTGCTTCGCAGCCTGACGGAGGCGCTGGGCGATCAGCGGATGGTCCTTACGCAGGAAACTGCCGACGACCAGCACGCGGTCGAGTTGGCCGATCTCTGCGATCTTAATTCCCAGCCACGGCGTACCCTTGCGTTGGCCGTCGAGGCTGAAGTCGCATTGACGCAGGCGAAAATCGATGTTGTCCGAGCCGAGACCGCGCAGCAGTTTCTGTGCGAGGAACATTTCCTCGAGCGTCGCATGCGGGCTGACGAGGGCGCCGATCTTGTCCGCCCCCTGATTCTTCGCCACGTCGCGCAGCGCATGCGACGCATAGTCGAGCGCAACATTCCATTCGACCTCTTTCCATACCCCGCCCTGCTTTACCATCGGCTTGGTCAGGCGATCATCGGAATTCAGCGCCTCGTAGGAAAAACGATCCTTGTCGGACAGCCAGCATTCGTTGACCGCCTCATTCTCGAGGGGCAGTACGCGCAGCACGCGGTCGTGCTTGGTCTGGACGATCAGGTTGGAACCGAGCGCATCGTGCGGGCTGACCGACTTGCGACGGGACATTTCCCAGGTACGCGCGGAGAAGCGGAACGGCTTCGAGGTCAGCGCACCGACAGGGCAGAGATCGATGATGTTGCCCGACAGTTCGGAGTCGATCGTCTTGTCGAGGAAAGGCATGATCTCGGCACGGTCGCCGCGGAATGCCTGGCCGAGCTCCATGTTGCCTGCGATCTCCTGCGTGAAACGTACGCAACGGGTGCAATTGATGCACCGGGTCATGTCGGTGCTGACCAGCGAGCCAAGATCCTTGTTCGAGACGACGCGCTTCTCTTCTTGGTAACGCGACGAAGAACCGCCGTAGCCGACGGCGAGATCCTGCAATTGGCACTCGCCGCCCTGGTCGCAGATCGGGCAATCCAGCGGATGGTTGATCAGGAGAAACTCCATCACGTCCTTCTGCGCTTTGACCGCCAGGTCGGAATGGGTGAATACCTTCATGCCATTGGTGACGGGCGTCGCGCAGGCCGGCATCGGCTTGGGTGCCTTTTCGATCTGCACCAGACACATACGGCAGTTGGCCGCAATCGAGAGCTTCTTGTGATAGCAGAAGTGCGGAATATAGATACCGGCGGCGTGTGCAGCCTCGATGACGGTGGATCCGTCCGCAACCTGAAGTTGCTTGCCGTCGATCTCGAGTTCTAGCATGTGGCACCTGCCATCAAACGGGTGTGGAACGTGCTGCCCGCCTTCTGCACCTCGGGCGGAACAAGGCACTTCTTGTTCTCGATGTGGTATGCGAATTCGCTGCGGAAATGCTTAACGAAGCTGCGCACCGGCAGCGCCGCGGCATCGCCGAGCGCACAAATCGTACGGCCCATGATGTTGCCGGCGATTTCGTCGAGCAGGTCGAGATCCTCGGGGCGGCCCTGGCCGTGCTCGATGCGATGCACCATCTTGTAGAGCCAGCCGGTGCCCTCGCGGCACGGCGTACACTGGCCGCAGGATTCTTCGTAATAGAACCACGAGAGGCGCTCGAGCGACTTGACCATGCATACCGTCTCATCCATGACGATCACCGCACCGGAGCCGAGCATCGAGCCGGCCTTGGAGATCGAGTCGTAGTCGAGCGTGCAGTCCATGATGATGTCGGCGGGCAGCACCGGCGCCGAAGAGCCGCCGGGAATGACAGCCTTCAGCTTGCGGCCACCGCGCATACCCCCAGCCATTTCGAGCAGCTTGGAGAACGGCGTGCCGAGCGGCACTTCGAAGTTGCCCGGCTTATTGACGTGGCCGGACACCGAGAACAGCTTGGTACCGCCGTTGTTTGGCTTGCCCAGATCAAGAAAAGCCTGGCCGCCGTTGCGCAGGATGAACGGAATCGAGGCGAAGGTCTCGGTGTTGTTGATCGTGGTCGGCTTGCCGTAGAGACCGAAATTGGCCGGGAACGGCGGCTTGAAGCGCGGCTGGCCCTTCTTACCCTCGATGGATTCGAGCAGGCCGGTTTCCTCGCCGCAGATATAGGCGCCGTAGCCGTGATGCGCAAACAGGTCGAAATCGAAGCCCGAACCGAGAATATTCTTGCCTAGATAGCCCGCAGCACGAGCCTCGGCCAGGGCTTCCTCGAAGCGCTGATAAAGCTCGAAGACTTCGCCATGGATGTAGTTGTAGCCGCGCGCAGCGCCCATCGCGAAGCCGGCGATGATCATGCCCTCAATGACAGCATGCGGATCGAGACGCATGATGTCGCGGTCCTTGAAAGTGCCGGGTTCGCCCTCATCCGTGTTGCAGACCACGTATTTGTCGCCCGAGAACGCGCGCGGCATGAAGCTCCACTTGAGGCCGGTCGGGAAACCGGCGCCGCCACGTCCGCGCAACACCGAAGCCTTGACCTCGGCGATCACCTGATCCTGGGTCAGCTTGTCACCGAAAAGTTTTTTAAGCGCTTGATAGCCCCCGCGCGCTTCGTAGTCCTTCAGCCGCCAGCCTGCATCGCGATTCAAATCGCGCGCATCGGGTTGCGGCCAACCGGCGGTCAGGGTCGAATTGATGGTTTCGAGGATCGCCATCTTATTTGCACTCCGCCAGCAATTTATCGATTTCCTCGGGCGTCATGAAGCAATGCATGCGAACATTGTTGACCAACATGACCGGTGCATCGCCGCATGCGCCCATGCATTCGCCTTCCTTCAAGGTGAACTTTCCATCGGCGGTCGTCTCGTTGAAATCGACGCCGAGCTTTTCCTTGAGATAGTCTGCCGCATGCACGCCGCCCGACAGAGCACACGGCAGGTTGGTGCACACCGTGATCTTGTATTTACCGACCGGCGCAAGGTCGTACATATTGTAGAAAGAGGCCACCTCGAAGGCAGCCATCTCCGGCATACCCAGATACTGGGCCACATAAGCGATCGTCTCGCGCGCCAGCCAGCCCTTCTCCGTCTGGGCGATATGCAGCGCAGCCATCACGGCTGACTGTTTTTGCTCGGCCGGATACTTTGCAACTTCACGATCGATCTTCTGCAGGGATTCCTGGCTCAACATAGTCATCTGTCCGCTCATCTGTCCGTATCGCCGAGCACCAGATCGATAGTGCCGATGATGGCGGTAGCATCGGCAATCATGTGGCCCTTCGACATCTCGTTGGTAGCCGACAAGTGCACAAAGCCGGGCGAGCGCAGCTTGAAGCGATAGGGCTTATTGGCACCGTCGGATATCGCATAGACGCCAAACTCGCCCTTGGGATGCTCGATGCCGGCATAGACCTCGCCCGGCGGCACATGGATGCCCTCACTGAAGAGCTTGAAGTGATGAATCAGCTCTTCCATGTTGGACTTCATCGCTTCGCGCTTGGGCGGCGCAACTTTGTGATTATCAGTAATGACCGGTCCCGGATTCTTGCGCAACCAGTCTATGCACTGTCGAACGATGCGATTGGCCTGGCGCATTTCTTCCATGCGCACTAGATATCGGTCGTAGCAGTCGCCGTTCGTTCCGACGGGGATGTCGAAATCAACCCGGTCGTAAACTTCGTAGGGCATCTTCTTGCGCAGATCCCATTCGATGCCGGAACCACGCAGCATCGGGCCGGTGAAGCCGAGTTGTAGCGCGCGCTCAGGCGAGACAACGCCGACGCCAACGGTGCGCTGCTTCCAGATACGGTTTTCAGTCAGCAAGGTTTCGTATTCGTCGAGTATCGCCGGAAAGCGATCGGTGAAGTCCTCGAGGAAGTCAAGCATTGAGCCCTGGCGCGGCTCGTTGAGACGTGCAACATCGGAGGCGCTCTTCCACTTCGAGACCTCGTACTTCGGCATGCTGTCGGGAAGATCACGATAGACGCCACCGGGGCGGTAGTAGGCAGCATGCAGGCGTGCGCCGGAAACCGCCTCATAGACGTCCAGCAGATCTTCGCGCTCACGGAACGTATAGAGCACCATCGCCATCGCACCGATGTCTAGGGCGTGGGTACCGATATTGAGCAGATGATTGAGGATACGCGTCACCTCGTCCATCATGACGCGGATGTACTGTGCGCGGATCGGCACCTCGATACCGAGCAGGCGCTCCACCGCAAGGCAATAAGCGTGCTCGTTGCACATCATCGACACGTAGTCGAGACGATCGAGATAGGGAACGTTTTGTATCCAGGTGCGGGTTTCGGCAAGTTTTTCGGTGCCGCGATGCAGCAGACCAATGTGCGGGTCGGCCCGAACGATGACCTCGCCGTCAAGTTCGAGCACGAGGCGCAGGACGCCATGTGCCGCGGGGTGCTGGGGACCGAAGTTCAGTGTGTAGTTCTTGATCTCAGCCACGGCCGCCCGCCTTTCCGCTCAGTTGGCCATAATTTTCCTCGCGCACGATGCGCGGCGTATTCTCCCGCGGCTCGATGCTGACCGGTTGATAGACAACCCGCTGCTTCTCCGGGTCGTAGCGCATTTCGACGTAACCGGATACCGGAAAATCCTTGCGGAACGGGTGGCCAACAAAACCGTAGTCGGTAAGGATGCGACGCAGGTCGTCGTGCCCCTCGAACAGGATGCCGTACATGTCGAATGCCTCGCGCTCATACCAGTTCGCGGAGTTCCAGACATCGGTTACCGTCGGCAGCACCGGAAAGCCGTCATCCTCGGCAAATGCGCGCAGACGCAGGCGACAATTCAGATGCAGCGAGGTCAGATGGCAGGAAACGGCGAAGCGCTTGCCCTGCCAACCAGTATAGGTCGAGTAGTCGACGCCCGAGAGATCGATCAACTGGGCAAACTGCAATTCAGAATGATCACGCAATGCAAGCGCTACCTCGTGATAATCGCTCGCGGCGGTTTCGATAGTCAATTCGCTTAGGCGAAGAGTCGAAGCCTTGATGCGGGAACCGAAAATCTCAACAAGCTTATGCGACAGTTTTTCGAGTTTGGCGCTCATGGATGCAGAAGGCTTAAATCAGGCGACGCGGGCAATCGTGTTGGTACGGGTGATCTTGTTCTGCAACTGGATGATGCCGTAAAGCAGCGCCTCGGCCGTCGGCGGACAGCCTGGCACGTAGATATCCACCGGCACGATGCGGTCGCAACCGCGAACCACGGAATAGGAATAGTGATAGTAGCCGCCACCATTGGCGCAGGAGCCCATCGAGATTACCCAACGCGGCTCGGCCATCTGGTCGTAGACCTTTCGCAAAGCTGGTGCCATCTTGTTGGTCAGCGTGCCGGCAACGATCATGACATCGGACTGACGCGGGCTGGGACGAAACACGACGCCGAAGCGATCGAGGTCATAGCGCGAACAGCCGGCATGGATCATCTCGACGGCGCAGCACGCCAAACCGAAAGTGACCGGCCACAACGAACCGGTACGCGTCCAGTTGATCAGCTTATCGAGCGTGGTGGTAACAAAACCTTCCTGCAGGACACCTTCGATACTCACCCGCTTACTCCCAGTCGAGAGCGCCCTTGACCCAGGCGTAGATAAAGCCAACGATAAGGATGCCCATGAAGATGAACATCTCGATGAAACCGAACATCTTCACCGACTCCGTGAAGACGAACTCCTTGAAGATCGCCGCCCATGGGAACATGAAGGCCACCTCCAGGTCAAAGATGATGAAAGTGATGGCGACCAAGTAGTAGCGCACATCGAACTTCATGCGCGCATCCTCGAATGCCTCGAAGCCGCACTCAAAAGGAGAGAGTTTTTCGCTGTCGGGACGGTTGGGGGCAATCAACCAGCCCAGAAGAATTGGAATGCACCCGAAGACAAGGCCGACGAGCACGAACACCAGAATCGGAAAGTAGTTTTCCAGCATCTAACTTGTACCCTGGCAGCTTTTGGCCGCCTTACATTTACCCGAAGGCCCATTCGACCCTCCGAGCGCCCAACAACTCTTCCAGATTTCTATATTAGGAAATCCTACTGCAGATGCCAAGCCACCACAACAAAATTCTTGGTGCCGACGGCGAGACTCGAACTCGCACAGCTTTCGCCACTACCCCCTCAAGATAGCGTGTCTACCAATTTCACCACGTCGGCATTGCAAAACTTGTATCGCTCGGACAACATCTCATCATAACATTTTTTATGGAGATGCGTCATTAATTTTATCAGTTATTTCGGAATATCCTTCGCCTTTGAATCGTCTGCGGGTGCCGCAGGAACTGGCGTTGCGGGCGCAGTAGTCTCGATCTTGACCGCATCCATGACACTGCCACCGACCTTCACAGGACGACTGCTGGCCATGTAAGCCAAAGTCAGACTGGTGATGAAGAATACCGTCGCAAGAATCGCAGTCGTGCGAGACAAAAAGTTCGCTGAGCCAGTCGCACCGAACAGGCTACCCGATGCCCCGCTGCCGAAAGCCGCCCCCATGTCAGCCCCCTTGCCATGCTGAAGCAGAACGAGGCCGATCACTCCAAGACCGACCAGGATGTGTACGGTCAGCGTGATCGAGTACATGATATCCATTGTGTTTTCCTTCGCAGAACCCTTAAGCAGCAGCGCAAATGGCGATGAAATCAGCCGCCACGAGCGAAGCGCCGCCGATCAAGCCGCCATCGATATCCGGCTGGGCCATGAGATCCTTGGCGTTGTTTGGCTTCATGCTTCCGCCGTAGAGGACACGGAGTCCTGCGGCGACACCCGCGTCCTCGCGCGCAATACGTGCTCGGATGAGCGCATGTACTTCCTGCGCCTGCTCGGGGGTAGCAGTACGTCCGGTACCGATTGCCCACACTGGCTCGTAGGCAACGACCATCTTACCCAGCGCAGCGATACCGCAGCGACTGATGACAATATCAAGCTGACGAGTCACGACTTCGGCCGTGACGTTGCGCTCGCGCTCGTCGAGCGTCTCGCCGACACAAAGAATCGGGGTGACGCCGCCCTTAAGCGCAGCTTCGCACTTGGCAGCGACAATTTCATCGGTCTCGCCATAATAGCTACGGCGCTCGGAATGGCCAACGATGGCATAGTGGCAACCGAAATCCGACAGCATGCCGACGCTCACCTCGCCTGTATAAGCGCCCTGCGCATGCTCGGAAACGTCTTGGGCACCCCAGGCGACATTGCTGCCTGCAAGCGCCTGATGCGCCTGCTCAAGGTATGGATAGGGTACGCAAACCGCGACGTCGGCCGCCATGCCGGCGACACCCGCACGCACCGCTTTGAGCAGATCAGCGTTGGCCGTCAGCGTGCCATGCATCTTCCAGTTACCGGCTACGAATTTCTTGCGCATGATTTTGCTTGCCCGTCGTTTCCAAAGGCCGCGGATTATAGCGGCCGCCGGCCAGGGCGGTCAATGCGAAAAGCGAAGCAGCGGCTGCCCTTTTCAATGCAGCCGGCGATGTGTTGATATGCTGGCTTAGGCTTTGATTATCGCCATACACTCACATCAGCCCATGCCGCCACAAACGCCCCGACTCAACCGAACCGTCCCGTAATGTAGTCTTCGGTCTGCTTGTTGCTCGGGCTAATGAAGATTTGATCGGTCACACCGAACTCGATCAATTCGCCGAGATACATATAGGCTGTGAAATCGGAGATACGCGCCGCCTGCTGCATGTTGTGCGTGACGATCGCGATGGTGAACTCCTCTTTCAATTCGAGGATCAACTCTTCGATACGCATGGTGGAAATCGGATCGAGTGCCGAAGTCGGCTCGTCGAGCAGCACCACTTCGGGCTTGACCGCCACACCACGCGCAATGCACAGGCGCTGCTGCTGGCCGCCCGACAACGAAAGTCCGCTTTGCCCCAACTTGTCCTTCACTTCACCCCAGAGTGCCGCCTTGCGCAGAGCCCATTCGACCCGTTCGTCCATCTCCGCCCTGTTCAACCTTTCATACAGGCGCACGCCGAAAGCGATGTTCTCGTAGATCGTCATCGGGAACGGAGTAGGCTTCTGGAACACCATGCCGATCTTCGCCCGCACCATATTCACGTCCTGCTTGGGATCGAGCAGATTCTTGCCGTGAAACAGAATTTGCCCTTCAGCACGCTGCCCAGGATATAGATCGTACATGCGGTTGAAGGTACGCAGCAGAGTTGACTTGCCGCAACCGGACGGGCCGATGAATGCCGTCACATGGTTTCTAGCGATATCTAGGCTAACGTCATTCAAACCCTTGAACTTACCGTAGTAGAAGCTCAGGTTTCGAACCTGCAGGGCCACCTCGTGGGATGGACTCGATTGGTTGTCCGACATGGAATACTCCGACATCACTTATTGTCTTTCGAGCGGAACAGAATGCGCGCACCAACGTTGATTGTCAGCACCAGCAAGGCAATCAGCAGCGCTCCGCCCCAGGCCAGTTGCACCCAGTTGTCGTAGGGACTCATGGCAAATTGGAAGATGACCACCGGCAGGTTGCCCATCGGCTGAGACATGTCGGTGCTGTAAAACTGGTTATTGAGCGCGGTGAACAATAGCGGCGCGGTTTCGCCAGTGACGCGCGCTATGGCCAGCAAGACGCCAGTCACCACGCCGGCCTTGACGGCACGCAAGGTGACCTTGAGGGACACCTGCCAACGCGGCGCGCCGACCGCAAACGCAGCCTCGCGCAGACTGGTCGGCACCAGGCGCAGCATGTTTTCCGTCGTCCGCACCACGACCGGGATTGCGATCAGCGATAGCGCCACCGAGCCGGCCCAGCCTGAAAAACCGCCAAACGTTGCCACCATCAAGGCATAGATGAACAGGCCGACGACGATCGATGGTGCCGACAGCATGGTATCGGTGACAAAACGCGTAACTGCGGCAAAGCGCGACGTACTGCCGTACTCCGCCAAATAGATGCCGGCAAGAATGCCGATCGGAGTCGACACCAGCGAGGTGACGCCGACGATCAGCAGGCTCCCGACGATGGCGTTTCGCAAACCACCCCCTTCAGAACCCGGCGCCGGCGTGTCCTTGGTGAAGAACTCCCAGCTCAGGGCCGCAAAGCCATTCGAAAACAGCGTCCACAGAATCCAGAGCAAGGCTGCCAGACCGAAGGCCATGGCGATCATCGACAGCCCGATACCCAGACGGTTGATTAAGATGCGGCGCGAATAAAGGTTCATGATCTGCCCAGTAGGATTACTTGCCTTGCTTGGCACTGCTGCGGGCGATCAGCCAGCGCGAAATGGCCAGGACCACGAAGGTGATGACAAAGAGCACCAGACCGAGCGCAAACAACGACGAGATATGTAAGCCGGGATCGGCTTCGCCGAATTCGTTGGCCAGTACCGAGGCGATCGAGTTGCCCGGCGAAAACAAGCTGCCGTTGATCTTGTTGGCGTTGCCGATGACAAAGGTGACCGCCATGGTTTCACCGAGCGCACGCCCCAGCCCGAGCATGATGCCGCCGATCACGCCAACGCGGGTATAGGGTAGAACGATGTTCCAGACCACCTCCCAGGTCGTGGCGCCGACGCCGTATGCGGACTCCTTCAAGACTGCGGGTACGGTCTCGAAGACATCGCGCATCACCGAAGCGATGAAAGGAATGACCATCAGCGACAGCACGATACCGGCAGCGAGGATGCCAATACCGATCGGTGGCCCCGTAAACCAGCCACCGATTACGGGAACACCGCCCAAAGTGGCTTGCAGCCAAGGTTGCACATATTGGGAGAAAAGCGGAGCGAAGACGAACAAGCCCCAGATGCCGTAGATGATCGACGGCACGCCTGCCAGCAGTTCGATCGCCGTGCCGAGGGGGCGCCGCAGCCAGACAGGACAGGTTTCCGTCAGGAACAAAGCGATACCGAAACTGACGGGTACGGCGATGAGCAGTGCGATCAGCGATGTGGCCAACGTGCCGTAGATCGCAATCAGCGCGCCATACACGTCATCCGGCACGCTCCAGACATTACCCCAGAGAAAACCGACCCCGAACTGCCGGAAAGCCGGCATGGCCTCGAGCGCAAGCGAGACGAGAATGCCGACCAAGGCGGCCAGCACGAGAAAAGCGAACGACAGGGTGATTTTGTGGAAAACGGCATCCTGCCATTTGAAAACCCTGATCCGCTCGGCCTGCTGATCGACCGCTGAAGGTAATGTTGCCTGACTCATGTCCAATCCGCCAATCTTTGCACGCTTTCTTCGCTAAGCGCCTCGATTACTCGTCAGCCGAAGCGCCTAACGAAGAAATCCTGGGACTAGTGAAGTACCCAGGATTTCATCTGAGTCCGGAAGGTTACTTGATCTTTTGCATCTCGGCTTCGATCATCTTCACCACATTGCCCGGCAGCGCCACGAAACCCACTTCCTCAGCCATCTTCTGACCGTTGTTCAGCGACCACGTGAAGAAGTCGACCACGGCCTTCTGCTTCACAGGATCAGCCTTCTCGTAGGCCATGATGAAGGTGGCGGTGGTGATGGGCCAAGCATTCTTGTGGGACTGGTCCAGCAGATCTGGCGCCATGCCCTTGACCTTGAAATCGGCACCGGCGGCCGCATCGGCGATCGCCTGCTGGCTCGGCACGATGAAGTTGCCGGCCTTGTTCTTCAACGCGACAAAGGTCATGCCGTTCTTCTGGGCATCGGCAAGGTCAACATAGCCGATCGCGCCGGCGATTTTCTGGACATTCGCGGCGACCCCGGGATTGCCCTTGCCACCAACCACGTTGCCTTTCCAATTCACCGTCTTGTCAGCGCCAACATCGCGCTTGAAGGCCATAGACTGCTTGGCAAGGTAATGCGTGAAGACATGAGTCGTTCCGGAACCATCCGAGCGGTGAACGATGGTGATCGCGGTCTCGGGCAACTTAACACCAGGGTTCAGCTTGGCGATCGCGGGATCGTTCCACTTGGCGATCGCGCCGCGGAAGATGTCGGCAGCCGTTTCTCCGTCCAGCTTGAGGTCGCCGGACTTGAAGCCAGGCAGGTTGACCACGACGGTAACGCCGCCCATAACGGCCGGGAACTGCACCAGATTAATTGCATCCAGCTCGGATTCCGTCAGGGGCGCATCGGTGCCACCGAAATCGACGGTCTTGGCCTTGATCTGCTTGATGCCGCCGGAAGAACCAATGCCCTGATAGTTGATGGTATTGCCGGTCTTGGCCTTGTAAGCTTCGGCCCACTTCGTATAGACCGCGTAAGGGAAAGTGGCGCCGGCGCCGGTCACGTCTGCTGCCAAGGTTGCAGTCGCGCTGATGGCAAGGCTAGCGGCAACGATGGAGGTCGCCAACCATTTGGAAGTCTTGATCATGTCATCTCTCCTAGGTAACAGTTTGTAGGGAAGCGGGCGAACTTTAGGCCCCTAATGTGACAAGCACATGACAGCCCGACGGATCGGCTGTCGCTTTGCTTCCCGCCTCTGCTCCCTCCCCAAAGCAATATCGCACCCTTGGGAGCATAATTCTGCAATAAAACTGTAACGTCCATCATGGAACTCAGCAATATCAATAACATAGAAAAAGCAACCCGCAAAGCCCAGCGCGAATTATTCCGTTTCGGCATCGCCTTGCTATTCATCATCGCCGTCATGTTCTACACCTGGGCACAAGGGGGCGGAAGCTTCTTGCTTATCATCGCCGCAATGATCGGCGGGTATATGGCGATGAACATCGGCGCCAACGATGTCGCGAACAATGTCGGACCCGCGGTGGGATCTCGGGCGCTCACGATGGTCGGCGCACTGATCATTGCAGCCATTTGCGAGGCGGCCGGCGCACTGATCGCGGGCGGCGACGTGGTACAGACCATCCGCGGAGGAATCATCAGCCAGAATGCTGTAACAAGCCCGGATGTCTTCGTCTGGCTGATGATGGGCGCGCTGCTGGCCGGCGCCATCTGGCTGAACATTGCTACAGCAATCGGCGCACCGGTTTCGACGACTCACTCGATCGTCGGCGGCGTACTCGGCGCCGGGATCGCAGCCGGCGGCTGGCAAGTCGCGCAGTGGAGCAAAGTTGCCACCATCGCTGCCAGCTGGGTGATTTCTCCGATTTTAGGCGGCGTGATCGCTGCCGCCTTTCTCTATCTGATCAAGCGGCGCATCACCTACCAGAGCGACATGCTCGCTGCTGCAAACCGGATGGTTCCCCTACTGGTCGCTCTGATGGCCTGGACGTTCACCGCCTACCTGATGCTCAAGGGCACCAAGCACATCATAAAAATCGATTTTATCGAGGCGACCCTCGTGGGTCTGGTACTGGCAGCACTGGTTTACTGGCTGTTGCGCAGCCGCATTGCACGCAAGAAGAAGTCCGTCCCCACGATGCCAGGCAATGAGAAGGCGCTTGTCAACGCGATGTTCACTGTTCCCTTGGTCTTCTCCGCTGCCCTGCTGAGTTTTGCCCACGGCGCGAACGATGTGGCGAACGCTGTCGGCCCGCTGGCGGCCATCGCCGATGTACTGAGCCATGCCGGCAGCAGCGTCGGGAGCAAGGCCGCCATCCCTCTTTGGGTGATGATGGTCGGCGCTATCGGCATCGCGATCGGTCTGGCGCTGTTCGGCCCCAAGCTCATCCGGACAGTAGGTTCGGAAATCACGGAACTCGACCAGATGCGCGCCTATTGCATCGCCATGTCCGCGACTATCACGGTAATCATCGCCAGCCAGTTGGGACTGCCGGTCAGTTCCACGCACATCGCCGTAGGCGGCGTGTTTGGCGTGGGCTTTCTGCGTGAATACCTGAAGTCCAACTACGCGCGCATGGTCGAAGAAATCAAGTCGCACCATATTGGCGAAGATCAAGAAGCGATCGATGCCTTCCTGCTGCGCTTCGACAAGGCACCGATCGACGAAAAGGGCGAGATGCTGCGCATTCTCAAGCAAAATGCCAAGACCCATGTCGCACCCGAGCTTTTCTCCTCTGCCGAGCGCAAGGGACTGCGCAAGGTCTATCGAGGCGAACTGGTCAAGCGCTCACAGATCGGCAAGATCGTCGCAGCCTGGGTGATCACCGTCCCCGCCTCTGCCTTGCTGGGTGCATTGTTCTACTACGCCATCCGCGGCGCCATGCTGCCCTGAGGGAGCCACCTGGCATCCCACTTCGGCGCCCGCTGAAACATGGATGCAATGTGCGCAGGCGATGATGCCGGCCCATGCGCATCCTGATGATCTCCGACGTCTACTTCCCCCGTATCAACGGCGTCTCCACTTCCATCGAGTCGTTCCGCCACTCATTGGAGCACAACGGCATCGAGGTCGATGTCGTCGCCCCGAGCTATCCTCTGCCACATGAAGACGATGGCAAGGTAACCCGCGTCAGTTCGCGACGCGTGCCTTTCGACCCCGAAGACCGACTGATGGACGGAAGCGCACTCGACCGCGCACTCGCCATGACCGATGGCCGGACTCACGACCTCGTCCATATCCAGACCCCATTCGCGGCCCACTACGCCGGGCTGCGGCACGCGCGCCGTCACCGCCTACCGTGCGTAGCAACCTATCACACCCATTTCGAGGAATACCTGCACAACTATGTGCCGGCCGTGCCGAAAGGCATCCTGCGCGGCATCGCCAGATCTTTCGCCCGGCGCCAGTGCAATGCGCTGGACGCCGTGATCGTCCCCTCCGGCGCCATGCAGGAAACACTCGCCGGCTATGGTGTTACCGCACCGATGCATCGGGTGCCGACCGGCATCCCGCTGAACCGTTTTGCCTTGGACCGCCGTCCTGCCGGCGCCGACTTTCGCCGCCGTTACGGCATCCCCCCAGACCGACCGATCGCGCTATTCGTCGGTCGTGCCGCCCACGAAAAGAACATTGGTTTCCTGATCGAAGCACTGCAGCATGCCCTGCGTATCTGCCCCGCAGCGATGCTCGTGATCGCCGGCGAAGGACCGGCGCTTCCTGCGCTGCGCAGGCAAGTCGCAGCACAGGGGATTGCAGATAACGTATGCTTCGTCGGCTATCTGGATCGCTTTGCCGAACTACCGGCCTGCTACGCCGCCGCCGACCTGTTCGTCTTCTCCTCGCGCACCGAGACCCAGGGACTGGTGCTGCTCGAGGCGATGGCGGCAGGACTGCCGGTACTAGCCTTCGCCGCACTGGGAACTCGCGAAATCGTCGAACCGCAACGTGGGGCACTAGTTGCGCCCCAGGATGCCCCAAGCTTCGGCGCCAGTATGGCCGCCCTGCTGAACGATCCGCTACGGCGCTCGCGCATGGCCGAGGAAGCAAGGGCTTTCGCGGCAGAATGGACGACCGAAGCCTGCGCACGCCGCTTGGCCGAGGTCTATCGCGGCATCGCTCAAGCATGCCGCGACCAAAACTGATATCTTCCGCCCCCCATGGAAGATTCGAAACAGCCTCAGCCTGGCCATACCGAAAGCCCGTTCAAGGGCAAGACGGGGCTGCGGCGCATCTGGAATGCCTTCCGCTATTCACTCGACGGCCTTTCCGCCGCCTATCGCCATGAGGACGCCTTCCGCCAGGAAACCTGGCTGGCGCTGATCCTCATCCCCACCGCGCTCTTCATGCCCGCCGATGCAATCGGCAAGGCGCTGATGATCGGCAGCGTACTGCTAGTCCTGATCGTCGAACTGCTGAATTCGGCCGTTGAAGCCGTTGTCGACCGCGTCTCGCTCGAGCACCACCTGCTCGCCAAGCGCGCCAAGGACATCGGCAGCGCCGCGGTGATGATCGCCCTTGTCAACGTCGCAGTGATTTGGCTGCTCGTCCTGCTCGGCTGACACAAATCCTTCACTCAGCGTTCATAAGCGCGTAGTCCGATGGCGGCATGATCGCCGCCATGAAAGTGCGCAGCATTTTCCTCTCGGACATCCACCTCGGCACGCGCGGCTGCCAAGCGGAGAGCCTGATCGCCTTTCTGCGCGAATACGAGGCGGACCATCTGTTCCTGCTTGGCGATATTGTCGATTTCTGGGCGATGAGCCGGGCAATTCACTGGACGCCAGCCCAGAATACCGTCGTGCAGAAGGTCCTGCGCCGCGCTCGACATGGTGAAAAGGTCATGCTGATACCCGGCAACCACGACGAGGCACTGCGCGAGCACATCGGCACCTCCTTCGGCGACATCCAGATCGCCGACGAACATATCCATGTCACTGCCGACGGCAGGCGCCTTCTGCTGCTGCATGGAGACGCGTTCGATCAGGTGACGCGCCACCACCGCTGGATCGCCGTGCTCGGCGATATCGGCTACAACCTGCTGGTCGGAATCAACTCTTGGCTGTCCTGGTGGCGACGCACACTGCGCATTCCCGGCTACTGGTCACTCGCCGGCTACGCCAAGCGACGCGTCAAAAGCGCAGTTTCGTTCATCTTCGACTTCGAGGATGCAGTCATCCACACAGTACGCGAGCGAGGTCTCGATGGAGTGGTATGCGGCCATATCCACAGCGCGACCATTCGTGAAATGGACGGCGTGCTCTACGTGAATTGCGGCGACTGGGTCGATAGCTGCACTGCCATCGTCGAGCACACGGACGGACGGCTGGAGTTGGTCGAATGGCGCGCGCCACACCGGACGACGGCCATCGTCCCGATACGCGCAGCGGCCTGAACATGGCCTCCCGGAGCCTATCGCTCGCACTGGTCACCGAAACCTATCCTCCCGAAGTTAATGGTGTGGCGATGACACTGGGGCGTCTTGTCGGCGGGCTGGAGGCTCGCGGTCACCGTATCCGCATCGTGCGGCCGCGACAAAAGGACGAAAAGGTTGGCCAGGAAACGCACAACCAGCTATTGACGCAGGGTCTGCCGATTCCCCGTTACCCTGAGCTGCGCTTCGGCCTGCCCGCAGCCGGACGGCTGCGCAAATCCTGGCTGACACAGCCGCCCGACATTCTCCATATTGCCACCGAAGGTCCCCTCGGCTATTCCGCCCTGTCGCTTGCGCGCAATCTGAGCATACCCGTCGTCTCGACCTTCCACACCAATTTCCATTCGTATAGCCGCCATTATGGGATCGGCTGGCTGCATGGCCGCATAGAAAGCTATCTGCGCTGGTTCCACAACCGCACTGCGGCCACTCTGGTACCCACTCGTGCGCTCTCCGACGCACTCACTCAACAGGGCTTCCGAAACGTGGGCGTGCTCTCGCGCGGCGTCGATACCCGCCTGTTTCATCCCGGACGGCGTTGTGCCACGCTTCGCAGCTACTGGGGCGCGCAGGAAAACGATCCGGTCGCGATCGTCGTCGGCCGCCTTGCGCCCGAGAAAAATCTTGGCCTGGCACTGAAGGCTTTCTCGGACCTGCGGAGCATCCACCCCCGTACCCGCATGGTATTCGTCGGCGACGGTCCGCTGCGTAAGCCCCTCGAACGCCGTCACCCCGATTGCCATTTTGCCGGCAACCGGCATGGCGAAGATCTGGCCACCCATTACGCAAGCGCCGACCTCTTCTTGTTTCCCAGCCTGACGGAAACTTTCGGCAATGTCGTAACAGAGGCACTCGCCTCCGGACTGCCTGTCGTTGCCTACGACTGTGCGGCCGCAGCAGATCTCATCGTCAATGGGCAGAACGGTTTCCTTGCTCCACCAGGTAATGCCGCAAGCTTCATCGCCGCTGCGGTGCAAGTGATGGAAACCAACTCGCCTTGGCGCCAGACCTGCCCGGCCAGTGTCCGTCATCTCGACTGGGAACGGATTTACAACACGTATGAAGCCTTGCTCGATGAGCTTATCGCCGGTAAATCCCTTTCACCAACTCCGGACGGCAGCTTCGGCTTCGTAGCAGACTGAATTTCCACCCTAAAATATATCCTTATTAAACAGGTGGTTATTAGCTATTAATTCATACATTACTGTCTAGCCAGCACTGACTTTTTGCTATAAGCTGGGTAGCACTTATCTATTTATAAGAATATTCTAATAAGCTTGATCTAGCTCAAAACGTAGTACCAAAAAAGGCATAAGTTAGTGCCACGTGGAAAGGCAGTGAAGTAGCAGGCATTGCCTGACCATACCTCGCAACCTTCAACAGTCAGGGGAAAATTATGTTGAAAATCATCGGCAGCTTCATTGCTGGCATTCTCGCTACAGCGATACTGGGCTATGTTTCCATGGACAAATTGATGTTCACCGAGAGGGTCAGCCCGTTCGGTATGGAGGAAACGGTCGCAAGGATCCAGCACAATATCGAGGCGACAGGCAATGGCTGGGCACTGGCTGGTCTGCGCAATCCGGGCAAGGCTGTGGAAGCCGACGGCGGTAATACCCTCCCGGTAATGATGATCGAGGCATGCAGCACGAAATACTCTGGGCCGATCCTCAAGGACGATACGGTACGCTTCCTTTCGATCCTGATGCCCTGCAAAATCTCCGTCTACAAGAAGAACGATGGCAAGGTCTACATCGGCACGATGAACGCCGGGCTGATGGGCCAGATGTTCGGTCCGCTCGTCGGCGGCGTGATGAAGAACGTCGCTGCCGACCAGGCGAAATTCCTCGTATTCGATCCCTCCAAGCCTGCACCTCAAATCATCCTGCCGAAGGCCAGCAGCGGCGGCGCAGCCGGCGGTGGCGGCGGTGGCGGCTGCTAAGGAGGACAATCATGCGTAAATTAGTCACGACACTCGGCCTGCTGCTGGCAGCATCGCTGCCGGCGCTCGCCTCCGATGCACCCGCCCAATCGGTCGCAGCTGGCGCGCACGCCTACGCCCCGACGAACGGAGATGCGAAGAAGTCGACTTCAACAGCCGACCACAGCAAGTTCAAGGAACTGCAAAAGGACTTCAAGAGCGGCCCCGAAGTCACCGAGGCCTGTCTGGCCTGTCATACCGAGGCGGCCAAGCAGGTGCATCAGACGCAGCACTGGAAATGGGAGTTCCTCAATCCGAAGACCAACCAAAAGCTCGGCAAGAAGAACGTCATCAACAACTTCTGCACGGCAGTTCCCTCGAACTACGAGTTCTGCACTGCCTGTCACGTCGGCTACGGCTGGAAGGACGACAAGTTCGACTTCACATCCGAGAAGAACGTCGACTGCCTGGTCTGCCACGAAAGCACAAAGACCTACAGGAAGCTACCTGGTCTGTCGGGGCATCCGGTCTATCAGGACATGGAGTTCCCGCCTAAGTCTGGCAAGATCGTCAAGGGCGTCGACCTCAAGAAGATCGCCCAAAGCGTAGGTAAGACCACGCGCGACAACTGCGGAGCATGCCACTTCTACGGCGGCGGCGGCGATGCGGTGAAGCACGGCGATCTCGACAGCTCACTGAAGCAGCCGAAGAAGTACCTCGACGTGCACATGGACAAGGACGGGCTGAACTTCAGTTGCGGCACCTGCCACGCGACGACCGGCCATGCGGTTCCCGGTAGCCGCTATAACCCGACTGCCAAAGATACTGCCAAGCATATCCGCGGCAAGGCCGAGGAGGGCAACCCCGCGACCTGCCAGTCCTGCCACACCAATGCGCCGCACAAGGAGGCCGCTCAAGCTGCACGCCTCAATATGCACGCGGAAAAGATCGCTTGCCAGACCTGCCACGTCCCCGAGTTCGCTCGCGGCGGCCGCCCCACCAAGATGATGTGGGACTGGTCGACAGCCGGCAAGATGGACGCCAACGGCAAGCCGATCGTCACCAAGGACAGCGGCGGCCACGAGGCCTACAACAGCAAGAAGGGCGACTTCAAGTACGAGACCAACGTCATTCCCGAGTACATCTGGTTCAACGGCGAAGTCAACTACACGCTGCGCGAGACCAAGCTTGACCCGAGCAAGGTCGTGAAAATCAACAGCTTCGAAGGATCGCCCACCGATGGCAAGTCCAAGATCTGGCCGATCAAGCGCTTCGAAGGCAAGCAGCCCTACGACGTCGGCAACAACCAGCTGGTGGTATTCCATACCTACGGCAAGGACGATGCCGCGTTCTGGTCCAACTTCAACTGGGACAAGGCACTCGAATGGGGTATGCGCGAAATCGGCGCTGAGTACAGCGGCAAGTACGGCTTCGTCAGTACCGAGATGTCATGGCCGATCACCCATATGGTCGCGCCGAAGACGGATGCGTTGGCCTGTGCCCAATGCCATCAGCCTAGCACCGGCATCGGTCGCCTCGACAACGTTCCCGGCATCTACATGCCCGGCCGCCACGGCAACGAACTGCTCAACAAGGCCGGCTGGACTATCGCGCTGCTGACCCTGATCGGCGTGCTCATCCACGGCGCGATCCGCATCGTCGCCGCGCGCAAGCATTGAGGAGAATCACATGGCTAACAAAATCTATGTCTTCAAGGTGTTCGAGCGCTTC
>JBGFRW010000025.1:0-46693 GCA_041694935.1 Pseudomonadota bacterium | reverse complement strand
CGCTTCGCGCCATCTGCGCAGCGTGCAGAAACAACCCGAACGGATTCGTCGCTACTTTCAACATGACCCCGTCAAATATGCCGCATGACTCAGTTCAAGTTCATGAAAGCCGACTCAATAACTTCTCCTGAGGAAGAACTCAATATGGCAGGCTGGCCCATCGCCGCAAAATAGGTCAGCAAGTTTTGAAGTTTCGAACTCCCCGACAAGGGAAGGGGGGTGCCGAGTACGTTTTTAGGGTAATACCTGACATCCCCCTGCAACTCGAACAACGTGGGCATGCGAGTGGACTCGGTCGCACCCATACGGAAGGTATGGTTGGATGTCGCATGGAAGTTCGCCATCAGGCGTGGTGAAAAATAGGTTCCTTTCTTGCTGTGGTTACCCAAGAAGCCGCCGGCATTGACGATCCATCTTGCATGGGGCCGCCACTCGAGGTTGCCGAATAGCCGCTCCTCATGAATTGATACCGCGTCATTGCGGTTGTAAAGCGGCGAGGAAACTGCCTCCTCATATTTGTAGCCCGCTCCCCAAACTGCTCGCAGCGCCGCACCAAAGCCCATCTTGTGCTGGAACTCGAGGTTCGTACGTCTGCCGTTCCCACTGGAACTAACGATTACGCTAGGGTCCGACGCATAGGCGAAAGCATCGCGAATGGTTTCTTCATCAATATTCGCGGTTAGCCTTATTTGGTCGGTCTCGGAGAGCTGTTTCTGCCATGTTCCATGCAGATAAACATTCCTCCAGCCTGTGGTGCGTTCTGGGTTGCCGAAATCCTCGGGAAAGCCACCTCCCGTAGACAGCTCCGCGACACCGGCCGCCAGCATCACTTCCTGATCGGCCACCGGCCTTAGATCGCCGCGGAAATGAAGTTGGCTGACGATCTTGTCATCGTAGGCATTGCCGTAGCCGCTGTCGCTGCGCCGCCCGGTCGACAGGCGGAAGCTGGCATTCGCATCACCCCAGCCGATGCGCGCCTGGTTGTCCCAGATACCGCGCTGCCCCCCTGTCACCGATACTTCTGCGCCGCGTGTATCGGCCGAGTGCCGAGTGATGATGTTGATGACGCCGAACATCGCGTTCGCACCGTAGGCCGCGGAGTTGGCGCCGCGCAACACTTCGATGCGCTCGATATCTTCCAGTAGTAGTCCCATCATGCCACGATGGGTATCGCCCCAGTAGTACGCAGAGTACGCCGAGCGCCCGTCAACAAGCACCAGATTGCGTACCCCATAGTCGTCCAGCGGAGCGTGATAGGCCGCTGTCGGATTCGCTCCGTTGAACCCTGAAACCATGTAGCCAGGCACCATCCGCAGCACGTCGACCAGCTCGCGCGCGCCCGAACGCCGGATGGTTTCGCGATCGATGATCGTCACCGCTCCCGGCGTCTCGCTGATCGGCTGGGCGAGCCGGGTGACCGTCAGCACCTCGGGGAGTTCGCTGAAGTAATCCTGCTCCGATGAGCCCGTGGCGGCGCCTGCGTGTCCGATGACGCATAGGCTCGCGAGCAGCAGGCAATGGCGGAGGTTCACTTTTATTTCATTTGCGGCTCGAGCGAGCCGAATTTTGGCTCGCGATGATGGCATGCTCAGGCGTCGCTGGCAATCCCCATCATCAGGAGGGTGATCGCCGGCTGACGAGCGCCACGCCGGCGATCACCAGCGCAACGCCAAGCAATTGCGCCAGCGACAGCGGCTCGCCGAGCAGGAAACCGGCGAAGCCGATGGTGGCCAAGGGCCCAAGCATGCCGACCAATGCCACCCGTGCGCTGCCGAGTCGCCTGATGGCGGCCGACTGGGCGAATACCGGCAGCGCCGTCGAAAAGAGACCCATTGCGAGCGCGTAGCCATAGACCTGCCAAGGCTGGGCGAGATGCGCCACGGGTTGCGTGGCGAGAAAATGGCCGAACACCGCCGCTGTCGAAACCAGTGTGGCGAGGGCGGCAAAACGTGCCGTGCCGAGTCGGCCAATCAACTGCGCGCTGCCGGTCAGATACACCGCATAGCAGAGCGCCGAAGCAAACACCAGTCCGGCGCCCAGCCAGATCGCCCCGGCATCCTGCGCAAATTCGAGGTCATGCCAGAAAGCGGCGCCGATCCCAGCGTAACAGAGCGCCAGCGCAGCCACCTCACGCCGGCTCGCCAGCCTCCGGGAGAGCGCCATGCCGAACAGCAGCGTCATCATCGGATAGGTGAACAGGATGAGGCGTTCGAGGCCTGCCGAGATGTACTGCAGGCCGAGAAAATCGAAGACGCTCGCGCCGTAGTAGCCGGCCAGCCCCATGGTCGCCACCCCCGCCCAGTCGCGCGCGGTGAGGGCGGGCATGCCGCGCGATGCCACGTAACCGACCCAGAGGAATACCGGCAACGCGAACGCCATGCGCAACGCCAAGAGCGTAATAGCATCGACGCCGTAAGGGTAGGCCAGTTTGACGAGGATCGCCTTGAACGAAAAGCCGAAAGCCGCCAGGATCGCCAAAGCCATCCCGGCGCCATGGCCGCCACCGAATTTCATGCAGACGTCAGCGCCGCTTGCCGCCGCCGAAGAGAGAGCCGAGCACTCCGCGCACGAGCTCTCGGCCGACCTGCGAGCCGATGGTGCGCATCACGCTCTTCGCCGCGGTCTGAACTAGTCCGTCGTACTGGCCGCCGCGCGGCCCGGTGCGGCCGAACAGAATCTCGTTGAGTCCGCCGCCCTGCCCGGCCGGCCCTGCAGGCACCGTCCCGCCTGCTTCGCCGGGTCTTGGCGCCGTCCCGCCAGCGCCGACTTTTTCCGGGGACTGTGCGGCAGCCATCCGCGCAGTGAGCTTCTCGTAGGCCGACTCGCGATCGACCATCTTCTCGTAATGACCAAAGAGCACCGAGCTGCGGATCGCCTTCTGGCGCTCATCGTCCGTCAGGGGACCGAGGCGCGAGGACGGGGGCAGCACGAAGGCGCGCTCGACGACATGGGGACGCCCCTTCTCGTCAAGGAAGGACACCAGCGCTTCGCCGACGCCAAGCTCGGTGATCGCAGCAGCCGCATCGAAGGCGGGGTTGGCGCGCATCGTCTCGGCCGCCGCCTTGACGGCCTTCTGGTCGCGCGGCGTGAAGGCGCGCAAGGCATGCTGCACGCGGTTGCCGAGCTGGCCGAGAACCTTGTCGGGCACGTCGAGCGGATTCTGCGTGACGAAATAAACGCCGACGCCCTTCGAGCGGATCAAGCGCACCACCTGCTCGACCTTGTCGATCAGCGCCTCCGGCGCGCCGTCGAACAGCAAGTGCGCCTCGTCGAAGAAGAACACCAACTTCGGCTTGTCGAGGTCGCCGGCCTCGGGCAACTGCTCGAACAATTCAGCCAGTAGCCACAGCAGGAAGGTCGCATAGAGCTTCGGTGAATTCATCAGCTTGTCGGCGGCGAGGATGTTCACCACGCCACGCCCGCCATCGGCGGTCTGCATCAAGTCGGCGATGTCGAGCATCGGTTCGCCGAAAAACTGGTCACCGCCCTGCTCTTCGAGGGTCAGCAGGCCGCGCTGGATCGCGCCGATTGAGGCGGCGGAGATGTTCCCGTACTGTGTCTTGAATTGTGCGGCGTTGTCGCCGACGGACTGCACCATCGCACGCAGATCTTTGAGATCGAGCAGCAGCAGACCGGCATCGTCGGCAACGCGGAAGACGATCTGCAACACCCCTTCCTGAGTCTCGTTCAAGCCCAGCAGGCGGGCGAGCAGCAGCGGCCCCATGTCCGACACCGTGGCGCGCACGGGATGGCCGCCGTGGTTGATGGCGCCGAAGACGTCCCAGAACACCACCGGATTGGCGCGCGGCTGCCAGTCGGTCACGCCCAGGCTGTCGAGCCGCTTCTGCAGCTTGTCCGAAGCCGTTCCGGCCGCACCAAGGCCGGATAGATCACCCTTCACGTCGGCCAGGAACACTGGCACGCCGATGGCGGAGAACTGCTCGGTCAGTCGCTGCAAGGTGACGGTCTTACCAGTGCCGGTGGCGCCGGTAATCAAACCGTGTCGATTGGCGAGGGCGGGCAGCAGGGAAAGGTCTGTCGCCCCGTGGCGGGCGACGAGGAGCGGATTCGCGGACATGGATTACCCCGGTATTCTCTTTAAAACAACACGTTGACGCACATAACTCAAAAAAGACTTTAAATTTCGCCTGTTTTCCGTCGTAATATTGTGCTGACAGCTGGCGAGGGGCCGGCAATCGGATTGTCCCATGACGCAACCCTTTTCATCATGACGCCGTTTTCCGCCAAACCGTCGCCCAGCATCGACGAAGTACGCCGCCTCAAGCAGGAAGGACTCAGCATGGCCCAGATTATCGACCGCCTGGCCGCCCAGAAGCCGCCGCCGAAGAGCGGCTCGCCCAGCCATGCACCGCATCGGGAACCGGTTGCGCAAAGCGGTTCCTTGCAGTTGACGCTCGACAACATCGCCTATCCGGCGTACATGATCAACCAGAACTTCGAGCTGGTCTGGATCAACCCGGCGGCGAAGCAATGCCTGTTCGGCGGCCAACTCGACCTTCCCCAGACCAGCGACGCGCGCAACCTGTTCCGCCTGCTGCCGATCAAGCGCAGCGAATGGAGTAGCCTGCTGGGCTTCCATGTCGGCATCGCCAAGTCTTTCCTGACTGCCGAAAGCTTCAGCAACGTTTGCCGCGGCCTCGACCCGGTCGCCTATGCCCGCCTGCAGGCCGCCTACCTCGAATCGCCCGAGGAGCCCACCCGCCCCATCGTCCAGTCGACCGTGCGTTTGCCCGACGAGCAAGGGGAGGAAACCTATTACAGCGCCTACGCCTCGTTCTTCCGCGAGGGCATGTTCATCGTGCTCGCCCCGGAGAGCGGGCCGGCCGACGCGATGCTCGAACTGCTGGCGCGGCGCGACGAGGTGATCCGCAGCCTGCTGCGCAAGCGCCTGCCGGTCGTCACCCAACTCGCCGTGCTGGTCGCCGATCTGCAAAGCTCGGTGAAGATCTGCTCCGAACTGCCCCCCGAGGAATACTTCGAGCTGATCAACGAAATCTGGAGCACGCTGGCGCCGGTATTCCGCAAGTACCGCGCCACCTGCGGCAAGCATGTCGGCGACGGCCTCGTCTACTACTTCTTCCCGCAGCCGGACAGCGACTACCTCGCCAACGCGGTGGCCTGCGCGCTGGAGATTCGCACTGAAATCCAACGCCTGTCGAAAGCCTGGCAGTTGCGCAAGCAGTGGTTCAACGAGCTCTACCTGAACACCGGGATCACCGAAGGCCAGGAATGGCTGGGAACGTTCCAGACGCCGACCAGCGTCGAGTTCGTTGTGCTCGGCGACACGATCAACCAGGCAGCGCGCATCTCCGACTTCGCCCGCTTCGGCAGCATCTGGGTCACCAAGAGCCTGATCGGCAAGCTGCAGACCGAGGAACGCTCGCGCATCGTCTATGGCGTGCGGCGCCGCTCCCCGGACGGCCGAGAAGTCTTCGTCGCCTCGAGCTTCTCGCAGCCCTCGGTGCTGCTCGAGCAGGAAGGCATGCGCCTAGAAAAACTGCGTGACATCGCCACCCTGCCGATCACCGAAATCGTCGAGATGCGGCCCCCGGCCGCATAAGCCTCCTCTGCCGTAGAATCCGCGCTGCGTCCGGACCGAACACGGCCGGACGCCCTTCTTTTTCGCAACCCAACTCCAGGAAAGCATCAGCATGGCCGGACATTCCAAATGGGCCAACATCCAGCACCGCAAGGGCCGCCAGGATGAAAAGCGCGGCGCCGCCTTCTCGCGCGTCGCCAAAGAAATCACCGTCGCCGCCAAGATGGGTGGCGGCGATCCCAGCTTCAACCCGCGCCTGCGCCTCGCGGTCGACAAGGCCAAGGCCGTCAACATGCCCAAGGATAAGATCGAAAACGCGATCAAGAAGGGTACCGGCGAACTCGAGGGCGTCGATTACGTCGAGATCCGCTACGAAGGCTACGGCATCGGCGGCGCGGCCGTGATGGTCGACTGCCTGACCGACAACAAGACGCGCACCGTCGCCGAAGTGCGCCACGCCTTCTCGAAGCACGGCGGCAACATGGGCACCGACGGCTGCGTCGCCTTCATGTTCAAGCACTGCGGCCAGTTGATCTTCGCGCCGGGCACCGACGAGGCAAAGCTGATGGACGCCGCCATCGAGGCCGGCGCCGAAGACGTGGCGACCAACGACGACGGCTCCATCGAGGTGATCACCGGTCCTGGCGACTTCCTCACCGTCAAGGAGGCTCTGGAAGGTGCCGGCTTCAAGGCCGAGTATGCCGAGGTAACCATGAAGCCAATGAACGAAGCCGAACTCGTCGGCGAGGATGCCGCCAAGATGCAGAAGCTGCTCGACGCACTCGACGGCCTCGACGACGTGCAAGAGGTCTATACGACCGCGGTGATGGACGAATAGCCCGCGTCGTCCCGCGGGCTGTTTCCCATTACTGCGGAAGGCGCCGTCCCACCAGCACCGACTTTTCATGCTGGCCCCCATGGTACGACTGGCGCCCTTCCTTTTCGTGTTTCTCTGGAGTACCGGCTTCATCGGCGCGAAGCTGGGATTGCCTCACGCCGCGCCGCTCTCCTTCCTGTTCGTCCGCTACCTGCTGGTGATCGGACTGATGGGCGCTATCGCGCTCGCTTGGCGGGCACCCTGGCCGCGCGACGCGCGCGAGTGGCTGCACATCGGCATCTCCGGCCTCCTGGTGCATGCGCTCTACCTCGGCGGCGTATTCGTCGCCATCGGGCGCGGCCTACCGGCAGGCGTCGTCGCACTAGTGGTAGGCATGCAGCCGCTCCTCACTGCCACGCTCGCCGGTCGCCTGCTCGGCGAAGCCGTGCTACCGCGCCAGTGGGCGGGACTGGCACTCGGCTTCTGCGGCGTCGCCTTGGTCGTCTCGAACAAGCTCGGTGCGGAATTCGAACTGACCGCGCTGTGGCCGGCGCTCGCGGCGCTGCTGGGCATCACCTGCGGCACGCTTTACCAGAAACGCTTCAGCCCGCGATTCGACTGGCGCAGCGGCGCGGTTGCGCAATTCCTGCCGAGCGCCTTCGTCACCGGCGCGATCGTCTTCGCCACCGATGGCTATCGCGTCGACTGGACCGGAGAGTTCGTCTTCGCGCTCGGCTGGCTGGTACTGGTGCTGTCGGTCGGCGCGATCTCGCTCTTGAATTGGCTGATCCGCCACGGCAGCGCAGTGAATGTCGCGAGCCTGTTCTATCTCACGCCGCCGACCACCGCGCTGTTGGCCTGGCCAATCTTCGGCGAGACGCTCGGCGGACCGGCGCTCGTCGGCATGGTGCTCGCCGTGGCCGGGGTCTATCTCGCCCGCCGCTAAGGCTCAAGCAAGCCGGAAGCGCGACACCAGTTTCTGCAACTCCTCCGCGAGCTGCTTGAGACCATGCACGGAATCGTTGGTCTGCCCCACCGCATCGCGGTTCTCGGTCGCCATGCGCGCGATGCTTTCCACGCGGCCGGAGATTTCCCGGCTGGTGGCCGCCTGCTCGTGCGTCGAGGCGGCCGTCTCGCGAATCGAAGCCGCCACCGCGCGAATGCTGTCGTTGATCTCCTGCAGCGCCCGACCCGCTTCCTCCGCCAAGCGCAAGCCCTTGTCTACCTGGCGGTTGCCGGCCTCCATGTTGCCCACCGCGCCGCGCGTCTCGCTCTGAATCGATTCGATCATCGTCGAGATCTCCGCCGTGGCGCCGGCCGTGCGTTCCGCGAGCTTGCGCACCTCGTCGGCAACCACCGCAAACCCCCTGCCCTGTTCGCCCGCCCGCGCCGCCTCGATGGCGGCATTCAGCGCCAGCAGGTTGGTCTGGTCGGCAATATCCTTGATCACTGCAACGATCTGGCCGATTTGGTCTGAACGGGCGCCGAGGGCATCGACGAGCCGTGCCGACTCGCTGAAGGTCGCCGCGATGTCTCGAATCCCAACAACCGCCTGATTGACGACACCCTGCCCCCGCACCGCAAGTTCGCTGGTCTCCTCGGCCGCCGTCGCCACTTGTTCGCTGCGCGCCACGAGGCTGTCGATCGTGTGATTGAGTGTGTCGGCGGAAGTCGCGGCATCAGCCGCTTCACTCGCCTGCTGGTGCGAGGCCAGCGCAACCCGTTCGGCCGTATCCGCCACGGCGGAGGACGTGCCCACCACCTCGGTCGACGCCTTCTGCACCTGGCTCAAGATCGACGAAAACTCCTCCGCCATCTTGTTGAAGGTCTGCGCCACCTGACTCAACTCGCAGCCGCCTTTCATCTCGGTCCGCACGGCAAGGTTTCCTTCGGCCAGGCCGGATGCCGCGCCGACCAATTGCGCGACACCCCGAGTGATCGCCCGGGTGATGAACAGCCCGGCCATGATCGAAAGCGTCAGGCCCGCCAGCATGCTGCCGATCGAGATCGTCTTGACGCGCGTCGCATAGGCGGTCGCCTCCTCGTATTCGGTCTGCGCACGGTCGATCCGATGCTTCAGCAGGGCATCGATGGCGGCCGATGCCTTCGCATAGGCCGGCTCCATCACGCTTTTTCGCAAGGCGTCGGCCTCAGCGAACTTCTCCTTCTGCAGCAGGTCGACCATCGGCATGACGCCGTTGCGCCCGAAGTTGAGGCGCGCCTGAACGAAGGCCTCGAAAAGCTGACGCTCCTCCTCGGCAAGCGGCTGGCCTTCGTATTCCTTCAGCAGATTCTCGATCCTGAAGATGATGCCGCTGAGCTTGTCGGTCTGCGCCAGGATATCGAAAGGGTCACTCTCCATGCGCGCTGCAGCCAGCGTGATATGCATCTGCATCTGGTTGTTGCGGATTTCATTGATGCGCTGCATGGAAAGCAAGTGGCCGCTGTAGAGCGATGCAAGCGTCTCGTTCGCCGTACGGATTCCTGTCAGGCCGGTGATGCCGACCCAGACCAGCATGGCGGCGGAGAACCCGATCAGGATATAAAAGCGGGTCTTGATTTTTGTCTGGCTGAACACGGTATCTCCTCCTTGCAGGCCAACACTGCATTCGTGAAAGAACCCGCAGATGCACCCCCCGTGCAATGCGCGTCTCATCTTGTTTCGCACCTACTTTAGCAATATCTATCAGTTCATCGACGCACTGACAAGCACATTCCATCTTGCGCCGCACCATTCTCACCTCCGCCGGTTGCATGGAAAAGCCCCTCGCAGCCGTGTATCTTGCGCGGCAATGAAGACTACCCGCATCCTCGGCATCGACCCCGGACTGCGCATCACCGGGTTCGGGATCATCGACAAGACCGGTCAGAAGCTCGCCTACGTGACGAGCGGCTGCATCAAGAGCGACGAGAATGACCCCCTGCCCAAGCGATTGAAAACTCTGCTCGACGGCATCGGCGAGGTGATTGCGGTACATCATCCCGCTGACTTTCCCATGGAGGCGGCAATCGAGAAGGTCTTCGTCAACGTCAATCCGCAATCGACCCTCCTGCTCGGTCAGGCACGCGGCGCGGCAATTTCGGCACTCGTGCTCGCCGGCCTGCCGGTCGCCGAATACACGGCGTTGCAGGTCAAGCAGGCCGTCGTCGGTCACGGCAAGGCGGCCAAGCAGCAGGTCGGTCATATGGTCACTCGCTTGCTGCAGCTGCCGGGCGAGCCATCGGCCGACGCCGCCGATGCGCTCGCTTGCGCCATTTGCCATGCCCATGGAGCGTTGGGCGGGGCCGGGCAAAACGGCCTGGCCGGCGCGTTGGGCGGCAAGGGGTTTCGTGTTAGAAATGGCCGCCTCGTCTAACGGAGCCAAGAAATGATCGGCAGCATCGCCGGCACCCTGCGCGAAAAGAACCCGCCGCAAATCCTCGTCGAGACTGGCGGCGGGGTCGGCTACGAGATCGACGTGCCGATGAGCACCTTCTACAACCTGCCCGCCACCGGCGAGCGTGTCGCCTTGCGCACGCACCTGGTGGTGCGCGAGGATGCGCAGCAGCTGTTCGGCTTTCTCACCGAAGACGAGCGCGCGATGTTCCGCCAGTTGCTGAAAATTTCCGGCATCGGTGCGCGCATGGCCCTCGCCGTGCTCTCGGGGCTTTCGGTCGCCGAACTCGCCCAGGCCGTCGCGCTGCAGGAAAGCGGCCGGCTGGTGAAAATTCCCGGCATTGGCAAGAAGACCGCTGAGCGCCTGCTGCTGGAACTCAAGGACAAACTGCCGAAGACCGCGCTAGCAGCGGCCGCCCCCGGAAAAGTCGGCGCCGGCGGGACGGCGGCAGCGGTCGCCGACGCGACCGCCGACATCCTCAACGCACTGCTGGCGCTCGGCTACAGCGAACGCGAAGCGCTGACGGCAATGAAGGCCCTGCCGGCCGACATCGAGGTCGCCGCAGGCATTCGCCAGGCGCTCAAGCTGCTGGCCAAAGGTTAGGCCGGTGTCGCAGGGCTTCCTCAGCCGCCTTCGCCTCTCGGCAGGCATGCTGCGGCTGGGCATGAACCTGTGGCCGCCGTTCGTCGGCGCCGGCATCCACGTGCTGTCGATCGCGCCGGACTACAGGCGCATCACGGTGCGGCTGCGGCTCGGCCTGCTGAACCGCAACTACTTCGGCACCCAATATGGCGGCTCGCTGTTCTCGATGACCGACCCGTTCTATGCGCTGATGCTGCTGCACAACCTGCCGCGCGGCTACCATGTCTGGGACAAGGCCGCCGCCATCCGCTTTCGCACGCCGGGACGCCACCATGTCTATGCGCATTTCAGTTTGAGCGAAGCACAGATCGCCGAGGTGCTCGCTGCCACCGCCAACGGAGAAAAATACGAGCCGACCTGGACCGTCGACATCGTCGATGCCGCCGGCAACGTGATCGCCAGCGTCGAAAAGACGCTGCACATCCGGCGCGCGAAGCGTCCTCCGCCCAGCGGGTAGAATGTCGCGATCATTCCCCGCCGCCCGATGACCGAACAAGCCCGCGCCTATTTCCGCATCGCCCTGGTGGCGCTGATCCTCGTCGGCGCCGGGTGGGTGCTCGCCCCCTTCCTGGCGGCGATCCTGTTTGCCGCAATCCTGGTGCTGACCACCTGGCCGCTGATGGCCTGGATCGAGTCGCGCCTCAAGGGACGCACCACCCTCGCCGCGCTGCTTACCACGCTGCTGCTTGCGTTGTGCGTGCTGCTGCCGATGTCCTATCTCGCCGCGACGATTGCCGGAGGCGTTACCCAGCTGCTGAGTTTGCTTCGCGCCTGGTTCGATGCCGGCGACTGGTCGCCGCCGCAGTGGCTCTCCTCCCTCCCGCTGGTCGGCGGCTACCTGGACGACTACTGGCGCAAGCTCGCGGCCAGCCAGGCCGAACTCGCCCAGCTCGGCAAGCAGCTGTTCGAGCCGACCCGCAAGCTGCTAACCGCGGCGGCCGGCCTGATCGGCCAGGGCCTGCTCGAACTGACGCTCGTGGTGTTCATCGCCTTCTTCTTTTATCGCGACGGCCGCATGCTCGGCGCACGCCTCACCCTGTTAGCCGACAAGATCGGCGGCGCGCTCGGTGCGCGCATGCTGCAGCTCGCGCGCAACACGATCATGGGCGTGATGGTCGGCATCGTCGGCACTGCCGCTGCACAGGGATTGGTCGCCCTGATCGGCTTCCTGATCGCTGGCGTGCCCGGCGCCCTGCTGCTCGGTGCCGGCACCTTTTTCCTCTCGATGATCCCGGTCGGCCCGCCGCTGCTGTGGGGCGGTGCGGCATGGTGGCTCTACGATCAGGGCCAGACCGGCTGGGCGATCTTCATGGTGGTCTGGGGCGTCGCCGTCATCAGCAGCGTGGACAATTTCGTCAAGCCGCTGCTGATCAGCCGCACCGCCAGCCTGCCGATCCTGCTGATCGCACTCGGCGTGTTCGGCGGCGTACTTGCGTTCGGTTTCGTCGGCATCTTCCTCGGACCGGTCATCCTCGCCCTGGCGCTCACGCTGGCCGAAGGCTGGTCTGCTCCGGCTAAAGTCGAAACATGATCCAGACCGACGAATTCGCCGACCGCCTGATCTCCCCTGCCGCCGAGTCGCCGCAGGAGGATGCGATCGAGCGTGCGCTGCGGCCGAAGAAGCTTGCCGAATACGTCGGCCAGCAGAAGATCCGCGAACAGCTCGAGATCTTCATCGCCGCTGCCAAGAAGCGCGGCGAGGCACTCGACCACGTGCTGCTGTTTGGTCCGCCCGGACTCGGCAAGACCACGCTGGCACACATCGTAGCCCACGAGATGGGCGTCAACCTGCGCCAAACCTCAGGGCCGGTGCTCGAGCGCGCCGGCGACCTCGCCGCGATCCTCACCAACCTCGAACCGCACGACGTACTGTTCATCGACGAGATCCACCGGCTCTCGCCGGTGGTCGAGGAAATCCTCTACCCGGCGCTTGAAGACTTCCAGATCGACATCATGATCGGCGAAGGCCCGGCGGCGCGGTCGGTCAAACTCGACCTGCCACCCTTCACGCTGGTCGGCGCGACGACGCGTGCCGGCATGCTGACCAATCCGCTGCGCGACCGCTTCGGCATCGTCGCCCGGCTGGAGTTCTACACGCCCGATGAACTTGCGCTGATCGTGCGTCGCTCGGCCCACCTGCTCAACTGCGCGATCGGCGAAGAGGGAGCGATCGAGATCGCGCGCCGCAGCCGCGGCACGCCGCGCATCGCCAACCGCCTGCTGCGCCGCGTGCGCGACTTCGCCGAGGTCAAGCACGACGGCGCGATCACGCGCGAGATCGCCGACGCCGCACTAACCATGCTCGACGTCGACGCACTCGGCCTCGATGTGATGGACCGCAAGCTCCTCTCCGCCGTACTGCAGAAGTTCGGCGGCGGCCCGGTCGGCGTGGACAACCTCGCCGCTGCCATCGGAGAGGCGCGCGACACCATCGAGGATGTGCTCGAACCCTACCTGATCCAGCAGGGCTACCTGCAGCGCACGCCGCGCGGCCGAGTCGCGACGGCGAGCATCTGGCGCCACTTCGGCCTCGATGCGCCAGGCGGCGTCAACCGGGAACTATGGCAGGGCCAGTGAACACTTTCGCCGTGCGCGTCTATTATGAGGACACGGATTCGGGCGGCGTCGTGTACTACGCCAACTACCTGAAGTACCTCGAACGCGCGCGTACCGAATGCCTGCGCGCCCTCGGCTTCGAACAGCGCCGGCTGGCCGAAGAAACCGGGCTTGCCTTCGCAGTGCGCTCCCTCTCCGCCGAGTACCTGAAGCCAGCGAAGCTCGATGACCTGCTCGAAGTCACCACCGCCGTTCAGGAACTCGGCCGCGCTCAGGTAACATTCGTGCAGTCGATTAGACGCGGCGACCAAACGCTGCTTACCGCCACCGTGCGCGTCGCCTGCCTCGACCTTGCCAAGGGCAAGGCCGCCGCCATGCCCACCGCCATCCACGCCAAACTCACCACGCTCACTTGAACTCAACCTAATGAACGTCACCCAGGATCTTGCCATTATCGACCTGATCGTCCAGGCCAGCCTCGTCGTCAAGCTGGTCATGGGCCTGCTCGCCTACGTTTCCGTCATGTCGTGGTACTGGATCTTCCGCAAGTGGTTCCAGTTGCGCGACGCCCGCCGCAAGACCGACGAATTCGAGCGCGAATTCTGGAGCGGCGGCGACCTCAATACCCTTTATGAAAGCGCGGTAAATGGTCGGCATCAGAGCGGCGCCCTCGAGCGTATCTTCGAGGCCGGCTTCCGCGAATTCACCAAATTGCGTGGCCAGCGCCTCGATCCATCCACCGCTATCGACGGCGTACGCCGCGCGATGCGCGCCACCTACCAGCGCGAGGTGGACGACCTCGAGGCCCATCTCTCCTTTCTTGCCTCTGTCGGCTCGGTGTCTCCCTATGTCGGCCTGTTCGGCACCGTCTGGGGCATCATGCACTCATTCCGCGGCCTGGCGAGCATGACGACCGCCACGCTCGCCGCCGTCGCCCCAGGTATCGCCGAAGCCCTGGTCGCCACCGCGATCGGCCTGTTCGCCGCGATCCCCGCGGTGATCGCCTACAACCGCTTCGCCCACGACACCGACCGCGTCGCCGTGCGCTTCGAGAGCTTCATGGAGGAGTTCTCGAACATCCTGCAGCGGCAGATGAAGTAATGAGACCGAGAAGGCTCAAGCACGAAATCAACGTCGTGCCCTACATCGACGTGATGCTGGTGCTGCTGGTGATCTTCATGGTCACCGCGCCGATGATCCAGCCGGCGGCCATCGAGCTGCCTTCCGTCGGCAAGGCATCCGCCCCGCCGGTCGAACCGCTCGAGATCATCGTCAAGGCCGACGGCAGCACGCACCTGCGCGACCGTGCGCTCGGCGGTGCCGAGGTGACCGTCGGCCGCATTGAGCTCGCGGCACGCCTCAAGGAACTGCAGGCGAAGCATCCCGACCAGCCGGTGCTGATCGCCGGCGACAAGAACGTCAAGTACGAGGCCGTGCTGAACGTGATGGACGAACTGCAGCGTGCGCAGGTGGCGAAGATCGGTCTGCTGGTGCAACAGAAGGGACGCTGAAGAGAGCATGACAGAAGCACCCGCCGCTCCGCGCAAGGCTCCAGGCAAGCGCATCTCCTTCGTGCTGGCCGTGCTCATGCACGTGGCGCTCGTCGTACTGCTGGTCTACGGCATCAACTGGCAGACACAGCAGCCCGAGGCCGTCGAGGTCGAGTTGGTGCGCGCCGTACCGCCGGCGCCGACTCCCGTCCCGGCACCGAAACCCGAGCCAAACCCGGAACCGAAGCCCGAACCCAAGCCGGAGCCGAAGCCGGAACCCAAGCCCGTTCCGAAGCCGCCGCCCAAACCAGATATTGCGGAAAAGGAAAAACCGAAACCCAAGCCCGAACCGAAACCCGAACCCAAGCCGGCGCCGGACCCCTTCAAGGAGCAGCTGCGACGCGAGGCCGAAGCCCTGCAGCAGCGCAAGGCCGCCGATTCCGCCGCGCAGGAGCTCGAGAACCTCAAGGCCCAGCAGGCGCGCGCGGCCCAGGCCAGCGAGATGGCCAAGTACATCAGCGCCATCCGCGGCAAGGTACGCGGCAACATCGTGCTACCCCCGGATATCCGCGGCAACCCCGAAGCGGTGTTCGAGGTCACTCAACTGCCGTCGGGCGAGGTGCTCAACGTTCGCCTCAAAAAGACTTCGGGAAACCCTTCCTGGGATGCTGCCACCGAACGCGCCATCCTCAAGTCGAGTCCGCTGCCGAAACCCAGTCATAGCGAGTTGTTCAGCCGCACGCTGACGCTGACCTTCCGCCCCCAGGAAGAGTGACTTCGGCGCTAGGGTATAATCCAAGCCCATGAAATCCCTCGTTTCTCGTCCAGCCGCGCGGCTGGCCGCGGTGATGTTTCTCTGTCTCGCCGCAGTCCCCGCGCAAGCGCAGCTTTCCATCCAGATCACCGGCGCCGGCGCACAGCGCATGCCGATCGCCATCGCCGATTTTGCCGGCGAGCGGGTCGTCTCCCAGGCATTGGTTTCCGTCGTCCGTTCCGATCTCGAGCGCAGCGGCCTCTTCAATCTGGTCGATGCGCAAGGTGCGGCGATGGATGAAAACTCCTCGCCCAACTACATCGAGTGGAAAACGCGCGGCGCCGACGCGCTCGCCGTCGGCAGCGTCACCGCCGCAGCGGACGGACGCTACGAAACCCGTTTCCGCCTGCACGACACGCAAAAGCAGGCAGCTATCGCCGGTCAGGCCTATGCCCACAATTCCACCCAAATCCGCGCCACCGCGCATCGCATTGCCGATACGATCTACGAGAAGCTGACCGGCGAGCGCGGGATCTTCTCGACGCGCATCGCCTACGTGGTGAAGAGCGCCGGCCGCTACGAACTGCAGATCGCCGACGCCGACGGCAACGGCGCCCAGGCGGCGCTCGCTTCGCGCGAGCCGATCATCTCGCCGGCCTGGTCGCCGGACGGCGGCAAGCTGGCCTACGTCTCCTTCGAGGCGAAAAAGCCGATCATCTACGTGCATGATCTCGCCACCGGGCGACGCCATGTCGTCGCCAACTTCAAGGGGTCAAACTCGGCACCCGCCTGGTCGCCCGACGGCAAAAAACTCGCCGTCGTACTGACCAAGGACGGCGGCTCGCAACTCTATCTCGTCAATGCCGACGGCAGCGGCGTGACCAGGCTTGCAAGCTCCAGCGGCATCGACACCGAACCGCAGTTCTCGCCTGACGGCGAGTTCATCTACTTCACCTCGGACCGCGGCGGCAGCCCGCAGATCTATCGCCAGCCGGCGGCCGGCGGTGCCGCGCAGCGCGTCACCTTCGATGGCAGCTACAACGTCACGCCGCGCCTGTCGCCCGACGGCAAGCGGCTCGCCTTCGTGACGCGCGACGGCGGACGCTTCCGCGTCGCGATCATGGATCTCGCCACCCGCCAGACGCAGATCCTCACCGACACCGCCAAGGACGAATCGCCGAGCTTCGCGCCCAACGGCCGCATGATCCTGTTTGCCACCGAGGTAGGCGGACGCGGCGTGCTGGCGGCGGTATCAACCGACGGGCGCGTCAAGCAGCGCCTCTCGGTGCAGGCCGCGGATGTCCGCGAGCCGTCGTGGGGCCCCTTCAGTAAATAACTCATTCATACAGGAAAACGCCATGCGCACACCCATCATCGCTCTCTCCCTCGCCACTCTCTTCGCGCTGTCCGGTTGCGGCAGCCAGCCCGCCGCGCCCGAGCAGGCCGGTGCGGGCGTCGAGGACCGCAGCCCCAGTGCTGTCGGCACGACCGCGCCAGTCGCGTCCGTGTCGTCCGATCCGTACGGCTTGGCTGCCTTGAAGGATCCGAAGAGCCCGCTGTCCAAGCGCAGCGTCTACTTCGACTACGACAGCTTCGTCGTCAAGGACGAGTACAAGACACTGCTCGACCACCACGCGAAATTCCTCGTCAAGAACACCCAGGTCAAGATGCTGATCCAGGGCAACGCCGACGAGCGCGGCAGCCGCGAGTACAACCTCGCCCTCGGCCAGAAGCGCGCCGAGGCAGTCAAGAAGGCGCTGATGCTGCTTGGCGCCAGCGAGGCCCAGCTCGAGTCGGTCAGCCTCGGCGAGGAGAAGCCCGCCTGCATGGATCAGACCGATGCCTGCTGGGCGCAGAACCGCCGCGGCGACATGCTTTACTCCGGCGAGTTTTAATCGATGTCGATGCGCCGCAACGCGCTGCTGCTGACGCTGGTCGCGCTGGCCTTGCCGGCCGCGCCGGCATCGGCCGGCCTGTTCGACGACGAGGAAGCGCGCAAGCAGATTTCCGCTTTGCGTGCCGAACTGGCGCAAACCGTCGACGCGCTGCGTCAACGCGTCGACGGTCTCGGCAAGAACCAGCTCGACTTCGCCAATCAAGTCGAAGCACTGCGCAGCGACGTCGCGCGACTTACCGGTCAGATCGAAGTGCTGACCAACGCGGTCGATGCGGCACACAAGCGCCAGCAGGATTTCTACGTCGATCTCGACACCCGCCTGCGCAAGCTCGAAACCGCCGCCACGCCCGCCGAATCCGCAGCACCCAAGGCTGATCCGCAGGCCGAGATGCGCGATTACGAAGCCGCGCTGGGCCTGTTCCGCGAGTCGAAATTCAAAGACGCCCAACTGGCCTTCGAAGCCTTCATCGGCAAGCATCCCCAGTCGACGCTGCTGCCGAACGCGCATTACTGGCACGGCTCGAGCCTTTACCAGCAGAAGCTCTACGACCCATCCGCCAAGGCGTTCGGCCATGTCGCCGCCACTTGGCCGAAGGACAGCAAGGCCCCGGATGCGATGCTGGCGCAAGCCAACGCCCTGGTCGGCGCAAAGGATGTCAAGGGCGCCATCACCGTGCTCGAGTCGCTGATCGAAAAGTATCCGACCAGTCCGGCCGTCGAAACCGCCCGCGCCCGCCTCAATACGCTGGCGCCCAAGAAGAAGCGCTAAGCCGGCAGCGATGGCCGACCGCGCGCCGCCGCAGCGCACCGGTGAAACGCTGCGCATCAGCGAAATCTTTTTCTCCCTGCAAGGGGAGTCCACGCGCGCCGGCCTGCCCACCGTCTTCATCCGGCTTACAGGCTGCCCGCTGCGCTGCAGTTGGTGTGACACGACCTATGCTTTCAGCGGCGGCGAAACGCTGACGCTCCCCGACATTCTCGAACGCGTTGCCGGCTTCGGCTGCCGCACCGTCTGCGTCACCGGCGGCGAGCCGTTGGCGCAGCCTGCCTGCCAGTCTTTGCTGACAGCTCTTTGTGATGCCGGCTATTCGGTCTCCCTCGAAACCTCCGGCGCGCTCGACATCGGCGGCATCGATCCGCGCGTCTCGCGCATCGTCGATCTCAAGGCACCCAGCTCTGGGGAAAGCGAAAAGAACCGCTGGGAGAATCTCGACGACCTGCGCCCAACCGACGAGGTCAAGCTGGTACTCGCGTCGCGCGCCGACTACGACTGGGCGAAGGAGATTCTTGCGGGACGAGAAAAGTCGGCGCTGGCGGGACGGCGCCTTTCGGACATCTGCACGGTGCTGTTCTCGCCGGTGTGGGACACGCTGCCGCCTGCACAGCTCGCCGAATGGATACTGCAGGACCGGCTGCCTGTGCGTTTCCAGCTGCAGTTGCACAAGGTGCTGTGGGGCACGGAACGAGGTCGCTGAGTATGAAGCATGCCGTCGTCCTGCTCTCGGGCGGACTCGACTCCGCCACCTGCTTGGCTATCGCAAAGAGCGAAGGATTCACCTGCCATTGTCTCTCGGTCGATTACGGGCAGCGACACACCGCCGAGCTTGCCGCCGCAGCTCGCGTCGCGACATCGCTGGGTGCCGCCGCACACCGCACCGTCCATCTCGACATGAACCAGTTCGGCGGCTCGGCGCTGACAGATCCTGCGATCGCCGTACCGACCGAAGGAGTCAAGCCCGGCATTCCGGTTACCTACGTGCCGGCGCGCAACACCATCATGCTGGCGCTCGCCCTCGGCTGGGCGGAGACTCTCGGCGCACAGGACATCTTCGTCGGCGTGAATGCCGTCGATTATTCCGGCTACCCGGACTGCCGCCCCGCCTTCATCGAAGCCTTCGAACGTATGGCGAACCTCGCCACCAAGGCCGGCGTGGAGGGCAATCCACTGACAATCCACGCCCCCCTGATCCACCTGTCCAAGGCGGAGATCATCCGGCGTGGCAGTACTCTCGGCGTCGACTACGCCCAGACGGTTTCCTGCTACCAGGCCGATGCGGATGGTCGCGCCTGCGGCAGGTGCGATGCCTGCCGACTGCGCCGCGATGGCTTTGCGGCTGCGGGCTTGCCGGATCCGACCGTATATCAGCAATCTTGCACATTTGGAGCAGTTATTTCTTAAGCGAAGCTTTGAATTGGATGGCAGACGCATTTGGACTGAGAATCGCCGCCTCGCGTTTACTTAAAGGCCCATGAAGGCCGGTCAGTGGAGACAACCCAATGGAATTCACCATACACCACCAAGTGCTGCTCATTGCCCTGGGCCTAGGCTTTGTCCTCGGCGCCGTGGCCAACAAGACCAACTTCTGCACCATGGGTGCTGTTTCGGACTGGGTCAACATGGGCGATACGGGCCGCCTGCGCGCCTGGCTGCTGGCAGGCGCCGTCGCCCTGCTTGGCGTCGTGATTCTCGAAGCCAGCGGCAAGGCGACGCTCGGCAGCATGACCTTTCCGCCCTACCGCACCGCCAACTTCGCCTGGCTGCGCTACCTGCTTGGCGGCCTGCTGTTCGGCATTGGCATGACACTGGCGTCCGGCTGCGGCAACAAGACGCTCGTGCGCATCGGCGGCGGTAATCTCAAGTCGCTAGTAGTGTTGGTGATCGCCGCGGCCTGCGCCTACGCGATGCTATGGACCGACTTTTACAACGACGTGTTCGGCAAGCTGGTTGGCGCGACCACGGTCGACCTTGCGGCGCACGGTTTCAAGAGCCAGACGCTAGGCGATCTGACCGGTATCGGCAACACCATCGCCGGCATTATCGTCGCGGTGGGCGTATTCGTTTTCGCCTTCGCTTCAAGTGAATTCCGCACCAACCGCGACAATGTCATCGCCGGCATCGTCATCGGTCTCGTCGTCATCGCCGGCTGGTATGTCACAGGCAGCAGCATGGGCGCGGCATGGAAGGAATTTGCAGACTTCGCCGACGTCAAGCCGCTGCGCGTGGAAACCCAGTCGTTCACCTTCATCAGTCCGATGGGTGATGCGGCACGCTATGTGATGAACCCCGGCGATTTCTCTCTCGTAAACTTCGGCATCGCCGCTATGGTTGGCGTGATTGTCGGCTCCCTCGCATGGGCGTTGATCAGCCGTGGCTTCCGCATCGAGTGGTTCGTCGATGGCAAGGACTTCTTCAATCACGCAATTGGTGCCGTGCTGATGGGCATCGGCGGCGTGCTCTCGATGGGCTGCACCGTCGGCCAGGGCATCACCGGCGTTTCGACCTTGGCTGCCGGCTCGCTCCTGACGCTCGCCGCCATCATCGCTGGTGCCGCCGCCACCATGAAGTACCAGTATTGGCGCATGATGCAGGAAGTCTGACGGAAAAATCGCCCTGTCGTGGCAGGACGATTTTTTTCGCGCGACGGGGGTTCACAACTCCAACCAAGCCGCTATAATCCTCCGTCTTCTGAGGGTGGTTAGCTCAGTCGGTAGAGCAGTTGGCTTTTAACCAATTGGTCACAGGTTCGAATCCTGTACCACCCACCAAGAAAATTAAAGGGCCAGCCTTCGCGCTGGCCCTTTTCATTCAGTCTCGGCAACTGCCGTCGCCGCAATGCCCGCCGCCACATGAGCCGCATCCACCGTTCGGCTTACGGAACGGCCCAAGCTGCGGATGCTTGGCCGCGAAGGCCCGATAGACCCGCTCGACCGCAATGCCCGCCAGCATGATCGCGAAGATCAGGCCGAAAGCGGTGAGGTAGGCAGTCACTCAGCCTCCCAGACCGGCAAAGCCCATGAAGGACAGCGACAGGATGCCGGCCAGCATCAGCGACAGGGCCGTCCCCTGTGCCACCGAGGGTACGTCGGAAAGCTGCAGGCGTTCGCGCACGCTCGCCATCAGCATCAGCGCGAGAGTGAACCCCGCGCCAGCACCGATGGCAAAAGTGAGCGACTGGACGAAGTCATACTCGCGCGCTGTCTGGAACAGCGCGACCCCGAGCACTGCGCAGTTGGTGGTGATCAGCGGCAAATAGATCCCGAGCGCGCGAAACAGACCAGGGCTGAATTTCTTCAGCACCATCTCGACGAGCTGAACTGCCGAAGCGATGATCACGATGTAGGCGATCAGCCGTAGATACTCGATATCGAAAGCGGCGAGCAGCAGGTTAAGGCCGTAGGCGCACAGCGAAGCAACCAGCATGACGAAAGTGGTCGCCGCACCCATCGGGAAGGCGGTTTCCAGTTTCCCAGACACGCCAAGGAACGGGCATAGTCCAAGGAACATCGCCAGCACGAAGTTGTTGGCGAGAAAGGCGTTGATGAAGATCTGGAAAGCCGATTCAGACATTCTGCGCCTCCGCGAACTTGCGCTGCTTGCGCCGCTCGAGCGCGGAGAACAGCAGTAGCCAGGCGCCGAGCACGAAGAAGCCGCCTGGCGGCAGCACCATCACCACCCAGGGCTGGAAGCTGGGGCCGAACAGCGACACACCGAACAGCGTGCCGGCGCCGAGAATCTCGCGCACCGAGCCCAGGGCGAACAAACCGATAGCAAACCCGACACCCATGCCGAGCGCGTTGACCATCGCCGGCAGCGGCGGGTGCTTCGATGCATGCGCCTCTGCTCGGCCGAGGATGATGCAGTTCACCACGATCAACTGGATAAAGGCACCCAGCGCATCGTAGAGCGCGAGACTGACCGCCTGAATGACGTAATCGACCACCGTGACGAAGGTGGCGATGATGACGATGTAGGTGGCGATGCGCACCTCCTTCGGAATCAGCTTGCGCAGCAACGATACCAGCCCGCAGGAGCAGACGAGGACGAAAGTGGTCGCCAGCCCCATCGACAGGGCATTCACGGCGGAAACCGTCACCGCCAGCGCCGGACACATGCCGAGCACCATGACGAAGACCGGATTCTGACGCCAGACGCCTTCCATGAATTCGTCCCAGGTACGTACAGTCGTCTGGCTCATGGTTTTTCCTTCAGTTGGTCGAGATGCGGAGCAATGCGCGGTAATAGATTCTGCGCTGCGTCGTTGATCGCCTTGCCCACGGCGCGCGAGGTAATCGTCGCCCCCGCGATCGCGTCGATCTCCCATGGATTGGTCTTGCTGCCGTGCTTCACGGTACGGATTTCGTGCGCCAGCACCATGCGGTCATCGGAGAGCTTCGCCTCCAGCGGGAAATTCGCCAGAAAATCCTTGTCGACGAGGATCTTGTCACCGATGCCCGGCGTCTCGCGCATTGCCACCACGCCGAAGCCTGTAATGGCCGCCGCGGTCGGATCGCAGGCGAACAGGATCCGCACCGTGTCCGCATAGCCCTTCGCCGCGCCCTCGGCTGCAATTCCCGCCAGCTTGCCGGACGCGTCGTAGCCGGCGTAGAACTTCACCGCACCGGCTTGCGCCGTGTTGCCGGCCTGCACTCTTGCTATCTTGCCGTCAGCGAGGGTCCAATATTCGACGATCGACTGCGCGGCGGGAATCACCTTGAACACCGCCCGCTCGACGGCGATGCGCTTGTTTTCCTGGACCGCCTCGTAGGTGCCCTGATAAGCGGCGACGATGATCGTGCCGCAAATGGCAGCGATCAGGCCGAGAGTGCGGATCATCGCAACCGTCGGCGTGCCGGTAGGAATGGCAGACTGCATCGTGTCACTCATTGGGTTTGCGCCGCTCGTCGGTTTTCGGCTTGTTGCGCAGGAAGCGCTTCTTCGGCGTCACCGCGCCGGCATCCTCGCGCGAAATGTAGCCGGGATGGAGGGTATATGAGGCGCCCTTCTTCTGCCGCCCCATGAGGCTGAATGCCCCCTTGCCGAAAGGTATCGGCTGGGTGATCTTCTCGATCAGCGGCGTCGCGGCATTGCCGAGCAGGATCGCGTACATCACACCCTCGGGCAGTCCGCTGTAGTAGCGGATGACTACGGTCAGCAGCCCGATCAGCGCGCCATACACCCACATGCCGCGTGGCGTCACCGGCGAGGTCGCCATGTCGGTGGCCATATACACCGCACCGAGGATAAGGCCGCCGGAGAACAGCATGAAGAAAGGATTCGGATAGCGCACCGGATCGAAGGCGAACAACAGCCAGGCGGTCAGTCCGGCACTGCCGAGGATCGCCGCCGGAATGCGCCAGTCCATGAAGCGTCGCAAGGCTAGGTAGGCACCGCAGACAAGGATCAGCGCCGGCGAGGGACCAACCGCCATATGGCCGGAAAGGGAAGTCACCAGTTCCTCCGCGCCGGCCAATACGCCGTCGAACTTCCATTTCGCCAACGGCGTCGCCCCCGCCAACGCATCGAGATGTCGCGCGACAAGCCAGTCCGCCAACGGCGGCGGCTGCATCAGCGGCAGTGTCAGCGATGACGGAATCATCTCGGTGAAGCGCCCCGGGATAAATGACGGCGTATAAGTGGCGATCGCTTGTGGAAAGGCCGCCTGCACGAAGGCGCGGCCGATCAGTGCCGGGTTGAAGACGTTAAAGCCGATACCGCCGAACAGCGCCTTGCCCAAGGCGATCGCGACGATGCCGGCAACGGCGCCCATCCACAGCGGGAAGCCCGGCGGCAGTGAGAGAGCGAGCAGCAACCCGGTGATCACCGCCGAATAGTCCGAGATGTCGCCGGACTGCGTGCCGGTGCGCACGAAGAAACGCTCGGTAAGCAGGCAACTGACCGTCACCATCAGCAGGGATGCGAGCGCGGACAGTCCGTACTGGAAGACGAAAAAGGCACAGACCGGCATGAGCGACCAGACGACGTGACGCATGATCGTCTCGACGCTCTTCGGTGCCTTGATGTGCGGCGCGGAACGGATTTCGATGGTCATAAGGAACTCGCCGGACCGCTCCAAGAGTTCCTTGCCCCTTGAGGGGGGAACCAAGCGAAGCGAAGGTTTTCGGGGTGGGTCATTTGGCGATGGCCTTCTCGCGCAGGATCTGCTTGGCGATGCGGAACTGCTGGACGAGGGGGATGTTCGAGGGGCAGACGTAGGAGCAGCAGCCGCACTCGAAGCACTCGCCGAGATGGTACGCCGAACCCATCAGATCGTATTCGCGCTTGGCGGCCAGCATGCCGAGCGTCGAGGGGTTGAGGCCCATCGGGCAGGATTCGACGCATTCGGCGCACTTGATGCAGGGGTAGGTCTTGCGGCCCTCGCGGCCGCTAAGTTCCTCGCCGCGCATGATCAGCACGCCCGACATGCCCTTGGTGATCGGCACGTCGAGCGACGCGGCGGCCTGTCCCATCATCGGCCCGCCGAGCACGATCTGGCGGGCATCCACGCCTGGCGCACCTGCATAGTCGAGCACGAAGCGCAGCGGGGTACCGAGCGGCACGAGGTAGTTGCCGGGCCGCGCCACACCGAGGCCGGCAACAGTGACCACCCGCTCGGTGAGGCCGCGTCCCGTCGGCAGCAGTCGACCGAGCGCCGCCAAGGTGCCGACGTTGTTTACCACCATGCCGAGCGATACCGGCAGGCTGCCCGAAGGAATCTCGATGCCGAACAGCGCCATCAGCAGCATCTTCTCCGATCCCTGCGGATACTTGGTCGGCACCAGCTCGGCATGGATCTCCCCCTCCGGCACCTTGCCCGCACGGACGATCGCTTCGCGCACCGCTGCGCGTGCATCTGGCTTGTTGTCCTCGATGCCGACGATCGCGCGCATCGCCCCGGCCGCCCGCATCGCGTAGCGGATGCCAGCAACCAGATCATCGGCCTGCTCGACCATGACGCGATGGTCGCAAGTCAGGTAGGGTTCGCACTCGCAGCCATTCACGACGAGGGTATGCACCTTCGCCTGCTTCGGCACGGTCAGCTTGGCGTGGGTCGGGAAGGCCGCCCCGCCCAGGCCCACCATGCCGGTGTCCCAGATCGCTTGCAGCAGATCCTGAGCACTCGCAGCATCGAGATCGCGCGGCTGGCCCCAAAGATCCTCCTGCGTCGCGCCCGGATGGGCGCGGATGACAATCGACTCAACCCAAGGGCCGCGCGCCGACGGCCGCAGGCCGATGAATTCCACCACGCCGGTCACGGGCGCATGGTGCGGCACCGAAAGCCAATCGTCGGTGCGCGCGACCGGCTGGCCGCGCACCACTTCCTGGCCAACACGCACGATCGGGCGCGGCAGCTTGCCGATGTGCTGCGACATCGGCACCGTCACTTTGGCCGGAAAAGGCAGGCGACGAATCCGCAGATCCGCCGTCAGCTTTCTCGAAGGCGGATGGACGCCCCGCTGGAAGGCTTCGCCGCGAAAGTAGGAGAGCAGCTTCATTTTGGCCCGCCATCCCCCAGCCCCTTCCTCGCGGAAGGGGAGACTTGTGGCTCGCTGCGCTCGATGAGTGCTGAGTGCATAGTCATTAGTTGTACTTCGCGGCGCGCGCCTTCAGCTTCTCGATCCCCGGCTCTGCCATGTTCCAAGGGGTGCCGGGATGAATGCAGCCCGCCGTGCACTTCTCGGCTGCCTTGACGATGTCAGCGAACTTGCCGCCCTTCGGGTCGATGATGACGGCCAGTTTCTGGTCGTTGTAGGCGAACACACCGGGCGCAAGGTTGATGCATTCGTCGCAGGCGGTGCACTCCGGCGTTTCGACCCAGACCGGCTCGTAATCCGTATTGGCAGCCGCTTGCGCCGTGTCGCCGGCGCCGACTTTCTGTTCTCCGCCCGCTGACGGCACGTCGCTGCCCGACATTCCCAGGCTCGCGGCAATCTTCGCCAGCAGGTCGGCGCGCACGCGCTCGACGACGTCGGCGGCATCGGCCGTCTGCGTGCCCTGGCGAGCTATGTCTTGCAGTTGGTGCCAGAAGTGCAAACGCTCCTCTGCTGCGCGCACGAGGTCCTCGGTGATGAGCAGGCGCATCAGCCGGTTCTTCTTGTCGACCGCCCAGATGAAGGGGAAGCGGCCCTCGCGCTCGTCCTTGTCGAGCTTGAGGAAGTCGGCCAGCAGAATCATGTTGTCGTTCCACGTCTCCGGCGGCGCCTTGCGGAAGTGCTTGAGGAAGCGCGCCTCGGTGGCGGCGAAGTCGGCGAAGGTCATCGGCAGTTCCATGCTCTGCTCGGCGCCGGCATCGTCGCGGTATTTCAGCGTGTACACCGGCCAGTCCTGGTCGAGCGCCGGGTTGCCTGCGAGGCTGACGCACTCGCTGAAGGTGGTGCCGGCATCCGGGTCGAAGCGGAACAGCGGATAGGCGCGGCCCTCGACCGCTAGCTTGCTCTGGTCCACGCTGCGATCGTCGCCGACGCCATGTTCCGGAGGGCAGACCGCATAGATGTTGAAGAGCGCCGGACGGCGGCTGTTGAGGCCGTCGATGTAGCTTTCCAGCAGGTGATTGACGTGGGCGATGGTGCCGGACATCACGTAGGACGTACGGTGCGCCATGCCGATCAGAGAAATCTCCTTGCGGGTCTCCTGCTTGCCGCGCTGCGCCTCGCCGAACGGCGCCATGTCGGAAACCTGGCTGATGAAGCCGGAGGTGCAGGCCTGACCGCCGGTATTCGAGTACACCTGGGTATCGACCACCAGCACCTTGATCGGCATGCCGGACATCAACGCGCGCGAGAGGTTCTGGAAGCCGATGTCGTACATTGCGCCATCGCCGCCGATCGAGACCACCGGCGGGCACAGCAGCCACTCGTCCTCGGAGAACTTCTGCCAGGTGAAGCGACGGAAGAAGTCGTCATCACGATCGGGCAGGTAATCGTTGGCCAGCTCCTTCTCTGTCATGCGCACGGCCTTGAAGCCTTCGGCCATCTTGGCCATGTGGCCCTCGAACAGCCCCATCGCTACTGAGGGTGAATCCTGGAACAGGTGCGAGGTCCAGGGGAAGGGATAGGGGTGGAACGGATAGGTCGAGCCCCACACCGAGGTACAGCCCGTCGAGTTGACGATGCCCATCTCCGCCCGGCCGCGCTTGGTCGGGCCCTCGACGTAGCGCCACTTGAGGTCCTTGAGCTTCTCAAGCAGCTGTGCAGTGCGCTTCACCCAGGCCGGATCGAGCAGTTGCGAGGGCTTGTTCTCGGTCAGCTTTGCGGCGAGGCTGGAAAGCGTCAGGTCGTGCTGGCCGGTCGACTCGACCGCGCGCATCACGGCACCGGTGTCGGTCAAGTCGACCGCCGAGGCCAGCTTGATGCGCATGTGCTGCTCGAGCTTCGCGATCAGGTCGTCCAGCCTGGCGACGAAGGCCTTGACGCGCGGCTGCATCAGCGCGGTGACGGTGGAGGTGAACAAGTGGATCGCGGTCTTCTCGCCGCAGCCCAGGCAGGCTCCGTCGCCGCAGTTCATCGAGTTGTAGTTGTTCTTGTCGAGCAGCAGCGTCTCGAGCGCGCCGATCTTCTCGTCGAGGCTGTCGATGCGGCTGTACTCCTTCGGCGTGGTCGGCAGGTCGAGCCAGAGGTTCCAGTCGCGGCGCAGCTTGTCCACCGATTCGTCGGTCTGCGTCACCATCTCCAGCGCGTTGTCCTCGCACACCGTGACGCACAGGGCGCAGGCCTTGCAAGTGTAGGGGTTGATGGTGATCGAGAACAGTCCGCCGCTGCCGGGCGCCTTCTTCTCCTTCTGATTCCAATAGGGCTTGGTGGCGGCGAACTGGAAGCCCGCCAACTGCACTTGCAGCTGGGAAAACTCGCCGGACAGGGCATGGCGGTCGGCTTCGGGCGCCTCCGCCACCGTTTCGCTCATGGCACGGTCGATCAGCGGACGCACTGCGCCGCCTTCCCGCTCGATCAGGCCGCGCAGCTTCTTCTCGACGGTGCGCACCGAGCGGCGCAGGAAGCGCGTCGGCGTGCCCTTGGTCTCGATGCGGTTGATCGCGGTATTGAACACGTCGCCGATAGAGCTGACTAGGCCAGGAATCGCCGAGTCCGGGCACTCGGTGTAGCAGTTGCCGCAAGCGGTGCAGTTTTCGGCGATCCACACCGGGTGCTCAAAGCGGATGCCGGTCATGTCGCGGAACACGCCGGTCGAGGCTGGCACCAGCGATGCTCCCATGAAGGGATCGACCAGGTTGTCGCTACCCTTGCCGGTCAGGTAGAAGTTGCCGGTCTGCTCCCAGAAGCGGTGGATGTCGGTCACCTTGCCCGCATGATCGTCATGAGCGGCCGGAATCTGCCGCAGCATGATCGGCAGGCCGGCGTCCTTCTGCACGAGCTGCTTGCGCGTCACGCCGACTTGCTTGTCGGTGATCTCCTTGAGTTCGGCGAAACCGCGCTTGACCACGCGCAGGTTGTCCTGGACCACCCGCGCACCCTTGCTGCCGAACTTGGCCTGCAACTGCGCCTCGATGGCGGCAAACAGCGCGGCCTCGCTCAGGTTGGCGCTTTGCATCACCGGACTCGCGGCGAAGAACGCACCCTGGAAGGCAATGCCTTGCATGCGCAATTGCAGTTCTGCCGAGCCGGCCTCCTCGCGCGCGATCTGGAAGGCATCCAGGTAGTAGACGCGGATATCGTTGTCGACGATGAACTTCTGCGCCCAGACCGGGAAGCTCGCCCAGGTGTCTTCGCCTTGGTTCGACTGGATGATGAAGAAGCCGCCCTTCTTGAGGCCTGAGAGCGGATTGCTGTGGCCGAACACCGCCGGGTCGGGCGACAGCACGACATCCACATAAACGTATTCGCAGTTCACGCGGATGATCTCGGGCGCCGCCGACAGGTAGTAGGTAGTCGGCTGGCCCTTCTTCTCGGAACCGTACTTCGGATTGGCCTTGATGTCCCAGCCGAGCAATTCGAACAACGTCATCGCCAGGTTCTTGCCGGTGGTGATCGCGCCCCAGCCGCCGACCGAGTGCATGCGCACGGTGATCGCGCCCTTGGGCAGCAGGTTCGGGTTTTCCGACCCGCGCACGGCAAGCTCGCGGATGCGCGGATACTTGTCGGCGAGATTCTGCTGATGAACCTCGTCCTTCGGATTGAGCGGCTCGCGCACGAAGTCGATCGACAGGTAGAAGAACTTGCGCTTCGCGCCGTCCGGCAACATGTTCTCGACCGCGCCAATGAGCGCCTCCGGCTGCAGGTCGCGCGAGCCGAGACCGTAGCAGCCCGAGTAAAGGCGAGGCATCTCGCCGGCGGCGTAGCTGGCGTAACTGGGGAACGGTTTCTCTCCCTCAAGCGTCATGCCGTTCTCGATGCACTTCACCAGCGTGGCTCGAACCTCGCGCATCAGCGGCAGGTCCTCGGCGAGCGGCTGGTCGGTGCGCTCGAGCACCGCCACGCCCTTGCGGCCGCGCAGCAGCTGGCCGACGAGATCGCCCGGGAAGGGCCGGTACATCGTGATATTGACCACGCCAACCTTGAGCCTACGCGTCTCGCGCAGGTAGTCGGCAACCGCCTCGGCCTGCACGATCATGCTGCCCATGCCGACGATGACGTAGTCGGCATCCTCGAGCTTGTAGGCACCGACGCGCTGGTAGCCGCGTCCGGTCAGGCCGACATACTCCGCCATGCAGGCATCGGTGATCTGCTCGATGTGGTCGAAGAAATAGGGACGCTGGCCAGCGGTAGCCTGCATATAGGCATCCTGGTTCTGCACCGAACCCGAAAGCAGCGGCACATCGACATCCCAGATCGCGGGCACGCGGCGGCGCTTCGGGCCATAGAGCATCTCCTGCGCCGGCGTCGGGGTATCGATGATGTCGTCCGGCTTGCCGAGGAATTCGGCGACCAGTTCGCGCTCGGGCAGAAGCGCCGACTCGATCAGGTGGGTGGTGAGGAAGCCGTCCTGGCCCACCACCGCCGGCGTCAGCGACAGTTCGGCGACCTTGCGCGCGATCAGGTTGAGATCGGCCGCCTCGGTGGCATTCTTCGCCATCACCTGGATGAAGCCGGTGTCGTCCACGCAGTGATAGTCATCGTGGCCGCAATGCACGTTGAGCGAGGCCTTGGTGATCGCCCGGCAACCCATGTTGAGTACATAAGGCAAGCGCTTGCCGACGGCGGCGTACAGCGACTCGTGCATGAAGGCGACGCCCTGTGCAGAGGAAAAGTTGGTCGCCCGCAGGCCCGTCATCGACATGCCGGCCGTGACGCCGGCAGCGGCATGCTCGGACTCGGGCTCGATGAAGATCAGCGGCTTGTCTGAAATGTTCAGGTGGCCTTGCGCGACCGCTTCGGCCCAGAACTCGCCCATCTGCGTCGAAGGCGTGATCGGGTAGGCGCCGGCGGCGTCGGAAGCCTCGCGCTCGACGTGGATCACCGCGGTATTGCCATCGACCGCGTCTCGGATGCCCGGATACTTGACCTTCTCGACAGCCTCATCGGCCGGGGACTGGGAGGACTTGAAGAATTTCATCAGCATGACGGACTCCTTGTGAATTCAGTGTGCCTCAGTGCAGTTGTGGCAGCGCATCCTGGCGCAGGATCTTCTTGGCGGCCGCGCCCTTGAGAGGTTTGTTCGGGTTTTCGAACCAGACGATGGCGCCGGTGGGACACCGTTCGGTCGGTCCTTTCGTCGCCCAGACGTTGAGTTCGTAGCGTACGACGGCTAGGTTGCCTTCGAGACGCATGAGGCCGGGCGGTGCATCGGCGACGCACTTGCCGCAGGCGGTGCAGGAAACTTCACACGAGGCCTCCGCCGTGTCGCCGTCAGCGAGATTCTTGCAGGCGACCCACAGCCGGCGACTGACCGGTTCGAGGGAAAACAGGCCCTTCGGGCAGACCTCGACGCAGTCGTTGCAGGCCGAACACTTGTCGGCATCGACTACCGGCAACCCATGCTCGTCGAGATGCAGCGCATCGAAATGGCAGACCACCTCGCAATCGCCGAGGCCAAGGCATCCCCACGCACATTCTTTGCCGCCACCGCCGACCACTGCCGCTGCGCGGCACGAAGACAGCCCGGCATAGCGGGCGCGCCGATAGGCAACATGCTTGCCGCCGGCGCAGGCGAGCCGAGCCACCTTCTTCTCGATGCTTCCCGCCTCTACGCCCAGCAGATTGGCGATGTCCATTCGCTGCTGCGGCGAACTCACTGTGCATTGGGCCGGCACGACATCGCCGCTGACGACCTTCTCGGCAAATCCACGGCAGCCGGGCATGCCGCAGGCACCGCAATTCGATTTGGGCAGCAGGTCTTCTACCTGCTCGATGCGCGGATCCTCGTACACGAACAGCTTGCGGTTGGCGAAGGCGAGGAGCCCGGCCAGCGCAATGCCGAGCACGGCCATGAAGCCGCCCGCCACCGCCAAACTGGTCATTGATCCCATAAGCAAGCACCCTTACTGCAGGCGCGCTGCCACATACGCGCCGTGATCGAAAAATAGCCGCCATACTTGCACATTGGCGGACAAACCTTCGTGACCTCGGCGCCACACACCTTGCGGGTATGCGTCGCCTCGGTCGTCACGGCGCAGCCGGGGGTTTCCGACCGACGGAGCGAAAGAGCGGTTTGCCGCCCATTCGAACTTGCACGTACAAAGTTGCGCTCTGCACGTGTTCGTGATGCAGTGCAGTATAAGAATCCTGCCGCACCGCAACAAGCAATGGTTTTAATAAACGGTATAAAATTAATTTGTCACAAAAGACAGATTCCGTCTGCCCAGACCATCGCTGAGGATTGGCGCAGATCAAGTCAAATCCTTCATATTCAGGCAAAATCGCCCCCCTATGCTCACCGCAACCGGTCTTTCCTGCGTCCGCGGCGAACGCCGCCTATTTGCCGGGCTCGATCTTGCGGTCGGTCCCGGGGAATGGCTGCATATCCAGGGCGAGAACGGTGCGGGCAAGACGAGCCTGCTGCGCATCCTCGCCAGCCTGTCCCCGCCGGAAGCCGGCGAAATCCGCTGGAAAGGCGAATCGATCAAGGCGCTCGCCGAAGACTATCGGCGCGACCTGCTGTTCCTCGGCCACCACGGTGCCGTCAAAGAAGAACTGACTCCGCTCGAAAACCTCATGCTGGCGGCCCAACTCGACGGCACCGCGCTGAACGAAGTGGACGCGCTTAAGGCGCTCGCACGCTTCGGCCTGCGCGGCCGCGAAGACCTGCCGGTGCGCTTTCTTTCCGCCGGTCAAAAGCGCCGCGTGCTGCTCGCGCGTCTGGCCGTGCGCCAAGCGAAGCTATGGATCCTCGACGAGCCATTCACTGCGTTGGACGTCAAGGCGGTCGACATGCTCGCCGACCTGGTCGCCGAGCATGTCGCTGGCGGCGGCATGGCCATCCTCACCAGCCACCAGCCGATCCCGCAGCGGGAGGGCGTGGTCGGCAAGGTGCTCAAGATCGAGGCTGCCCGATGAACGCGGTGTTGGCGGTTATCCGCCGCGATCTGCTGCTGGCGATGCGCCGCAAGAGCGAGGTGCTGACCGCCTTGTTCTTCTTCATCATCGTCGTGAGCCTGTTCCCGCTCGGCATCGGGCCGGAGGCGGCGCTGCTGCGCAAGATCGCGCCAGGCATCCTATGGGTTGCCGCGCTGCTCGCCACGATGCTCGGGCTCGCTCGCCTGTTCGCCCCCGACCATGCAGACGGCACGCTGGAACAAATGGTTTTGGCGCCAACGCCGCTCGGACTGCTGATCGCAGGTAAAATCGCCGCCCACTGGATCACCACAGGCTTGCCCCTGGTGCTGCTCGCACCGGTGCTGGGCATTCAGTTCGACCTGGACGCCGGCGCACTGTGGATTCTGGTGTTGGCCCTGCTGCTCGGCACGCCGCTGCTGTCGCTGATCGGGGCCATCGGCGCCGCATTGACTCTGGGCGTGCGCGGGGGAGGCGTGTTGCTGTCGCTGCTGGTACTGCCCCTCTACGTGCCGGCGCTGATTTTCGGTGCCGGCGCCGTCGAGGCGCACATCTCCGGCCTGGGTGCCGGGGGGCACTTGTCGCTGCTGGCGGCGCTGCTGGCGCTGGCCGTGTTTTTTGCGCCGTGGGCAACCACGGCCGCATTGAGGATCGCTCTTGAATAATCGCATCATCAACTGGTTCAAGTACGCCAGCCCCCAGAGCTTCTACCCCCTCGCCGGGAAAATGATTCCATGGTTCTGGTCGCTTGCGGCCATCTTTGGCGCGGTCGGACTGTGGATTACCTTCTTCGTCGCTCCGACCGATTTCCAGCAAGGCGAGGGCTACCGCATCATCTTCATCCACGTGCCGGCGGCTTGGATGTCGATGTTCATCTACCTCGTGCTGGCCGGTTGGGCCGGCCTCGGCCTGGCGCTCAATACGCGCCTGTCGGGCATGATGGCGCAGGCGCTCGCGCCAACCGGTGCAATCATGGCTTTTCTCTCGCTGTGGACCGGTGCCTTCTGGGGCAAGCCGATGTGGGGTGCCTGGTGGGTATGGGATGCCCGCCTGACCTCTGCGCTGATTCTGTTCTTCCTCTACATCGGCTTCATCGCACTGCAGGCGGCAATCGACGACCCGCGCCGTGCCGACAAGGCTGGTGCAATCCTCGCGCTGGTCGGCGTCGTCAATGTGCCGATCATCTACTTCTCGGTAAAGTGGTGGAACACGCTCCATCAGGGTGCTTCAGTGTCGCTGACCAAGGCCCCGACGATGGCGGCAACCATGCTGTGGGGCATGCTCATCATGGCGCTAGCCTTCTGGATGTATGCGATCGCCGTCGCTTTAACCCGGGTTCGCGCAATCATTCTGGAACGCGAGGCCCACACCGACTGGGTAAAGGAACTGCCGGAGGTTAAACAGTGAACTGGGAATCGCCCGCGGCCTTTTTCGCCATGGGAGGCTACGGCCTCTACGTCTGGGGCAGCTTCGGCGTCTGCGCGCTGCTGATGATCGTGGAACCAATTCTCGCGAAGAAGCGTCGAAATGACATTTTGCGTAGCCTGCGTCGCGAACAGCTCGCGGACAAATTGGCGGAAAACCTCGACCAGCAATGAAACCAAGACAAAAACGCATCGCCCTCATCGTCGGCGGCCTCGCCGCTTTGGCCATCGCCTCGGTATTCGTCCTGCAGGCCCTCGACAGCAACATCGCCTTCTTCGTCACGCCGACCGAAGTCGCCGAAGGCAAGGCGCCACAGGGAAAAACCTTCCGCATCGGTGGCATGGTCAAGGAAGGCTCGATCCGGCGCGATAACCTCACGGTGCATTTCGTCATCACCGATACCGCAAAGGAAGTTCCGGTAGCCTATACCGGCATCCTCCCCGACCTGTTCATGGAGGGCAAGGGTGCCGTGGCGCAGGGCAAGATCGATTCCGGCGGCGTCTTCCTTGCCAGCGAAGTGCTGGCCAAGCACGACGAAAACTACATGCCCCCTGAAGCACAGCACGCCGTCGACAAGGCACAAAATACCGCCAAGACCCTGAAATAAGCCCAATCCGCCATGATCCCAGAAATCGGCCATTTCGCTCTAATCCTGTCCCTCTTCGTCGCCTTGGCGCAAGGGATTCTGCCGCTCGTCGGTGCCCAACGCGGCCAGGCGCATTGGATCGCTGTCGCGCGACCGGCGACGACGGCCGCCTTCCTGCTGATCGCCTTTTCGTTCGCGTGCCTGACCTGGGCCTTCTACGCCAACGATTTCTCGGTCCTGTACGTCGCGCAGCACTCGAACACCCAGCTGCCAACGATGTACCGCATCTCTGCAGTATGGGGCGGCCATGAGGGCTCGCTACTCCTGTGGATGTTGATGCTGGCCGGATGGGCACAGGCCGTCGTGCTGTTTTCGCGCCAACTGCCCGAGGCGATGGTGGCGCGCGTGCTCGGCGTGCTCGGTCTCGTGCTCGTCGGCCTGCTCGCCTTCGTGCTGCTGACCTCGAACCCGTTTGAACGGCTGCTCCCGGCTGCCGAGGAAGGCCGCTCGCTCAATCCGCTTTTGCAGGATCCCGGGCTGATCTATCACCCCCCACTGCTCTACATGGGCTACGTGGGCATGTCGGTTGCCTTTGCCTTCGCCATCGCCGCCCTGCTCGCCGGTCAGCTGGATGCCGCCTGGGCACGTTGGTCGCGCCCCTGGACGACGGCTGCCTGGATCTTTCTTACCCTCGGCATCGCGCTCGGCTCCTGGTGGGCCTACTACGAACTCGGCTGGGGCGGTTGGTGGTTCTGGGACCCGGTCGAGAACGCCTCCTTCATGCCCTGGCTGGTCGGTACCGCGCTGATCCACTCACTTGCCGTTACCGAGAAACGAGGCAGCTTCAAGAACTGGACGGTGCTGCTGGCAATCGCAGCATTCTCACTCAGCCTGCTCGGCACCTTCCTCGTCCGCTCCGGTGTGCTCACCTCGGTGCATGCCTTCGCTACCGACCCGCGCCGCGGCATTTTCATCCTGATCCTCCTCGCCCTCGTCGTCGGCAGCTCGCTGATGCTGTTTGCAGCGCGCGCCCCCAAGGTCAGCCTCGGCGGCAGTTTCGCGTTGATCTCGCGCGAGACGCTGCTGCTCGTCAATAACGTGCTGCTGGTGGTCGCCTGCGGCTCGGTGCTGCTCGGCACGCTCTACCCGCTCATCATTGATGCACTCGGTCTGGGCAAGCTCTCGGTCGGCCCCCCCTACTTCAACGCGGTATTCATACCGATCATGCTGCCGCTGCTGGTGCTGGTGGCCGTCGGACCTGCCGCCCGCTGGAAGCATGCCGACCTCAAAGATATCGCTCGCAAGCTCTGGCCCGCCGCGCTGGTCGCCGTGCTGGCCGGCATCGGCCTGCCGTTCCTCGCGGGCGAATGGCATGGCTATGTTGCGCTGGCCCTGACCCTGGCTATCTGGATCGTCGCCGCCATTGCAATGCAGACCGCCGAGCGCTTCAAGACTGGCAACCCGCCGCTCGCCTGGTGGGGCATGCAACTGGCGCACTTCGGGCTGGCTGCTTTTGTCGTCGGCGTCGCCATGGTCAGCACCTACGAGGAAGAGCGCGACGTGCGCATGGCCCCCGGTGAGACGGTAACGGTCGGCGGCCACACCTTCAAGTTCCTTGGCGTGCATGATGCGAGGGGACCGAACTACCTGGCAGCCGTTGGCAGCTTCGAGCTCTCGAAGGATGGTCGGCTGCTGCGTATGCTCAAACCCGAAAAGCGCAACTACGACTCATCGGCAATGCCGATGACCGAGGCGGCCATCGATGCGGGCTTCACGCGCGACGTCTATGTCTCCCTCGGCGAACCCCTTGAGGGCGAAGCCTGGGCAGTGCGCGTCTATTACAAACCCTTCGTGGACTGGGTCTGGGGTGGCTGTATCCTGATGGCGCTGGGCGGCCTGTTCGCTGCCAGCGACCGGCGCTATCGCCTCAAGGTGAAGAAGACTGCTGCCGCCACCGTGGGAGCCCCCGCATGAACAAGTTTCTTCTGCCGCTCGGCGCTTTCATCGTCCTGGTCGCTCTGCTGGCGGTCGGCCTCAACCTCAATCCGCGCGAGGTACCCTCGCCCCTGATCGGCAAGCCGGCTCCCGACTTCACCGTTCCGCAACTGCACGATGCAGACAAGACGTTCTCGCCCCAGGAGATGCGTAGCAAGGTTTGGCTGCTGAACGTCTGGGCTTCTTGGTGCGTTTCCTGCCGCGACGAGCACCCGCTGCTCGTCGAACTCGCCAAGACCGGCATCGTGCCGATTGTCGGCCTCGACTACAAAGACAAGCGTGAGGATGGACAGCGCTGGCTAGCGCGCTTCGGCAACCCGTACCAGATCACGGCTTACGACGCAGACGGCCGCGTCGGCATCGACTACGGAGTCTATGGCGTACCCGAAACCTATCTGATCGATAAGGCCGGCGTCATCCGCTACAAGCAGATCGGACCGATCACCCCGGAAGCGCTTGAAAAGAAAATCCTTCCGTTGGTTCAGGAGTTGAACAAGTGAAGACACTGCTTTCGCTCACAGCCATTGCGCTGCTGACGCTGTCCGGCCCGCTGACGGCCAAAGAAGCCGAGCCGCTCGCCGATGATCCGATCGTCGAGCAGCGCCTGGTCAACATCGCCAACGAGTTGCGCTGCCTGGTCTGCCAGAATGAGTCGCTCGCCGGTTCGCAGGCCGACCTTGCCAAGGACCTGCGCCGCGAAGTACGCAACCTGATCAAGGATGGCAAGTCGGACCAAGAAGTGCGCGACTTTCTCGTTAGCCGCTACGGTGACTTCGTGCTCTACCGCCCGCAGGTCAAGCCGTCGACCTACGCCTTGTGGGTCGGCCCCTTCATCCTGCTCGTCGCCGGCATCGCCGTCCTCATTGGCTATCTGCGCCGACGTAGCAAGCAGGTCGTCGAAACCCCGCTCACCGAAGACGAGCGCAAACGCGCCGAAGCCCTGCTGAAAGCCGACGAATTATGAACAACCTCTCTATTTTCATTGGCAGCGCGCTGCTCCTCACCGCTGCCACGCTCCTTCTCGTGCTGTCAGCATTCCGCCGCCGCTCCGCCAACGCCGACTTTTCCCGAAAGCAGCTGAATGCGGCGATCTACCGCGACGAGCTAACCGAGCTCGACAGCGAACTAGCCGAAGGCGCCCTCACGCAAGCCGACTACGACCAGGCGCGCGCCGAACTGCAACGTCGCCTGCTGGAAGACAGCGCCGTCGGCGAGACTGCTGCAACTGCACCCTCCGGCCGTGCCATTCCGATCGCGCTAGCCGTGACCCTGCCGATCGCTGCCACGCTGGCATATCTGGCACTCGGTAACCCGGCCGCGCTCAACCCCCAGGTCACGCAGCAGCCGCAACTCACCGAGGCTGACATCGAGCGCATGGTCGCAGGCCTCGCTGCCAAGCTCGAGAACGAGCCCGACAACGTCAAGGGCTGGGCCATGCTCGCCCGTTCCTACAAAACGATGGGCCGCCTGCCTGAGGCCTTGCGTGCCTACGAGCGCACCGGTAGCCTGATGGACAGCAACGCCGATCTGGTCCTCGACTATGCCGACACGCTGGCCGCCACCGCCGGTGGGTTCACCCCCAAGGTACTCGGCCTGATCGACAAGGCACTCAAGATCGAGCCCTCACACCCCCAGGGCTTGTGGCTCCGCGGCACGGCCTTCTACGAAGCCAAGCAATACGACAAGGCGCTCAAGGACTGGGAAGCCCTACTGAAGCTCATGCCCCCTGGCTCGGACAATGAGAGAATGATCTCCGCGAACATCGCCGAGGTAAAGGAGCTGCAATCCAAGGCCGGCAAGTCGAAATAAGCACAATACAAGAAAGGTTATATCCAACTCTCGAAAGTTCGCTCCGGCTTAAGTTAAATCAAGGCGGAGCCGTCAGCCTACCCTCATGATATTAATGTTCTTATCAAGGGGGTAAGGAAAATGAGTTTTTGGAACACGCTTAAGCAGCCCAGCGCAAAATATTCGCTGATCGGTCTGCTGTCTTTCGGCTTCGTCGCCGGCATCCTCTTCTGGGGCGGCTTCAACACCGGCATGGAAGCCACCAACACGATGCAGTTCTGTATCGGTTGTCACGAGATGCGCGACAACGTCTATCAGGAATACAAGCAGACGATCCACTACACGAACCGCACCGGTGTGCGCGCAGTCTGCTCCGACTGCCACGTTCCGAAAGACTGGACCCACAAGATAATCCGCAAGATTCAGGCCTCCAAGGAAGTTTGGGGCAAGATCACTGGCATCGTCGACACGCCAGAGAAATTCAACGAACATCGACTCGTGATGGCTGAGCGCGAATGGAAACGCATGAAAGCAAACGACTCGCGCGAATGCCGCAACTGCCATACTTGGGACGGCATGAAGGCGGACTCCCAAAAGCAGCGCGCCCGCAAGCAGCATGAGCTCGCACAGAAGAACAACGAAACCTGCATCGACTGCCACAAGGGCATCGCCCACAAGAAGCCGGCAGGCATGAAAGAGGACGACGACGACGAATAAGCATTCATCGGCTCAGGTAGGAAGGGGCGGCTTGGCCGCCCCTTTGTTTTGCTACGATGCGTACATGATTTCACGTCGGCAATTCTTGCGGGGGGATTTGAGCGGCCGCACAACCCCCCTCCGGCCACCCTGGGCATTGGCTGAGGACGCTTTCCTGGCAGCCTGCACCCGCTGCGGCGAGTGCGTCAAGGCCTGTCCTGAAAACATCTTAGTGCTGGTACGCGGCTATCCGGAAATACAGTTCTCTCGCGGTGGATGCACGTTCTGCGGCAAATGCAGAGAGGCTTGTGGTCCTCAAGCGCTCAAGCTGATTCCTGAGCGCCCTCCATGGAGGCTGCTACCGCGGGTAGCTGCTTCTTGCCTGGCTTATCGAGATGTCGTCTGCCGCAGCTGCGGGGACGCTTGCGGTGATGCGGCCATCCGTTTTTCGCCGCGCCTCGGCGGTGCTGCCCGCCCGGAAATCCTGGCCGAACGATGCACCGGCTGCGGCGCCTGCGTTGCGGCCTGCCCGTCCGCCGCCGTCACGATGGCAAGCGGCGGCGGGGGCTAAGTCTGCGAATCAGTTCTTGACGTTGCCGACGAAGCTGTTGTCGACCAGCGGTTTGGCATCGACTTGCGGCACGTGGCACTGCATGCAGTTGTAGCGCGCTGCGGAACCTTCGGCCAGTTTCTGGCCGGTTGCCGGATTGATGAAGTGGCTATCACCGATCTTCGGCGCCTTCTTCTTCTGGTAATTGGCAGCACTGTGGCAATCCATGCACGAGTTCTCCTCAAGATTGACGTCGCCGAACTTCTCGGTATCGTGAGGGATCACCGGTGGCTGGGTGCTGAATGTGCGAGCGATCTTCTCCTGGGTACCAGGGCGACCACCCACGTATTTAAGATCCTGCTGCGCCTTGTCGGCGGCCGCGACATCGTCGCCCCGCATGGATTTGACGCCGGCAAATTGCTGAGCGCAGCCAAAGAGCAAGGCGGCGGTGACTGCCATGGCCATCGTGACGGAACGTTTCATGATCGTCTCCCTTCCCGTGAGAAATAAATACAAAGTGTTGCCAACCCTATTTACCCGGTGAACTGAAGCGGCTGCCGAAAACGAATACCTCTTTCGAGCATACGTCGATGCAACGCCCGCAGTTCGTGCAGTTTTCCTCCAGAATAACCGGCGGCGTGCCGCCGATTCCCTTCAAAGCCGGCCGGATCACCTGCTGCTCCGGACAGACCGCGAAGCAGTCCATGCAGTCGTTGCAGGCCTCCCTCTGCGGCAGCTTCACGCGTAGCACGGACAGCTTGCCGATCAGGCTGTAAAAAGCGCCGACCGGGCAAAGATGTCCGCACCAGCCATGTCGCATTACGAACAGATCGAACAAAAATACGGCCAGAATCACTGCCCAAGCAATGCCTAGGCCGAAGAACAGCCCGCGATGCAACATTGACACCGGATTGACCATCTCCCAGACGACCGTGCCGGATACCGCGGCAGCTACCAACGTCATGCCCAGCACCCAGTAGCGCGTCGTGCGAGACAGATGCGCACTGCCCTTGATGCCGAGCCGCGCCCGCAGCCAGTTGGCGAAGTCCGTCACCAGATTCACCGGGCAGACGAAGGAGCAATAGGTGCGTCCCCCGACCAGCAGATAGAACAGCACCACGATCGCCACACCGATCAGCGCAAGTTTCTCCGGCGCCTGACCAGTCAGCAAAGACTGCAACAGCAGATAGGGATCTGTGAGAGGCAGAAAGTCCAGTGTATAGCTGTAGTTGAGGTTTCCCTTGACGATCCAAAGCTTGAACCATGGCCCGACGAGGAAGAGAAACAGAATGCCGATCTGGCTGATGCGGCGCAGGATGAGCCACTTGTGTGCAGCCAACCACCCTTTCTCGGCGATCGCTTCTGCGCCAGGGTGTTCCGGCACGGCGCTCATAGCTTGTCTCCCTGCAGAGCCTGGGGCAGACCGCCTGTTGTGCCCGACGTTCCGGGCGGCGTGCCAGGCACGGCCGGCGCTTCGCCGGGCGGGGCAGAATAAAGCCCTTTGCCGCCGAGATCATACTTCAGGCCCTCCGGCAGGTTGTACTGGTGCTCGACGTCCGGCGCGACGAGACTGCCACCGGCCTTCTCCTTCTCGACCCAGCCAAGGCGGTAATGTGCGGAGAGTTGCCCCTTGGCCATGTAGAGCGGGAACACCTTGATCGCTGCAATCTCGGTCGGACAAGCCTTCTCGCACTTGCCGCAACCGGTGCAGGCATCCGAATGCACCACAGGAATGAATAAGGTATGTTTCCCGGTGCGCGCATTGATCTGCGGCTCCAAAGTGATCGCCTTGTCGATCACCGGGCAGATGCGGTAACAGATGTCGCAGCGCAAGCCGAGAAAATTGAGGCAGGTCTCCTCGTCCACCAGCACCGCCAAGCCCATGCGCGACTTGTTGATATCGGTGAGCGAGTGATCGAGCGCCCCCGTGGGGCAGGCCTTCACGCATGGGATGTCCTCGCACATCTCGCAGGGTGCCTGGCGCGCGACGAAATACGGTGTGCCGGTCGACATGGGCTCCTCGGGCTTGGCGAGATGCAGTATGTCGTAGGGACAGTCGCGCACGCACATGCCGCAGCGGATGCAGGCACCGGAGAACTCCGTCTCCGGCAGGGCGCCGGGCGGGCGGATCGCGGCAGGAGGCAGCGCCGTGGCGTGGCGCGCATAAAGGCCGAGCCCCAGCCCCAAGAGGCCGACCCCACATGCCATGCGTGCAGTGTCGGCGAGGAACTGGCGGCGCGCATTACCGCGACCGGAACCTTTGGATTTGCTGTCATTGTCCATGATAACGGGACGGGGAGCAGGCCCCCTGCACTGCGCCCCGTTCTCACAGTCGGTTCAGATCAGACCTTCACCACCTTGGCGGCACACTTCTTATAGTCCGTCTCTTTCGAGATCGGGCAGGTGGCATCCAGGGTAAGCTTATTGACCAGGCGGTGCTCGTCGAAGAACGGGACAAAAATCAGGCCCTCCGGCGGCTTGTTGCGGCCCTTGGTCTCGACGCGTAACTCGATCTCGCCGCGACGCGTCGCCACCTTGACCACATCATGGCGCTTCAGGCCGCGTTTCTCGGCATCCTTCGGATGCATGAAGACGACAGCATCCGGGAAGGCCTTGTAAAGCTCGGGGACGCGGCGAGTCATCGAACCGGTATGCCAATGTTCAAGCACACGGCCGGTGCTCAGCCACAGGTCGAATTCCTTGTCCGGCATTTCCGCAGCAGGTTGGTAGGGAAGGGCGAAAATCTTCGCCTTGCCATCGGGATAACCGTAAAAGCGCACGCCCTCGCCCTTCGGCACGTACGTATCGTAACCCTCACGGAAGCGCCACAGCGTTTCCTTGCCATTGACCACCGGCCAGCGGAAGCCGCGTGCCTTGTGATACTCGTCGAAGTAGTTGAGGTCGTGCGCCTTGCCGCGGCCGAAGATCGCATATTCCTCGAACAGGCCCTTCTGCACGTAGTAGCCGAAATACTCGGATTCGTCGTTGGTATAGCCGGCCCAGGCATGTGCATTGACCTTGGCAGTCTCTTCCTTCGGGAATTTGTTCACCTGGCCGTTGGCATACAGCACGTCGTAGAGCGTCTTCCCCTTGTATTCAGGCGCCTTCTCCAGAAGATCCGCAGGCCACACCTCCTCGACCTTGAAGCGCTTGGAGAATTCGAGATATTGCCAGAGATCGGACTTGCAGTCGCCAGGCGCCTTCACCTGCTGGCGCCACATCTGGCCGCGCCGCTCGGCGTTGCCGAACATGCCTTCCTTCTCCATCCACATTGCCGCCGGCAGGATCAGGTCAGCCGACATTGCGGAAACAGTCGGATAGACGTCGGAAACGACTGTGAAGCATTTCGGGTTGCGCCAACCGGGATAAATCTCGCCATTAACATTCGGGCCGGCCTGCATGTTGTTCGTCGTCGTGGTCCATAGGAAGCCGATTTTCCCGTCCTTGGCCATGCGCGACTGCAGCACGGCATGGTAGCCGATCCAGTCGGGAATCGTACCGGCCGGCAGCTTCCAGATCTTCTCGGACATCTCGCGGTGCTTGGGATTCATCACCACCATGTCGGCCGGCAAACGGTGGGCGAAGGTGCCGACCTCGCGCGCTGTGCCGCAGGCCGAGGGCTGGCCGGTCAGTGAGAACGGGCCGTTGCCCGGCTCGGAAATCTTGCCCATCAGCAGATGGACGTTGTAGATCATGTTGTTGACCCAGGTGCCGCGCGTATGCTGATTGAAGCCCATGGTCCAGTACGAGCAAACCTTGGTCTTCGGATCGGCATAGGTCTTGGCGAGTGCCTCGAGCTTGTCTTTCGGCACACCGGAAATCTCGTGCGCCTTGTCGAGCGTGTATTCGGAAACGAACTTGGCAAAATCGTCGAAGCTGATCGGTGTGTGCTTGTTCGGATCGCCCTTCGGCTTGCCGTCTGGGCCGGGATAACCATTGTTGCCGGCGGCCTGCTCGAGCGGATGGTTTGGACGCAGGCCGTAGCCGATGTCGGTAACGCCCTGGAAAAAGTGGCAGTGCTTGGCGACGAAGTCCTTATTGACAGCCCCCGTCTGGATGATGTGATTGCAGATGTAATTGAGGATCGCCAGATCGGATTGCGGCTTGAAAATCAGTTCGTTGTCGGCCAGCTCGCAGGAGCGGTGACTGAATGTCGACAGCACGTGAATCTTGGCGTGGTTGGCTGTCAAACGGCGATTGGTGATGCGCGACCAGAGGATCGGGTGCATCTCGGCCATATTCGCCCCCCACAGCACGAAGGCATCGGCATGCTCCATGTCGTCGTAGCAGCCCATCGGCTCATCGATGCCGAAAGTACGCATGAAGCCGGCCACGGCGGAGGCCATGCAATGGCGCGCATTCGGGTCGATGCTGTTGGTGCGCAGGCCGGCCTTCCACAGCTTGGCAGCGGCATAACCCTCCCACACCGTCCATTGGCCGGAACCGAACATTGCGACGCCGCGCGGACCCTGATTGGGATCCTTCAGCGTCGTCTTGACCTTCTCGGCCATGATGTCGAAGGCTTTCTCCCAGCTGATCGGCGTGAATTCTCCGTTCTTGTCGAACTTGCCGTCTTTCATGCGCAGCAGCGGCTGGGTGAGGCGATCCTTGCCGTACTGGATCTTCGCCAGGAAATAACCCTTGACGCAGTTGAGGCCTTTGTTGACCGGCGCGTCGGGGTCGCCCTGGGTGGCTACGATACGCCCGTCCTTCGTGCCGACCAGCACGCCGCAACCCGTGCCACAGTAACGGCAGGCGCCCTTGTCCCAGCGCACGCCGTCGTCGGCCTTGGCCTGGGCAATCGCCTGGGCAGCAGGCACTGACATGCCCGCCGCACCCGCCGCCGCCGCAACCGCATTCGCCTTGATGAATTCACGCCGTGTCAGTTTCATTGCAGACCTCCTTGTCGTTGCGGCATCGCACCCTGGCGCGGGGCTAAGCCTCCACTGAGATTTCCGTTTCCGGATCGGATTCGTGCTGGTGATACACCATGGACGCCGAAAGCACGCCGTCCAATTGACTGATGAACTCGTAAGTTTGGGTCGTTGCGCGATCGCCCTCCGTCTCGAGCGTCACGATGATTTTGCCTTCCGGCGAAACGGCCTGCACTTCGACGCCGTCGATTTCGGCCAGTCGGGAACGCACCGCTTCGATATGCTCGGGATGAGGAATGACGATCAGGCTAGATATATTCATGCGCCAATAACCCTAAAACTTCAACCACAAAAATTTTGTGGTTTTGGAGAAGCGCATGCTATCCCCGCCACGAAAGGATAGTTTTGACCACTATCAAGGAAATCGATTGTCGAGTGCGCGGGTCGGGATTAGACGCAGATAAAACAAAACCGGCACCGGCACGGCGGTGCCGAATAGCGGTTGAGCCAAAGTTGCCGACTCAGTTCGCGTCGTAGTAATAAGACTTTTGCGGAACTGCCGCGGCAGCCAAGCGCTCATGCTCTGCGAGATCGCGCGAACCACGGTCCCACCACAAGGCGCGACCGTTCTTTTGCACGTCGAGTTCCTCGGGGTGCTGCTGCATCCAATCGCGCATGAATTGGGTGTATTCCGATACATAGGCCATCTTGGGTTCTCCTTCAGTTGCGTTTGTCTTCCTTGAGACGGGTGATGCGCGTCACCGCCGGCAAGCGGCGCAGACTGCGTAGGATGCGTGCCAGATGAAGGCGGCCGCCAACCTGCAGTGTGAAATACAGTGCGGTAGTGGCGCCGTCATCACTGTCCATGTGCACGTCGGTGATGTTGGTGCCGTGCTCGGCAATCGCGGCGGCCAGGCGCGCCAGTACGCCGGGGGAGTTCTGTGCAACGACCTTGATCAGCACTTCAAACGGACCGCTGGCATTTGGCGCCCACTCGACATCGACCCATTCCTTGCTGCCGGTGGGGCCTCGTCCCGCTTTGCTGCCGCGTAGCGTAGGGCAGTCATGAGTATGTACGATCAGCCCCTGACCGGCCCGTATGACGCCAACGATCGGATCGCCGGGAATCGGGCGACAACAGCGTGCCAGCTGCATCGCCATGTCCTGGCTGCCCTGGATGCGGATTGCCCCGGCATTTTGCGCCACCGGTCCGCCGGAAGCACGCCCGTCGAGCAACCGACGCGCGACGATCGCCGGCAGGCGCTTGCCCAGGCCGATGTCGGTCAGTACCTCGCGCTGCGTCTTGCCGGAGAAGGTATTGAGAAAGCGCTGCCAAGCCGCTATGCCGATATCTTCGATGCGGTGGCCGAGGTTATGAAGCGCCTGGGCCAGCAAATGTTCGCCGAGCGCTGCCGATTCCGCGTGCTGCTTCGTCTTGAGAAAATGGCGGATCTGCGCCCTCGCTTTGCCAGTCTTGACGAAGCCTAGCCAGGTCGGGTTGGGCGCGGCATTGGGCGCCGTAATGATCTCGACGCGGTCGCCGTTGCGCAGCTCGGTGCGCAAGGGCAGGTGCTCGTGGTTGATTCTGCAAGCGATGCAGCGGTTGCCAATGTCGGTATGCACTGCATAGGCAAAGTCGACCGCCGTGGCGCCGCGTCGCAGCGAAAGGATCTTGCCTGCCGGCGTAAAAACATAGACCTCGCCCGGGAACAGGTCGACCTTGACGTGCTCGAGGAACTCGGCGGAATCGACCGAAGCGGTCTGCAGCTCGAGCAGCGACTGCAGCCACTGGTGGGTGGTGCGCTGCAGTTCGGAGAGCGACTGCTCATCCTTGTAAAGCCAATGTGAGGCAACGCCGCTTTCGGCGACGTGATTCATCTCGCGCGTGCGGATCTGCAGCTCGACCGGCATGCCGTAGGGGCCGATCAGTGTGGTGTGCAGCGACTGGTAGCCGTTGGCCTTGGGGATCGCAATGTAGTCCTTGAATTTACCGGGCACGGGCTTGTAGAGGCCGTGCAACGCGCCGAGCGCGAGATAACAGGTCGGCACGTCGGCGACGACGATACGGAAGCCGTAGATGTCGAGCACCTGCGAAAAAGAAAGATGCTTGTCGCGCATCTTGCGGTAGATGCTGTAGAGGTGCTTCTCGCGCCCCATCACCTCGGCATCGATGTGGCATTCGGGCAGACGTTGTTTGATCGCTTCGAGGATCTTGCCGACGCCCTCGCGGCGGTTGCCGCGCGCCGCACGCACCGCCTTCGCCAGCACCCGATAACGCATCGGCTGCAAAGTGTGAAACGCCAGTTCCTGCAACTCGCGGTAAAGCGTGTTGAGGCCGAGACGGTTGGCGATCGGCGCATAGATTTCGAGCGTCTCGCGCGCGACGCGCTTGCGTTTTTCGGGGCGCACCGCGTCGAGCGTGCGCATGTTGTGCAGCCTGTCTGCCAGCTTGATGAGGATGACG
>JBGFRW010000008.1:0-48111 GCA_041694935.1 Pseudomonadota bacterium | reverse complement strand
AAGCCGGTCGAAAGCGGCAGCAGAAACGACATTTCTTGCCCGCCGAGGCGAGAATCTCGAATGGATGCAGTCAGATTCCCTCATTTTCAATCAAATGCTGATTTGTTCAGCGCGTCCTTAAGGATGCCAGCATCCAGGGCGACTACGCCGAGTACCGTGGCCAGTTGCCCGGCCAGGACTTCTTCGAGAAGAACAACGTCGGGCCCAAGCAACAACAGTGGAACATGAGGAGCGCCCCGCAGTGAGCCTGCTGATGGATGCCCTCCGCAAGGCGGAGGCCCAGAAACAGAAGCTCGCGGAGGAAGGGCGGCTGGAGCAGGCCAAGAGTCCCAGCGGCCTCGCGCTGGAGCCCCTGGAGCCGCCCCAATCTCCAGGCCAGCCAGCCGTGACGAAACCGGCCATGCCGGAAGCGTCTGCACAGAACAAGGATAGCCTGCCCGAGCTTCCCCAGCATCTCGAGGAGCTTGATGCGCAGTTCACTGCCCCCGGTGCTGGACCTACGCTCAAGGCAGCCCGCCCCTCCCCGCCGCCCCCGGCAGCGCCGATGGTCGAACAGGCCGAGATTGCGCGCGAGCATGCCCGCAAACTCTTCGAAGCCAAACAACCCGGTCGACAGGCCAATCGGAGCTTCGCGATCGGTATCGGTTTGGCAACATTTGTGGCGGTCGTCGGGATCGGCGGCTACTTCTGGTGGCAACTTCAGCCGAAGGGCGGTCTTGTCGCCGGTGGAGTTGCGGCCTTGCCTAGTCCGCCGCAGCCTTCGGCTGCTCCAATCTCCCCCGTAATAACTGCCCAGCCCGCTCCAAGCGGTCCGCAATCGCCTTCCGCCACTGCGCAAACGCCGGGGGAATCTCCGTCTGCCGTCAGCACTCATACGGCTAAAGCCCCTGTTGCTGCGGTGGTACAACCTGCCGAGACCACTGCGGCAAAGCCGCAACGCACCGAGGCAAATCCGCCCCAGTACGCCGCATCGGAATCCGCTTCCCCCTCATCTCCGATCCGCGTCAGCAAGGCCTTACGGAAGACCGAACCCCTGCTCGAACAGGCCTACGCTGCCTTCAACCGAGGCGAACTTGATCTTGCCCAGGCGGCTTGGCAGAAAGCGCTCGCCGCCGACCCACGCAATGCCGACGCGCTGCACGGTCTGGCGGCAATCTCGGCTCAGCGCGACAAGACGGAAGAGGCTGCAGCCCTCTACCTGCGAGCGCTGGAGGCCGATCCCAAGGACGCGCTGGCGCTCGCCGGGCTGCTGGCGCTCAAGATGCCTGCCGATACGCTGCAGACTGAAAGCCGGCTCAAGACGCTGTTGGCCGAACAGCCCGACTCTCCCTACCTCAATTTCGCACTGGGCAACCTGCATGCCCGCAGCATGCGCTGGGCAGAGGCACAACAAGATTTCTTCAAGGCGCACGTCGCCGAGCCTGCCAACCCGGACTACCTGTTCAACCTTGCCGTGAGCCTTGACCAACTGCGCCAACCCCGCCTTGCGGTGCAGTATTACAATCAAGCATTGGCCGCCGCCGCCCAGCAGCCGGCCGGATTCGATGCAACCCAGGTTGCGACGCGACTGAAAGCGCTGCAAGCGGGCCAACCGCACTGACCCCGCCAGGGTTGCGCCGGAGCGAAGACGATGCAGGGACGTAGCAATCCAGCGATGAACGCCAACACCAACCGCCAGCCTATTGGCCAGGTCCTGATCGCGCAGGGCGTCATCAGCGAGGACCAGCTGCGCATCGCGCTGCTCGAGCAAATGAAGACCAACCAGCCGGTCGGGCGGCTGCTGGTGAGCCTCGGCTTCGTCTCCGAGGCGACGCTGCGCGACGCACTCGGCGAATCGCTCGGCCAGAAGGCGGTGGATCTCGCCCGCGCCACGGTGGACCCGCAGGCGCTGCGCCTCGTGCCGCGCGATACCGCGAAGCGCCACGGCCTGCTGCCGCTCAATTACGATGCGGACGAGCGCCGGCTGACCATCGCCATCGCCGACCTGAACGACATCGTCGCGCTAGACCGGCTGCGTGCCCTCATCTCGCCTGAACTGCTGATCGACACGGTGCTGGCTGGCGAATCGGAGATCGCGCGCGGCATCGACCAGCATTACGGCTACGAGCTGTCGATCGACGGCATCCTCCACGAAATCGAAACCGGCGAGATCGATTTCCGCAGCCTATCGGCCTCCTCGGACGAATACAGCCAGCCCGTGGTGCGCCTGATCGACGCACTGCTGACCGACGCGGTGAAACGCGACGCTTCCGACATCCACTTCGAGCCGGAGGCAAGCTTCCTGCGCATCCGCTACCGCATCGACGGCATCCTGCGCCAGATCCGCGCGCTGCACAAATCCTACTGGGCGGCGATGGCGGTGCGCCTCAAGGTAATGAGCGGCATGAACATCGCCGAGACGCGCGCGCCGCAGGACGGCCGCATCTCGATGACGATCAGCGGGCGCGCCGTGGATTTCCGCTGCGCAGCACAGCCCACCATCCACGGCGAGAACCTGGTGCTGCGCATCCTCGACCGCCAGAAGGGCATCGTGCCGCTCGACCGCATCGGACTCGATGAGCCCCAGCAGGAGCAGCTGCGGCGCATGATGGCGCGCCCCGAAGGCATCATCCTCGTCACCGGCCCGACCGGCAGCGGCAAGACCACCACGCTCTACTCGATGTTGAACCACATCAACCAAGAGGGCGTGAACATCATGACCCTCGAGGATCCGGTCGAGTACCCGATGGCCATGATCCGCCAGACCTCGGTGGCCGAGGCCGCAAAGCTCGACTTCGCCAACGGCATCCGCTCGATGATGCGCCAGGACCCCGACGTCATCCTGGTCGGCGAGATCCGCGATGCCGACACCGCCGAGATGGCCTTCCGCGCCGCGATGACCGGCCACCAGGTGTACTCGACACTGCACACCAACTCCGCGCTCGGCGCCATCCCACGCCTGCTCGACATCGGCGTACTGCCGGACATCATGGCCGGCAACATCATCGGCGTAATCGCCCAGCGCCTCGTGCGCAAGCTCTGTCCGCATTGCCGCAAGGCCCACCCCGCCGGCAAGGAGGAGTTGCGCCTGCTCGGTATCGAGCATGCCCGCCAGACACCGATCCTTTATCGCCCCACCGGCTGCCAGCAGTGCGAATACCAGGGCTATCGCGGCCGCATCGCGATCATGGAGATCCTGCGTATCGATGGCGATCTCGATGAGCTCATCGTGCGGCGCGCAACCCATCGCGAGATTCACAATACCGCGATCGAGAAAGGTTTCCACCCCCTCGCAGAGGACGGCTTGCGCCGCGCCGTCGAGGGCGTGACCTCGATCGAGGAGATCGCGCGCGTCGTAGACCTGACCGAGCGGATGTAGGCTGGCCATGTCCCTCTACGCCTACAAAGCGATGGACAACGGCGGCCGCATGGTCTTCGGGCGCATGGATGCGATCAACCCGGTCGACCTCGAGATGCGCCTCAAGCGCATGGATCTCGACCTCATCGACGGCGACCCCGTCCAGCAAGGCGGCTTCGGCGGGAAGCGCATCAGCCGCCGCGAGCTGATCTCCTTCTGCTTCCACCTCGAGCAGCTTGCGCGCACGGGCGTTCCGATCATCGAAAGCCTGTCCGACCTGCGCGACAGCCTGGAAAACCCGCGTTTCCGCGAGGTGCTCGCAGACCTGATCGAAAGCGTCGAAGGCGGCAAGACCCTCTCGCAAGCCCTGGCGGCCCACCCCAAGGTATTTGACGGCGTCTTCGTCAGTCTGATCAAGGCCGGCGAGGATTCCGGCAACCTGCCCAACGTGCTGCACAACCTGAGCGAATCGCTCAAATGGCAGGATGAGCTGGCGGCGCAGACCAAGAAGCTCGTGATGTATCCGGCCTTTCTCGGCGTGGTCGTAGTCGCGGTCACGCTGTTCATGATGCTTTACCTCGTGCCCAAGATGGTCGGCTTCATCCGCAACATGGGCCAGGAACTGCCAGTCCATACCAAGATCCTGATCGCCACCTCCAATTTCTTTGTCGACTACTGGTTCGTCGTGATCGGCCTGCCGCTCTTGCTGGCCATCGCGGCATTCGCGCTCGTGCAGGGCAATCCCAAGGCCCGCCAGCGCTTCGATGCCGCCAAGCTGGCGTTCCCCTGGATCGGAGAGATCTTCAGGAAGATCATCCTGTCGCGCTTCGCCGGCACCTTCGCCATGATGTACGCTTCCGGCATTTCGGTGATCGACTCGATCCGCACCACCCAGGGCATCGTCGGCAACAGTGTCATCCGCGAGGGCCTGGAGCGCGTCGAAGACATGATCAGCGACGGCCAGAACATCACCGTCGCCTTCCAGAACGTCGGGCTGTTCCCGCCGCTCGTCATTCGCATGCTGCGCGTCGGCGAGAACACCGGCTCGCTCGACACCGCGCTGACGAACGTCAGCTACTTCTACAATCGCGACGTGCGCGAATCGATCGCCCGCGTGCAGGCCATGATCGAACCGGCCATGACCATGCTGGTCGGTATCATCCTGGGCTGGGTCATGCTTTCCGTACTTGGCCCGATCTACGACACCATCACCAAGCTCAAGATCTGATCCAGCCCATGCCGCAACGCCGCATACTCTTCCTCGATACCACGCGACTCAGCGCCTATCGGTGCAGCGGCGGCACCGTCGACCTCGAGGGAAGCTTCGTCACCGACGCTGCTGGACTGGAAGCGTTCGGCGCCTATCTGGTGCGCCATCGCAACTGCGTGTTTTCGCTGTTGGCCGATGTCTCCGAGGAGGGCTTCCAGGCCGAAGACATTCCCTTCACCTCCGGCAAGGACCGCAAGTCGATCATCACGCGCAAGCTCGCGCAATTCTTCTACAACACTCCCCTTTCCGCGGCGCACTCGCATGGCCGCCTGAAAACCGGCCGGCGCGACGAGCGCCTGCTCCTGATGGCGCTCACCCGTCCGCAGCACTTCGAACCGTGGCTCGATCTGATGCGGGAGATGCAGACCATCCTCGCCGGCGTCTATACCCTCTCTCAAGTGACGCAGCGGCTGTTGCCTGCCGATGCGCCGCCGCAATTGCTGCTTGTCACCCAGACTCACGGCGGCCTGCGCCAAACCTACTTTGCCGACCGCCAGTTGCGCTTTTCGCGACTCACTCCTCTCGCCACCGGCACCGCTCAGGAGGCGGCAGTGGCCACGTCGAGCGAATCGGCCAAGATGCACCAGTACCTGTCGAGTCAGCGGCTGATCGACCGCAACCGTCCGCTGGCCACCCGCGTGTTCGCCCATCCGACGCAGGTTGCCGCGATGCGCGAGCGCTGCCGCGACTCTGCAGTGCTGCAGTTCGAGTTCGTCGACCTGCTGCAAGAGGCGAAACATCTCGGGCTGCGTACCCCACTGGCCGACTCCCGCGCTGAAACGCTTTTCTGCCACCTGCTGGCGCAAAAAACGCCCAACGAACAACTTGCGCCGCCGCAAGACCGGCAGTTCTATCGCCTGTGGCAGACCCGTTTTTTCCTCAAGGCGGCAAGTGCGATCATTTTCGTCGGCGGGTTGCTGTTCGCCGCGAAACAGGGGCTGGAGCTCTGGCACATTGTGGATGTCACCGACAAGCTTCAGCAGCAGTCCCGCCTCGACCAGCAGCGCTATGACGCGATGCTGCAGGCGCTCCCCCAGATTCCGCTGTCCACCGACAACCTGCGCGCCTTCGTCGATCGCTACCAGCAGGTGGAGAAACGCGCCCAAGGGCCGGCACCGCTGCTGGTCCAGCTCAGCCGCTCTCTCGATGCCTTCCCGGCTATCGCCCTTGACCATATCGAGTGGAAGATCGCCGAAAAACCGGATGCAGCCCCTGGCGGAGCGTCCCCATCGCCTGCGACACCAGAAACCACTGGCGGCCCCTATGCGCAGATCGTCGCCACAGCACGGCTGCCGCTCGGCATGATCGGCGACCAGCGCGGACAACTGGCGCTCGTCGCCGATTTCACCAAGCACCTCGGCGCCCAGGCCAACACCCAGGCGATCATCCTGCAGCCGCCAGTCGATACCCAGTCGGGCAAGACCCTCAAAAGCGGGGACGAAAGAAGCTCCCCGGAAGCACCGAAGTTCTCGTTCCGCCTGACCAGAAAGCTCTGACCGCATGAATGCCACCGCCTCGGTCATCAACCTGAAGAACCTGCGCTGGTGCCTCCTGCTGCTGGCGGGCGCACTCATCGCATCAGGCGGCATCGTCGGCGCCATTCTCTACTACGGACAGCAGGCCGACACGGCCTACAAGCAGGCCCTCGCCCACCAGAACCAGACCCGCGCCAGGCTGCTGCGCGCCAATGACGACGAACGCGAGATCCGGGAGAAGATCGCCATCTACCAGGAAATCCTCCGCCAGGGACGTACCGAATCCGAGCGACGGCTCGATTGGGTCGAAACTCTGCGCGGCATCAAGGCGTCGCGGCGTCTGCTCGGGCTCGACTACGAAATCTCACCGCAGCGACCACTCGACGAGAAGGTCGTCGCCTCCGGCGGCTACAGTTTCCTCGTCAGTCCGATGAAGCTGGAGATGCCATTGCTGCACGAAGGCGACTTGCTCGGCCTGCTTGCCGATCTGTCGAACCAAGTGCATGCGCTCGTCAGCGTGCGCAGTTGCCGCATCGAGCGTGTGGCCGATTCTGCCGCCCAGGCGGCCCATCTCAAGGCCTTCTGCGAGATCGACTGGATCACCCTGCAGGAGAAGACATGAAATCCATGCGCCTACTCCTGGCTCCATTCATCGCCCTGCTGGCACATGGCTCCGCCGCCCAAGAAGCGCCCCAGACGCTCGGCCGCCTGTTCATGACGCCGGAATGGCGCAGCCAGCTCGACCGGCAACGTCATCTCAATATCCAGGAAACGCGCAGCCTCGAGGGCGGCACGATGCGCCTCGATGGGGTGGTGGTGCGCTCGTCGGGCAAGACGACCGTCTGGGTCAATAACAGTCCGCAAACCGACGACGCCCGCGGCACCGGTGTCCTTGCCGGGGTATCCCGCCAGCAGCCGGGCCGCGCCACCTTGACTGTCGGCAGCGAATCTCCGGCGGACATGAAGGTCGGCACTACCCTCGACCGCACGACGCGGGAGACCAGCGGTGGCCTGGCCGGTGGCGAGATCCGCGTCAACCGGGCGAAATAAAAAGTCGGCGATGGCGGGACGGCACCCACGGCAGCAGGGCGCGGCCCTCCTGATCTTCCTGATCCTGCTCGTCACGGCGGCGCTGACCTACGTCGTCACCAGCCTCACCCCGGAGGCTATCGAAGCGAAGCGAAGCCGGAATACCCAGGCAGCGCTCGCCCAAGCGCGCGAGGCACTGCTCGGCTACGCCCTCAAGTACCGCGACGAGGAAGCGCTCCAAGGCCGCATGGACCGCATGTACGGCTACCTGCCGCTGCCCGACCTCGGCACTTCGCGCAATCAGAACACCGATCCGAACTGCAAGGATGCGAGCAACAATCCGCTCGAAGGCTGCGACGCCAATACGCCATCGGGCATCGCCTACGATGCCAACGGCATACTGCCGACCATCGTCGGCCGCCTGCCCTGGCGCACGCTCGGCATCGCCCCGCTGCGCGACGGCAGCGGCGAATGCCTGTGGCTGATCGTCTCTTCGCTACACGGCCGCAAGCAGCGTTCCAGCCCGCCACCCGTGCTGCCGCCGCTGAACTGGGACACGCTCGGCCAGCTCGACATCGTCGTCGCCAACGGCACCGCAGCCTTGAACAGCACACTCGCCTCGGCGCACGACCGGCCGCTCGCGATCATCTTCGCGCCCGGTCCGCCGCTGCCGGGACAGGATCGCAGCCGCTCGACCACCGACGACGTGACCCAGTGCGGCGGCAACTACAACGCCGCCAACTATCTCGACCCGTTCAACGCGTCCACGCTCGCTGGCATCACCAACTACCTCGGCGGAACCAACGCCGCGAGCGGCATCACCGGCGACTCCGACCCGAGCAACGACCCGGACGTACCCAAGGGAGTACTCCTCAACGGCAAGGTGTTCTCCGCCGCGGGCAACTACCTGCCCGATGCCTGCCAGGGCAGCGGCTGCACGCTCGCCGCGAACGACTTCGGCCAGACCATGACGGGGGAGATGCTGTTCGGCGCCATCCGCAAGTCGGCGAATTTCCGCACCGACATCAACACGATGCTCGACCGCATGGTCAGCTGCCTGCGCGACGAAATCGCCGCGAGCAACCCGCCGACCAACCCCTATGCACGCATCGCCGGCGCGGACACGCACGCCTGCTACGGCCAGGGCAGCGTTCCGCTCGGCTACTACCCGCACTACAAGGAGATGATCTACGTCGCCGTTCCTGCCGGCGGCGCGAACGTCACGGTCGATGGCGTCGCGCAGCCCAACTGCGCCGGTGCGCTGCTGTTCGCCAACCAGCGCGGCAGCGGCCAGCAGCGCGTCACCCTCGCCGACAAGGCCGCCTACGGTAACTATCTGGAAGGCGGCAATCTGGCCAGCTTCGCCGCAAGCGGCAACAGCTTTGCCGGCGCCGGACTGTTCGACCGCAGCATGGCCGGCGGTCAGGCGCAGGCGCAGGACATCGTGCGCTGCATTCCGAATAGTGCGAGCCTCAACGAAGTCACCTCCCCGGCCCTCAATGCCCTGGGGGGCCAACTCGTCGACTATGACCCGGGCAACCGCACCCTGACGCTCGGCAGGCAGTTTGCGATCACAGCCACTCAGCGCGGCGGCAGCAGCGGCGCATTCTTCGGTTGCAGTTGGACGCCGGAAACCCGCTCAATGGGATCGGGATTCCGCAGCTACTTCAAGTTTCAAATCACTAATACCGGCCACGGCTTCGCCTTCGCCGTCATCGACGGCAGCAACAGCGCGAACGTCTGCGGCGCTGAAGCGGAGCACCTTGGCTACTCAGGCAGCAATCCCGTCACTCCGCCCATCGGATACCCAAAAATCGGGCTCGAAATCGACACCTCGAAGAATGCCTCGCGCTCCGATCCGGACTGCCAAGGCGGCCATCTGGCCATTGTTTATTGGGGCACGGAAAGCACGGGGGACGACGACAACGTACATGGCCTGCCGACCCCGCCGGATCTCTCGCCACAACCCGCGCCGCGCAATCCGCCGACTACTGATTCTGGAGTTGCCTGCCTGCCTGGAAGCAGCATACCAACTAACATCGTTCACTTGCGCATTGAGGTAAAGCGCACCCAAACGGTTGCAGAGCACAAAAGCACCTACCAGATCGATGCTTGGCTGGAAATAAGTGATGAGGAGGATAGACCACTCATTAAAGCGATGAAAAACACTACTCGACCATTCGCCGAGCTTACAAACTCCGCAGTAGGTAGACACATTCACACTGAGTCGACGATTTACGATGTCCAAGGCGGCGCATGCTCATCGGCTTCACCCTGCCCATCCGCCAATCAGGTCTGCGGCAGCGACAACCTGTGCTATACAAAGGGCTTCGCCACCGCCCGGCTCGGCTTCACGACGGCGCAAAGCTCGACGACCTCGGCCAAGGATCAACTCATTACTATCTCGGACTTCATCACGACATGGATTCCCTGACCCGCGCCGTCCCGCCAGCGCCGACTTTTGCAGGCGTCGTACCGCCTGCAAGATTCGTTGCCCAGCGCGGCTTCACTCTCACCGAGATGGCGGTGGTGCTGGTCATCGTCTCACTGCTGATCGGCGGCATGATCCTGCCGCTCACCGCCCAGCAGGACTTGCGCAACGTGGCGGAAACGCAGAAGTTGCTTGCCGATGTCGGGGAGGCGCTCTACGGCTACGCAGCCAGTCACAAGGCGAGCGACAACAGGCCTTACCTGCCGTGCCCGGACACCGACGGCGACGGCCGTGAGAACCGCGCCGGCAACGCTTGCACGCTCCAGGAAGGAACTCTGCCCTGGGCTGACCTCGGTCTCGGTCGCCAGGATGCATGGAACAACCCGTTGCGCTACCGCGTCACCGCCGCCTTCTCCAACAACGCCAACGGCTTCACTCTGCTCTCGAGCGGAGACATGCGCATCTGCGAAAACGCCGCCTGCACGACGGTGATCGCCACGGCGGTGCCTGCGGTGACCTTCTCGCTCGGCAAAAATGGTGCCGCCGCCCCCGCCAACGCAGACGAACAGGAGAACACCGACGGCGACACCGATTTCGTCCAGCGCACCCATGTCGCCAACGGCTACGACGACGTAGTGGCCTGGCTGCCGACCAGCATCCTGATCAACCGGATGATTTCGGCCGGCCATCAGTTCTGAGCTAGGGAATAGTCGGCGCCGGCGGGACGGCGCATTGACCGCTATTGTCGGCTATTGACCGCCCCAGCGCCTTCCTGCGACACTCTAAAAAATGACGCTATGATCGCAGGCCGCCTGCCGCCACCTTTAGTATGCCTCCAGCCCCACCTTCCTCCTCCAGCTTTTTAGAGCGACTGCGCAACGCCGGGATTGAACCGGGCGACAATGCGGAGCTTCGACTCAACAAGCAGTTGCTGATGTTCGCCACCGGTTTGGTGAGCGTCGCCTCGATGCTTTGGGTGGCGATCTACTGGGCGCTCGGTCCGCGAGTGTCGGTCACCTATCCCTATCTCTTCCAGCTCGCGTTGGTTGGCAATGTCCTCGTCTACATCTATACGCGCAACTTCAACCTGTTCCGCGTCTCGCAACTCTCGCTGTTCCTGTTCGCCCCCTTCGCGCTGCAATGGGGGATCGGGAGCTTCATCGACGCCAGCGGACTCGTGCTGTGGGGCCTGCTCGCGCCGGTCGGTGCGATCCTGTTCTTCGGCGTGCGCGAGTCGATCGCCTGGTTCTTCGCCTGGGCCTTCATGATCGCCCTGTCCGGCCTGTTCGACTATCTGCTGGTGGATGCATCCGCCCAGACCGCCGCGCACATCCCCCTGCGCACCAGCGTGGTGTTCTTCGCGATGAACTTCCTGTTCGTCTCGACGATGATCTACGTGCTGCTGCGCTATTCGTTTGCCGAGAAGCGTAAGGCGCAGGAGCAACTCGAAGAGGCCCACAAGCTGCTGCAGGCCGAGCAGGATCGCTCGGAGCGCCTGCTGCTCAACATCCTGCCCGCTCCGGTAGCGTTGCGTCTCAAAAATCAAGAGAAGACCATTGCCGACGGCTTCGCCGACGCGACGGTGATGTTCGCCGACATCGTGAATTTCACCCAGGTCGCGGCGAACATGACACCCAACCAAGTGTTCGGCATGCTCAACCGCATCTTCTCGGCCTTCGATGACCTCGCCGAGGAGTACGGACTGGAGAAGATCAAGACCATCGGCGACGCCTATATGGTGGCAGGCGGCATCAACACCGACAATACCGACTACTCCGCCGCCGTCGCAGATCTGGCGCTGGCGATGCAGAAGGTGCTGCACCGCGACTTCGCCGTGAATACCTCGCACCTCGAGATGCGCATGGGCATCGGCACAGGACCGGTCGTCGCCGGTGTCGTCGGGAAAAAGAAGTTCATCTACGACCTGTGGGGCGATACCGTGAACCTCGCCAGCCGCATCACCAGCGAGGGCGTACCGGGCATGATCCAGTGCGATGTCGCCACCTACCGTCGCCTTTCCGAGCGGTTCGACTTCCACGAACCGCAGACGATTTACCTGAAGGGCAAAGGCGACATGACGGTTTATCGGCTTGTCGGCCGCAAAGCCGGAGCCGTTTGAATCAGCGCACCGGCGCCAGCCGGAAGCGCACGCAGCCGTCGCGGTTTTCTGCCAGGGTCAACCGATAGCCGCCCTGCTCTGCCAACCGAGCGCTTTGGTATAGGCCGATGCCGAGGCCGTTCTCCGATGCGATGCGATGCCCGAACAAATCGGCTGCAGTCGCCTCGAGCACCGCTGCACCGTCGTCCTTCACTTCCAACCACACCCCGTCGCTGTCGGCATGCAGGCGCAACTCGGCATGCAGTCCCGGATTTGTGCGGCGCTTGTCGGCAATATTCTGCAGCAGGTTCTCGGCTATGCTCGAAAACATGGCCGCGTTGTTCACCTTGGCGTCAGCCAATTCGCCTTCCGCCATGCAATCGAGCCAATCGTCGGCATAGCGGCCCTCTATGCCTGCCAGCCAGTCCATCACCGGCACGGCTTGTGCAGCAGCCTCCCGGCCCGGTGCGGCGAGCTTCGACAGGGTTTGACGCAAGCGTGTCGCGATCGTCGGCAACTGGCGACGCAACAATTCGCTGAAGTGCGGCGAAGGCGTGCTGCCCTCCTCCTCGGCCGCCTTGCAAAGCGTATCGAGCGATTGCAGGAGATTCTTCACGTCGTGCGTCAAGCGCGCCCCGGTTTCGTGGATCGCCTCGATGTAGGAAAGCCGCTTGAGTTCCTGGGCTCGCCACTTGCCAAGATAGAACTCGGCCAACAAGCGCACCACCAAGTCGTAGTGCCACACCAGCGAGGGGCTCGGCTCGAAGCGGGTTACCAGTTCGAGCTTCAGGCGCCCGTGCGCGTATCTGACCCGATGGCCACGCTGCTCGCCGAAGGCATCGTGCGCCGCCACCCCCTCCCAACTTCCGCCGACCACGCCCGGCAGGCGCTCGGGCAGTTCCGCACAAGCGAGCGCCAGGAACCGGTCGGGATCTTCCTCATGGCGCGTCAGGTCGGCCAGCGACTTCAACCAATCTTCGATCGGCAAGCCGAGCGACATCACATGCTGCGCTACTGCGATGCCCAAGCCGGCGAAGCCGGCGCGCGGATTCCAGATCAGGCCCAGCAAAAGCAGAATTCCGGCAACCAGTCCCAGGGTCATCAGCAGCGACTCGAAATAGCCCACCTTGAACAAGAGGGAGAAGCTCAGGCTGCCTAGCACGATTACCGCCACCATCAGGAAGACCAGCACGCCATAGACGTAGTCGACGATCTCCGTGCGCTCCTCCCGCTTGCCACGTTCCGCGGGCAGCAGCGCCATGACGATGAACACGGCGGGAGACAAATAGAGCACCAACCCGGCCAGCACCGGGTCCGAGAGTTCCATTGCCGCTAGAGACAGGGGCAGCAGCAGTGCAAGAACCGCCGTCGTCAGGTACCCTAGCGCCAGCAGATGGAAAAGGCGCTCGGACCGGCCTGGAAACAGGAACACCTTGCCGCCGACCACACCGGAGAGCAGCATCGTCCAGACGATGAGAAATCCCCAATTCAGGAAGTAAGCGAAAAGCGCCGCCGCGCAGATCACCAGCGCAGTCCCGCCGAAACCTACGCGCCGCCGCGACTGGACGAAGGGCTGCCACAGCAATCCGATGCCAATATGGGAAAGGAACAACAGGCGGCCGAGCGCCGTCTCCGGCCCCTGCAGGAAAACCAAGTGCAGGGCGACGAGAAACGCCAGGAAAATCCAGCGGCGATGAAGGTGGGAGGTCACGTCAACCATGAAAGTTGAATGATTCTAGCCCCCGATGGATGGCCTTCTATTGATTTCCTGACGACGAAAAATCGACAGGTGTCGAAATCGCGACAGTCCTTAAGGAATATTAGCTCTCCAATTCCCTGAAAACAGGGGGTAGTTCGGAAAGAATTGCAGCAGTTTTACAGCCAAATTTGACTTCTGCTGCACCAACCCAGTGAATTTCAAGGAGCTAGAAAAGATGGCACTATTCATGCTTTACAATTCACAGCTATTCCTTTAGTGGAGCGTGAGAATGAAAAAACAATCCGGCTTTACCCTAGTCGAAATCGCCATCGTGCTGGTCATCATCGGTCTGCTGCTCGGCGGCGTGCTGAAGGGCCAGGAACTCATCAATAGCGCCAAGGTGAAGAACTTGGCAAACGACTTCAAGCAGATTCCCTTGTTCATCTATGGCTACCAGGACAAATACAGGGCACTGCCGGGCGACGATCCCAAGTACACCGAGCATGTCGGCGGGGCCGCAAGCTCCGCGAGCGTCACCCTGCTCGCCCCCACATCGAGCACGCTCGGCAATGGCCGGCTTGAAGGCAACTACAACTCGACAACAGCTACCGACGAGACCGTTGCCTTCTGGCAGCAGGTACGCCTGGCCAACCTCGCCGCCGGACCGACCGCTTTCACCTCGATCGCCGGTGACATGCCCACCAACAGCGAAGGCGGCAAGATCGGTATTCAGAGCACGGCGCCGATCACCGGTATGACCGGTTCCTATTTCATCTGCTCAGACGGCATTCAGGGAAAATTCGCCAAGCAAATCGACACGACGATGGATGACGGCAACACCGCGTCAGGATCGGTACGTGTCATGGCAGCCGGCTATGCGGGTACTGCGCAGACAGCCGTTCCCACCACCGGTACTGGCGGCATCGTCGATGGCACCACCTACTCGGTATGCATGAGCTTCTGATCTTCGCCTTTTAGGCGACACGAGCCCGCTCCGGCGGGCTTTTTTTATCCGCGCAGCAAACGCTCTTCGCCCGCAGCCACCGCTGAAGCGCCGCCACGGATCACGAGCACATCGCCGACCTGCAGCAAGGTCGCGCCCGAAAACGCCATCTGCGGCTGGTTGCGTCGGCGGATCGCCGTCACGCCGGCGCCGACTTTTTCCAGCGCCGCCTCCTCGAGACTGCGCCCCACCGCCCAAGCGCCGGCATCAAGCATCACCGCATGCAGGCGAGGCTGATCGGCGTCCGCCAGATGCGCACCGGCATCGCTCGATCCATGGAAAAAGCCGCGCAGCAGCGCATAGTGCTGCTCGCGCAGTTCGCGCAGGCGGCGGATGACGCGGTGCATCGGCACGCCGACCAGCGCGAGCGCGTGGGTCGCGAGCATCACCGAGGACTCGAGCGCCTCGGGCACCACCTCGGCGACGCCCGCCTCGAACAGCTTCTCGGCGTCGTCCTCCTCGCGCGAGCGCGCGACGATCGGCAGGTCCGGCCGCAACTCGCGCACGCGCTGCACCAGCCGCAGAGTGGTATCGATGTCGGCGAAGGTCACCACCAGCACGCTTGCCCGCGCGATGCCCGCCGCGAGGAGGTTCTCTCGGCGCGTGCAGTCGCCCCAGGCGACCGGTTCTCCCGCGGCTGCGGCTTCGCGCACGCGCTCGGGGTCGAGGTCGAGCGCCATGAAGCCGATGCCTTCGGTCTCGAGGAAACGCGCGAGATGCTGGCCGGTCTTGCCGTAGCCGCAGAGGATCGCGTGTTTCTCGGTCGCCACGGTACGCGCGGCGATCTGGGTGAGCTGCATCGAGCGCGTCAGCCATTCGGAGGCGACCAGCCGCAGCGCGATCCGGTCGGAATACATCACGACCAGCGGCGCGATCATCATCGACAGCACCATTGCGGCCAGCACCGGCTGGATCAACACCGCATCAACCAGCCCCGTGTCGGTGGCGCGCGCCACCAACACGAAGCCGAACTCACCCGCGGCGCAAAGCCAGAGCCCGGAGCGCAAGGCCGTGCCCGGGCTTGCCCCCATGAAGCGCGACACCGCCCCGACTACGGCCAGCTTCGTCGCCAGCAGCAACACCAGCACCGCAAGTACGCCGAGGAGATCCGCCCAGATGGCGGCCGGATCGAGCATCATGCCGGTCGATACGAAGAATAGTCCGAGCAGCACGTCGCGGAACGGCTTGATGTCCTCTTCGACCTGGTAGCGGTATTCGGTTTCCGAGATCAGCATGCCGGCCACGAAGGCGCCCAGCGCCGGCGACAGGCCGGCTAACTCGGTCACCGTGGCGAAGCCGAGCGTCACCAGCAGCACGTTGAGCATGAACAGCTCGCCCGACTTGCGGCGCGCGACAAGCCCGAACCAGGCATGCATCAGCCGCTGACCGACGAACAGCACCAGCGCGAGCAGCACCGCGGTTTTCGCCAAAGCCATCCCGAGCTCGCCAGCCAAGGCCTCGACGGGTTGCGACAGGGCGGGAATCAGCACCAGCAGCGGCACGACGGCAAGATCCTGGAACAGCAGGACACCCATCACCTCGCGGCCATGCGCGGCATCGAGCTCGCGCCGTTCGGCGAGCAGCTTCGAGAGAATTGCCGTCGACGACATGGCGAGCGCGCCGCCCAGGGCAACGCTGGCCTGCCAGGAGACGCCCCAGAGCAGCGTCCCCGCCGCCACCGCCGCCATCGTCACCAGCACCTGCCCGAGGCCGAGGCCGAAGACGATGCGCTTCATGGCATACAGGCGCGGCAACGAAAACTCGAGGCCGATGGTGAACATCAGGAACACCACGCCGAATTCGGCCAACCGATGCGCGCTGGCGCTGTCGGGCAGCACGCCTAAAGCATGGGGACCGACAAGCGCCCCGACCAGCAGGTAGCCAAGGATCGGCGGCAATCCGAGGCTGCGGCAGGCAACGACCCCAAGGACGGCAGCAGCCAGCAGCAGCAGGATCAGATGCAGGGTCAAGTCTCGCTCTCCTCGGGGCGGTCGGGGTCGTTATAATTTGCCTCCAATCATAACCGCCCTGCCGCGCCAACGGCGCGCGCCATCCCTTTCATGACATCCAGCCCTCCCTCCGCTCGCGCCATCGAACTAGGCAAGCGCGTGCTGGCTATCGAGGCCGAGGCCGTGCAGAGAGTATCGGCGCGACTCGACAACGCCTTCGCGCAGGCCGTTGCCCTGATCCTCGCCTGCCATGGCCGCGTCATCGTGAGCGGCATCGGCAAGTCCGGCCACATCGCCCGCAAGATCGCCGCCACCATGGCGAGCACCGGCACGCCCGCCTATTTCGTCCATGCCGCAGAAGCGGTGCATGGCGATCTCGGCATGATCACGCGCGAAGACATCCTGATCGCGCTGTCGAATTCAGGCGAGAACGACGAACTGCTGACCATCGTCCCCCTCGTCAAGCGCCAGGGAGGAAAACTGATCGCTTTCACCGGCAACGCAAAATCCTCGCTGGCGAAGGAGGCCGACATCCACCTCGACGCCCGCGTCGACGAGGAGGCCTGCCCCCTCAACCTCGCCCCGACGGCCAGTACTACCGCTGCACTGGCGCTCGGCGATGCGCTGGCGGTCGCCCTGCTCGATGCACGCGGCTTCGGCGCGGAAGACTTCGCCCGCTCCCACCCCGGCGGCGCGCTCGGCCGCAAGCTGCTCACCCATGTTTCCGACGTGATGCAGCCCGCCGAACGCGTCGCGACGGTAGGCGTTGCAACGAAAGTCCCCGAGGCGCTCGTTGCCATCTCGCGAGGCAAGATGGGCATGGCTGCGGTGCTCGACGCCGCCGGCCAGCTCGTCGGCATCTTCACTGACGGCGACTTGCGCCGCGCCATGGAAAAACTCGGCGACCTGCGGCAAGTCGCGGTCGAGGCGGTGATGAGCCGCAACCCGCACACCATTGCGCCGGACCGCTTAGCCGTCGAGGCGGTCGAGATGATGGAGCGCCACAAGGTGAACCAGTTGCTGGTCACCGACACCGCCGGCCAGCTAGCCGGCGCCCTCAACATGCACGATCTTTTCCGCGCCAAGGTGGTCTGATGGACTGTTTCGCACAAGCCTCCAAAGTCCGGCTGATGGGCTTCGACATCGATGGCGTCATGACCGACGGCCATCTTTATTTCGGCCCCGAAGGCGACTTCTGCAAGGCCTTTTTCAGTCGCGACGGCTTCGGCCTCAAGCTGCTGGCCAAATCGGGCGTCAAGCTCGCCATCATCACCGGCCGCGACTCGCCGATCGTCACGACGCGCGCCGCCAATCTCGGCATCGATCTCGTGCTGCAAGGCATCGAGGACAAGCGCGCCGCGATGGCCGGCTTGCTGGCCGATGCCGGCCTCGATTTCTCCCAGGCCGGCTACATGGGCGACGACCTGATCGACCTGCCGCTGCTGCGCGCCTGCGGCTTCTCTGCAAGCGTGCCCGATTGCCATGAACTGGTGCGCCGCCATGTCTGCCACGTCGCCCGCGCGCCTGCCGGCGCCGGTGCGGTGCGCGAGGTCTGCGAATTGCTCCTGCATGCGCAGGGCAGTTTCGATCGCGTCATGGCCCCCTACCTGAGCTGAGCGCAACGCCTGCGGCATGCAAGGCAGATTCAACCCCGCCACCACACTGTTTCCGCTGCTGCTGGTGGGGCTGCTTGCCGGCATGACCTATTGGCTCGAGCTCGCCTCGCGTGCCCCCACCAGTACGAACGACGGCAAGTCGCGCCATGATCCCGACTATATCGTCGAGGATTTCGAAGTACGGCGCTACGGTCCGGAGGGCAATCTGCAGCACACCCTCCGCGCCGCGCTGATGCGGCATTACCCGGACGACGACAGTACCGTCATCCGCTCGCCCGACCTGACCTATCACAACACGCCCCCGACCTTCATCCGCGCCAGCGAAGCCCGTCTCGACAGCCAGGGCAAGCATGTCCAACTGATCGACGACGTGCGCGTCACGCGCAGCGGCGCGAACGGTCGGGCGGAAACAGTGCTGACCACCGCCAAGCTCGACGCCTATCCGGACGACGAAATCGCCACGAGCGACCGTCCCGTCACCATCACGCAGGGCCAATCCGTTGTCAACGGCAGCGGGCTGAAGGCCAACAACAAGACGTCGATGTATGTGCTCGAAGGCCCGGTACATGGAATATTCCACCGCCGCGAAGGCCAAGCCACTCCGATACAGGCCAAGCCGCAAGCCGCATCGGCCCCTGCAGCAGCACCCGCCAACTCCAAGGCCGCGGCGACCCCGAAGAAAACCAAGACTGGCGCGAAGAGCAATGCCAAGGCAAAATCCAATAAAACCAAGACCCGGCAGCAAGCCAAGCCCAAACGCTGACATGAAACCACATACGCGCACCCTGCTCATCACTTCCGCCTGCGGCCTGCTGGCCGCTGCTGCTGCCGGTACCGCCCATGCCGAACGCGCCGACCGCGACAAGCCGGTCAAGCTCGAAGCCGAGCGGGTCACCGTCGATGACGTCAAGCGCGTCCATGTCTTCGAGGGCAACGTGATCCTCACGCAGGGCACGCTGTCGATCCGCAGCGCCAAGCTTGTCGTCACGCAGGATGCCGAGGGCTTCCAGAAGGGCGTTGCCACCGGTGGTGCCGACGGTCTGGCGCGCTTCCGCCAGAAGCGCGAAGGCAAGGACGAATATGTGGATGGCGAAGCCGAGCGCATCGAGTACGACTCGCGCAGCGAAAAGGCCGAGTTCTTCACCCGCGCTTATGTCAAGAGCGGCGTGGACGAGGTGCGCGGCCATTTCATCTCCTACGACGGCCTCACCGAAAAATACCTGGTGACGGCCGCACCCGGCGCAACGCCAGGCGCTACGCCGGGCCGCGTCACCGCGATCATCCAGCCGAAAAACAAACCCGGCAGCACGGTCGCCCCCCCCGCGAGCGGCACGATCCAGCCGCGCTGATTTCTCCCGCCTGCGCGGACTGTTTGTCCGCACACGCCTTGCGTGCGCCGCAACAAGGCGACTTTGCGCGACTTTTCATGCCTAGCACCAGAGCATCCAGGTCCGGAATAAAACAGCAACTTGTTGTTTATTATTAGATTTATTCCATTCCGAAGATTATTTGGTGCAATGCACAAAAAAATCTTGACTTCGGAATCTTCATCCCTATAATTTGGCTCATGATGCAGTGCAGCAATGCAGTAGCGCTTGAGCAGGATCGTAACCAATCGCTGACCCTCACACAGGAGATCGCCATGTACACCACACCCGAACAATTCGCCGGCGCCAACAAAGCCAACGTCGAAACCCTGCTGACGATCGCCAACACCGCCTTCGCCAGTGCCGAGCGCCTTGCCGCGCTCAACCTGAACGCCGCTCGTAGCCTTCTGGAAGACAGCGTCAACAACGCCAAGGCCCTGCTGGCCGTCAAGGACGTGCAGGAACTCGTGGGCATGCAGGCCGCACTGGCCCAGCCCGCCTTCGAGAAGGCCGTCGCCTACTCGCGCAGCGTTTATGAAATCGCCAACCAGACTCAGGAAGAGTTCTCCAAGATTTTCGACAGCCAGTATGTCGAGTTGAACAAGAACGTCTCCTCCGTCCTGGACAAGGCCGCCAAGAACGCCCCGGCCGGCTCCGACGTAGCCGTCGCCGCCGTCAAGTCCGCACTTGCCGCCGCGAACTCCGCCTACGAGACCATGAACAAGGCCGCCAAGCAGGTCGCCGAGATGACCGAAGCGAATGTCGCCGCCGCGACCTCCGCCACCGTCAAGGCCGTTGGCGCCGCAGCCCCGAAGGCGAAGAAAGCCGCCTAAGCGCTACGTAAAGAGTTTTGTCTCCTCCTCCGGTTCTGCAAAAGAACCGAGTTAGCCCGGGCTTCGGCCCGGGCTTTTTTTATCCGCTTCCTGGCTATTCCTTTGGGTTGAAGCCGTAGCCCAGCGCCGTCACGCCGGACTTGAGCACCTCGATGGCTTTCACCACGATCTCCGGCGCGCCGCGCACACCGAGCTCGACATGCCGTCGTACCGTCTCACTGCCGAAGGTCGGCAGGCTGAAGACGGTGATGCCGGGGAAATTGGCCTCGGTCTGGCGCATCAGGTCAAGCATCGTTCCCTCGAGGCCATCCCAGACGAGAATCGCCGCCTCGGTTTCGGCGCCGACACGGAAATCGTCGGCATAGTAGGTGTCGAGCACCCACTCGGCCATCGGCCAGGCCATCTGCGGAAAGCCTGGCAGGAAGTGATGGTCCTGATGCGAAAAACCGGGGATGCGGTTGAAAGGGTTCGGAATGATGCGGCTGCCGGCGGGCACGGTGCCGAGTTCGAGGCGCGCCGGGGTCACCGGCTGCCCCATCTCGGCCATGCGCGCGCGAATCTCGCGCTCCGCGTCGGCGTTGAGTTCGAGCGGTACGCCCGCAGCCAGCGCGGCAGCCTGGCGCGTGTGGTCGTCCGGCGTCACACCGATACCGCCGCAACTGAACACCACGTCCCCGCTCGCCAGGGTGCGTTTCAAGGTCTCGACCAAGCGCGGCCGCTCGTCACCCAGATACTGAGCCCACGACAGATGCAAGCCGCGCGCGGCAAGAATTTCGATCAGCTTGGCAAGGTGCTTATCCTGGCGCTTGCCGCGCATGATCTCGTCGCCGATGATGATCGCCCCATAGACTCTCATAGCGTGATCCCTTCCTGTTTGCGCAAGTCGCGCAGGCCCGCAAGGCACAGATGCACGAACAGTAGCGCCGCAAACGCCGGCGCCAGCAGATTGAGCACCGGAACATGCGCAGCCAGCGCGCTGACCACGCCTGCCGCATAGAGATTGCCCTTTTCGCGCTGAATCACCGCCGTACGCTCAATCGCCGAGGCATGCTCGGCCAGCGCATCGAAACGGAAGGTGCGCTGGTTGAGCCACGCAGACCACAGTATCGGCAGGACGAACAGCGCACCGGGAATCAGCAGCAGCGGCAGCGTGAGCAGCCAGCCGACGACGAAGACACCCCCTGCAGCCAGCGTGTTCCACAAGCTGCCCCACAGCACCGCGCTCGCCGAGCCCTGGCGCGTCACATCGGGATAGTCGCGCGCTGCAACGATGACCATCATGCGCGGCAGCGCGAACACCGCCACCAGCAGCAGCGCGGTGAGATATACCAGCGGCGCGAAAAACGCGGCGAACACGGCGAGATGCGCGATCCAGGGGCCGAGCCACACCAGCCACGACCAGTCGGGCAGTTCCTTGACGATCCACGCCGCCACAGGCTGCCAGGCGAACCAGGCGACCACCGACCAGATCAGGAAAGACGCGATGGGTGGCCACAAGGCATGCCACAGCAGCTCGCGACGCATCAGGTCGCGCGCAGTGCGCGTCACCATTGTCAGCAGCATGTCGATTCGCAAGCTCACCGCGGTCTTCCCTCCCACATCTTCTGCAACCGTTTCACCGAGACAGGGCTCGGCGTCCTCAACTCTTGGGCAAACAGCGCGACGCGCAGTTCCTCAAGAAGCCAGCGGAATTCTTCCAGAAACCCGCCGACGGCGCCCGACTTGCGCATCTGGACGTACTCGCGCTCCCACGGCTTCGCGAGCGACTGCCAGTCGGCCATCAGGCGCGCATCGCGCGCGGCGTCGCTCTTGGCCTTGTCGAGGCGCATGCCAACAGCCTTGAGATAGCGCGGAAAGTGTTGCAGGCGCTCGTAAGGCGTGGCGACGATGAAGCGCTTCGGAAGCAATTCGGCGAGTTGTGCGGCAATGTCGGTGCAAGCTTGCGGAAAGACCTTCTGCGCAGCAGCCAGCTTCTTCTGCAGTCCCGCCTGCTCGGCGAGAATGGTCGCAGCCAGCCGCACGATTTCCTGCGCGACGAGCAGGATGCGGCCTTTGGCCGCATCGCGCCGCTCGGTGAAAGCTTTCTCGTCGGCGGGAAGCGGGTCCATCAGGCAGGTGCGTTCCAGCGTCGCGGCGACGATCTGCTCCTTGAGTTCCTTCTCGGTGCCCATGGCCATGTATTGCATGGCCATCGCGCGCAGGTCGGGCAGCTTCTCGATACTCTGCACCTGCGCCTTCAATTGCAGCGCGAACAGGCGCGCGAGGCCCTTGCGGTGTTCCTCGCGAGCCTTGTCTTCGGTATCGAAAGCCGATAGGCACACGCCGTCGCCTTCGTCCACCAGCGCCGGGAAGCCGATGACCTGCCGGCCCGCCATCTCGATTTCGAGCAGCTCGGGCAGCGCGCCGAAGGTCCAACTCGAGGAGGTTTCCGCGGCTGGCGCCGTACCGCCGGCGCCGACTTTTACCTCGGCACTCGCAAACGCCTCCGTCACTCGGTCGCCGTACTGCGCGCGCAATTCGGCGAGGTTGCGCGACAGCGCCAGTGTGCCGCCGTGCTCGTCGAGCAGGCGGAAGTTCATGAACAGGTGCGGCCGGAGCTCGCCGGGGCGCAAGGCGTCGAGCGGGAGCTTCAGCGCGATCTTCTCCTCGATGGCGCGCGTCAGCGCCTTCACCAGCGGCTCGTCCCTCATTTGTTCATCTGTGTGCTCCATATCGCAGAATTCTTCTGCGAAGGCATCGAGCGGCTGGCAGCGGTGGCGGTATTTCTGCGGCAGGGTCTTGAGCAACGCGACGACCTTCTCCTTGAGCAAGCCCGGCACCAGCCATTCGAGCCGCGTAGCAGGAACCTGATTCAAGCCCGTGAGCGGAAGCGACAAGGTCACACCATCGTCGGCCGCGCCGGGATCGTGCTTGTAGACGAGCTTGTACTTCTGGCCACGATGTTCGAGGGACGGCGGAAAGGCATCGGTGGTGATGCCCGCCGCTTCATGGCGCATGAGCTGGTCCTTGTCGAGGAACAGCAGCTTCGGATTTTCCTGCTCAGCTTCGCGCCGCCATTTGTCGAAGGCGGCGAGCGTTGTGATGCCCTCCGGTACCAGCGCATCGAAGAAGGCATGCACCAGTTCGTCGTCCACCAGCACGTCGGGGCGGCGCGACTTGTGTTCGAGGCGCTCGATCTCGGCCTTGAGTTTCTGGTAGTGCTGCAGGAAACGCCACCTCTTGAGCCAGTCCTCGCCGACCTCGCCATTCACCAGCGCGCCGCGGATGAAAATCTCTCGGCCGAGCTTGGGATCCTTGGGACCATAGTTGATGCGGCGCTTGGCATGCAAGGTCAGGCCGTGAAGCGTGACGCGCTCCCAGGCGACGACCTGCCCCGGTCCCTTCTCCCAATGCGGCTCGAAGACATGGCGCCTCAGCAGGTGCGCGCCGACCTGCTCCAGCCATTCAGGCTCGATCTTGGCGATGCAGCGGGCAAAGAGGCGCGAGGTCTCGACCAGCTCCGCGGCAACGATCCAGCGGCCCGCCTTCTTGACCAGCGCGGAGCCGGGATGGACGAAGAACTTGATGCCGCGCGCACCGAAATAGTTTTTGTCGTCTTCGTTGATGAGGCCGATGTGGCCGAGCAGGCCGGTGAGCAGCGCCTTGTGGATGTTCTCGTAGCTCGCGGCCAGCTGGTTCTCTTTCCAGCCGTGCTCGTGGCAGAGCGTCATCAATTGCCCATGCACGTCGCGCCATTCGCGCAAGCGCAGCCAGTTGATGAAATTCTGCTTGCACCACTGCTTCTGCTTGCTCGACGACTCGTGCTTCCACACCGCATCGGCGGCGGTCCACAATTTTAGGTAGGAGAGGAACTCCGACTTCTCGTCCTTCCACTGCGCATGCGCCTGGTCGGCCGCCGCGGCGCGCTCCTGCGGCCGGTCGCGAGCATCCTGCGTCGACAGCGCGGCGGCGATGACGAGCATCTCCTTGAGGCAACCCAGATCGCGGGCGGCGAGGATCATGCGGCCGATCTTCGGGTCGAGCGGCAGCTTCGCCAGCTCGCGGCCGACAGGGGTGAGCTCTTTGCTCGTCTCATCGATGGCGCCGAGTTCCGCAAGCAGCGTGTAGCCGTCGGCGATCATGCGCGGAGCCGGGCGCTCGAGGAAAGGGAAGTCCTCGACGTCGCCAAGGTGCAGCGACTTCATGCGCAGGATCACGCCTGCAAGCGAGGAGCGCAGAATCTCGGGATCGGTGTAGGGCGCGCGCTTCTGGAAATCCTCTTCGGAGTACAAGCGGAAGCAGACGCCGGACGACACCCGGCCGCAGCGGCCGGCGCGCTGGTTCGCCGCTGCGCGCGAGATGTTTTCGACCTGCAGCTGCTCGACCTTGTTGCGGTGGCTGTAGCGCTTGACGCGGGCGAGGCCCGTGTCGATCACGTAGCGGATGCCGGGCACTGTCAGCGAGGTCTCGGCGACGTTGGTGGCCAGCACCACGCGTCGCCCCTGATGCGGCGCGAACACGCGGCTTTGCTCCTGCGCGGTCTGGCGCGCGAACAGCGGCAGCACCTCCAGGCCCGGCGGATGGTGCTTGCGCAACGCCTCGGCCGCCTCGCGGATCTCACGTTCGCCAGGCAGGAACACCAGCACATCGCCCGGGCCGGTGCGGTGCGCCTCGTCGACCGCATCGACGATGGCGTCGTTCAGATCGACATCCTTCTTCTCTTCGAAGGGCCGCCAGCGCGTCTCGATCGGATAGAGCCGGCCCGACACTTCGATCACCGGCGCGCCGTCGAAATGCTTCGAGAAGCGCTCGGCATCGAGCGTCGCCGAGGTGACGATCACCTTCAAATCGGGGCGCTTCGGTAGCAGCTGCTTGAGATAGCCGAGCAGGAAGTCGATGTTGAGGCTGCGTTCGTGCGCCTCATCAATAATGAGCGTGTCGTACTGCCGCAGCAGCGCGCTTTGTCCATCCTGCGTCTGCGTCTCGGCGAGCAGGATGCCGTCGGTCATCAGCTTGATGTAGGACGACGGCGTGGTCTTGTCGGTGAAGCGGATCTTGTAGCCGACGTGCTTGCCGAGCTCGCTCTTCAGTTCCTGCGCGATGCGCGACGCGGTGGCGCGCGCGGCGATGCGGCGCGGCTGGGTATGGCCGATCAACCCTTTGAGTCCTCTGCCCAGTTCGAGGCAGATCTTCGGCAGCTGGGTCGTCTTGCCGGAGCCGGTCTCGCCGCAGATCACCACGACCTGATGCTTCTCGATGGCAGCAGCGATCTCCGCGCGGCGCGCGTTGACCGGCAGGGCCTCGTCGTAGCTGATCGCCGGGCGGGCCGCGCGGCGAAGTTCAATATCGAATTTCACTGGGCAGACTTCACGTCAGAACGGCGGCGGGCTGAAGAACTCGACGGGACGGCCATCGGCTGGATGCAGCAGCGCCAGCGCCATGGCATGCAGGCACATGCGTGGGGCCGGCTCAAGCGGCGCCGGCGGCGCATAGAGTAGATCGCCGACGATGGGGTGGCCGAGCGCAGCCATATGCACGCGCAGCTGGTGCGAGCGGCCGGTGACCGGCGCCAGCTCGACGCGCGTGGTGTCGCTCGCCTCGTCATAGCCAGACACGCGCCAGCGCGTGCGGCTTGGCCTGCCGTGTTCGTGATCGACCTTGCTCTTAGGCCGGTTCAGCCAGTCGACGCTCAAGGGCAGGTCGATCTGCTGCCATTCGTCACTCGGGTCGCCCGGCAGGCGGCCGAGGACGCGGGCGCAGTAACGCTTCCCGACCATGCGCTCCTCGAACGACCGGTTCAGCCGGCGCTGGCTCTCGGCGCCGCGAGCGAAGCAGATCAACCCCGAGGTGTCCATGTCGAGCCGATGCACGATCAGCGCGTCGGGAAACTGTTTCTGTATCCGTGCGCTCAGGCAATCCTGCTTGTCCGGCCCGCGCCCCGGCACGGCGAGCAGACCCGCCGGCTTTTCGGCGACGATCAGCGCGTCGTCGGCATGAAGGATGCTCGGTTCCATGAAAAAGTCGGTGCTGGGCCGCCCCGAGCCGACGCCCCCCCTGTGGGGGGCAGCGAGACGGTTTTGCGAGCGAGGGGGGCTAATCATGTCGGCGCCGGCGGGACGGCGCTAGGCCGGCTGCGCCAGCTTGTAGATGGTGAAGATGCCCAGCCCGGTCATCAGCAGGGAGCCGAACAGATGCAGCGCCGCCGCGCCGGCCGCCCAGGCGTACTCGGCACGCTGGATCAGCGCGACGACCTCCGCGGAGAAGGTAGAGAAGGTGGTCAGCGCGCCGAGAAAGCCGGTGACGAAGAACAGGCGCAGCTCGGGGGACAGCTCGACGTTGATGTGGAACACCGCCACCGCCGCACCGACGAGGTAGCCGCCGATCAGGTTGGCAGCCAGCGTGCCGAGCGGCATCGCGACGAACACGGGGTTGAGCCACAGCCCCAGGCCGTAGCGCAGCCACGCGCCGAGCATGGCGCCGATGCCGATGGCGAGAAAGGCAGTTGCGTTCATGGGCCGGATTTTACGTCGGAAGGTAGAATTGCCGCTTTGCATCAAGCCCCTGCCGATCATGGCCCATCCAGACACATCCGGCGACAAACCCGCTATTTCGAACTTCATCCGCAGCATCATCGACGCCGACCTCGCCGCCGGCAAGTACGCCGCACGCACCTGGTCCGGCAAGCCCGGCCCTGCCGCCCAGCAAAAATCCGGCGCCCCGGACACGGCGAGGATCCGCACCCGCTTCCCGCCGGAACCGAACGGCTACCTGCACTTCGGCCACGCCAAGTCGATCTGCCTCAACTTCGGCCTCGCCCAGGACTACGGCGGCGCCTGCCACCTGCGCTTCGACGACACCAACCCCGAGAAGGAGGAGCAGGAGTACGTCGATTCGATCATCGATGCCGTGCATTGGCTCGGCTGGAGTTGGGAAAACGCAGGGGCGACAAACCAGTACTTCGCCTCGGACTACTTTCAGTGGATGTACGAGTTTGCCGAGAAGCTCATCGAGGCGGGCCATGCCTACGTCGATTCGCAGAGCGCCGAGGAGATGCGCGCGAATCGCGGCACGCTGACCGAGCCGGGCAAGGACTCGCCCTACCGCAGCCGCACCCCGGCGGAGAACCTCGACCTGTTCCGCCGCATGAAGGCGGGCGAGTTCCCCGATGGCGCCCACGTGCTGCGCGCCAAGATCGACATGGCCTCGGGCAACATCAACCTGCGCGACCCGGCGATCTATCGCATCAAGCACGCCGAGCACCACAACACCGGCAACGCCTGGTGCATCTACCCGATGTACACCTTCGCCCACCCGATCGAGGATGCGCTGGAGAACATCACCCACTCGATCTGCACGCTCGAATTCGCAGACCAGCGGCCTTTCTATGACTGGCTGCTCGCGCGGCTCGCCGAACTGGGCTGCGTAAACACGCCCCTGCCGCAGCAGATCGAATTCGCGCGCCTCAACCTCACCTACGTCGTGCTGTCGAAACGCAAACTGATCCAGCTCGTCGAAGAAAGGCATGTCGATGGCTGGGACGACCCACGCCTGCCGACGCTCGTCGGCGCACGGCGCCGCGGCTACACCCCCGAGGGCTTTCGCCGCTTCGCCGAGATGATTGGCGTTGCGAAGGCGGACTCGCTGATCGACATGAGCGTGCTCGAAGGCTGCATGCGCGACGACCTGAACGAAACGGCCCTGCGCCGCATCGCCGTGCTCGATCCGCTCAAGCTGATCATCGACAACTACCCGCAAGGCCAGGAAGAGCTTTGCGAGGCGCCCAACCATCCGCAGAAGCCCGAATGGGGCAAGCGCAGCGTGCCGTTCTCGCGCGAACTGTGGATCGAGCGCGAGGACTTCGAGGAAACCCCGCCCAAGGGTTACTTCCGCCTGTTCCCCGGCAACAAGGTGAGGTTGCGCTACGGCTACGTGATCGAATGCACGGGCTGCGACAAGGATGCTCAGGGCAATATCGTCGCCGTGCATTGCAACTACTTCGCCGATTCGAAGTCGGGCACGCCGGGCGCCGACAATTACAAGGTCAAGGGCAACATCCACTGGGTCTCGGCACAGCACGCCTACGCCGCCGACGTGCGCCTCTATGACCGGCTGTTCAAGGTGCCCGATCCCGGCGCAGGCGGGCGTGACTTCCTCGCCGACATCAACCCCGACGCGAAGGTGACGATCGTCGCCCAGCTCGAACCTGCTTTGAAGGAGGCCGCCGCCGAGGAACGCTTCCAGTTCGAGCGCCACGGCTACTTCGTCGCCGACCGCGTCGACTCGCAGCCCGGCGCACCGGTGTTCAACCGCGCCGTGACGCTGAAAGACAATTGGAAAAAATGAGGGAAATGAAATTCACCGAAATGCTCGCCGGGGCATGGGCGAAGAACAATTCGCTGCTATGCGTCGGCCTCGATCCCGATCCGGCGAAGTTCCCCGTCCATCTGCAAGATAAGCCCGATGCGATCTTCCGCTTCTGCGCCGAGATCGCGGACGCGACCGCCGACCTCGCCTGCGCCTTCAAGCCGCAGATCGCCTACTTCGCCGCGCGCCGCGCCGAGGACCAGCTCGAGGCGCTGATCGCCCATATCCACGAGAAGCATCCCGGCGTGCCCGTGATCCTCGACGCCAAGCGCGGCGACATCGGCAGCACCGCCGAGCAGTACGCCATCGAAGCTTTCGAGCGCTACCGTGCGGATGCCGTCACCGTGAACCCCTATATGGGCCACGACTCGGTCGAGCCCTGGCTTGCCTACGCCAACAAGGGCGTGATCCTGCTGTGCCGCACCTCGAACCCCGGCGGCAGCGACCTGCAATTCCAAAAAGTCGGTTCCGGTAACACGGCGCTCTACGAACTCGTCGCAGAAAAGGTGGCGAAGGAATGGAACCCAGACAATAAATACGCCGGCCAATTGGGGCTTGTCGTTGGCGCGACCTTCCCTGCCGAGATCGCCCGGGTGCGCGAGATCGTTGGCGACATGCCGCTGCTGGTGCCCGGCATCGGCGCCCAGGGCGGCGATATTGAGGCAACGGTCAAAGCCGGCAAAACAGCCGACGGCACCGGCTTGATGATCAACTCCTCGCGTGCCATCCTGTATGCAGGCAAAGGCGAGGATTTCGCCGCTGCCGCGCGCAAGGCAGCGCAGGAAACGCGCGACGCGATCAACCGCTGGCGATAACCCCATGCATCACATAACGCTTGACGTTATATAACGCCAAGCGTTACAGTGCAGCATGATCCTGAATTTCAAATGCGCCGAGACGGAATCCATCTGGCAGGGTCGGATGTCCCGCCGTCTTCCAGGCGAAATTCAGGCCATCGCCCGCCGCAAGCTGCGCATGTTGAACAATGCCGCCGCGCTTGCCGATCTGCGTATTCCACCCGCCAACCGATTGGAAGCGCTAAAAGGCAACCGCAAGGGTCAGCACAGCATTCGCATCAACGACCAATGGCGCATCTGCTTCGTCTGGAGTTCCAGCGGTGCGGCGGCGGTGGAAATCGTCGATTACCACTGACAGAGGACCGTCATGAAAAAACTGCCCAATATCCACCCCGGCGAAGTGCTGTTGGAGGAGTTCCTGCTGCCGATGGGCATCAGCCAGAACGCGCTCGCCCGCGCCATCGGCGTTCCGCCGCGCCGCATCAACGAAATCGTCCTCGGCAAACGCGCCGTCACCGCCGACACGGCCTTGCGCCTTGCTCGGACTTTCGGCACCTCCGAGTCGTTCTGGATGGGCTTGCAGGCCGATTACGACTTGGAAGAGGCGCGCATCGGACTGGCCGATACGCTGGGTCACGTTCAACGCCTGGCGGCTTAATCGACATTCATGCTGATGTTTTCGACGACAATCGCTTTTCGAGAAAATTGAGGGAAACAACAATATGGCCGGCGGCTGGGGTTGCCCGCACGAGGCGAACGACATCTGCACGAAGCTGAACAACCTACCCTGCGATCCGGGCATGAAGGGCTGCGTTCTGGCGGGGCGCTTCGTCTTCGCCAACGAGGACAAGAACAAGCGGCTGCGCGAGAAATCCGAGCGCGAAGCCGGGCAAGAGGCCGAGAGCAACGACTCCGGAATGCATCCGTGATGGAGATGAAGCGCATCAGCTCCGGCCGCCTGCGCGGCATCGGCTACAACGAGAAGGCCCGCTGCCTGCGCATCGAACTCGACAACGGCGAGCTGCTCGAATACGACGGCATCACCCGCGAGATGTGGATCCGCCTCTCCTCTTCGACCGCGCCCTGGAGCTACTACTGCGACAACATTCAGGATGAGCTGACGCCGCGCCGCCTAGCTGCAGACCGCCAGCCTGCCGGCACCGACGTTTCGGCAGCGAAGAAGAACCCCCTCGACGACCTGTTCAAATAGGAGCCACCCGATGGCCGATCTGCTCGCCCTGCTCCAGCCTCGCGTCGCCGACCCCGCCGGTCTGCGCGAATTCATTGAGGATCTCGCAGACCTAGTGCCGGGCATCGAGCAGGACATCGCCGCCTTGCGCAAGGTGCCCGACGACCGCGCGCTGATCGCCCGGCTGTTCCGCTCGCTGCACACCATCAAGGGCGACGCCTCGCTGTGCAAGGTGGAGGTCGGCGTAATGATCTGCCATCCGATCGAGAGCCTGCTCGCGCGCTGCCGCGAAAACGAGATAGTCTTCTCCGGCCTGCTGGCCGAAGTGCTGCTGCTGGCACTCGACCGGCTGGAGCTGACCGTGGAGTCGCTCAACGTCGGCCGCGACGTCGCCAACCTCAACCTGCCGCAGCTGGTCGGCGGGCTGGAAGCGATGGCCGTCGCCCCGACGGCAGAGCTGGGTCCGCTGGCTGCCAACACCGTCGAGGCGGTCACCGGCTTCCGGCCGCTGCACGCCGAGGCTGAAATCCGCCACGCTACCGTGCCACCGCCGCCCAAGACGGACCCCTCGGCCGACCTCGGTTTTTTCTCCACGCTCGCCCTGCAACTCGAGGAGCGTTCCCCGCACTTCAAGGGGCGCACCGGCCGCCTGCTGCGCCTCGCCCTCGACACGAACGCCGCGGCGGGCAGCCCGGCCGACGCGACGCAACTCACGGCGGCGGTCTATATGCACGACATCGGCATGATGTTCGCGCCGGAATCGGTCTGGCTAAAAATCGGCAAGCTCACCGACGAGGAGCGGGAACTGCTGCACGAACATCCCGCGCAGGCCGCCGGCCTGCTCGCGCGCATACCCGGCTGGGAGGCAGCAGCGGAGATGGTGCGGCAGCATCACGAGATGCCCGACGGTGGCGGCTATCCGGAAGGTCTCAAGGCGGCAGCCATCTGTCCTGGCGCCAAGATTCTGGCGATTGTCGATGCCTTCGAGGCGGTGACCCAGAAGCACAGCCATCGCGGCCAGGCGCGCTCGCTGATCCGTGCCATCGCCGAGATCAATGCCTGCGACAACCAGTTCGCCGCCGAATTCATCGGCCCGTTCAACAACGTCATCCGCAAGATGGTGGAAGCCGGATGAGCGTCGAAGTACGCCTGCCGAAGTTTCCGGAATGCTGGGAGACCTGCGGCGACTGCGGCCAGGGCGAGGTGCTGGTGCAGGAAGTCCATGTCAAGCCAGGCGATGTCATCCGCCACGACGACAACCTGATCACCCTCGAGACCGGCAAGGTCGCGCTCGACATCCCCTCGCCGCACGCCGGCACCATCGTCGAAGTCTGCGTCGACGATGGCGACACTGTCAGCGAAGGCGCGTTGATCGCCCGCGTCCAACCCGACTAAGCCAGCCGAAAAGTCAGGTTACTCAGTAAATCCACGGAATCAGCCGATAGCGCACGCGTTGCGCATAGTCTCGATAACCCGGCAACTCTTCCTGTAACGTCTGGTCTTCCAGTACGGTTCTGATCACGGCGATGATCAACGCTACCGCCGCGGGGATAAGTGTCCACACCGAGCTCAAGGCCAGCACAATGCCCAGTAGCGGCGGAATATTTCCTGCATAGCCCGGATGCCGCACCATCCGGTAGGGGCCGCTGTCACACACCACATGCCCTCGATCCGTCTGAATACGCACCACGCTGGAAAAAAAGCGGTTTTCTGCCAAAGCCCACGAAGCGAAAGCGTATCCGAGCGAGATCAAGATGAAACCGAGCACGTTGAGCCATAGCGGAAATTCAGTGGACCAGCCATAGCGGTGATCCAGCCCAGCCACAATGACCAGCGGGTACCCTATGCTCAGCGCCATCAGCGGAGCAAGCACCTTGTCCCAGGCTTTCGCGCCCTGGATGCTCTCCATATTTTGCCGTTCGGCCATCAAGCCCGGATGCCGCCGTTCCGCCCACATGCGCCCGCCTATGCCGGCGGCAACGATCAGCACGGAATAGACCCACGCCTGCCACCAACCGATATCCCCGCCGCATGCCAATAGAACCAGTGGGATGGAGAAATACGCCACAAGCAAACGAATCCACTGGCGAGAGGTCGCTGTTTGAACCGCCTTTTGATTCTCTGTATATGTCATATATCTACATCTAGCCTAGATATCTGTAGTCTGCCAGCAACCGCTTGAATCCCTTCGGCGCCGTCCCGCCAGCGCCGACTTTTTCCCTGCCACCACATTTGACGCGCATTTCCTATGCGCATACAATTCGCGCATTCATCGTGCGGGAGACGATCATGACCGCGAAAAAAGCCGCCAACCTCAGCGTGCGCGCCGATCTGCTCGAAGAGGCCCGCGCCTACAAGATCAATCTGTCGCAGACGCTCGAAACCGCGCTGCAGGTCGAGATCAAGAAGGAAAAGGAGCGCCGCTGGCTGGAGGAGAATCGCCCCGCCATCGAGGCCTACACCCGCTTCGTCGAAAAACACGGGGTGCTTTCCGATCGCTACCGCAACTTCGCGCGGGAAGACTGATGGCGCACCTCGATGTCTTTCCAAACCCGGATGCCGGGAGCGCGCAGGCCATTCCCTTCCTGCTCGACATCCAGAGCAACCTGCTCGACGGCCTGCCCACCCGCGTCGTGATTCCGCTGGCCGTCCCCGAAGCGATCGAAACCCTGCCGATCCTGCGCCTGAACCCGAAAGTCGGCGTTGGCGGGACGGCACTGGTCGCCCTCACGCAGGACATGGCAGCCCTGCCGCACCGCCTGCTCAAAGCCCCCGTCGCCAACCTTTCCGCCCAGCGCGAGGAAATCCTCGCCGCCCTCGATTTTCTTTTCACTGGATTCTGAATAAAGGACTCAACCCGTGGCCCAATACGTGATGTCGATGCTCCGCGTGAGCAAGATCGTTCCCCCCAAGCGCCAGATCATCAAGGACATCTCGCTGTCCTTCTTCCCCGGCGCGAAGATCGGCCTGCTCGGCCTCAACGGCTCAGGCAAGTCCACCGTGCTGAAGATCATGGCCGGCGCGGACAAGGAATACGACGGCGAGGTGCAGCACCTGCCAGGCATCTCGATCGGCTACCTGCCGCAGGAGCCGCAGCTCGATCCCGACAAGACCGTGCGCGAGGAAGTCGAGGCCGGCCTCGGCGCCGTGATGGAAGCCAAGCAAAAACTCGAAGAAATCTACGCCGCCTATGCCGATCCGGATGCCGACTTCGACAAGCTCGCCGAAGAGCAGGCGAAGTACGAGGCGATCATTTCCGTAGCCGGCGCCGACAGTGAAAACCAGCTGGAGATCGCCGCCGATGCGCTGCGCCTGCCTTCCTGGGACGCGAAGATCGGCAACCTCTCCGGCGGCGAGAAGCGCCGCGTCGCGCTGTGCCAACTGCTGCTCTCCAAGCCCGACATGCTGCTGCTCGACGAGCCGACCAACCACCTCGACGCCGAGTCGGTCGAATGGCTCGAGCAGTTCCTGGTGCGCTTCCCCGGCACCGTGGTCGCCGTCACCCACGACCGCTACTTCCTCGACAACGCCGCCGAGTGGATCCTCGAACTCGACCGCGGCCACGGCATCCCCTGGAAGGGCAACTACTCCAGCTGGCTGGAGCAGAAGGAAGAACGCCTGGAACAGGAACAGAAGCAGGTCGACGCCCACATGAAGGCGATGAAACAGGAGCTCGAATGGGTGCGCTCGAACCCCAAGGCGCGCCAGGCCAAGTCGAAGGCCCGCCTCGCCCGCTACGAGGAAATGTCCAGCTTCGAATACCAGAAGCGCAACGAGACGCAGGAGATCTTCATCCCGCCCGGCGAACGGCTCGGCAACGAGGTCATCGAGTTCAAGAACGTCTCCAAGGCCTTCGGCGACCGCCTGCTGATCGACAACCTGTCGTTCCGCATCCCGCCCGGCGCGATCGTCGGCATCATCGGCCCGAACGGCGCCGGCAAGTCGACGCTGTTCCGCATGATCCAGGGCCGCGAGCAGCCGGATTCCGGCGAGATCGTCGTCGGCCCGACGGCGAAGATCGCCTCGGTCGACCAGTCGCGCGAAGGGCTGGAAAACGACAAGACCGTGTTCGACGCCGTCGCGCAGGGGCAGGACATCCTCACCGTCGGCAAGTTCGAGATGCCCGCGCGCGCCTATCTCGGCCGCTTCAACTTCAAGGGCGGCGACCAGGGCAAGGTCGTCGGCAACCTCTCGGGCGGCGAGCGCGGCCGCCTGCACCTGGCGAAGACGCTGATCCAGGGCGGCAACGTGCTGCTGCTCGACGAGCCGTCGAACGACCTCGACGTCGAAACGCTGCGCGCGCTCGAGGATGCGCTGCTCGAGTTCTCCGGCTGCGTTCTTGTCATCTCGCACGACCGCTGGTTCCTCGACCGTATCGCCACGCACATCCTCGCCTGCGAGGGCGACTCGCAGTGGTTCTTCTACGAAGGCAACTACCGCGAGTACGAAGAGGACAAGCGCAAACGCCTTGGCGAAGAAGGCGCCAAGCCGAAGCGCATCCGCTATCGGCCGATCAGCCGCTGATCCGGAAAGTCGGCGCTGGTGGGGCGGCGCAGCCGGCCCACCGCCATGTGCGGACGGCGCAGATCAATGATCAGCTGCGCCGTCGAGATCCCACAGTTCGTGTGCATCGAGCATCAGGCGATAGCGCGCCTCGTTGGCGTCGAGCTGCGCCTGCGTCGCGGCCAGCCGCGCCTCGATAGCCTGCCGGCGCGCGGTCTGCAGTTCGCCGAACTGGCCTTCGCCGAGACGCCAGGCCTTCTCCAGCAGCCGCATGTTCTCTTCCATGCGGGCCGCCACGTCGGCCAGCCGCTGCCATTGCGCATACGTCGTCTGCGCCTGGCTCACGGTGAATTGCGCTTCGGTCTCGACCTTCGCCCGCACATGCGCCTCGCGCGCCGCCGCGGCATCCGCCTCCGCAGCGCCGGCACGCACCGCCGCGCTGCGGCCCTCGCCTGGCAGGGGGATCGTCAGTTGCAGCCCGATGACATGCTCCTGCCCCCCGCGGTCGCTGGCCAGCTTGAGGCCGAGCGTCGGATCGGGCACGCGCTCGGCGTCGAGGCGGCGCAGGCTCAACTGGCCGATGCGCGTGGCGTTGCCCGCCATCGCCAGTTCGTGGTTGTGGGCAAGGATGCGCTCGCGCCAGCTTTCCCGGTCGCCGGCCGGCGGCTCGGGCAGCCGCGGCGACACGTCGCCCGGCAGGGGAATGCCCGGGAACTGCCGCATGAATGCGGCGGCGGCCTGGTCGCGCTGCGCCAGGGACTGCGCGAGCTGCGCCTGCGCCTGCGCCAGTTGCGCCCCGGCCAGCATGGCTTCGAGCTTCGCCGCATCGCCGGCGCCGACGCGCTTGGCCACCACCTCCTGCTGGCGCCGCAGCAGTTCGTTCTGCGCCTGCCATTCGCGGCCGATGGCGGCGGCGCGCTGCCAGTCGAACCAGCTCTTGAGCAGCAGCCGCGCGGTTTCGCGCATGGCATCGCCCAGCACGCTGCGCGCCTGCTCCACCCCGGCATCGCCCAGCGCGGCATCCTGCGCGGCCTTGCCGGGCAGGCGCAGGGCCCGTTCGATGCCGACTTCGTGCTCGCGGTAGCGCACGTCCGCCGGGCGGTCGTTGCGGCGCTGGCTCGCCAGCCTGACCGCGAACTCGTGCGGCCCGGCGGCCAGGCGTTCGCGGTTGGCCTCGCCGACCCGCACGCCGGCGGCGGCGGCGCGCACCTGCGGATGCGCGTTCAGCGCCTGCGCGACTTTGTGCGTCGCCGGCAGATCGGGGAAATCGCCTGCATTGGCCGCCAGCGCGACGGCCGGCCACCAGAGGCAAAGGATCAGCACCCGCTTCATGCCAGCCTCCCCGTTTCCTGCACGCTGCTGAGCCACCAGAACACGTCCCGGTTGGTCAGCCCGGCGCGCAGCTGCGCCAGCAGTTCCTGCACATGGGCGGCATCCATCAGGATCTCGATCTGGACGCGTTCGGCGTAGCCGCGCACCTGCTCGGCCGCGCTGGCGATGCTGTCGGGATCGCCGTGGCCTTCGACCCGCTGGGTGATGAACGGACCCACCCACTCAGGATGCTTGAGCAACTGGTCGATGATCTGGTCCTTCAGCGAGGAAGGCAGGATCAGCTTGAGGCAAACGTCGAGTCGCTTCATTCGTTCCCCCAGCGGCGGTAGAGGATGGGCAGCATCACCAGCGTGAGCAGCGTCGAGGTCACCAGCCCGCCGATGACGACGATCGCCAGGGGCCGCTGGATTTCCGAGCCGGGGCCGCTGGCGAACAAGAGCGGCACCAGGCCGAAGGCGGCGATGCTCGCGGTCATCAGCACCGGCCGCAGGCGGCGCTTGGCGCCTTCGACGACGACGCGCTCGAGCGGCAGGCCCTGGGCGCGCAACCGGTTGAAATAGGAAATCAGCACCAGTCCGTTCAGCACCGCGATGCCGAGCAGCGCGATGAAGCCGACCGACGCCGGCACCGACAGGTACTCGCCCGAGAGCAGCAACGCGAAGACGCCGCCGATCAGCGCGAAGGGAATGTTCACGAACACCATCGCCGCCTGCTTGAGCGAACCGAAGGTGGTGAACAGGATGTGGAAGATCAGCGCCAGCGCCACCGGCACCACCAGCATCAGGCGCTTGGCGGCGCGCTGCTGGTTTTCGAACTGGCCGCCCCAGGCGAGGTGCACGCCCTCGCCGAGCTTGACCTCGGCGGCCACTTTCGCCTTCGCCTCCTCGACGAAGCCGACCAGGTCGCGGCCGCTGACGTTGGCCTGCACGATCGCCATGCGGTTGGCATTCTCGTGGTTGATCTTGACCGGGCCGGCGACGCGCTTGAGTTTCGCCAGCGCCGACAGGGGGACGTTGCCGCCCTCCGGCAGGGCCAGCTGCATGCCGGCGAACAGCGCCGGCGAGTTGCGCATGCCCTCGCCGCCCTTGATCACCAGCGGCGTGCGGCGGTTGCCTTCGAGCACCAGGCCGACCGGCTGGCCCTCGATCTGGGCGCGCAGCGACGCGGCAATCTCCTCGACCGACAGGCCGAAGCGGCCGGCGGCGAGGCGGTCGATCTCGACCGTGTAGTACTGCACGCCCTCATTCTTCACCGTCAGCACGTCCTGCGCGCCCGGCAAGGTCTTGAGCAGCGCGGTGATGCGCTCGGCCAGCGCGTTGAGATCGCCGAGGTTCGGGCCGAAGATCTTGATCGCCAGGTCGCCGCGCGTGCCGGTGAGCATCTCGGAGACGCGCATCTCGATCGGCTGGGTGAAGGCGATGTCCATGCCGGGGAAGTCGGCCATCACCGTGCGGATCTCGCCGGCCAGCCACTCCTTGTCGGGCTGGCGCCATTGTTCGCGCGGCGCGAGCACGAGGAAGCTGTCGGTCTCGTTGAGCCCCATGGGATCCAGCCCCAGTTCGTCCGAACCGGTGCGGGCAATCACGTCCTTGATCTCGGGGATGCGCTCGAGCAGCGCCCGCTGCACGGCCATGTCCGTCTGCGCGCTGCGTTCGAGGCTGATCGAGGGCGGCTTGGCAAGCTGCAGCAGGATGTCGCCTTCGTCCATGGTCGGCATGAAGGTCTTGCCGAGCAGCAGGAAGGCGGCGACGGTCGCCGCCAGCAGGGCCAGCGCCGCGGCGATCACCTTCTTCGCATTGGCGAGGCTCCAGTCCAGCACCGGCCCGTAGAGCCGCATCGCCTGGCGCGGCAGCCAGGGCTCATGGTGGGATGCGCTCGGCTTGAGCAGGTAGGCAGTCAGCACCGGGATCACCGTCAGCGACAGCAGCAGCGAACCGGACAGCGCGAAGATGATGGTCAGCGCCACGGGGATGAACAGCTTGCCTTCGAGGCCCTGCAGCGTCAGCAGCGGCAGGAAGACGATGACGATGATCGCCATGCCCGACACCACCGGCACCGTCACTTCATGCACGGCGCGGTAGATGCGGTGCAGGAAGGGCAGCTTCTCGCCGCCGCGGTCCGAGAGACGGCTCTCGATGTTCTCGACCACCACCACGGCGGCATCGACCAGCATGCCGATGGCGATGGCGAGGCCGCCGAGGCTCATCAGGTTGGCCGACATGTCCGTGAGCCGCATCAGGATGAAGGTCGTCAGCGCCGCGAGCGGCAGCACGCAGGCGACGGCGATGGCCGCGCGCAGGTTGCCGAGGAAGGCGAGCAGCAGCACCAGCACCAGCACGATGGCCTCGGCCAGCGCCTTCGACACCGTGCCGATGGCGCGATCGACGAGCGCGCCGCGGTCGTAGAAGATCTGCGTCGTCACGCCCGGCGGCAGCGCGGGCGCGATCTCCGCCAGCTTGGCGCGCACCGACTCGACCACGGCGCGCGCGTTGGCGCCGCGCAGGCCGAGCACCAGGCCCTCGACGGCCTCTTCCTTGCCGCTGCGGGTGACGAAGCCGTAGCGCGTCAGGCTGCCGATGCGCACCGTCGCCACGTCGCCCAGGCGCGTGACGCGCCCGCCGGCATCGCGATGCACGACGATGGCGCGCAGGTCCTCGATGGTGCGCGCGCTGCCGTCGACGCGGATCAGCAGCGACTCCTCGCCCTCGGTGAGCCGCCCGGCGCCGTCGTTGCGGTTGTTGGCCTCGATGGCGCGCATCAGGTCGCTGATCTGCAGGCCGCGCGCCTTGAGCGCCACGAGGATCGGCACCACCTCGTAGCTGCGCGCCAGCCCGCCGAGGCTGTTGACGTCGGCGACGCCCGGCAGGGTGCGCAGTTGCGGGCGGATGGTCCAGTCGAGCAGGGTGCGCTTTTCCTCGAGGCTCAGCTCGCCCTCGATGGTGAACATCAGCATCTCGCCCAGCGGCGTGGTGATCGGCGCGAGGCCGCCGCTGGCGCCCGCCGGCAGGTCCTTGAGCACGCCGGCCAGGCGCTCCGCCACCTGCTGGCGCGCCCAGTAGATGTCGGTGCCGTCGTCGAAATCGATGGTGATGTCGGCGATGGCGTACTTGGCGATCGAGCGCAGGATGCGCTTGTGGGGAATGCCGAGCAGCTCGACCTCGATCGGCGTGACGATGCGCGCCTCGACCTCCTCGGGCGCCATCCCCGGCGCCTTCATGATCACCTTGACCTGCGTCGAGGAGACATCGGGGAAGGCGTCGATCGGCAGGCCGTTGAATGCCACGATGCCGCCGCCGATGAGGATCAGCGCGGCGACCAGCACCATCAGGCGCTGCGTCAGGGAAAACTCGATCAGCCGGGCCAGCATCGCTTACTGCTCGCCTGCGCCCAGGCCCAGCCAGGCGCCCTTGATCGCCGCAATTCCCTTGACGGCGATCTTGGCGGTAGGCTCGACGGGTGCGGCAATGCGCGTCGATTGCGCGGTTTCCTCGAGCACCAGCACGGCGACGGGCTGGAAACCTTCCGCGACCGCAACGAAGATCCAGGTGCGCGACAGGTGGCGCGTCACGGCGCCGGCCGGCACCCGCCAGGCGTAGCTGGTCGCCGCATCCTTCGGCTTCACATCCACCTGGACAAACTGGTTGGGCCGCACGCAAGGCACGCGGAAGGGCAGTTCGGCGCGCAGCCGCAGCGACTGGTCGTGCGCATCGACATGGGGCGTCACCACCGTGATGCGGCCGCCCGACGGGCAGCCGGGCACGCTGACCGCATCGCCCGGCGCAATGCCCGCGGCCTGGGCCGGCGTCGCCTGGATCTCGAGCCACAGCGGCGCAATGCGGCCGAGCTTGAACAGCGGCGTCATGGCGTCGACGCGCTGCCCCGGCTCCGCGTGCGCGTCGAGCACTACGCCGTCGAAGGGGGCGCGAATCTCCGCAGCGGATGCCAGCGCGCCGCCCGCGCCCGGCTCGGGCAGGCCGGCCAGGCGCAGCGCCTGCCGCTTTTCCGCCAGCACGAGCATCGCCTTGCGTTCGGCCGAGCGGGTCGCCGAGAGGCGGCCCTGGGAGATGATGCCGTCGGCGAGCAGGCTCTCGTCGCGGCGCAGGCTTTCGCCGGCCAGTTCCGCCTGGACGCGGGCCTGGGCGAACTCGCGCTGCAGTTCGATCAGCTGCGCGCCCTGCAGGCGCGCGAGCACCTGGCCCTTCTTCACCGTCTCGCCATGGGCGACGCGCACCGCCGCCACCATGGCCGGCAGGGGCGCGGCGATCACCTCGATCTGCGCCGGCGGCACCACCACCTGGGCGGGCAGGCGAATGCCGCCCGACGCCTGCATCTCGCCGAGCGGGGCGGTGGCGATGCCGATCCTGCCCGCCTGCTCGGGCGTGATGCGGATCAGCTCATCGGCGGCCGCCGCCAGCAGCGGGAGGCACAGCAGCAGAATGGGTAACTTGCGCATGGTCGTGTCGCCGAAATTTGTGCGGGCCGCTACTTTCGCAAATGTAGATTAAATAAAGCTTAAACAACGCCAGATCGTCTGCCTGCGCAAAAGTCGGCGCTGGCAGGACGGCGCCTAGACCGCGCGCAGTTTTTCGCCGGCCGCCGCGAGCGTCGCCTCGTTCTTGGCGAAGCAGAAGCGGATCAGGCGGTGGTCCGTACCATCCGGCATGAAAGCCGAGACGGGAATCACGGCGACACCCTTCTCGATGGTCAGCCAGCGCGCGAATTCGCTGTCGGGCATGCCATTGATCCTGTCATAGCGTGCGAGCTGGAAGTAGGTGCCGTCGGAAGGCAGCAGCTCGAAGCGCGAGCCCTCCAGCTGCTTCCTGAAGAAGTCGCGCTTGGCCCGGTAGAACTCGGCGAGGCCGTCGGCGAAGCCGGGCGCGGCGTTCATGAAGTCGGCCAGAGCGAGCTGGGAGGGATGGTGCACGGTGAAGGTGATGAACTGGTGCGCCTTGCGGAACTCGGCGGTCAGCGCGGCCGGCGCGGCGCAGTAGGCCACCTTCCAGCCGGTGATGTGGTAGGTCTTGCCGAAGCTCGAAACGACGAAACTACGCTCTTTTAGTTCGGGCAGGCGCGCGAGGCTCTCGTGGCGGCCGCCGGTCGGCCCGTCGCCGAAGACGATGTGCTCATACACTTCGTCGCCGAGCAGCACGATGTCGGTGCCGCGCACCAGCCGCGCCAGCTCCGCCATGTCCGCCGCCGTCCATACCGTGCCGGTCGGGTTGTGCGGCGTATTGAGGACGATCATGCGCGTGCGCGGCCCGATGGCAGCGGCGACCTCGCTCCAGTCGGGGCGGAAGGCCGGCGGCTTCAGGTTGATGACGCGCGCACTGCCGCCCTGCAACTGGATCGCGGGAATGTAGCTGTCGTAGACCGGCGCAAAGACGACCACCTCGTCGCCCGGCCGCACGCAGGCGGCGATGGCGGTAAACAGCGCCTGGGTCGCACCGGCCGTGACGGTGATCTCGCCGTCCGCGTCATAGCGTGCGCCATAGATGCGCTCCAGCTTCGCCGCGATCGCCTCGCGCAGCGGCAGCACGCCCGCCATCGGCGGATATTGGTTGGCGCCGGCCTGCATGTGGTGCGCAACGCGCTCGAGCAGCAGCGCCGGGGGCGAAAAATCGGGAAAGCCCTGCGACAGGTTGATCGCGCCATGTTCCGCGGCGAGCCGCGACATGACGGTGAAGATGGTGGTGCCGACGTGCGGCAGACGCGAAGGCATGCGGGGCAAGGGATTCATGGCAGTGTGCGCGAGCGTTGGAACGGCGCTTACACTACCACCAATTGCCCTTGCCCCGGCACGCGGGCGCGTGCCTTGCCTCAATGCTTGATCGGCTTCCAGTCCGGATGGTCGAAATGCGCGGCGTAGCGGTCGAGCGTACCGATGATCTTCACCGCGCCGTTCATGCGCTTGGCCTTCTTCTGCTTGCCCGCCATCGTCTCGGCGCCTTCCATCAAGTCGGCAATGACGATGTGCAGCTGAGCATCGGCCTCTGCAGGCAGCTTGCAGGCGGCGATGATCCCGGCGACCTCGTCATTCACCTTCTTCGCCAGGGCGTCGTACTGGGCGTTGCTCATCTTGCCGGCGTGGATGGCAGGCAGTGCGGCATTCACCTGCTCGCGGATCTGCTCCATGCCCTGCCGCAACGAGGCGTCGGTCGGCCACTTCTTGCCATGGTCGAGGGTCAGCTGCGGCTTGGCGCCGCCCGCAGGACCATGATCGTGATCGTGCTTGTGCTCGGCCGCCGCGGCGCCGGAGACTGCCAGCAGCGCGCCGGCGAGCATGCCCAACAACTGCTTGAGAAACATGTGACCTCCTTGGTCATGGGTTGAAGAGGCGATAAGCCTAGCCCATCCAAGCTTAAGGAAGTCTTATGGCTCGCGCGGGGGTGCGAACAGGGCCTCTTCCTGATCGGCTGGCAGCGGCCGGGCGAACAGGAAGCCCTGGAACCGGCGGCAGCCGAGCGCCTGCAAGACTGCCAGCTGCGCAGCGGTCTCGACGCCTTCCGTGACCACTTCGATGTCGAGGCCGCGGGCCAGGCCGACGATGGCGGCGACGATGGCGGCATCCTCGGGCGCGCGCGTCAGGTCGGCGACGAAGCTGCGGTCGATCTTGAGCCCGCCGACCGGAAAGCGCTTCAGGTAGCCGAGGCTGGAGTAGCCGGTGCCGAAGTCGTCGATCGCCAGCCGCACCCCCATCGCCGCCAGTTCCTCCAGGCGCGCGCGCGCCTCGTCGGCGTCGTAGGCCAGCGCCGTCTCGGTGATCTCCAGCTCGAGCAGGTGCGCCGGCTGGCCGGTTTCGGCGAGGATCGCGCGCACCGTCTCGGCCAGGCCCTTCTGGCGGAACTGGCGCGGCGAGAGGTTGACCGCTACCGGCAGCGCCGGACGGCCGGCCTCCTGCCAGCGACGGTTCTGCCGCAATGCGTTGCGCAGCACCCATTCGCCGATCGGCAGGATCAGCCCGGTTTCCTCGGCGAGCGGAATGAACTCCGCCGGCGAGATCGTGCCCTCGACGGGATCGCTCCAGCGCAGCAGCGCTTCCATGCCGCACAGCGTAGCCGGCTGCCCCGGCACCACTTCGACTTGCGGCTGGTAGGCAAGCGCGAACTGCTTCTTCTCGAATGCAACGAGCAGACGCTGCTCGAGCCGGAACTGCCGCTCGGCCTCGGCGCTCATGCGCGCCGAGAAGAAGTGGAAGTTGTCGCGGCCGGCACGCTTGGCATGGTACATCGCCGTGTCGGCGTTCTTCATGAGCGCATTCGCCTCGCGGCCATCCTCGGGATAGAGGCTGATGCCGATCGAGGTGCTGGTACGCAATTCATGGGCGCCGATCCGCATCGACTGTGCGAAGGAGGCGACGATCTTCTCGGCGACCTGCGCCGCATCGTCGGCATCGGCGATGTCGTTGAGAATGATCACGAATTCGTCGCCGCCGAGCCGCGCCACGGTATCCACTGCGCGCACCGCGCCTCGCAGGCGCTCGGCGACCACCTTCAACAGCTGGTCGCCGATCTCGTGACCGAGCGTGTCGTTGATGCTCTTGAAGCGGTCGAGATCGAGGAACATCACGCCGACCCGGCTGCGGTCGCGCGCCGCCTGTGCGAGCGCCTGTCCGATGCGGTCGTGCAGCAGCGCACGGTTCGGCAGGCCGGTCAGCGCATCGTGGTGCGCGATATGCCAGATGCGCTGCTCCGCCTGTAGGCGCTCGAAGATTTCCGCCTGCAGCTTGGCATTGGCCTCCGACAACTCGCTGGTGCGCTCCAGAACGCGCTGCTCCAGTTCATCGTGCGCCTGCAGCAGGGCCTCTTGGACACGACGGCGCTCGGTGACGTCCTCCATGATCCAGATCGTCCCGTCCTGCGTGCGCTGCGGATTGATCGCCTTGGCCGACATGCGGCACCAGAACAGCGTTCCGTCCTTGCGGCGCATCTCGATCTCGCCCCGATACGGCTTTCCCGCCGCCAGCAGCGGGCCAGCTTCCGCACCGAGCGCGTCGTAGGCCTCCTGGCTCGGATAGAGCACCAAGCCGGGCTGGCCGACGACCTCCTTCACCGAATCAAAGCCGAACATCTGCGCGAACTGCGGATTGGCGCGCACCAGCACGCGGTTGCGCGAGAACAGGATGCCGACGGTGGCGTTCTCGAGGATCGCGCGCAGTTCCAGCAGTACCTGGGAAAGCGGTTCGCCGCCGGTGGCCAGCAGTTCGTCCTGGCGGCGCGGCTGCTGGCGCCGATCTACGCCGCGGCGCTCGGGGTTGGGCGGCGCGGCGCTGCCGGAACTCACCCGGCTCCCCCTGCCCTTTCGAGTACCGAGAGCAGCCGCGAGGTATCCTGCGTGCCCCAGCCCGCCGCCATCAGCGCATCGAGCTGCTGCATCACCGCCGCTCCGACCGGCAGCGGAATCGCCTGCGCGTTCGCCTCGCCCAGGGTGAGCGCGAAATCCTTGTGGTGCAGGCGCGCCTCGACGCCCGCCGCAAAATCGCGTGCGGCCATCTTGCCGCCGAACAGGTCCAGCACGCGCGAACCGGCCGACCCGCCGAGCATCGCCTCGCGCACCTTGGCGAAATCGACACCCGCAGCGTCCGCCAGGCGCGCCGCCTCGGCCGTCGCCTCGAGGACGGACACCATGATCAGCTGGTTGCAGGCCTTCGCCACCTGCCCCGCACCGGCTTCGCCGATGCGCACGGCAGTCTTGCCGATGCAGGCGAACAGCGGGGCGAGCCGCTCGGCCAGCACTGCCCGGCCGCCCCACATGATGGCGAGCGTCGCAGCACGCGCACCCGCGGTGCCGCCGGAGACCGGGGCGTCGACGAAGTCGATGCCGCGTGCCGCGTAGCGCGTCGCGATCTCGCGCGCCGCAGAAGGTGCGATGGTGGAGAAATCGATGTGCAGACCGCCGGGCGCGAAGCCTTCGATCATCTGCTCCGCCAGACTCGCGACATCGCCGCTCGAGGTGACGTTGGTACAGACGATCGCGCACTGCCGCGCCAGCTCGGTCGGGGATGCCGCGCGCGGCACTTCCGGCGGCAGAAAGTCGGCGCTGGCGGGACGGCGGCTCCATACCGCCAGCTCATGCCCGGCGGCGCGCAGGTGCTCCACCATCGGCTGCCCCATGCCGCCGAGGCCAATGAACCCGATGTTCATGTGTTTCCAAACCCGATGTTCATTTTCTTCTCAAGCCGATACGCATCTCAGCCGCTGACCGCCTTGGTGATCAACGGCACGAGCGGTTCGGGCAGCTTGAGCTGGCCGGACAGCGCGAACGCGTGAGCGCGCGGCGACATCTTCTTCCATGTCTTGCGGATGATGTCGAGCCACTTCTCCTCGGAATATTCCGGATGCTGGCCGGCGAACTCGAGCATGTAGTGCTCGATGAAGACGAGGTCGGTGACGTCCTCGAGCATCTGCGTGTCCGGATTGACCTTGAGGCCGCGTTTGCCGACCGCCTGCTTGACGCGTTCGATCGTCGCGGCGTCGTAGCCCGCTTCCTGCATGAGGCCGCCGACGGTCTCGGCGTGGAACTTGTAAAGGCCGGTGCGCCATTGCAGGTAGCCGTCGCGCGTCATCGGATAGCTGTCGCGCGGCGTTTTCCAGCGCTGGATGTGCTGCGCGCGCACCGAGATCTTCTGCGCATCGTCCGCCTCCGGCGCATAGCGCTCGATCATTTCGCTCATGCGCCGGCCGTAGAGCAGTTCGCGCGGCACCGATTTCCCATCGTAATCCATATCTTGACGCGGATCTTCCGCGTTGGCGTCATCGATGAGCGCGACGATGCGCTCGTATGGGGCGTTTGTCATAGGGGTCTCTCCGGATTGGGGTTGTTATTTGATTAAGTATTATTCGGCGTCGGCAGGTCGACCAGTATGACGGTCACGTCGTCGTGTGGCTGCAGTTCGCCGAGGTGCTGCGCGACTGCATCCTTGACCGCGTCGATGCGCTGCTCGGCCGGTGCGCTCGCCAGGGCAGCGCACAGCCGCGCCAGGCCGAATTCCTCGCCGGCGGCGTTGCGCGCCTCGATCAGGCCGTCGGAATACAGCACGACCTGGCCGCCGCCGGCCGGCGGGGCAAACGCTTCCGCTCCGTCTTCTGCAGACATCGCATCGATGCCGAGCGGCAGATGGGCCAATGCCAGATTGTGCACCAGGCGGCCGGCCGCATCGATGAGCAAGGCATCCGGCATGCCACCCAGCCAGATTTCGCTGGTAGCGCGCGCCGGGTCGATGCACAGGCAGGTGCAGGCGACGAAGCGCCCCACCGGCAGGGCGCCGCGCAGCTGCTCGTTGATCTTGGCGACCACGCTGCCGAGCGGCAGGCCGAGCCCGATGGTGTCGTAGAACAGCGTCAAGGCGGGTAGCACGCTGATCGCGGCGGCCAGCCCATGGCCGGTGGCGTCGGCGAGCAGGACATAGAAACGACCGTCGGCGGCGCGTGCGGCGGCGACGATATCGCCGCTGAAGTTGCTGGCTGGACTCATCCAATAATGCAAGGCAGGGTCCGACAGCCCCGGTCGCTGCATCAGCTGCTCTAAGATCTCAGCGGCGAGTCGGTTCTCTGCCTCGCGCTCGTCGTGGTAAATCTGCAGAACTCTGGCGTTTTCGCGCAGCTGGTGCTCGGCTGCCTTCTGCGCGCTGATGTCGCGCAGGGTGCCGACGAACATGCGACGCCCCTGGTCGCGGAACTCGCCGACGGAAAGCGACAGAGGGAAAACGCTGCCGTCCTTGCGCAGACCTTCGACTTCCCGCCCTTCGGTGCCGATGATGTGCGGCTCACCCCCACCCGTATAGCGCGCCAGGTAGGCGTCGTGCGCGGTGCTGTACGGTTCCGGCATCAGCATCTTGACGTTGCGGCCGAGCATCTCCTCGGCTGCGTAACCGAAAATGCGGCTGGTTGCCGGGTTCACCGACTCGATCAGCCCCTGCTGGTCGATAGTAAGAACGGCCTCGAACAGGTTGTCTGTGACGGCCTGATTGAAGCGGCGCGAATCCTCTAGGGCGCGGCGCAGCGTGATGGTGCGCGACAGCGAACGCAACTTGGCCTCGAGCACGACGAAATTGACCGGCTTGGCAAGATAGTCGTCTCCGCCGGCCTCGAGGCCCGCCACCAGGTTTTCGTCCTTGTCGAGCGCCGAGAGGAAGACAATCGGCACCCAACGGTCGCCGCCCATGGCCTTGATGCGGCGCGTCGCCTCATAGCCGTCCATGATCGGCATCATCACGTCCATGATCACGAGATCGTAGGGTTTCGCGGAGAACATCTCGACCGCTTGGGCGCCATCGTCCGCCAGATCGACGCGGTGTCCCAGCTTCTTGAGGAAAATCGCCAGGATCTGCCGGTTGGTAACGGTATCGTCGGCCACCAGCACGAGGAGGGAGGGCGTCTGGGCGTCGGCTTGAGCGGATGACAAGGATGAGCTCATTGAAAGTAGCTTATTGTTTTCAGTCAATCTTGCATTGGCATGGCGATCGTCGCAACGACCTTGCTGCCATTGCCGACGTACTCCAGGCTGGAGAAGCTCAGGGCACGTGCGGTGGCGATGCCGCGCCCGTTCGGATCTGCCAGTCGCAAAGGGTCGAATTCGAGATAGCGCTGCCAGTCGAAGCCTCCCCCTTCGTCGCTGACGGTAAATTCGATGCGGTCGAAATGCCGCTTGACGCACACCCGCACCACGCGATCGCCGTACTCCGGCTGTGACTGGCGGCGCGCCACCTCCGCTTCCCAGGTATCTTTGAGGTTCCCTCGGTTTTTCGTCTGCCAAAGGGTGGGTTTCATGCTACCAGTTTTTCCTGATGCTGCTCGCTGATCCAGCTTTCCAAGAACTGGATTGGCGACTTGTAACCAAGTGTC
>JBGFRW010000042.1:0-11268 GCA_041694935.1 Pseudomonadota bacterium | reverse complement strand
GAACAACATCGCCAACGACACCCTGACCGTCGCCGGCTACCTCGGCTCCAAGGCCATCACCGTCACTGCCGCCCAATCGGCCAAGACCATCGCCGCCAACGTCAATCTGAAGACCTCCGACGCCGGCGTCACCGCCACGGCGATGAACTACACCCAGGTTGCTTTCGGCACCGCCGGTAACTACTCGCTGAACATCAAATCCGACAACAGCACAGCGCTGACAGTCTCTTTCACGATCTCGGCCACCAACACTGTCGACGGCCTAGCCAACGCAGTGCAGGCAATCAACGACATCGCCGCCAAGACCGGCGTCACTGCCCAGGTCAATTCGTCGAGCGACGGCGTGATCCTGACCAACCTGACCGGCAGCGACATCCAGCTCGTCACCAACGGTACGGCCGGCGTCGTCACCGTCAAGGGCCTGCAGGCCGACCAGACGTCCACTCTGGGCGTTTCTCAATCTGTGGCTGCCGGTGCAACCGGTTCGATTACCTCGGCCGGCTACATCGAATTCGACTCCGAAAAATCCTTCTCGGTCAATGCCGTAACCGCGAACAATGTGATGGCTGCTGCTGCCAACGCTTCCTCGCTCAAGGACGTCGCCACCCTCGACGTGACGACCTTCGAAAAGGCCACTCAGGCATTACGCACCGTGGATGCGGCGCTCTCGGTAGTCAATGGCATGCGCGCCCGCTTCGGCGCGGTACAAGCGCGGTTCGAGTCGACCATCAACAACTTGCAGACGATCTCGGAAAACCTGTCGGCCTCCCGCAGCCGGATCCGTGATGCCGACTTTGCCGCTGAAACCGCCAAGCTCAGTCGCGCCCAAATCCTGCAGCAGGCCGGTACGGCAATGCTGGCCCAGGCCAACGCCCTGCCGAATCAGGTACTTCAGTTACTGCAACGCTAAAGATAAAAATCAATGCGGCTGGTGCGTAATCCCAGCTGCATCGGTGGCTGCCAAGAGTAGCCGTCTTTGGCAACGTAAGGGGAGTTTATGTGAAAGCTGTAATTCTCGCCGGCGGTCTGGGCACCCGGATTTCCGAGGAAACCGGTCTGAAGCCAAAACCAATGGTGGAGATTGGCGGCAGGCCGATCCTCTGGCACATCCTGAAGATCTACTCCAGCCACGGCATCAACGACTTCATCGTCTGCTGCGGCTACAAAGGCTACGTCATCAAAGAGTACTTCGCCAACTACTTCCTTCACATGTCGGACGTCACCTTCGACATGCAACACAACCGCATGGAAGTTCATGAGCGTCATGCCGAGCCTTGGCGTGTCACCTTAGTGGACACCGGCGACAACACGATGACGGGCGGGCGCCTTAAACGCGTCTCCAGCTACCTCCGCAACGATGAAGCTTTTTGCTTTACCTATGGTGACGGCGTTGCCGATATCGACATCTCAGCAGAAATTGCCTTCCATCTTAGCCATGGGAAGTTAGCCACAGTGGCTGCAGTACAACCACCGGGGCGCTACGGTACGTTGGATCTCGAAGGCAAGACGGTCCGGGGCTTTGTTGAGAAACCCCGCGGAGACGGCGCCTGGATCAACGGTGGATTCTTCGTTCTCTCTCCCCGGGTACTTGATCTGATCGAGGGCGATGCCACACCTTGGGAGGCGACCCCCCTGGAGACCATAGCTGAGCGTGGTGAGCTACGCGCTTTCGAACATCGCGGCTTCTGGCAACCCATGGACACCCTGCGCGACAAAAACCAGCTTGAAGAGCTCTGGCAGAGCGGAACCGCGCCATGGAAGCTCTGGCAGTGACGGAATTCGGGGATATCTATCGTAACCGCCGGGTTCTTGTCACCGGCCACACCGGATTCAAAGGCAGTTGGCTGACCCTCTGGCTCGAAACGCTTGGCGCCCGGGTGAGCGGCGTCTCGCTGGCACCGGAAACCACGCCCAACCACTGGGACCTGCTGGCGCTCGATATCGACCACCACGTCCAGGACATTCGCGACGCCGCTGCCCTCGCCGCTATCGTGCGCAAGACTCGGCCCGAGATCGTTTTCCATCTCGCCGCCCAGCCCTTGGTACGCCGCTCCTACCGCGAACCCATTGCCACCTGGGAAACCAATGTGATGGGCACCGCCAACCTGCTCGACGCCTGCCGCGACTGCCCTGAACTCGCCTCCATAGTCGTTATTACCAGCGACAAGTGCTACTCTAATCGGGAATGGCCATGGGGTTACCGCGAAACCGACCGGCTCGGGGGCCACGATCCTTACAGCGCATCGAAGGCAGCCACCGAATTGGTCGCCGCCAGCTATCGGGACACCTTCTTCGGCAATAGTGCCCCGCTACTCTCGACCGCACGGGCCGGCAACGTCATCGGCGGCGGCGATTGGTCCGAAGATCGACTGATTCCCGATCTGGTGCGTGCCATCGACCGCGGCGCGCCGCTGGAGATTCGCTCGCCCAAGGCAACCCGGCCCTGGCAACACGTGCTGGAATCGCTGTCCGGCTATCTGCTGCTCGGCCAACGCTTGCTGGAAGGGCGGCGCGAATTCGCCGAGGCTTGGAACTTCGGACCCGAAAGCCAAGGCAATCGCAGCGTCGCCGAAATTCTTGCCAAGCTACAAAACCAGTGGCCGGCACTGCGCTGGCAAACGACCACCGCACCACAGCCCCATGAGGCAACCCTACTGCAACTAGATAGCGCCAAGGCCAGGCAGTTGCTGGGCTGGCAGCCGCGCTGGAATCTTGACCAGACCCTGGCGATGACCGCCGCCTGGTATCGGGAATTCCTGGAGTCTGGCCGCATCGTCAGCCGCGAGCAACTGCGCGACTATTGCACGACGGTCGGCGCATGAGGAGCGGCCGATGAAATGCCGTCATTGCAGCGCGCCGTTGGAGCAGGTCTTCGTCGATCTCGGCAGCTCGCCGCCCTCGAATGCCTACCTGAGCCCGGCAGGGCTGCGCGCGCCCGAGGTCTGGTATCCGCTGCGCGTACTGGTCTGCAATGGCTGCTGGTTGGTGCAGACAGAGGATCATGCTGGACGGGAGAGTCTGTTCGCCCACGATTACGCCTACTTCAGCTCCTACTCGGCCAGCTGGCTCGCCCATGCCGAGCACTATGTCGCAGAGATGGCAGGGCGCTTCGGCCTGGACGGCACGAGCACTGTGGTCGAGGTCGCCGCCAACGACGGTTATCTGCTCCAGTACGTGCAGACGCGCGGCATTCCCTGTTACGGCATCGAGCCCACCGCGAGCACGGCCGAGGCGGCTCGCGCCAAAGGCATCACCATCGTTCAGGAATTCTTTGGCATTGCTCTAGCCGATCGACTGCACTCCGAGGGACGCGAGGCAGACCTGATCGCTGCCAACAACGTACTCGCCCATGTACCCGACATCAACGACTTCGTCGGTGGCTTCGCTCGCCTGTTGAAGCCGGACGGTGTGGCGACCTTCGAGTTTCCCCACCTGCTGCGCCTGGTGGCCGAGAACCAGTTCGACACCATCTACCACGAGCATTACTCCTACCTGTCGCTGACGACGGTACGGACCGTGTTCTCGGCCAACGGCCTGACGGTCTTCGATGTCGAGGAACTGCCGACCCACGGCGGTAGCCTGCGCGTCTATGCCCAGCGCAGCGACAGCGCGGCGCGACCGACCAGTGCGCGAGTGGACGCGCTGCTGTCTGTTGAGGATGCGGCAGGCATCGGCAGCGCCCACTACTACGCGGATTTCCAGGCCAAGGCGGATACGGTCAAGAACGATCTGCTGGCCTTCCTGATCGAATGCCGGCGGACCGGCAAGAGCGTCGGCGCCTATGGTGCCGCAGCCAAGGGCAACACCCTGCTCAACTACGCTGGTATCCGCCCCGACCTGCTGCCCTGGGTCGCCGACCGCAATCCCGCCAAGCAGGGCAAGTACCTGCCTGGCAGTCGCATCCCCATCGTCGCTGAGGCCCATCTGCGCGAGGCTCGGCCAGACTATGTGCTGATACTGCCCTGGAATCTGCGCGAGGAGCTGCTGACCCAACTTGCCTATGTCCGTGACTGGGACGGCCGCTTCATCACGGCGATCCCCAGTTTGCTTATCGAGTGAGCGCGATGCGCTACACCGAAACCCCGATCGCAGGCGCCTGGCTTCTGGACATCGAGCCGCAACACGATGTCCGGGGGTTCTTCGCCCGTACGGTCTGCCGCGATGAATTCGCCCGACATGGTCTGAATGGCGAGATCGTGCAGCAAAGCATTTCCTGGAACGCCCTGAAGGGTACGCTGCGGGGCATACATTACCAGGCGCCACCCCATGGTGAGGAAAAACTGGTACGCGTCACCCGTGGGGCGGTATTCGACGTGATCGTCGATATCAGGACGGGCTCGCCGACTCTCCGGCGCTGGTTCGGCGTCGAACTCTCCGCCGACAACCGACGCCAGATCTACATCCCCCGAGGAGTCGCACACGGCTTCCAGACACTCGCCAACGAAACTGAAGTGCTCTACGAAATGACCACCGCCTTCCATCCCGAAGCTGCGTGCGGGCTGCGTTGGAACGACCCCGCACTGGGCATTCGCTGGCCGCTGCCCGTAGCCCAGCTCAGTGACAAGGACGCTGCGTGGCCGCTGCTGTCCGATGAGGTGACCCATGACTGACGCCCAACCGTCCGCCGCGCCGTCGCGCCAGCCCATTGTTTTCTGGGGCGCGACCGGCCAGGCCAAGGTGCTGCGCGAATGCGTGGCTGCCTCCGGGTACGATCTGGTCGCGCTGTTCGATAACAACCCGGATGTACCACCGCCCTTCACTGACGTGCCGCTCCACGTCGGCCGGGCCGGACTGGTCGCTTGGCAGCGTACGCACTGGGGCCCCACCTCATTCCTGGTCGCCATCGGCGGCTCCCTAGGCCGCGACCGCCTTGAAATCCAAGCTCTGCTGTGCGCGGCTGGGCTCATCCCAGTCACTGCAATCCACCGCACGGCCTTTGTCGCCGGCAACGCACTAATCGGCCCCGGCAGCCAGATCCTGGCTCAGGCTGCCGTCTGCGTTGAGGTGTGCCTGGGCACAGCCTGCATCGTCAATACAGGCGCCAGCGTCGATCACGAGTGTGTGTTAGGCGACGGCGTCCATGTCGCCCCCGGAGCGCGGCTCGCCGGCTCAGTCGCCGTCGGCCGCCACAGCATGATCGGGATCGGCGCAACCGTGCTGCCGCGCGTCAGAATCGGTGAGAATGTCATCATCGGAGCAGGCGCTGTGGTCACTCGCAACGTCCCCGACAACGTCATCGTCACCGGCATGCCCGCCAAAATCGTCAAAGAGAGGCCCATACAGTGAACAAGATCGAGGAATTCGAAGCCGAGAAACGCGAGGCAATTGCCCAGATGGGTAAAGATACCGGCATGGCGTCACTGACACGCCAATGGTTCGACCTGAGCTGCCGGCATCGCTATTCCTACAACTTCTCCTGGCTCGGCCGTCCGATCATCCAGTTCCCCCAGGACATCGTCGCGATGCAGGAGCTGGTCTGGCAGGTGAAACCTGGAATCATCATCGAAACCGGCATCGCCCACGGCGGTTCGTTAATCTTCTACGCCTCGATGTTGGAGTTGATAGGCGGCGACAGCTTCGTCGTCGGCATCGACGTCGACATCCGCGCGCACAACCGCACGGAGATCGAGCAGCACCCGATGTACAAGCGCGTCAGGATGATTGAGGGCTCATCGATCGCTCCCGAGGTTGTCGCCCAGGTGAAACAGCTCGCCCAAGGGCGCGCTCCCGTGATGGTGGTTCTCGACTCGAACCACACGCACGAGCACGTACTCGCCGAGCTGCGCGCCTATGCACCTCTGGTCACAAAGGGAAGCTATTGCGTGGTGTTCGACACTGTCGTCGAGCAGATGTCAAAGGACTTTTTCCCCGACCGGCCCTGGGGACCGGGCAACAACCCCTATACTGCCGTCCGGGAATACCTCAAAGAAACAACCCGCTTCGAAGTGGCCGACGAAATCGAGCACAAACTTCAGATCACGGTTGCGCCAGGCGGCTATCTGCGCTGCATCAAGGACTAACGCATGGACAAGATTCCGGTATTTCAGCCGCATATCCATGTCGACACGCTCAAGCACCTTACCGATGCGCTCGATGTCGGGTGGCTGGGTATGGGTGCCCTGACCCAGGAGTTCGAGCAGCGGATTTCCGAGTTCCTTGGCTTGCAGGGCAGGCATGTTGTGGCTACCAATACCGGCACCTCAGCATTGCACATCGCCCTCCGCGCGGCAGGGATCGGCACAGGCGACGAGGTAATCACTCCCTCTTTCAACTACGTCGCTGACCATCAGGCTGTGCGCATGTGCGGTGCCGAAGTCGTCATGTGCGATATTCGCGACGACAATCTCGGTATCGATTGTGAGAAAGCTGCAACGCTGATTACGTCTCGCACAAAGGCCATCATCCCTCTGCACTTCTCCGGCATTCCCTGCGACCAAGAGGGCGTCTATCGGCTCGCCGAGCGCCATGGCCTGCGCGTGATTGAGGACGCTATGCATGCCTTTGGCAGCGAGATCGACGGGCGCAAGATAGGCGCCTACGGCGACATTACTTGTTTCAGCTTCGACCCGGTCAAGATCATCACTTCGATCGACGGCGGCTGCGTCGTGGTCAACGACGAGGACGAGCTGCACAGGCTTCAACGCATGCGCCTGCTCGGCGTCGACAAGGACACGACTGAACGCTACCGCAACCGGCGCGCCTGGGACTACGACGTCATCAGCGAGGGGTACCGCTATCACCTCACTAACATCATGGCCAGCATCGGCATTTCGCAGATCAAGCGCATCGATGAGTTCATCACCAGCCGGCGGCGTGTCTGCCAGGCATACTCGCGCGCCTTCGCGCCAATCCCCGGTCTCAAGGTCCCGCAGACCGACTTTGGCGCAGTCTCGCCATTCATCTACAGCCTGCGCGTAACCAATGGCAGGCGCGCCGACCTGATCGAGCACCTGCGTACGCGCCAGATCGACACCGGCATCCATTTCATCCCTGTCCATCGCCATGCCCATTTCTCGGACTGCCGCACGAGCGACCTGTCGGTCACCGAGAAGGTGGTCACCGAGGTGCTGACCTTGCCGCTGCATTCGAACATGCGCCCCGAGTTCGTCGAGCGGGTGCTCGAGGGTGTGACGAGTTTCTTCGCCTAGCCGTCCCGCAATGAAAAAAAACAAGCTTCCAGCGATTCCCCGAGGCGACTCCGGGCCGGTCAATGATGCCCATGCGGCGATCGACGCCATGTTGGCGCGCCGGGAATACGCCGCCGCCCGAGATGCCTGCCGGAAGTTGCTGAAGCGTCATCCAGGCAACGCCAAAACGCTGCACAAGCTCGGCGTGGCGTTGGTCAGCCTCAAGGAGTTCGACGAAGGAAAGACGACCCTGGCACATGCCGTGGCGCTGATGCCGCAGGTTGCAGCGCTCCAGAACGACTACGGCATTGCCTTGGAGAAGCTCGGTGACTATGGCGGTGCCGAGGCGGCCTACCGGCGTGCGCTCGCGCTGTCGCCCAATCTCCCCGAGGCACGCAGCAACCTGGCTGACTTACTGTTCAAGCAGGAACGACCGGGCGAGGCCATGCTGCACGCGCAGGAGGCCACGCGCCTTGCACCCAATAACCCGCTGGCCTGGCTAGCGCTGGCAGACACCCAAGCGATGCATGGCCGGACCGACGAGGCGATCCAGGCCCTGCGCCAGGCAATTGCGCTGCCGCCGCCCCAGATCAAGGTTTACATGGCACTGGCGCGCCTCTACATGGCTCGCGCCAGGAAAGAGGAAGCAGTCGCGGTTCTCGAGAAGGCCCAGAGACTGTTCGCCGACGACCCCAAGTTACTGAACGACCTGGGTATGGCCCATGGCACGCTGAAGAACTACGAAAAGGCGCAGGAATTGTTCGAGGCCGCATATCGGAGCCTGCCTGACGTCACCATCCTGTTCAACATTCTCACCAACCTGAACTATCTTCACAGGAGCGAACAGATCCTCGCCCTCGAACAGGAGGTGCTCAAGTATCCCCAGCCGAACGTAGCTCTGGCACCCTTGTTCGGCCATGCTTCGGCGCACTGCAACTGGCAACTGCAGGAGAAGCTCCTGCCGATGTTCGTCGAATGGTGCAGGATGGACGACCGCAAGCTGGTGACGGCTGCTCAAAACCTGTTGACGCTAATGCCCATCCCGGACGTCACGCCGACCATGATCCGCAGCGTTGCCGAGAAGGTCGCCGACACCCATCGCTACGCGATCCGTCACCACCAACTCGATCTAGACTACCGCTGGCGCTCAGACGACAACCCGAAGCTGCGCATCGGCTACATCTCTGGCGACTTCAAGCTGCACGTTGTCAACTACTTCGTGAGTGGCCAGCTCAGCCACTACGACAAGCAGCACTTCGAGGTCTATTGCTACTCTAGCCTTGACGTGGCCGAGGAGGACGAGATCACCGCGCAGTACCGTCAGGCAGTCGACAAGTTCATCAACGTCTCCCACCTCGGCGACGACGATCTCGCACGCCGCATCGCGGCAGACGGCATCCACCTGCTCGTCGACCTGAGCGGCTACACCGCCGGCACGCGCCTGAGCGTCATGTACTACCGTCCCGCCCCCGTGCAGATGGCCTACATCGGCTACCCCTTCACCAGCGGCCTCAAGGAGATCGACTTCGCCTTGTCCGATCCCTGGCTGAACGGACCGGAAAACGCCGCCTGCTTCATCGAGCAGATCCTCGAGATACCACACGCCTACGTCTCGGCGGGAGATTTGCCGGTGATCCCCGAGGTTCTCGATCCTCCCATGCTGCGCAACGGTTACGTGACCTTCGGCAGTCTCAACAACTGCTACAAGCTCAACCGGCTGACAGTGGCGACCTGGAGCCGCATCCTGGCGCAAGTGCCCGACGCGCGCCTGGTGCTCAACAACCCGCGCTACGACTCGCCGCTGACCCAGGCCAACGTGCTCGCCGAATTCGAGGCCAACGGTATCGACCGTTCGCGCATCACCATCATCACCGCCAAGCATCCCAAGGGCATCCATCTCTACTGGTACGAAGACCTAGACATCGCCTTGGACGCCTTTCCCCAGACGGGCGGTACCACGACCTACGAATCGCTCTGGATGGGCGTGCCTCTGATCACCTTGGTCGGGCGTACGCACTACGAACGGCTCTCATACTCATACCTGAATAACTGCGGCACCGAGGTCGACGACCTGATCGCCTTCGACGTCGACCAGTATGTCGAGCGCGCCGTCACCCTGGCTGGCAAGCCGGAACGCATCGCCGCGCTTCACCGCACCTTGCCCGCCAACATCCGCCAGGCTTTGCTTTGCGACCCGGCACGCCAGGTGCGCTACTACGAGGAAGCGCTAATCGAGGGCTGGAACCTCAAGTATCCTGAGCATCCGAAGTTCACGCCCGAAGCGTTCCGCTACATGCGGTTCGCGACGCCCGCCGCGCCCTTGGTAGCGACCGTAGCCGATCCCGGCAACCTCTACAGCTACGTCATCGAGGAACAGGGCCGCTGGTTTGCACCCGAATATGGAATGCTCTCCGCCCTGGCTATCCATCTCGACGGCCTGACGGTCGAGATCGGCAGCGAGCCTGGCTTCTTCAGCCTGGAACTTGCCCAGGCCGGCATGCGCACGCTAGCGCTTGCAACCTCGACGGTCGCGGCCCGCCTGATCCGCGCCGCCGCGACGCAGGGAGGACTCGCAGAGCGCGTCGAGGTCCGCCTCGAATCGGCCCGGACCAACCTGCTCGATCGAGCCGCCTTGCGGAACGTTGCCCTGCTGCGGATCGGCGTCGAGGCCAACGACGGCCAAGCCGGCCCGATCCTCAAGAACCCGAGATTCTGGCGCGACAACTCCCCACTAGTAATGTTGAGTGTGCATAGCGGCGACCAACCCGACCCGAGTGTGGCCAAAAAGCTAGTGGCCATGGGCTACCGCCTCTATCGGCCGCTGCCGGCACTGGGCATCTTTGCGCCACACGATCCGCACGAGCCTCTCGATCCTTACAGCCTCTATCTGCTCGCCTGCCCGCCGACACGTGAGGAAGCGCTGATCCGCGCGGGGCTGTTCGCCCAGCAGCAGCCGGTACCCGCCGAGGCGGCGACTGCACTCAGCGAGGCGGCCCAGGCGAGCAATCCGTGGCAACGGATGGACGAATGGGTAACCAACTACATCGACCAAGTGCATCAGACGCAGCGCGGTGCTAACGCAAGGCTGGCCCTACTGCAATTCGCCATCAAGGCGCAGATGACGCTGGTGGAAAGCGCACCATCGACAACCCGCCGTTTGACCCTGGCCCGCCTTCTCGCCGACGCCGGCTATCGCAGTCATGCGCTTTCTGTCCTGAATCAGTGTATTGGCGAGATCGAGCAGGGCTCGGCCAGCGTGACTGCTCCGTTTCTTGCCCCGTCCGCTACCTGGGACGCGATCGCGCCGGGCGAGCACCTCGCGGAATGGTTATACGCCGCGATCGTCGAGACCCGCTGCCGGTTGGCGGCGCACTCGACCTATTTCCTTGCGGAGACCGAGTTCGAACCCCTCAGAACCCTCTCAACCATCGGTTTCGAAACGGATTTTTCGAAAAATGCGCTGCACGCGCGTTCTGCCAGGGAATATCGAAAGTAACACCCTAAAGTTTCTCCATCGGTAGCCGTAGATTGCCTCAGACGGCGACAACGTCGGCCCGCCAAGCTGAATGCGAGGGCTAGTGTCGAGGTCCCAATCACCTGATAGGAGATAAAAATGCCTCAAGTAATCAATTCGAACCTTGCCTCACTGAACGCCCAGCGCAACCTGAATACCTCGCAGTCCTCGCTGGCCTCCTCCCTGCAGCGCCTGTCCTCGGGCCTGCGCATCAACAGCGCCAAGGACGACGCGGCCGGTCTGGCGATCTCCGAGCGAATGACCTCCCAGATCCGCGGCCTCAACCAGGCCGTGCGTAACGCCAACGACGGCATCTCCCTCGCGCAAACCGCCGAAGGCGCCCTCGGCTCTGCCGGCGACATCCTCCAGCGTATCCGCGAGTTGGCCGTCCAGTCCGCCAACGCCTCGAACTCTGCCGGCGACCGCCAGGCCCTCCAGAACGAAGTCGGCCAGCTCGTCTCCGAACTCGACCGCATCTCGACCTCGACCGAATTCAACGGCCTCAAGCTGTTCGACGGCACCTTCGGCACCGCCACCTTCCAGGTCGGCGCCAATGCTAACCAGATCATCCAGACCACCACGGCCAACCTGCGCACCACCCAGTACGGTAACAACCAAGCCATGGCC
>JBGFRW010000034.1:0-11451 GCA_041694935.1 Pseudomonadota bacterium | reverse complement strand
GTGACGGCCAGGGAGAGGCCATCCAAGTCAGGGAGGGTGTATGCCTTGCCAGTTGCCTTGGCCTGCCGAACGGCCAGGTCTGAGAGTGCCATGCTCTTGCTCCTGAACATGAGTCAGGAACCAGATGCTGGTCACGTCGACCTCGCCCCTCCATCAACAATCCGGAATCAGCCGCACCCGCAAAAATGGACTTGTTTGTGGACTTAAAAGTCCCGGCTGTAGGCGGATCGCAGTGGACCGCGGCAGAACGTCAAAGAGAGGAAAAGTCCTTGTGTGGCAACGACTTGCAGGCTCTCTTGGACTTCTGCGGAAGTCCGCAGATTGATGCAGTGGAGCGGGTGAAGGGAGTCGAACCCTCTTCATCAGCTTGGGAAGCTGAGGTAATGCCGTTATACGACACCCGCGGCAGCAGAATCTTGCGTCATTCTAGCGACAAGCTTGAGTCGGTGCCAATATCGGTGGGAGATGGCGGATCAAACTGATCAGCGGCGGCTAAGCGGAATCACCCTCCGCAGGCCGCCAGACGACTACGGTATTCTTACCGGCGGCCTTGGCCTGATACATCGCGTTATCGGCGCACTTGACGAGTTCTGTCTTGTCGCCGGCATGCTCGGGAAAGGCGGCGACGCCTATGCTGACGCCGATCTCGATGCGATGTCCGGCCACCTCGAAAGGCTCGTTGAGTGCGGCGAGAATCTTGTTAGCGACCATGACGGCATCTTCCGTCTGCGCGATTTCGGGCAGTAACACCACGAATTCGTCGCCACCGAGTCGCGCCACGGTGTCCGATTCGCGTACGCATTCCAGCACGCGTTTCGCCACCTCCTTGAGCAGGAGGTCGCCGACGTCGTGGCCGAACTGGTCGTTGACCGGCTTGAACTTGTCCAGATCTAAGAACAACACGCCGACGCGCGTCTTGTCGCGCCGCGCGCGGCTCAGGGCCTGGGCGACGCGGTCTTCGAACAGCGTTCGATTCGGGAGGTCGGTGAGCGCGTCGTAGTGCGCCAGGTAGCGCATGCGCTCCTCGGAGGCCTTGCGCTCGCTGATGTCCGAGAACACCCCCACGTAGTGGGTGACCGTGCCATCCGCATCGATGAGCCGCTTGATGGTTAGCCATTCGACGAAGAACTCGCCACTCTTCCTGCGGTTCAGCACCTCGCCGCGCCATGTGCCGGTGGCGCCAATTTCGTCCCACATCTTCCGGTAGAACGCCGCGGGATTCGTGCCCGACGAGAGGATGTTGGGACTCTTGCCGAGCACTTCTTCCTCCGCATAGCCGGTAATCACTGTGAATCCCGGATTGACCGCGACAATGACCCTGTTCGCGTCGGTGACGAGCACCCCTTCGTCCACGCTCTCGAACACCGCGCCCGCCAGTCTGAGCGCTTCTTCACGTTCGCGCCGCTCGGTAACGTCCGAATGCGTGCCAACCATACGCACTGCCCTGCCGTTCACGTCGCGGGCGACGACCATGCCACGCGTCAGAACCCATTTCCAGCTGCCGTCCTTGCATTGCATGCGATATTCGCTAACCAATGCCGGTGTCTTGCCCTGCAGATAAGCCTTGAAGTCCTCCCGGATACGCTGCTTGTCGTCAGGGTGGGCAAGCTTCTCCCATTCTTCCATCCGATCTGCGATTTCATCCTCGGCAAAGCCGAACATCCGCTTGCCCGCCTTCGAAAGGAGAATGACGTTGCTCGGCATATCCCAATCCCAGACGCAATCGCCGCCTCCCTCCAACGCGAAACTCCAGCGTTGTTCGCTCGTGCGCAGTGCGGCTTCCGTCTGCTTGCGCTCGGTGACGTCGCGTACGATCGACAGCATCATTTCCTGCCCCTTCAGCAGGAAGATGTGAGAGTTGACCTCCACCGGAATGCGCCGCCCATCCTTGGCGACATGGACGCGCTCGAAGATCAGATGACCTACTTCACGAGCATGTGCCTTGAAGGCCTCGAGATCCTCAGGAGACGGATAGGTGCGTACCTCGTCGAGATCGATCGGGGTCATGGCCAGCAGTTCCTCCCTGCTGTAGCCGTAACGCTCCAAGGCGGCATCGTTGACTTCGACGAAGCGCCCCAGCCCGCCCTGCTCTCCTTCGAGGGGATGCACCAGAATCGCGTCGCCACTGAACTGGAACAGCGCGCGGAAACGCTCCTCGCTCTCGCGCAACTGTCTATCTGCGATCTCGATACGATGCCGCTGGCCGCGCTGGCGCAATTGCGCCAGGATTAACGCCAGCGCGACGAACAGCGCCGCCACTGCGAGCAGGGACACGTAGAGCCTGACATCCCTGAGCCAGCCTGCGTAGATCGCTTCGAGATCGCGAGTCAGGATCAGCACCGGAGGCTTGTCGAGCGGCAAGCCGGCTGCCCGGCTGGTGCGGAAGGCGACCATGCGTTGCTCGCCGGTCGCATAGGTAACGCCGGAAAACACACTATCACCCCGTCCGCTGGCCATGTGGCGCGAGAAGAACGAGTCGGGCTTGGCGATGTTCATGCCCTGGACTGGCTGCGCTTCGGGCACCATCAGGAAAATGTCGCCGTCGGCATGCGCGATCACCGCACGCAGGTCCGGCGCATACTGCACCGACGCGAGCAGGGTCAAGAAATACTGCGGATCGAGCCCCGCCGAGACGATTCCGGCGAACTCTCCATTCGGCCCGACCATCACGCGTGTCAAAGTCATCACCCACCCGCCAAGCGCGGACTTGAAAGGCCGAGAAAGGAACAGCTTGGTACTGTCGAAAGTGTCGTGCGCTACCTTGAAATACTCGCGATGGCTGAAGTTCCGGCCGACCAACTCCGGCCGGTTGGAAAGCCGAACCGTGCCTTCGGCATCCATGATGAAGAGTGTGCGGATGCCGGGAATCGCCTGCTCATAGATGGACAAATGCTCCTTGATGTCGGCATGCTTGCCGAAGCGGAACTCATCCCGCAGTTTGAGCAGCACGCCATCGGTGCTTATGAGTTGCTTGGCCAGATTCTCGTCGATCACGCGCGCCTGCGCGAACAGCCGCGCCTCCTCCCTCACCCCGATGCGCTCATGTTCCTGATAAAGGACGTAGGCAACAAGCGCAACAAAACCAAGCAAGGCAGCGGCGAACACTGCCCACTGCGCCCATACCCTCCTGCGATATAAGCCACTTAACTCCATCTCGACACTCTTTTGGTAATAGTTATGTAATCTCTATTCCAAAAGTATAGAACTGGAGCTGCTTGATAGCTATCGCAAGATGCCGGTGCCTCGCTGGTACCCATATTTGAATAATGGATATCTGCGCCGGCACCTAAGATGCGCTCGACGAACTTGCGAAAGATCATTACTCCCAATGCCCCCGGCGTCATGTGAGCAGTCGCTGCCCCACCGTCGTATAGAATTCATCCCATGATCGAAATCATTCTCAACGGCTTATCGAAGCGGTTCGCCCCCCCTCTTACCGTCACTGCCCTGCTGGAGCGTGAAGGCCTCGCCGGCAAGCGGGTGGCGGTCGAGCGGAACGGTGAGATCGTGCCAAGAAGCCAGCATGCCACCACTGAACTCGCGGCCGGCGACCGGCTCGAGATCGTCGTCGCCGTCGGCGGCGGCTAGAAAGGAAATCATGGAAGACGTGCTTACCCTGGCCGGCAAGGCTTATCGTTCCCGTTTGCTCGTCGGCACCGGAAAATACAAGGACTTCGACGAAACGCGCCGCGCTGTCGAGGCCTCCGGCGCTGAGATCGTCACTGTCGCGATCCGCCGTACCAACATCGGCCAGGAGCCTGGCCAGCCCTCGCTGCTCGACGCATTGCCCCCGTCGAAGTACACCTACCTGCCCAATACCGCCGGCTGCTATTCGGCCGAGGAGGCGGTGCGCACGCTGCGTCTTGCACGCGAGCTGCTCGACGGCCATTCGCTCGTCAAGCTCGAGGTGCTCGGCGACAAGGACACGCTGTTCCCCAACATGCCCGAGACGCTGAAGGCCGCCGAGACCCTGGTCAAGGAGGGTTTTCAGGTCATGGTCTATTGTTCCGACGATCCGATCCAGGCCAAGATCCTCGAGAACATCGGCTGTGTGGCGGTGATGCCGCTCGCCTCGCTGATCGGTTCGGGCATGGGCATCCTCAACCCGTGGAACCTCAAGCTCATCATCGAGGCCGCCAAGGTGCCGGTGCTCGTCGATGCCGGCGTCGGCACGGCTTCGGATGCCGCGATCGCGATGGAGCTCGGCTGCGATGGCGTGCTGATGAACACGGCGATCGCCGGCGCCAAGGATCCGGTGCTGATGGCCGGAGCGATGAAAAAGGCCGTCGAGGCCGGCCGCGAGGCCTTCCTGGCCGGACGCATGCCGAAGAAGTTCTACGCCGCAAGCGCAAGCTCGCCGATGTCAGGCCTGATCGGCTCCTGATTTCTGCTGTGAAGCGTCTGGTGTTCCTGGCGTGCATGGCGGCGCTCATGTTTCCCGCGCATGCCGAGGAAGAAGTCGGCGCCGGCAGGACGGCGCCGGCGATCGAATACGCCTTCGGCAAGCCGGCCTTGCTGGCCGACCAACTGACCTGGGGCCTTGCCCATGGCGCTCGCCTGCTGGCGCTTGCCTGCGCACAAGGCGGACATGGTGAGGCTGCCGAGGCCTGGGTCGAATGGTATGAGCGCGAGCGGGAGATCGTGCTGGCGATCGGGAAGAGGCTCGGCAGTCATTACTTCGGCACCGACGATGCGCCGCCTGATGCCATCTCGGCGGCGCTCGGCCTTAAGGCCGATCTTGCGCTGCCGGCTGAACAACTCGGCCCGGCTTGTGCGACGCTGGCGGAGGCACTGGCGCAGCCGCGCTACGACCTGGCGCGGCGACGCGAGGAAATGTTGAAGTACGAAACCGAAAAGACGAGGCTGCAGCAATGAATACCAACCCGCCTGGGCGCGACCACATCCGCAGCTTCGTGCTGCGCCAGGGGCGCGTCTCGAACGCGCAGCAGCGCTACTACGACGAAGGCATGCCGCGCTTCGGCATCCCGTACGCAGCCAAGCCTCTCGACCTCGCCGCGATTTTTGGCCGCTCGGCGCCGAAGTTCCTCGAGATCGGTTGCGGGATGGGCGAGACAACCGCGGCAATTGCCGCCGCGCATCCCGAGAACGACTACCTCGGCATCGAGGTGCACACTCCCGGCGTGGGCAGCCTGCTCAAGGAAATCGCCGTGCGCGAGCTCGCCAACCTGCGTGTCATCCAGCACGATGCGGTCGAGGTGGTGCGCAATATGATCCCGGAGGCTTCGCTGGCCGGCATCCACATCTACTTTCCAGATCCCTGGCCGAAGAAGCGCCACCACAAGCGTCGGCTGGTCCAGCCGGTTTTCGTGCATGAACTCGCGCTGCGCCTCGCCCCGGGAAGCTATCTGCATTGCGCGACCGACTGGGAGGAGTACGCGCAGCAGATGCTGGAAGTGTTGTCAGCCGAACCACTGCTCGCCAATACTGCCGGGGGATTCGCGCCACGCCCCGAGTGGCGGCCGCAGACCAAGTTCGAGGCGCGGGGCCTGCGGCTCGGCCACGGTGTCTGGGACGTGCTATTCAGGCGCGTCTAAGCTTCCAAAAACAGCCCGATCAGCCGGTTGAGATAACGCCGTCCCAGCGGCGTCGGCCGCAGGCGGCCGCTTTCACTTTCCAGCAGTCCTTCGCGCCGTCCCGCCAGCGCCGACTTTTGAATGGCGTCTAGCGGCAGCCCGGTGCGCTCTGAAAACCACGCGAGCGGCACCCCGTCGGCCAGTCGAAGCGCGTTCATCATGAATTCGCCCGGCAGATCTTCTGGGACCACGGCCTGCCAGTTGCGCGCCACCGGATTGGCGAGATAGTCCTTCGGATGGCGTGGCCGCGCTTCCCTCCTTACCCCGACGTGGTCCGAAATCTTCGAGTGTGCGCCGGCGCCGATGCCCAGATAGTCGCCGAAGCTCCAGTAGTTGAGGTTGTGCCGGCAGCGCTGGCCGGGTTGCGCGAAGGCCGAGGTTTCGTAATGCTCGAAGCGGGTGGCGGCGAGTTCGGTTTCGACCATCTCCTGCATATCGGCGGCGAGGTCGTCGTCGGGCAGCGGCGGTGGCGCATGGGCGAAAGCGGTGTTCGGCTCGAGCGTCAGGTGGTAGGCGGAGAGATGGGAAACTCCTGTGGCGATGGCGGTCTCGATATCGCGATGCGCTTCGGTCAGCGACTGCTGCGGCAGCGCGTACATGAGGTCGAGATTGACGCGCTCGAAGTGCCTTTGGGCGAAATCGACGGCGCGGCGCGCCTCGTCACCCGAATGAATGCGTCCAAGCGACGCAAGCTTGGCATCGTCGAAGCTCTGGATGCCGAGCGAGAGGCGATTGACGCCCGCGTCGCGGTAGGCTGCGAAACGCTCAGCCTCGACGGTGCCGGGATTGGCCTCGAGCGTGATCTCGGCATCGGGCAGCAAGGGTATGCGCATGCGGATCGCGGCGATCAGCGCATTCACCGTCGCTCCGCTCATCAGGCTGGGCGTGCCGCCGCCGATGAAAATCGACACGATCGACCTGCCCCAGATCGTTGGTAGCGCGGCCTCGAGGTCGGCGATCAGCGCGTCGAGATAGACAGCTTCCTGTGGTGCGGATTCATGCGAATTGAAATCGCAGTAGGGGCATTTGCGTACGCACCACGGCCAATGGATGTAGAGCGCCAGCGGTACCGAGGAAAAAGTCGGCGCCGGCGGGACGGTGGCAATGGGGATCGTGCGGCTCACACGTCGAGTTTCAGCCGTTCGATGAGCAGCTTGAGCGCCTTGCCGCGGTGCGAGCGCTTGTTCTTCTCTTCGGCGGAAATCTCGGCGGCGGTCTGGTTCAGGTCGGGGACGAGAAAGTAGGGGTCGTAGCCGAAGCCGCCTTCGCCGCGCGGCGTGTCGATGATCTCGCCGTGCCATTCGCCCTCGACGATGATCGGTTGCGGGTCATCGGCGTGATGCACGAACACCAGCACTGCGACGTAATGCGCGCGGCGGTCGCTCTTGCCTTGCAGGTCGGCGATCAGCTTCTGGTTGTTGCGCTCGTCGGACTTGGGTTCTCCGGCGAAGCGGGCGGAGAACACGCCGGGCGCGCCGCCGAGGGCGGCGACGCAGATGCCAGAATCGTCGGCGAGCGCCGGTAGGCCGGTGAGCTTCGCGGCATGGCGCGCCTTGGCAAGTGCGTTCTCGACGAAGGTGATGTGCGGCTCTTCGGCTTCGGGGATGGCGAACTGCGCCTGCGGCAGCACCTCGATGTCTATCTTGGCGAGCATTTGGGCGAACTCGCGCAGCTTGCCGGCGTTGTTGGAAGCCAATACAACCTTCTTGGCGATCTGCTTCATGCGGCGACTCCCAGTGCATTCTTCTGAGCGGAAATGATCGCGTCGATGCCTTGTTGCGCGAGCACCAGCAGCGCGTCGAGTTCGGCACGCGTGAAGGGTGTGCCCTCGGCCGTGCCCTGGATTTCGCACATGCCGCCGGCGCCGGTCATGACGACGTTCATGTCGGTATCGCAGTTCGAGTCCTCTTCATAGTTGAGGTCGAGGACGGGAGTCCCATCGACGATGCCGACTGAGACGGCGGCGACGAAGTCGCGCATCGGGTGGGCGGGCAGCTTGCCCGCGGCGACGAGGCCGGCGAGCGCATCGTGGAGCGCCACGCAGGCGCCGGTGATCGAGGCGCAGCGCGTGCCGCCGTCGGCCTGGATCACGTCGCAGTCGAGCGTCACCTGGCGCTCCCCGAGCGCGGCGAGGTCCGTGACGGCACGCAGGCTGCGGCCGATCAGGCGCTGGATTTCCTGTGTGCGGCCCGACTGCTTGCCCTTGGCTGCCTCGCGGTCGGTGCGCGTGTGGGTCGAGCGCGGCAGCATGCCGTACTCGGCGGTGACCCAGCCCTGGCCTTTCCCCTTGAGGAAGGGCGGCACCCTCTCCTCGACACTGGCTGTGCAGAGGACTTTTGTATGGCCGAATTCGACCAGCACGCTGCCCTCGGCGTGGCGCGTGTAGTGTCGGGTGATCGTGAGCGGACGCAAGGCATCGGCGCTGCGGCCGTCGTTTCGTTGGGACATGGCTACTCCTGGGAGGGGGATGCGGAATCGGGCAAGGTATAGGGGGCGGCGAGCATGCGCTGCAGCGCGAAGGCGCTTTGCGGGCGCTCCAGCGGATCGAGGCGCATGCACTGATCGATGATGTCGAGCAGCTGCGGCGAATAGAGGCCGGTCCAGCGCTGCGACGCCGGGACCAGCTTGTCGTCCAGCAAGCGCAGGTCGGCCGGCTGCGGGGCCGCCGCGGCAAGACAGGCGTAGAGGGTGGCGCCCACGGCATAGACGTCGGTCCACGGACCCTGGTTAGGCTGGTTGATATGCTGCTCGGGTGCCGCGTAGCCCGGGGTGAAGGTGGGCCGCAGTTCGGGGTCGCCCTGGTTGAGCGCCTGGCGCGCAGCACCGAAGTCGATCAGCACCGGGGAACCGTCGCTGCGCAGGTAGATGTTGGAGGGCTTGATGTCGAGATGCAGCAGCTTGTTGGCATGCACCTCGCGCAGGCCGGACATCAGGCGCGTGAATACGCCGCGCACGAAGCGCTCGGTGAACTCGCCATGGTGCTTGCGGATGTGCTCGTGCAGGGTACGCCCCTGCTCGTAGCGCATTACGAGATAGACCGTGTCGTTGGCGCGCAGGAAGTTGATGACGCGCACGACGTTCGGATGGTTGAGCCGCGCCAGGGCGATGCCCTCCTCGTAAAAGGCCATCATGCCGTTCTGATAGGCGTCGCGGTTCACGGCCTTCACCTGCGGCAGCAGGCCGACGGTTCGCTGAGCCAGGGACTGCGGCAGGTATTCCTTGATCGCGACCGGCGATCCTTGCGGATCGTAGGCCAGGTAGACGATGGAAAACCCGCCGATCGAGATCTGTCGCTCGAAGCGGTAGCCGTCGATCACGTGGCCGGTCGGAAGCGGGATATTTGTTTGGGGCGGCATCTGCGCCTATTTTAATTCCGGCAAGGCCGCTTCTTAAACTGGTAAGCTCACATGCTTCTCAGCACGGATTCACCGATATGACCATCCATAGCATGACCGGCTATGCGGCGCTCGAGCGCGATCTCGGCCCGGTGCGCCTGGCGCTCGAGCTGAAGAGCGTCAATGGCCGTTTCCTGGACCTGAACTTCCGCTGCGCCGAGGAACTGCGCTTTCTCGAGATGCCGATGCGCGAAAGGCTCTCTGCCGCGATCGGTCGAGGCAAGGTCGACTGCCGCCTCTATCTGCAGCCGAACAATGGCGTCGCGCAGCAGCAGGCGCCGAACCTGGCGTTGGTCGAGCAGCTGGCCGTCCTGCAGGAGGATATCCGCGCGGTGCTGACCGAGGCCGAGCCGCTTAGCGTTGCCGAGGTGCTGCGCTGGCCGGGCGTGCTGGCGACCGAAGCCATTTCGCCGGAGAGGCTGCAAGCCGAATGCCTTGCGCTGCTCGACGACGTGCTGCGCGACTTTCTCGCCAGCCGGGCGCGTGAGGGCGCGCGCTTGACCGATGTACTGCGCGAGCGCGCTGCGCGTATGCGCGACGCAGTGGCCAAGGTCGAGCCGATGGTGCCGCTCGCCGTTGCCGATTACACTGAGCGTTTGGCTGCCAAGCTGCGCGAGGCCGTCGCCACGCTGGACGAGGAGCGCATCCGACAGGAAATCGGAGTCTTCGCGGCGAAGATCGACGTGGCGGAGGAGCTTGCGCGCCTGGTCACGCATCTCACCGAGGTCGACCGTGTACTCGACAAGGGAGGCGCCGTCGGCAAGCGTCTCGACTTCCTCATGCAGGAACTCAACCGCGAGGCGAACACGCTGGCCTCGAAATCGGTTTCCTCCTCCGTTACTGCCGTTGCACTCGAACTCAAGTTGCTCATTGAGCAGATGCGCGAGCAGGTGCAGAATCTCGAGTGATCCTTCCCATCGGCCGCTCTTAAGACAATCGACATCATGGATCTTCCGCACAACATCGATGCCAGCATCGCAGGAACCCTGTTCATCGTTTCCGCCCCTTCGGGCGCCGGCAAGACCACGCTGGTCGGCAAGCTTATGGAGCGCGATTCGGCGATTCGCCATTCGATTTCCTATACGACGCGCCAGCCGCGCCCCGGGGAGACGGAAGGGCAGCACTACCACTTCATCGACATCCAGACCTTCCTCGCGATGCGTGAGCGCGGCGATTTCCTCGAATGGGCAGAGGTGCATGGCAATTTCTACGGCACGTCGAAAAGCTGGCTGCTCGAGGAAATGCGTGCCGGCCGCGACACGCTGCTCGAGATCGACTGGCAGGGTGCCCAGCAGGTGCGCGAGGTGATGCCTCAAGCGGTCAGTATCTTCATCGTGCCGCCCTCGATCGCCGAACTCGAACGTCGCTTGCGCGCGCGCGGGCAGGACAGCGAGGAGGTGATCCAGCGTCGCGTGGCCGCTGCCCTTGGCGAATTGCGGCACGTCGACGAGTTCGATTTTGTTATAATCAACAAAGACTTGCAGGAAGCTCTCGAGGATCTTGCCGCAGCGGTCCGGGCGTCGCGCCTGAACTTCGCGCGGCAGAAGGCACGACATCCCGAGGTTTTCCGCTTCCTTTCATCGCACTGAAATTAAAGGATTTTCATAATGGCTCGCGTCACCGTCGAAGACTGCCTGAAGTACATTCCCAACCGCTTCCAGATGACCCTGGCCGCGACCTACCGCGCCCGCCAGATCACTACTGGCAGCACGCCTCAGGTGGAGGTCGAGAAGGACAAGCCCACCGTTCTGGCGCTGCGCGAACTGGCCGAGGGCAAGTACGGCGTGGAAATGCTCAAGCGCGGGCAGGCCTGACGCTCATGAGCTAGGGGGATGCACATGCCGGCGGCCCTGCTGTCCTCCCCTGACCTTCCCCAGCCCGCCAACGGCGCGGCATTCAGCGACGAGCCGCCGATCATCCCGCTCGACATGCATCCGCCCATCGATCTGGCGGAGGAGTTCGAGCAATTCCTCGCCCAGCTCCGCGCCTACCTCAAGCCCGAGGATGTCGACCAGGTCTCGGCGGCATACCATTTCTCGGCGAACGCTCACCGCGGCCAGTTCCGTTCGAGCGGTGAGCCATACGTTTCGCACCCGCTCGCGGTAGCGGAGACGCTGGCCCACTGGCGCCTCGACCCACAGGCGCTGTGCGCTGCATTGCTGCACGACGTGATGGAGGACACCGCCATCACGAAGGCCCAGATCGCGCAGGATTTCGGTAAGGTGACTGCCGAGTTGGTCGATGGCGTCTCCAAGCTTGACCGCATCGAGAACCAGTCCTACGAAGAGGCGCAGGCGGAAAACTTCCGCAAAATGCTGCTGGCAATGGCGCAGGACGTGCGCGTCATCCTCATCAAGCTGGCAGACAGGCTGCACAACATGCGCACGCTCGACGCGGTGCGCCCCGAAAAACGCAAGCGCGTCGCGCGCGAGACGCTCGAAATCTATGCGCCGATCGCCAAC
>JBGFRW010000012.1:0-51895 GCA_041694935.1 Pseudomonadota bacterium | reverse complement strand
TCGACACTTGGTTACAAGTCGCCAATCCAGTTCTTGGAAAGCTGGATCAGCGAGCAGCATCAGGAAAAACTGGTAGCATGAAACCCACCCTTTGGCAGACGAAAAACCGAGGGAACCTCACGAGAACTCACCCGGATCATTTTCCGAAGGAGCTTATCCCATGGCCGTTCCCAGATAGCGAGGCTCCGCCATCCCCCTATATCATTGACAATCCGCGCCAATGCACCCCTGATGATCTCGATGGAGACGGCATACCAAACGTAATTGATCCACATGACTCGATACTTGATCCGGATATTGGCGACACCTTCAACCGCGCCAAACGCTGGCGCTGGCTACGCGACCCGATAATTCTCGACCTCGACGGCAACGGCCTGGAGACAGTCGGCCTCGCCAGCAACATCCACTTCGACCACGACGGCGACGGCGTTCTCACCAAAACCGGCTGGGTGGGCAAGGACGACGCCCTACTCGTCTGGGACCGCAACGCCAACGGATCGATCGATACCGGCGCCGAACTCTTCGGCGACTTCACCGAACTGCCCGACGGCACCCTCGCCCCCAACGGCTTCGCCGCTCTGGCAGCACTTGACAGCAACGGCGACGGCATCCTCGACGCGAGTGACCCCGCCTTCGCCGAACTCAAGCTCTGGCGCGATGCCTCGCAGGATGGCGTCTCCCAAGGCGGCGAGTTCATCACCCTCGCCGACGCCGGCATCGTCTCGCTCAACCTCGCGCACACCCTCAAGAACCAGGGCCTGCCTAACGGCAACACCCTCTCCCGCGAAGGCGGCTTCACCCGCGCCGACGGCACGAGCGGCGGCATGGGCGAATTCAAACTCGCCATCGACACCTTCGACACCCAGTTCGCCGATCCCGTCGCCGTCCCCGAAGAACTCAAGAGCCTGCCCAACATGGGCGGCGCCGGCAACGTGCGCGAACTCCAGCAAGCCGCCGCAGGCAGCGGCGATGTGGCTGCCCTGCTCGCCCAATTCCAGTCGGCCACCACCCGCGCCGCACAAAGGACGCTGCTCGACCAGTTGATCACCGCCTGGGCCGCCACTGCCGGCATGGACAGCCTGGAACGGCGCGCCGCCGGCAAATACCGCATCCTCTACGAAGCCTTCGGCGATGTGCGCCGCGCCCACAATCAGGTGGTTACTCAGCTCGTCCAGACCGACGTCGGTAGCGCCGAGGATAGCGGTTTCAGTTCCGACGCCCTGGGCAACGCCCTGCTCAACGAGCGCTACCGCACCCTCATCGCCGAGTGGCGGCGCAAGCTCGGCGTGCTCGAAGCCTTCAACGGCCAGTATTTCTTCAACCTCCCGCAAGAAATCCGCCAGACCGATTCCGCCAACTGGGGTCTGTGGGTCGGCATCGGATCGGGCGGTGGTACTTTCGAAGCCACGCCCACGCTACACATCCTCTTCTCGCAGCCGCAGCTCGACCTGCTGCAGCAGGCCTATGACAGCCTGACCGAATCGGTCTATGGCAGCTTGGTGCTGCAGACGCGCCTCAAGCCCTACCTCGACGCGATCGAACTCGTCATCGACGACCAGGGCATTCGCCTCGACGCCGCCGGCCTCAACCAGATGTTGGCCAATACGCGGGCGGCCAATGCCGAGAGCTATCTCGGCGATGTGCTCGACTTGGACAAATACGCCGGAAGCTTCCTCTCGGGCACGAACTGGGACGGCCTGGCCGACTTCGATACCTTGGTCGACATCCTGCCGCGAACGGCGGACATCCAGCGTCTGCTCGATGAATTCAAGGTGCGCCTGCTCACCGGCGGAAACGACATTACCAGCTTCACCGACAAGGCCGATATCGTGCTCGCAGCCGATGGTAACGATACGCTGTACGGATCCAACGGTAACGACCGCTTGTTCGGGCAGGCGGGGAACGACCGCCTCCTTGGCGGCAATGGTGACGACCTGCTCTCAGGCGGAGCAGGTGACGATGCCCTCTTCGGTGAGCAGGGTGCAGATACCTATGTTTTCGGGCGGGGCCATGGCAATGACACCATCAGTGACTATGCCGAAAACGGCATACGTCGTGACACCGTGCGCTTCATCGGGTTGGCATCTGTCGATCTGCAGATCACGGCGGACATATATGACAACCTTATTTTCTCCATTAAGGACACGGGGGAAACACTCAGCGTCCCGGCAGAGGGCCGGATATGGGGTCCCAATGGCGTGGGGCAATATGTCTTCGACGACGGCACCGTATGGAGTCACGACGATGTGCTCAAGGCTACCGTGACAATGGTGGCAACCGACGGAAACGACCTTATCTACGGCTCCTCCGCGAGCGAAGCGATCGCCGGACTGGGCGGCGACGACACGCTGATCGGAAGAGCAGGGGATGATGTGATCGATAGCGAGGAAGGCAACGACGTTCTCATCGGCGCAAGTGGCAGGAACTGGGTTTGGCTACATGATCGATGGATTCCCGAACCAGTTGTTTCCGCCAATGGCAATGACACCTATCTCTTCGGCCGAGGCGACGGGAGGGATATGGTGATCGACGGAGACTCGACAGCAGGCAATCGGGATACCCTGCGATTCAAGGAAGGAGTTCTGCCAGCAGACGTGCGGCTCATCCGTAATGGCAACGATCTAGTATTGATGATTCGGGACAGTGCCGATCAGGTGGCCATCAAACAGTATTTCGACGAGGACTGGCGCGGCGGAAACGGAAATTATCTGATTGAACATATCGCGTTCGTCGATGGAACGGTCTGGTCCTTCACCGACGTGCAGGCGATCTTGTTTGTAGGCAGCGAAGAGGCGGAAACTATCACTGGTTCGCGGTTGGCCGATCATCTTTTTGGCCAAGGTGGCAACGATACGCTTAACGGCCGCGAAGGAATCGACCACCTCAATGGCGGCGATGGCGACGATGTGCTGCTCGGCGGCTCGGGCCATGATTTTCTGGATGGAGGTGCAGGCAACGATGTATTGCGCGGCGGTAGTGGTCTGATATGGGATGGTCAAGCCTACAACGCTTCCGGAGAAAGAGATACTTACTATTTCGGCCGAACCAACGGCCATGACATAATAATTGAGGATTCATGGCTCCTGGATCAAATCGACCGTATCGTATTGAAGCCCGGCGTCGCTCCCGACGACATTCGCCTGGAGCGGGTGCGCAGCGTCGATGGCTGGAAGATCGAGGACGATCTGCGGCTGACGATACGCGATACGGGCGATACCCTCACGGTCAAGCGCCAGTTCGATGCGAGCAACCGGCATGCCGTCGAGGAGATCGTCTTTGCCGACGGTACGGTGTGGGATATGGAGACGATCATCGCGCACGTGTTGATCGGCGAGAGCGACAATGACGAGCTGCGCGGATTCAGCGACCGGGACGACGTGATTCTCGGCGGAGCGGGCAACGACCGGCTGGTGGGGATTTCCGGCTACGACGATTTGGATGGCGGCGCTGGGGACGACACGCTGGAAGGCGGCTCGGGATCCGACATCTACCGGTTCGGAACAAACGGCGGACGGGACGAGATCGTCGAAGGGCATGACTATCCCTGGGAGCAGGACGTTCTGGAACTGGCCGAAGGCATCGGCCCGGAAGACGTTACCGTACGCTGGACCATGCAAGGCGGAATGGCGGTGACCCTGCCCGACGGCAGCCGCGTGACGGTGCGCAATCAGGCAAACGAGTACATGAGCGCCGATGGTTACGGCATCGAGGCGCTGATATTTGCCGACGGCACGGAGTGGGATCGCGACGCGATGGCCGCACGGGCGATTGCGGGAACCGACGGCGACGACTTCATCGTCGGCAATTATCGAAGCGATACGCTCGAAGGCGGTGCAGGGTACGACCGATTCCAGGATCGCGGCAGCTACGATACGTATCGCTTCGGTATCGGCGATGGCCGGGATACGGTCGAAGACAGCGAAGGCCGCATTCTGTTCAAGCCTGGCATCGGCCAGAACGATGTCGATTTTTCCCGCGACGGCAGCGATCTGATAGCGACGATCGGCGTATCCGGCGATTCGATCCGCATCACGGGCTGGCTGGACAGTCAGCAGCGCATCGACAGCTTCGAGTTCGACAACGGCGCGAAGCTGAACGTGAGCGATGTGCTGGCCAAGCTCAATATTAGCGAAGGAGCTGAGATTCTCTATGGCTCGCCAGCCGACGAAACGCTCGCCGGAACGGATAAGAACAGCATCCTGTACGGCCGGGAAGGCAACGACTTCTTGACGGGGGCGGCCGGGAGCGACGAGTTGCATGGCGAGGATGGCGACGACATCCTGGATGGCGGTGCCGGCCGCGACTGGCTTTACGGCGGCGCCGGGCTGAATTCCTATATCGTCGCACCAGGCACTGGGCTGGATGTTGCCGTGGCTTCTTCGGCCAGCGTTGCTTCCGATACCGTGGTGTTCGCACCGGGTGTTCGACCGGAAGATCTCTCCGTGCAGATGGGAGAGCAAAGCGGATGGTGGGACAGCCAGCCAGGCGACGTCGGCTATCTCCGCATGGTGGTCGGCATTGGCGGCGACGATGCGTTGGTGGTGCAAAACGCGGGGGGCGACGATCTCGGCCGCGGCGCAATTCAGCGTTTCCGCTTCGCGGACGGTACGGAACTCTCGCTTGCCGACATGATTGCCTTGGCCGATGGCGGCAGGCTGGGCTGGCAGCAAGGTTACTGGGGCGATCCGGCAAGCATCGTCGGCAGCCAGGGGGACGATTTCATCCGTCTCTACGATTGGAGCCGAGAATCGGTAACGGTTCAGGCACGCGGAAACGACGACAGGGTCGAGTTGGCCATCGGCAACGACGTCGTATCGGCGGGCAGCGGTAACGATACGGTATATACCTCAGGGGGCGACGATCTGGTTGCCGGCGAAAAAGGTAACGACAGCCTAGAAACAGGCAGCGGCAACGATGTTTTCGTCTTCAACTACGGCGATGGGATGGATGAGTTGATCGCCGGGGGGGGAACTGACACCCTCTCCTTCGGAGCGACGGTAACTCCCGGCATGGTTTCAGCGGCTTTAGACGGGGATGGACGTGTCGTGCTATTTATTGACGGCGGCGCAGGCGGGCGGCTGACCTTGATGGAAACCAACGTCGATAACCTGCCGGGCGATCTCGAGCGGATGCAGTTCATCGCTGCCGATGGCAATGCGCGCATCTTTGATTTGGCCGGTTGGCTGGAAGCCAATAGCGCATCGCTTACGGCGGCGAACCTGGAGACGCCACTGGCCTTCGATGGTTCCGGCTTCGAATTGACCGGTACGGTAGCGCCGGCGGGCGGGCTGGAAGCGGTGGCCTATGCGCAATCCGGCAATTTGTTCGCCACCGCCAATCTCAGCAACAACGAGCCGACTGACGGCAATGACCTGATATATGGAACGTCGGCGGACGACACGCTGGACGCAATGCAGGGCGACGACATCGTCCTGGGACTGGCGGGCCACGACACGATCGACGGCGGAGACGGCAACGATCTGCTTGATGGCGGGGATGGCGACGATCTGCTGAATGGCGGCGCAGGCGACGACGAGATTCACGGCGGCTGGGGTGCGGACCGGATTGCCGGCGGCGGCGGACGCGACAAGCTGTTTGGCGGATGGGGCGGCGACACCTATCTCTTTCAGCCCGGCGATGGCGAAATCATCATCGACGACGGCCACCAAGTCCTAGGCTGGAACAGCGAAGGTGGCTGGATAGACAATGAGAAGGATGCTGCCGAATGGGGCGGGGAACCGGTTATGGACGAAGAGCCGAACGTGCTTGTGTTCGGACCCGGCATCAGACCCGAAGATCTACATTACTCGGTGGAAGGCGACGATCTGGTCATCGAGTTCGCCGGTCGCCCAGGCGACCGCGTCGTTCTGCGCGGCTTCGATGCCGGCCGGGAGACGCAAACCCGCTCGGTGGACATCATCCGCTTCGACGACGGCACGGAAATCGCTGCCGGTTCTATCGAGCCACCCGGCAAGACCGAGACCGGAGGCGACGACGGTGCCGAGCTTTCCGGCACGCAATACGCCGATACGCTCATCGGCGGAGACGGCGACGACATCCTTGATGGGATGGGGGGCGGCGACAGACTGATAGGCGGTGCGGGCAGCGACACCTATCGAATTCATCTGCAATGGGGCAGCCAAAGTCCGTCCGAGACTTTTATCGTCGAGACTTGGCGGGAATGGGACTACAACAGCATCGAGCTGACCGGTGCAGTCGATGAGGATGCCCTGTCTCTGGAATTCGACGGACGCGACCTGTTATTGCGCTTGAACGAAGGTGGCGATAAGGTGCGCTTCGTTGGTTTCGATCCCCGCTCTCCAGGCATGCAGGCGCCCGTGACGGAGATCCAGCTGCCATGGGGCAACAGCGTGGACTTCTCTGAGCTGTTGGCGCGGGGAGTGCGCATCGTCGGCACGACCGCAGAGGATGGATTGTCAGGCACGGCACTGGCCGACCAGATCGAAGGCCTCGAAGCAGACGATACGCTGGCTGGCGGCGCAGGGGGCGATATCTACGTCGTCGACTACGATGGCGGAACGGATACCGTTATCGACACCGAAGAGGGCGATGCGCCCAATGTGCTGGTACTGCCCGACGGAACGAGCATAGACGATGTGCGCTTGTCTTTCGATGCGGCAGGCTTCCTGATCCTCGATCTCGACAATACCGGCAACCGCATTCGACTTTCCGGGTTCGACCCGGCGAACCCACTTGGACCACGCGCTGTGGAGCGTTTCCGTTTCGGACTCTATGGCGACGAGATCGGCTATGAGGAACTGATTGCGCGGGGCTTCGATATCGTCGGGACGGAAGAAGGCGACTCGTTGAGAGGCACCATTCTGGCCGACCGCGTTTTCGGGGATGCAGGCAATGATCTGCTCGAAGCGACGCCCGGCGGAGACTGGCTGGCAGGCGAAGCGGGGAACGATAGCTATGTCGTCAATCTCGGTGACGGCGAAGTCGTTATCGATGATATTGCCGAAGCCGACGCGGGCAATGCCCTGCGCTTCGGCCCAGGCATCGAGGCCGATTCATTGCGCAACAACCTGCGTTTTGCCGATGACGGCAGCGGTGGCCATTTCTTGCTCATTTCCTATGGCGGCCCCGGTGACGTGGTACGACTGGCACGCTTCGACCCGGAAGATACGCTCGGCGCGCATGCGGTCGATCGGATCGAGTTCGACGATGGCACAGTGGTCGATTACGCTACCCTCGTTTCCTGGACCTTTGTGGTCGAGGGCGATAGCGCGGGGAATGCGCTGCGTGGCACTAACGCCTCCGACAGGCTCTACGGCTACGATAGCGACGATGTGCTGGATGCCGGCGAGGGTGACGACGTGCTTACCGGCGGAGCAGGCAATGATGCATTGCACGGTGGCGCTGGGTTGGATACCTATGTGGTCAATCTCGGCGACGGCGAGGACGTGATCGAGGATTCGTCAGAGGCAGGCCTCGGCAACGTGCTTTCATTTGGCGAAGGGATCGCACGCGAGGATGTGAGTGTCGCGGAGGACGGCGACGACATGCTGATCCACTACGGCCAGGGTCTGGATATGGTCCGCGTGAGAAATTACGCATCGACCGACGGCGGCACGACGATCGATACTTTCGAGTTTTCCGACGGCAGCACGGTCACATTGCGGGAGTTCATGAACCGGGCACCGGAAGTAGCCAATCCCATCGACGATCAGATTCTTTTGGAAGATGCATCTTTCAGCCTGACGTTGCCGGAAAACCTGTTCTTCGATGTCGATGGCGATGCAGTGCTTGCCCGCGTGGCAGTTGCCGGTTACGAGAGTTTCCCTGCATGGCTGCACTACGATTCCTCCTCGCGTACCTTGTACGGCACTCCGGAAAATCCCGACGTTGGCGAATTCGATATCGTGGTGGAAGGTACGGATGCGCTGGGAGCGTCCGCATATCACAGCTTCCATGTCACCGTGCAAAACACCAACGATGCGCCGGAAGCGATGGGTATCGTCACCGGTCAGCAGGCAACCGAGGATGCGACCTTCAGCTTCACCGTTCCCCGCGACGCCTTCAGGGACATCGATGCCGGCGATGTGCTGAGCTTCATGGCCACTCAGGAGAATGGCGAACCGTTGCCCGACTGGCTGAGCTTCGATGCGCAAACGCTTATCTTCTCCGGCACGCCGGAAAATCGCGATGTGGGCAGCCTGCAAGTGCGAATCATGGCAACCGATCTGGCAGGGGCACAGGCGAGCCAGACCTTCTCGCTCGACGTGACCAATGTCAACGATGCACCCCAAGTCGCCAGCGCCATCGTCGATCAACAGGCAACCGAGGATGCGCTCTTCGTCTTCGCTATTCCCGGCGATGCCTTCAAGGACATTGATGCCGGCGATACGATCAGCTACACGGCAACCCAGGAGAATGGCGATCCGTTACCCGATTGGTTGAGCTTTGACGCACAAACTCAACTCTTCAGCGGCACACCGGCAAACGGAGATGTAGGCAGTATGCAGTTGCGCATCACGGCGACCGATCTGGCGGGGGCACAGGCAAGCCAGACCTTTTCTCTCAACGTGGCAAACGTCAACGACGCACCGATGGCGGACAGCCCTCTCCTCCCCCAGCGCGTTCTGGAAGACACGCCGTTCAACTACGCACTTCCGGCCGACAGTTTCCGCGATGTTGATATCGGCGACATGCTGATCCTCTCAGCCACACTGGAAAACGGCGCCCCCCCTGCCGGATTGGCTCGATTTCAATGCACAAACCCAAACCTTCTCAGGTATTCCGGCAAACGACGATGTGGGTACGCTGCAGGTACGCGTCACAGCCACAGACAGCGCCGGGGAATCGGTAAACCAAGTGTTCGCGCTGACAGTCGCCAACACCAATGATGCTCCGATGGTGGGCTCGGCACTCACGGTACAGGTGGCGAACGAAGACAGCGCCTTCGTTTACGCGTTGCCTGCTGATGCCTTTACCGAAGTGGATATCGGCGACCGCTTGACCTATACGGCTATGCTTGCCAACGGCGATACCCTGCCCGCGTGGTTGAAGTTGGACACACAAACGGGAGTATTCAGCGGCATGCCGGGCAATGACGATGTCGGGGCCTTGCAGATCAGGGTGACGGCCGTGGATCTGGCGGGTGCTCAGGCGAGCCAGGTATTCGATCTGGTAGTTGCGAACACCAACGATGCGCCGGAAGCGGCCATTGAGTTGGCAGACCAGCAGGCCTTCGAGGATGCGCCCTTTGCCTTCACGTTGCCGGAAGACGTCTTTGTGGATTCCGATGCGGGTGACGTACTGAGCTTGTCGGCTACCCAAGCCGATGGTTCAGCGCTGCCGACCTGGCTGTCGTTCGACGTGGCTACGCGGACCTTCAGCGGTATGCCGACCAATGACGATGTAGGCACGTTACAAGTGCGCGTCACGGCCTCCGACCTGACTGGCGAGCAAGCGAATCAAACTTTTGCCATTGCCGTCGCCAACGTCAACGACGCACCAGAGGCTGCTGTGCCATTGGCCAACCAGACCGTACCCGTAGGTGAGGCGGTGAGTTGGCAATTGCCCGATGGTGCCTTCGTCGATGTCGATCCCGGCGACATGCTTACCTACTCTGCGAGCTTGGCCGATGGAAACGCTCTGCCAGAGTGGCTGTCCTTCGACGCGGCGACTGGCAGCTTCAGTGGCACACCGACAACGGCCGGGAACTATGCCATACAGGTTTCCGCGACCGATCTGTCCGGCACACAGGCCTATCAGACCTTCTCACTGGATGTCACGCCTGGCGAGGACAATCAGGCGCCGATCACTGCACCGGATACGGCCGTCGTCATCGAGGACCTCAAGCCGCTAGCCTGGGGCAATGTGCTGGCCAACGACCATGACCCGGAAGGCAGCACGTTACATGTAGCCGATGCTGGTTTCAAAGGAGGAGAATATGGCATGTTGATCCTTGAGGCTGACGGTGACTATGCCTATACGATCAACAATTGGTCGTCGAAGGTACAAGCTTTGGGCTCGGACGAAAGTGTTGTCGATCGCTTTGCCTACCTGGCAAGCGATGGCACGAGCCTTAACAGTGGCGAACTGGCGATCACCGTGCTGGGAATCAACGATGCGCCGGAGCTTGCACACCGCCTAGAGGATGTGCAACTGGCCAAGGGCAAGGATTTCTCATGGGCGATTTCTGCTGGCAGCTTCATCGACCGCGATCGCAACGATACGCTTGCCTACACGGCCACACTATCCAATGGCAGGCCGCTGCCCGCGTGGCTCAAGTTCGATGCCGCGACGCAGACTTTCAGCGGTACGGTACCGGCCAATGCCAAGAGCAGCATCGATGTGCGCGTGACGGCCAGCGATGGGCATGGTGAATGCTCGAGTGCCTCGGATGTTTTCAAGATCAGCTTCGGCAGCAAAACTGTTCTACCTCCCGATCGGAAAGGCAATGAAGGTGACGGAAACCGCCATGATATGCCTACGCCCGGCCATGACTTCAACTACAACGATGGCCACGGTACATCGCCAAGACAGCCCGACCACCGACATGGATCGGGACGCGATGACGATTCGCTTGTCCGTTTCTTGGATGGATTCAAAACCGATGGCAAATCCACGTATGCCAAATTGCAGGTACTGGATCGCACCTGGTACGCACAGTTGGGAGAACAGCCGCGGCCATTTGAACGCTCTGGCCAATCGAGCGGAAACGATGAGTTCGAACGCCACTGGTCGGCACTGGCCTATGCCTTGAACCGGCTTGATGCAGAACGCCGTGGTGCGCCTGCCTGGAATCATGTTAACCAGGGTGCCGACCTCTCTGGCTTGGCCGGGTTTATTCAGGGCGGTGCGTATGCTGCGCGAACCGGCGTCGATTCCATCTCGCTGAGTTGCGGGAACGGCACCCAACTCAAGACTTTCACCGGTCTGCACGAGGGATTCGGCAGGCTACCATGGTGAGATGCTTCGACGGACAGGGTTCCGACTGAGTCGGATCTGTTACAAAACGAAAGGAAAAATCAGTGGCATGGCTTCGTTGAACTCTCTCCCACAGCAAACTGCGACCGATTACCAGGATTTCCTTCCGCCGCTGATACGCCTGCAGCAGACGGCGCCCCACCCGCAGGGGCGGCGCCTGCTGTGGGCACTGTTGGCCTTGCTCATTTTCTTGCTGGTATGGGCGCTACTCGGCCGGCTCGACATCGTTGCGATGGCGGAGGGCAAACTGGTGCCCGCCAGTTATCTCAAGATCGTGCAGCCATCGGAAGCGGGGATCGTCAAGGAAATCCTGGTGCGCGAAGGCGACCAAGTTCGCTCGGGCCAGGTCCTGATGCGCATGGATGCCCTTATTACCAACGCTGATTTTGAGGCAATAGCAACCGAACATGCCCGCAAAAGGTTGGCCTTGGCCCGCATTGATGCGGAACTCTTCGGCAAAGCTTTCAAGCCGGATTTCATCGCCCCCGCTGCAATCGTGCGAGAGGCCGGTGCACAGTACCAGGCCAATCGCAACGCGCTTGACGCTGCACTGGCGGAAGAACGCAGCCGGCTCGACAAGGCCCAACAGGAACTGGCCGCCGCCCGCCAGCAGCAAACCAGATTAGAAGCCGTATTGCCACACTACCGGGATCAGGACAAAGCCTACGAAAAGCTGGTGAAAGACGGTTTTGCCGGCGCATTGATGGGTAGCGATAAGCGGCGCGAGCGTATCGACAAGGAGCAAGAACTCGCGACCCAAGCCCATTTGATAGCCTCCGCTCAGGCCAGCATAGCGCAGTCGCAAAAGAAACTGCGCCAGATTGAAGCGGATTATTCGCGCCAATTGCATGCCGAACGTGCTGAAGCACAAGCACAGATCGACAAATTGGCCAAGGAGCTGGAGAAGCAGCAACATCGGCGCGAACTTCTTGAACTCAAGGCCCCCCAAGACGGCGTGATCAAGGATCTAGCGACACACACGTCAGGTACCGTGGTGCAACCGGGTACGGTCCTGGCGAGCCTAGTGCCGCATGAAGAAAAACTCAAAGTAGAAGTATGGGTCTCCAATGAGGACATCGGCTTCGTGCGCCCAGGGCAGCCAGTGAAACTCAAGATCGCTGCCTACCCGTTCCAGAAATACGGCATGGGGCACGGCACTGTCGAGCACGTCAGCGCCGACGCACAAAGCGAGGAGGAAGCCCGCGACAAGGGACTAACAACCAACGGACAGCGGCCGCTGCGCTACAAAGCCTTGGTAGCCCTTGCGGCCAGCGCCCTCGAGATGGATGGCGTTAAGCACCCGCTTACCGTGGGGATGCAGACCACCGCGGAAATTCTACTGGGTGACCGCACCGTGGCCGAATATTTGCTCTCCCCGATTCAGAAGGCATGGCACGAGGCAGGACGAGAAAGATGAGAAGCATTGCCCCTGATCCCCAACCGGAATGCTTGGTGCTACTGGCCTGACGCAACCATCATCCTGAATACGCCGGCCGGCGACAGGTGATCCACCGAGACAACCAGGGCGCCATGCGAATCTCGACATGGCGATAGAAGAACGCCGCGGCGAGATTGCTTGCGAGCCAAGCGGCGAGCAGTCCGACGGCGTTGAGTGCGGGACTGGCCGGCGCGAAATGCTGGAAGGCGGCGCTGATCAGCAGGCAGACCGGGAAATGCACCAGGAACAGCGAATAGGAAGTGCGGCTCAAGGAGCTCAGCACGCCGACGCCGCTCATGCGCATGTGCAGCTGCGCGAGTCCGAGACTCAATGCGACCAGCAGCGCGATGGCGATTCGCGGACGGAAGTCGAGCGCCAGCGCCGCGGCACCGATGGCGGCAACGAGCAGCAGCGCCGCATGCGGACGGGCTGAATCGACCGCCCAGCGGCTGCCGACGCCGAGGGCATAGGCGCCGAAGAAGTACAGCGCAGTATGGTCCCAGTCGGGATTCAGGTTGAAGAAGAACAGCGACGCGAGGGCGACACCGGCGACGAGCAGCGGGCCGAGGAAAAAGTCGGCGCCGGCGGGACGGCGCCCAAACATGATTCCCGTCAGCCACAGCAGCAGCACCAGCAGCGCGTAGAGCTGGAAGTCGATCGCAACGTACCAGACGCCGGCCGAGAGCGCCTCGTACTCGAGCATGTCGTGCAGCAGGAACAGATGGGCGAAGAACTGGCCGAGCTGCGGCGCGCTGCCGATCGAATCGTGCGTCATCCAGTGGCGCGCGATCGAGGCACTCGCCACGGCGATGATCAGAGCGACCGCATACGGGCCGACGAGGCGCGCATAGCGCTGCATGACAAGGCAGAGCGGCGACTTTCCGTTTGGCAGGCCATGCGGCTTTAGCCCTTGGGCGGCCAGATAGCCGCCGATGGCCAAAAAGGCGGCGACGGCGTAGCGGCCGTATTCGGCCAGCCAGTTTTGCCCTTTGGCGAGCGGCAAGAGCGCCGCGGCCACATCGCTCATCGGCCCGTACCAGGCGAGGTGGTGCAGCACGATGAGTTGCGCCGCCAGCGCCTTGAAAGCATCGATCAGGAACATCTGCTGGCGCTCGCCGCCCGCGGCGGCTCCTGCAAGACTACTTGCGCACGACACTGCTGACTCCTCCCACTTCTCCGATGAGTGCCAGCACGCGCTGCAGTTGCGACGAGCTGGCCAATTCGATGGTGAAGGCCATGCGCGCGATGCCGGCCTTCGATTGCGTATTCACTGCGGTGACGTTCACCTTTTCCTTCGACAGCACGTCGGAAATGTCACGCAACAGCCCCTGGCGGTCGCTCGCCTCGACGTGCAGGTCGCAGGAGTAAACGCTGTCCTGCTTGCCGCCCCACTGCGCGTCGATGACGCGCTCGGGATTGCGCGCCGCCATGTTGCGAAAGTTGGCGCACTCGACGCGATGCACGGACACGCCTCGCCCGCGCGTGACGAAACCGGCGATGGCGTCCGGCGGCACCGGCTTGCAGCAGCGGCCGAGCTGGGTCATCAGCTTGTCCATGCCGACCACGAGAATCTGCCCGCTGCCCTCGACGGCCTTGGCGCGATGCATGTGGATTTCCGGTTCCGGCTCCACTTCCTCGCCGCGCAGTGCGGTAAGGATCGCGCGTGGCCCTACCTCATTGCGCGCGGCGGCCAGATAGAGCGCGTCAGCGTTCTTGAAGCCGAGCTTGTGGGCGAGATCCTCGAGATTCGCCTGCGCCGCGCCGTCGCGCTGCAGCTCCTTGGTGATGTAGGCGCGGCCCTCGGAGAGCATCTGCGCTTCCTGCTGGGCGGCGAACCAGGCCTTGACCTTGGTTCGCGCGCGCGGCGAGACGAGATAACCGGGAAACAGCCAATCGCGCGACGGACCGCCGGCTTTCGCCACGGTGATCTCCACCTGCTGGCCGCTGGCAAGCGGCGTATTGAGCGGCACGAGATGCCCATCCACCTTCGCGCCGCGGCAGCGATGGCCGAGGTCGGTATGCACGCGGTAGGCAAAGTCGATCGGCGTCGCCCCCTTCGGCAGGTCGATTACCCTGCCCTGCGGCGTCATCACGTAGATGGTGTCGTCGAGTGCCGCGCGTTTGAACTGCTCGACCCAGACGGCCGAGTCGGTGATCTCGTCGCGCCACGAGAGAAGTTGCCGCAGCCAGGCGATCTTGTCGTCGTAGTCCGAATCCGCTTTGGCCGCATTTTTCCCGCTGGTACCGGATTCCTTGTAGCGCCAGTGCGCGGCGACGCCGAGCTCGGCATGCGCATGCATCTCGTGGGTGCGGATCTGCACCTCGAGCGCGCGGCCATTCTCGTCCAACACGGCAGTGTGCAGCGAACGGTAGTAGTTGCCCTTCGGGTGCGAAATGTAGTCGTCGAATTCGCCGTGGATCGGCTGCCACAGCGCATGCACGATGCCCAGCGCCGTATAACAGTCCTTCACCTCGTCGACGACGATGCGCAGTGCGCGCACGTCATAGACCTGCGAGAAGTCGAGATCCTTCTGGCGCATCTTGTTCCAGATGCTGTAGATGTGCTTGGGCCGGCCATAGACCTCGGCATGACGCACGCCAGACTTCGCCAGTTCGTCTTTCAGGCGTATCACCGCGTTTTCGATGAAGGCTTCGCGCTCGAGACGCTTCTCGTCGAGCTGCTTGGCGATCTTCTTGTAGGTCGCCGGCTCGATGAAGCGGAACGACAGATCCTCGATCTCCCACTTCATCTGCCAGACACCGAGACGGTTGGCGAGCGGGGCATAGATCTGCAGGCTCTCCCGCGCCATGTCGGCGCGCTCGGGCGTGTCGTGGTCGGTGAACCAGCGCAGCGTCTGGGTGCGCGAAGCGAGCCGCACCAGTACGACGCGGATGTCGGAGGCCAGAGCGAGCAGCATCTTGCGCAGAATCTCGGCTTGAGTCTGCACACCCTGTGCGCTTTGCGCCGTCGCCAAAGTCAGCGGCCGCAGGTGCTTGAGTCGATAGAGGCCATCGACCAGATCGGCCACCGTCTTGCCCGACTGCACCGTCAGTTTTTCGTGCGCATGCGGCAGATGGTCGGGGGCGGCGAACAGCAGCGCCGCCATGCGGCTGTCGGCATCGAGATTGAGTCCAGCGAGGATCAACGCGGCGCCGAGTCCGTGCGCGAATGCGGGCTCTCCGGTGCCGATGGCAGCCGTCCCGTACAGTTCGCTGGCTTGACTGACAGTCAGCAGCAGCCTTTGCGCAGCATCGTCCGGGAGCCCTTCGACCAGCCGGATCAGCGTCGCCTCATCGACGCCGGATTGCGGCAAGGCATGGACGACGGAGACCATCGTGACGCGTCAGCCGACCCAGCGCCTGGCGTTGCGGAACATCGTCAGCCAGGGACCATTCTCGCCCAGATTGTCCGGGTGCCAGCTCATCTGTACGCTGCGGAAGGTGCGCTCGGGGTGCGGCATCATGATCGTGACGCGGCCATCGGCCGTGGTTACGCCGGCGATGCCGTCGGGCGAGCCGTTCGGGTTGAACGGATAGGTGGTCGCCGTCGCGCCGCGGTTGTCGATATAGCGCAGCGCGACGCGGGTATCACGGGTATCGAGTGCGCCGGCGAATACCGCGCGGCCTTCGCCATGGCTCACCACCACCGGCAGCTTCGAACCGGCCATGCCGGCAAGGAAGATCGAAGGCGAAGCCGGAATCTCGGTCATGACGAAGCGCGCCTCGAACTGTTCGCTGCGGTTGCGCTGGAAGGTGGGCCAATTATCGGCGCCGGGGATGATCGGCGCGAGATGCGCCATCATCTGGCAGCCGTTGCAGATACCCAGCGCGAAGGAATCGGGCCGCGCGAAGAAGGCCGCGAACGCGTCCTTCAATTCGGGATGGAACAGGATCGACTTCGCCCATCCTTGGCCTGCACCTAGCACATCGCCGTACGAGAAGCCGCCACAGGCCGCCAGGCCCTTGAAATCGGCCAGCTTCATGCGTCCGGACATCAGGTCGGACATATGCACGTCGAAGGACTGGAAGCCCGCGCGGTCGAAGGCGGCAGCCATCTCGACATGGCCGTTGACACCCTGCTCCCTGAGGATCGCAACCTTCGGCCGCGCGCCGGTATTGACGAAAGGCGCCGCCGGATCGAATGACAGTTGCAGCGATAAGCCGGGATTGCCGACATCGAGCAGCGCATCGAACTCCTCCTGCGCGCAGGCCGGGTCGTCGCGGAGGCGGGCGATCTGATGGCTCACCTCGCTCCAGGCGCGCTGCAGTTCCACGCGCCGTACCGCCAGCGCCGACTTTGCGTTGCGCCAGATGCGGATCTCGTCGGCATCGTTGAGCGTGCCGATGATGTGCGAGCATGCCCCCAGCCCTGCATCGCGCAGTGTCTGCATCACGGCGGTGCGGTCGTCGCGGCGGATCTGGAGCACCGCACCAAGTTCCTCGGTGAACAGCGTGGCGATCATGCGGTCGCGCATGCGACCGTCGAGGATCTGCGGTGCACGCTCGATGCCATCGACGTCGTTCATCAACGGGTCGTAGCACAGGGCGTCGAGGTTGAGCGACACGCCGAGATGGCCAGCGAAACTCATCTCGCAGACCGTGGCGAACAGGCCGCCATCGGCGCGGTCGTGATAGGCGAGGATCTTCGGCCGCAGCTTCTGGACCGCGGCGAAGAAGGATTTGAGCAGCGCCGCATCGGCATCGGGCGGCACGTCGCCCGACACGCGATGCACCTGCGCCAGCGCCGAGCCGCCGAGGCGGTTCTTGCCCTGGCCGAGGTCGATGAGTATCAGCTCGGTCTCGCCGCCTTCGTCGGACTGCAGCTGCGGCGTCAGCGTCTCGCGCACGTCGGCGCAGGGCGCGAAGGCGGTAACGATCAACGACAGAGGTGCGACGACCGCCTTGTCTTTACCATTCTCCTGCCATTTGGTACGCATCGACAGCGAATCCTTGCCGACGGGGATGGAAACGCCGAGCGAAGGACAGAACTCGAGGCCGACAGTCTTCACCGTATCGAATAGCGCTGCGTCCTCGTTGCCGTGGCCGGCCGCTGCCATCCAGTTGGCCGAAAGCTTGACCTGGCCGAGATCGAACACTTGAGCGGCGGCAAGGTTGGTAAGCGCCTCGCCGACCGCCATGCGGCCGGAAGCCGGAGCGTCCAACAAGGCAATGGGGGTACGTTCGCCCATCGCGAAGCACTCGCCCAAGCATGTGTCGTAACCCATCGCAGTGACGGCGACGTCGGCCACCGGGGTCTGCCACGGGCCGACGAACTGGTCGCGCGCGGTGAAGCCGCCGACCGTGCGGTCACCGATGGTGATGAGGAAGCTTTTCGAGGCCACTGCCGGCAACCGCATCACATCGAAAGCGGCCTTCTGCAGATCAATCGTGCCGAGGTCGAGCGCGGGCATCGTTACGGATTTGCGCTCGGCCTTGCGATGCATGCGCGGCGGCTTGCCGAGCAGCACGTCCATCGGCATGTCGACCGGCTTGTTGCCGAAGTGTTCGTCCTTGACGACGAGTTGGCGTTCCTCGGTCGCCTCGCCGATCACTGCGAAGGGGCAGCGCTCGCGTTCGCACAGCGCCGCAAATTCGGCCAGACGATCCGGACCGATGGCGAGCACGTAGCGCTCCTGCGCCTCGTTGCACCAGATCTCACGCGGGGCCATCCCCGGCTCCTCGTTCGGCACGGCGCGCAGGTCGAACAGTGCGCCCCGGCCCGCGTCGTTGGCGAGCTCGGGCATCGCGTTGGAAATGCCGCCGGCGCCGACGTCATGGATCGCAAGGATCGGGTTTTTGTCTCCCATCTGCCAGCAGCGGTCGATCACCTCCTGGGCGCGGCGCTGCATCTCGGGGTTGCCCCGCTGCACGGAGGCGAAGTCGAGGTCGGCAGTATTTGTGCCTGTGGTCATCGACGAGGCGGCACCGCCGCCCAAGCCGATCAGCATGCCGGGGCCGCCGAGCTGGATTAGCTTGGTGCCGGCCGGGAACTGTTCCTTGAAGCAGTGCGACGCGGCGATGTTTCCGACGCCGCCGGCGATCATGATCGGCTTGTGGTAGCCGCGCATCTCGCCGGAGAATTCCTGCTCGAAGGTGCGGAAGTAGCCGGTCAGGTTGGGGCGGCCGAATTCGTTGTTGAAGGCAGCCGAGCCGATGGGCCCCTCGATCATGATGTCGAGCGCCGAGGCGATGCGATCGGGCTTGCCGTAGTTCGATTCCCAAGGTTGGGCATAGCCGGGAATCTTCAGGTCGGAGACCGAGAAACCCGAAAGGCCGGCCTTGGGCTTCGAGCCGCGGCCCGTCGCACCTTCGTCGCGAATCTCTCCACCCGAGCCGGTCGCCGCGCCGGGGAAGGGAGAAATGGCGGTCGGGTGGTTGTGGGTCTCGACCTTGGCGAGGATATGGGTCGCGTCCTCGGCGTAGGCGTAGGAGCCATCGCCCTGGGGGAAGAAGCGCTTGATCTGTGCGCCTTCGATGACGGCGGCGTTGTCTGAATAGGCCACCACCGTCCCCTCGGGGTGTGCCTTGTGCGACTCGCGGATCATGCCGAACAGGGACAATGACTGATCTGCGCCATCGACGGTCCACGAGGCATTGAAGATCTTGTGGCGGCAATGCTCGGAGTTCGCCTGGGCGAACATCATCAGTTCGACGTCGGTCGGGTTGCGGCCGACCTTGGTGAAGTTTTCCACCAGATAGTCGATCTCGTCCTCTGAGAGCGCCAGGCCGAGTTCGCCATTGGCCTTGACGAGGGCTTCCCGCCCGCCGGCGAGGATGTCCACGCTGGTCAGCGGCTGGGGAGCGACATGGTGGAATAGTTGCTCGGCGGCGTCGACACTGTCGAGCACCGATTCGGTCATGCGGTCGTGGAGCCGTGCCGCCAACGCCGACTTTTCCCCGCCCTTGCAGTGGTAGGCGATGCCGCGCTCGATGCGCCGGATCCCGGCGAAGCCGCAGTTATGGGCGATGTCGGTGGCCTTCGATGCCCAGGGGGAGATGGTGCCCAGGCGCGGCGTCACCAGCAGCATCGGATCCTTCGATTCGGGAGGCAGTACCGCCGGAATGCCGAGTAGGTCCTTGAGTCTCGCCAATTCCTCGTCCGCCAGTTGGCCGTCGGCCTCGACAAAGTACCAGTGCTCGGCAGTCAGGGTGCTACCGGCCTGCTCCTGGAGGCGGGCGAGACGCGAGGCGGAGAAGGCGGCGGTACCGCGCAGCTTGAGGATCGTTGACATGGCGAAAGGCGGGAAGACGTGGCTTGGGAGAGGTCGGCGATTATACTCGGGGCATCCCCTGAACCCATGCTAGGAGGCCGCCATGAGCACCGCGATCGGACCGAAGCTGACGTCGCCGGCTTTTGCTGCCGGGGAGTCAATCCCCGAACGTCACACCTGCCAAGGCGCGGACATTTCGCCTCCCCTGTTATGGACCGATCTGCCGACGGGCACGCGAAGCCTCGCACTGATCGTCGACGACCCAGACGCCCCCGACCCCGCGGCACCCAAGATGACCTGGGTGCATTGGATTCTTTACAACATCCCGCCGAATACCACCGGCTTGCCAGAAGCGGTGACCTCGTCCGCTCTGCCGGCAGGCACGCTGGAGGGCATCAACGACTGGCGGCGCACCGGCTATGGCGGCCCCTGCCCGCCCGTCGGACGCCATCGCTACTTCCACAAGCTCTATGCGCTCGATATCGAGTTGCCTGATCTGGCCACCCCGACCAAAGAGCAGCTCGAAAAGGCGATGGCCGGCCACATTCTTGGCCACGCCGAGCTGATCGGCACCTATCAGAAACACTGAGACCGCACGGGCCGTGAAGGCCCGCTGCGGGAAGATCAGTGCGTCGGCATGATGAAGGGGTTGGCGGAAAGCTCGCCCTGCTGGGGCCAGCGTGCCGTCATCGTCTTGAGGCGCGTGTAGAAGCGCACGCCTTCGGGACCGTGGATCGAATGATCGCCGAACAGCGAATGCTTCCAGCCGCCGAAGCTGTGGAACGCCATTGGCACCGGGATGGGCACGTTGATGCCGACCATGCCGACGGAGATGCGACGGGAGAACTCGCGCGCCGTGTTGCCGCTGCTGGTGAACACAGCTACGCCGTTGCCGAACTCGTGGCCATTGATGAGATTGATGGCGGCACCGAGATCGGGCACGCGCACCACCGACAGCACCGGGCCGAAGATTTCCTCCTTGTAGATGGTCATCTTCGGATCGACATGGTCGAACAGGCAGCCGCCGAGGAAGAAACCGCCTTCGTGGCCGGCCACTTTGAAGTCACGGCCGTCGACCACCAGCTTGGCGCCCTCCTTGACGCCCTGATCGACATAGCCCTTGACCTTGTCGTAGTGCGCGCGCGTCACCAACGGGCCCATGTCGGCCTTGGGATCGGTTCCGGGGCCAATGGCCAGATTGCGGGTCTTCTCTTCCATGCGCTTGACCAATTCGTCGGCGACGTCGCCAACCGCCACGGCCACGGAGATCGCCATGCAGCGCTCCCCGGCCGAGCCGTAGGCGGCGCCCATCAGCGAATCAACGGTCAGGTCGAGATCGGCATCGGGCATCACGACCATGTGATTCTTGGCGCCACCGAGCGCCTGGACACGCTTGCCGTGGGCCGTGCCGGTCGAGTAGATGTACTGCGCGATCGGCGTCGAGCCGACGAAACTCACTGCCGCGACACGAGGGTCAGTCAACAGCGCATCGACGACGGTCTTGTCTCCATGGACGACGTTGAATACGCCGTCGGGCAGGCCGGCTTCACGCAGCAGCTCGGCCAGGAACAGGCTGGGCGAAGGATCTCGCTCGGAGGGCTTGAGCACGAAGGTGTTGCCGCAAGCCAGTGCGACAGGGAACATCCACATCGGCACCATGACCGGAAAGTTGAAGGGTGTGATTCCGGCGCAGACGCCGACCGGCTGACGGATCGACCAGCTGTCGACGCCGCCGCCAACCTGGTCGGAGTATTCCCCCTTCAACAGGTGCGGAATGCCGCAGGCGAACTCGACAACCTCGATGCCGCGCGTCAACTCGCCCTTGGCGTCGGACAGCACCTTGCCGTGCTCGCGCGTGATCAGCGCAGCGATCTCGTCGGCATTCTTTTCCAGCAGTTCCTTGAACTTGAACATGATGCGCGCGCGACGCAGCGGCGTGGTGTCGGCCCAGCCAGGCAAGGCGGCCGTCGCCGCCTTGAGTGCGGCGTCCACATCGGCGGTGCTGCCAAGAGGAACCTGTGCGACCACCTCTCCGGTAGCAGGGTTGAAAACATCCCCCCAGCGCTTGCCGTCAGCGGGGTAAGGCTTGCCTTCGATGAAGTGGGTAAGCAACTGCGGCTTGGATTCGTCGTAGAGTTTGGATGTCATCGATACTCCCTGTGCCGGTCTGCACAACGCAGACAGCGTTCGTATTTATGAATGTTGTGCAGTATCCTGCACACGGATATTGCAACCATGTCGCCAATCATGTCAAGCTGAGATGGCATTGGTTCATGTATATGAACGCTATCCTTGATTTTGAATTTGCACTATGATCACTTAGCCGACGACGAAACGGCAGCAGAACACATAAGCAAGAACGCACACGGAAACGAGGGGGTGCCAATAGAGTGAAAGCAGCAACGCGCGATCTTCCCAAGGCTGTCGTGCCGTCGGTACTGAAGGCGGCACGTCTGCTCGACGTGGTCGCCGCTTCGCGCGATGCGCTGTCGCTGGCCGAACTGGCCGCGCAGCTCGAACTTCCCAAGAGCTCGACGCTCGGTTTATGCACCAGCCTGACCGTCGCGGGACTGCTGAAACGTTTCGAGGATGGCTCCTACCATCTCGGCACCCATCTCGTCGATCTTGCCCACGCCTATCTGGCGCGCACCGACCTCACCAAGGAATTCGAGCAGACGCTCGACGCTCTGAAGGTCTTCGACGAAGAAGGCGTCGTACTTGCGGTACGCGACGGTGCAGATGTCGTTTATATCGCCTGTCGCAACGGCAGCATGCCGGTGGGCATCACCTACCGGATCGGCATGCGTCTACCGGTGAGCTGCACCGCTTCGGGTAAGGCATTGATCAGCATGCTCGGCGATCAGGAGGTCAAGCAGTTGTTCCGCGGCAAGCCGTTGCCGCGTCTGACGAAGAAAAGCCACCGCGGCGTAACCGCCCTGCTCGACGACCTGCACACGGCTCGCGAACGGGGCTACGCGATGGACGACGAGGAGGTTCGCGACGGCATGTGCTGCATCGGCGTGCCAATCGGCGATCCCGACGGCCCCGCGCTGGCCTCGGTCGCGGTCAGCATGCTCAAGGGGGCCGGCACGCCGCGCAAGATCGAGCAGACGGTCGAGACGTTGAAGGAATTGGCTGAGATGCTGCTGCATCGCCTGAAGATGCTGCGCTGACCAGGAAGGACTACCACCATCAAGCGCTCCTGCCGAAGTCCGCGCAGGAGAGGTTGAAGCGAGAGGCAACAATTTTTTGTAGTACGTCACCAAGGAGGAGTCGAAGTATGGAGAATGAAGTCAAAACCACCCAAACAGAGGCAACCCCGCAGGCTTCCCGCCGGAAGTTTCTGAAGAGCGCGACCACCGGTGCTGCCGGTGCCGCAATCGCGGGTTTCCCTATGATTTCCGTCGCTCAGTCCCCCATCGTCCTCAAGATGCAGGGCGCCTGGGGCGCCAAGGACATCTTCAACGAGATGGCTGAAGAGTACGTCAAGCGTGTCAATGATATGGCTGGCGGCCGCTTGCGCATCGACTATCTGGTTGCAGGCTCCGTCGTCAAACCATTCGAGGTCATGGAAGCGACTTCCAAGGGCGTCATCGACGCCGGCCACCAGGTCGCCGTCTACTGGTACGGCAAGAGCAAGGTCGCCTCGCTGTTCGGTTCTGGCCCGATCACGGGCTGCGATGCCAACCAGAACCTCGCCTGGATTCATCGCGAAGGCCATGCCTACTACGACGAGCTGATGAAGAAGATCGGCCTCGACGTCGTCGGCTTCTTCGCCATGCCGATGCCCACCCAGCCTCTCGGCTGGTTCAAGAAGCCGGTCAAGTCGGCAGCCGAACTGAAGGGCTTCAAGTATCGCACCGTCGGCCTGGCCGCCGACCTGATGAACGAACTGGGCATGAAGGTGACCCAGTTGCCCGGCGGCGAGATCGTGCCGGCAATGGAGCGCGGCGTCATCGAGGCCTTCGAGTTCAACAACCCGACCTCCGACAAGCGCTTCGGCGCCCAGGACGTGGCCAAGAACTACATGATGGGCAGCTACCACCAGGCGATGGAGTTCTTCGAGATCGTCTTCAACCGCAAGAAGTACGAGTCGCTGCCGAAGGAATTGCAGGCGATCCTCAAGTACGCGGCCGAGGCGGCCTCCACCTCGAACTACGCCCTGGCGATGGACAACTACTCGAAGGACCTGCAGGAGCTCAAGGACAAGCACAAAGTGAACGTCCTGCGCACTCCGCAGGACATCTTCGATGCCCAGATCAAGGCTTGGGACATCATCGTCAAGCGCCTGTCCGACGAGGATCCGTTCTTCAAGAAGGTTTGGGAGTCGCAGAAGGCTTGGGCCAAGCGCGTCGGCTACTATCACTTCTACAATGACGCCGACTACAAGGCCGCTTACGAACACGTTCACGGCAAGCTGGGCTTCTGATCGGGGTCAAGCAGACCAAAACTATTGTTGCAATCAATCGTGGCAGGGCGCTTTGGCACCCTGCCGCGTTTTTCAGGACGGATATCCATGTCCATTCAATCGCTGCTGCACGGCATCGACCAAGTGTCAAAATCGGTCGGCCATGCGTTCGCCTGGTGCATCGTCATCCTGACGCTGGGCACCTCCTACGAAGTATTCGTTCGCTACGTGCTGGGCGACCCGACCGTCTGGGCGTTCGACATGAGCTACATCCTCTATGGCGCCCTGTTCCTGATGTCCGGCGCCTATGCACTCTCGCGCGGCGCGCATGTGCGCGGCGACATCTTCTACCGAAAGATGCCGCCTCGCGTGCAAGGCACCGTCGAACTGGTGCTTTACATCCTTTTCTTCTACCCCGGTGTGCTCGCCCTGATGTATTCGGGCTGGAGCTACGCGATGGACTCGATCCGCATCAACGAGGTGAGCGTCAATAGTCCGGTCGGCGTGCCGATCTGGCAACTCAAGATGATCATTCCCGCAGCAGGTTTCCTGCTTGCCCTGCAAGGCATCGCCGAGATGCTGCGTTGCATCGTCTGCATCCGCACCGGCGAATGGCCCGCGCGCCTGCACGACGTCGAGGAAATGGAAACCGCCGTCCTCCACCAGGTGCAGGACGAACAGCGCTTGGGCTACGAGGCCGACGTACCCGAGAAGCAACGTAATTACCGGCCGACCACCGACACTTCAGGAGACGGCAAATGACCGATCCGCAAGTCGCCATCCTGATGCTGGGGGCGTTCATCTTCATCATCCTGCTCGGCTTCCCGATCGCCTTCACACTGATGGCGATGGGCGTCGGCTTCGGCTACTACGCCTACTTCCAGCCCGACCAGGCCTTCTTCGACAACCGCGTGTTCTATCTGCTGACGCAGAACACCTTCAGCGTCATGAACAACGATGTGCTCACGTCAATCCCGCTGTTCCTGTTCATGGGCTACATCGTCGAGCGGGCGAACATCCTCGATCGCCTGTTCCACAGTCTGCAGCTGGCGTTTCGTGCGGTACCCGGCGCCATGGCCGTTGCCGCGTTGATCACCTGTGCGCTGTTCGCGACGGCGACCGGCATCGTCGGCGCGGTCGTCACGCTGATGGGTCTGCTCGCCTTGCCGGCGATGCTCAAGGCCGGCTACGACCAGAAGCTATCCACCGGCGTCATTGCTGCCGGCGGCACGCTCGGCATCCTGATCCCGCCCTCGATTATGCTGATCGTCTATGGCGCAACCTCGGCGATTTCCGTCGTCAAGCTCTACGCCGCGGCGATGATTCCAGGCATGCTGCTGGCCAGCCTCTACATGGTCTATGTCGTCAGCCGCGTGATGATCAACCCGTCGCTGGCACCGAAGCTGCCCAAGGAGGCCTACGAGAACATCAGCTGGGGCGAGGTGTTCCTTCTGCTGGCCAAAGCTTTCGTGCCGCTGGCGGTCCTGATCCTCTCGGTGCTCGGCGCGATCCTCTTCGGTCTGGCTACGCCCAGCGAAGCGGCGGCGATCGGCGCACTCGGCGGCGTAATCCTGGCGGCGGTCTATCGTGCCCTCACTTGGAACCGCCTCAAAGAGGCCGTGTTTCTCACCGCGAGAACAACGGCGATGGTCTGCTGGCTGTTCGTCGGCTCCTGGACCTTCTCGTCGGTGTTCTCCTACCTCGGCGGCGAAGGCCTGATCAAGGATTTCGTGCTGGGACTCGACCTCAACACCGTCACCTTCCTGATCCTTTCGCAGCTGATCATCTTCCTGCTCGGCTGGCCGCTCGAGTGGAGCGAGATCATCATCATCTTCGTGCCGATCTTCCTGCCGTTGCTGCCGCACTTCAACGTCGATCCGATGTTCTTCGGCATCCTCATCGCCTTGAACCTGCAGACCTCCTTCCTGACGCCGCCGATGGCGATGTCGGCCTACTACCTGAAGGGAGTGGCGCCGAAGCACGTGCAGCTGGCGACCATCTTCAAAGGCTGCCTGCCCTTCCTGTCGATGGTGTTCATCGCGATGACGCTGGTCTACATCTTCCCGCAGTTGGTCTATTGGCTGCCCGATGTGTTCTACGGCAACTGACGGACGATGCAAGCAACAATGGAACAGTTGAACTGGCTGACCGCCCGCCAAGCTGCCAAGGGCATCCGTGATGGGCTTTTCTCGGCGGAAGACCTGGTGCGCGCCTGCATCGCTCAGATCGAGGTGCGCGAACCGGAGGTGCAGGCCTGGGCGCATTTCGATGCTGCGCACGCACTGGCCCAGGCGCGGCGTGCCGACGAATGGCGCGCTGCCGGCAAGCCGCTGGGGCCGCTGCACGGTGTGCCCGTCGGCATCAAGGACATCATCGACACCTGCGACATGCCGACCGAGGACGGCACGGTTCTGCACGCCGGCCGCACTCCCTGGCACGACGCCAAGGTAGTCGAACTGCTCCGCGGCGCCGGCGCGGTCATCATGGGCAAGACGGTGACTACGGAGTTGGCGACCTATGCACCGGGCAAGACGCGCAACCCGCACAATCCGGCGCACACGCCGGGCGGTTCGTCCTCCGGCTCGGCGGCGGCCGTCGCCGCCGGCATGGTGCCGCTCGCGCTGGGGACGCAGACCAACGGCTCGCTGATCCGGCCGGCCGCCTTCTGCGGCGTGTTCGGTTTCAAGCCGACCCGCGGCCTGATTTCCCGCCAGGGGATCCTGCGCCAATCGGAGCGCCTCGATCAGGTCGGCGGATTCGCGCGTACTGTGGAAGATCTCGCTCTGCTCGGCGAAGTGCTGGCGGCCTACGATGCAGACGAACCGGGGATGACGCCGCGCGCCACCATCCCCATGGAGCGCATCTGCAGCGAAGATCCGCCGATACCGCCCAAACTCGCCTTGGTCAAGACGCCGCTGTGGGCACAGACCGATGCCGATCTCCAGGGCGGCTTCGCAGAACTCGCCGAACACCTCGGCGAACGCGTCGCGGAATTTCCCCTTCCGGAATCGTCGCTGCAGGCGCTCGATTGGCACAAGACCGTGATGGAAGCCGACATCGCGGCCAACTACGACGCCGACTACGTGAAAGGTTCCGACCGGATGTCCGCTTCGCTGCGCGAGCAGATCGAGCGCGGCCGGCACGTCACCGCAGTCGATTACCTGCAGGCGCTGGCCCGCATCCCCATCGTCACCGAAGGCCTCGACGAGATCTTCGATCGCTACGATGCCATCCTGACGCCCGCCGTCGCCGGCGCAGCACCACTGGGTCTGGAATCGACCGGCAACCCGATGTTCTGCACCTTGTGGACCTTCTGCGGCATGCCGTGCATCAACCTCCCCCTGCTGCAGGCAGAAAATGGCCTGCCCATCGGCGTGCAGTTGGTCGGCCGTGTCGGCGACGATGCCCGTCTGTTACGTACCGCGCGCTGGTTGGTCGGCGCGCTTGCTTGATTAGAAAGCAAAGGAAAGCACTATGTCCTTCAATTTCAAAACGATTGCCGGTCTGGTCGGCTTGCTGATGCTGCTGGCTTTCCTGCTGCCACCCGCCATCAAACTCAAGAAGATCGCCCTCGCCATCGTGATCCTGATCGGCATCGCGATGGCCGCCTATGAGTTCTACGAGCAGCTGCGCAACAAGGACAACTAGAACCACTGGGGACGCGCAATGAAGCCGAAGATTCTCGTGACCCGGGCCATCCTGCCCGAGGTCGTCGAACGCCTCGCCACGCATTTCGAGGTCGATTACAACGATCAGGATGCCCCCTTGCCACCCGATGTGCTGAAGCAGCGCCTGGCTGACAAGCAGGGCGCCATCACCCTCTTGTCCGACCGCATCGATGAAGCGGTACTTACCGCCGCGCCGCATCTCAAGGCCGTGTGCAACGTCGCTGTCGGCTACAACAATTTCGATCTCGACGCGATCACCCGCGCCGGCGTCATGGCGACCAATACGCCGGGCGTGCTCGACGACACCACTGCGGACATCGCCTGGGCGCTGATTCTCTCGTCGGCACGCCGTATCGTCAGCGCCGACAAATGGGTGCGCGACGGGCAATGGAAGGGCTGGAAGTTCAAGGATCCGTGGTGGGGCGAGGATGTGCATCATGCGACGCTCGGCATCCTCGGGATGGGCCGCATCGGCCAGACGGTCGCGCGTCGGGCCGCCGGCTTCGAGATGAATGTCATCTATCACAATCGCAGCCGTCTGCCGGAAGCGGACGAGCAAGCCTGCCGCGCCACCTGGGTGAGCAAGGAAGATCTGCTGCGCCAAGCCGACTTCCTCGTGCTGATGCTGCCCTACTCCCCTGCCGTCCATCACATCATCGGCGCCGCCGAACTGGCGCTGATGAAACCTAGTGCGCACCTCATCAACGTCGCGCGCGGCGGCATCGTCGACGACAACGCGCTGATCGAAGCCCTGCAGCAGCGCCGCATCGCCGGTGCCGGCCTCGACGTATTCGAGAACGAACCGGCCATCGATCCACGCTTCCTGAGCCTGGACAATGTCGTCCTCACACCCCATATAGGCTCGTCGACACGCGCCACGCGCCTGGCCATGGCCTCGCTCGCCGCTGACAACCTGATCGCGGCGCTTGGCGGACAACGTCCTCCAAACCTGCTCAACCCCGCGTCCTACGCAGGCTGAACGATCCACCTAGGAGCCAACGACATGCATATCGGTTTCATCGGTCTCGGCCTCATGGGCCGTCCCATGGCCATGCACCTCGAAAAATCCGGCCATACCCTGCATCTCTGGGCGCGTCGTCCCTCCTCCCTCGATCCGTTCAAGGCAGCCAACGCGCAGATCCATCCCTCGCCAGCCGAGGTCGCCAAGCATGCCGAGATCGTGTTCACGATGGTGGCGGATGCGCCTGACGTGCGCGCCGTCTGTCTCGGCCCGGACGGCATCGCGGCAGGAGCCCGGTCAGGTCTGATCGTCGTCGACATGAGCACGATCAATCCCAATGCCGCACGCGAGATCGGCAATGATTTGTCCGCGCTCGGAATCGAGTTTCTCGACGCGCCGGTATCCGGCGGGGAGATCGGCGCTATCAACGCCTCGCTGACGATCATGGTCGGCGGCAAGCCGGAGATTTTCGAAAAAGTCAGGCCGTTGTTCGAGAAGATGGGCAAGTCGATCAACCTGATCGGTGCAAGCGGCGCCGGCCAGGTCGCCAAAGCCTGCAACCAGATTCTCACCGGTGTGGGGGTCGCCGCCGTCGCCGAGGCGTTCAACTTCGCGCAGAAGAACGAGGTCGACGTCGCCAAGGTGCGCGAGGCACTGCTCGGTGGATTCGCCTATTCGAGAATTCTGGAAGTTCACGGCCAGCGCATGCTGGAGCGCAACTTCAAGCCCGGCTTCAAAGCTTGGATGCACCAGAAGGACTTGAACATCGTCATGGAAGAGGCACATCGTCTCGGCCTGATGCTTCCCGCGGCCGCGGCCACCGCCCAGCTCTTCAACGCGGTGGTCGGCAGCGGCATGGCCGAAGACGACCACACCTCGGTCCTCAGGCTGCTGGAGAAGATCAGCAGCAAGGCCTGATCCGCCGCAGCCGGTAAAATGCCGGGCAAGCCCGCGTGGCTTCCCGGCTTTTTCATTTGCAGCGATAGGAAACCCCATGTCAGAACACGCCACCGACCACTCCTACGATGTGAGCGTCGCCGATTTCGACGAAAAGGTACTGGCCGCCTCGCGCCAGGTGCCGGTAGTCGTCGACTTCTGGGCGCCCTGGTGCCAGCCCTGCCGCATCCTCAAGCCGATCCTCGAGAAACTCGCCGCCGAATTTGGCGGCAAATTCATCCTCGCCAAGGTCAACTCCGACGAGAACCAGGAACTGTCGATGCGTTACGGCGTACGCGGCATTCCTGCCGTCAAGGCCTTCGTCGGCGGCGAGGTGGTAGATGAATTCACTGGCGCGCAACCCGAGGCCCAAGTACGCGAATTCGTCGCGAACCTGATCCCCTCCCCTGCCGAACCGATACAGCGCGAAGCGATGGCCGCCTATCAGGCCGGCGATGTCGAAGGCGCGCGCAAGCTGATGGCCCAGGCGATCAACACCGATCCGGCCAACGATACCGCCTATCTCGACTTCGTCGAGTTGTGCCTGGCGACCAAGAGCGAAGAGGCCATGACCGAGGCGCGTCAAGTGCTCGACATCGTGGCCGACCGGGCGCGAGATCAGGATCGTGTCGCTTCGCTGCAGGCTCGGCTGCAGCTCGCCAGTGCCGGCGGCGGCGCCGATATCGATACCTTGCGCGCTAAGCTCGACCAGGACGCCAACGACCACGACGCCCGCCTGCAGCTCGCCAATGCGCTGGCCTTGCGCCAGGACTACCGCGGCGCACTGGAAAACCTGCTCGACATCGTGCGGCGCGACCGCAAATGGAATGACGAGGCCGGCCGCAAGGGCATGCTCAATCTATTCACGATGCTCGGCACCCAGCCGCAGTTCGACGACCTAGTACGCGAGTTCCGCGTCCAGCTCGCCCGCACGCTGAACTAAGGCTGGCGCCGTCCCGCCAGCGCCGACTTTTTTCGCATGGATATCCAAGTCAGCGAATCTGCCGGAGTGCGCTACCTGCACTTCGGTTCGCATTGGATCCAGGGGGCAATGCGCCTCGCCCGCCCCTGGGCGCTGGAACTCGACTACACCCGCGAGATGATGGCAGCACTGCTGTTGCGGCCCGACCCGGAATGGCCGCGCAGCGCCTTGCTGATCGGGCTCGGCGCCGCCTCGCTCACCAAATTCCTCTATCGCCACCGCCCCGCGGCGAAGCTCACCGTGGTGGAAATCGACCCGGAAGTCGTCGCAGTAGCGCGCCACCACTTCAAGCTGCCGGATGAGGATGAGCGGCTGCGCATCGAGCTGGGCGACGGCGCCGATTTCGTAGCCACCGGCACGCAGCGCTTCGACCTCATCCTCGTCGATGGCTTCGACGAGAATGCCCGTACCGGCATGCTGGATACTCTGCCCTTCTACCTCAATTGCAAGGCGCGCCTGAGCGGCAGCGGCCTGCTCGTCTCCAACCTCCTCTCTAAGCGCAAGGGCGTGAAGAAGTCGATGGAGCGTATTGAAGAAGCCTTCGATGGCCGTGCAGTCGCCTTCCCCTCCTGCGACAGCGGCAATGTCGTCGCCTTCGCCGCCACGGGTACGCCGGTGCAGCATAACTTTGCAGAACTCAAAGTATCTGCACGCCACCTGAAAGCCGAGACTGGACTCAACCTACTCCCGACACTTCAGCGGCTCGAACATAACAATCGTTGCCCCGGTGGCATGTTAAAGTTTTAGGCTCCGGTCATAGCAAGGTATATTCATGCCTGTCGGGCATGGGACCGACGTCATGAGGGAGCATGGCATGTCAAAGCTGGTGGTTCTGCTGGCGATGTTGACGCTGTGGATGGAACCATCCCAAGCTGGCGTCGTCGACCTGCAGGACGGCATGCCCGAGACATTGGTCACCTGCGAAAATGTCGAAATCGCCCATGATCCCGAAGCGAAGCTCGGCATCGACGAAGTCGCGACAGACAAGTTTGTCGACTGCTTCGGCCCCGCGCCGAAAAATCTGGCCAATCCCGGCTACGTCAAAGGCGCGTTGTGGCTGCGAATCCAGCTGCGCAATCTGACGGACAATCCCTCATGGTGGCTCGAGGCCGGCGAACCGCGCATTCAGCACCTCGATCTGTACACACGACAACCGGATGGCACTTGGAAGGTGTTGCGCAGCGGCGCCGCACGTCCGTTTTCAGAACGTGCCGTTGCCGATCGGCACCATCTGTTTCCTCTCCAGATTCCACGCGGCGAAACGCAGACCTACTTCTTGCGCGTCCAATCGGCCACCGCGATGCCTCTGCCGCTGGCCCTCGCCCGCCAGCAGCATTTCAACGAGACCTACGCCATAGAAGGGTATTGGGATGGCACCTTCATTGGCATGCTGTTTACCTTCGGCATCTTCTTCCTGCTGCTGTATCTCCGGATTCGCGATCGCATCTATCGCGACTTCGCGCTGATGATGTTGTGCTTCGCAGCGTATTCAATCATTTTCGAGGGCTGGATCATCGCCTGGCTTCCGGCCACGCTGGCTCCTGGCGAATGGACGCACCGAGGCATGCTCCTGAGCAGCATTGCAGCCCTTTGGTTCTATCTACGTTATGCCAGCGAGCAGCTCCAGCTCCGCGAGCGCCTGCCTGCATGGCATAAGCTGCTGCGCGCTCTGTCCCTTGCCATCTTCGGTACCGGACTCGCCATCCTGGCATTCAGCCCAGGCATCGTTTGGCTGCTGAATATCATCGTCATCGCGATCGGCATCGCGAGCTTGGCTGCCGGCATCCATAGCTGGAAGAAAGGCTGGTTGCCGGCGCGCCTGTTCGTGATCGCCGTGTCGCTGTTCTGGCTGATGGAAATCTGGTACAGCCTGCAGGCCCTGGGGCTTATTCCTTCCCTGTTCGACAGCATCGGCCGGCAGATGGCCGTCCTGCTGACGCTCCCCTTGCTGGCACTCGCCGTGGCGGAGCGCATCAATCATCTTCGTCTAATCCAGCAAGAGACGATGCGGCGCTACCGCGACATGGTCGAGGTATCGCCCGACTGGATCTGGGAGGTAGATGCGAACGGCGTCTATACCTACGCCAGCCCGCGGGTGACCGAACTGCTCGGCTATGCACCGGAGGAATTGATCGGCAAGACGCCGTTCGATCTGATGCCACCGGACGAAGCGCGCCGAGTCGGAGAGATCTTCGGCCGTATCGCCGCCGAACGCCGACCGTTCTCCGCACTGGAAAACATGAATCTGCACAAGGATGGTCGCCTGATCAGCCTCGAGACCAGCGGCACACCGATTCTCTCTGCGGATGGCCGGTTGCTGGGCTACCGTGGTTCGGACCGCGACATCACGGCTCGCAGGGTCATGGCGAAAGCCCTGCAGGAACAGCTCGAATTCAGCGATGCGCTGGTCGATACCTTGGGAAACATTCTGGTGGTTCTCGACCGCTCGGGGAACATCGTGCGTTTCAACAAGGCTGCCGAATCCATCACCGGGTGGCGAAGTGAAGAACTGGTCGGCAAGCCGGTCTGGGAACGCCTCATACCACCGGAAGCCATAGAGCGCGTCCAACAGGTATTCCAAAACCTGTGCGCTGGCGAGGTGCGCATCGCCGGGCGCCACCAGAACGAATGGCTCACCCGCGAGGACGGCCGGCGCCTGCTCGACTGGCACAACACCATTCTTAGGGATGACGCGGGTCAGGTGACCCATATCATCGCCATCGGCTACGACATCACCGAAATCAAGGCGAAGGAAACTGAGCTGCGCCTTGATCGCGAGCAGCAACAGGCACTGCGCACGCTGCTGGAAATCGGACTGGATCCAGCCCCCCTCGATGCAAGCTTGCAGCACAGTCTCGACCATCTGCTGACGCTTTCCTGGCTGGCTGTTCAGCCCAATGGAGGAATCTTCCTATACAGTGAAACAGACAAGCGCCTGCATCTCGTAGCCAGTCGCAATCTGAGCCCAGAGATCATGCATTCCTGCCGCGAGGTGCCTCTGGGACACTGCCTGTGCGGACGGGTGGCTGCCAACGGCGAATTGCTGCATACAGACCATGTCGACGCGCTGCACGAAACCACTTACGCCAGCATGACAGACCACGGCCATTATGTCGTTCCGCTGCGCTCGGGGCAGCAGATGGTCGGCGTGCTGGTGCTCTACCTGCCGCCGGGCACTTCGCGCGATGCGAGCAAGGATGACTTTCTGCTCTCGATCGCCAACATTCTGGTGTCGCTGATCGAGCGCAAGCGCTCGGAGGTGTCGCTTGAGCGCCACCGCGAAAACCTCGAGGAATTGGTGGCGGAACGCACTGCCGAACTGGCCGAGGCCCGCGACGCGGCGGAAGCCGCCAGCCAGGCGAAGAGTGTCTTCCTCGCCAACATGAGCCACGAGATTCGTACGCCAATGAACGCCGTGCTGGGCCTCGCCCGCATGGGGATGCGCGAAAACATCGGTAGAGCGACCGGCGTGACGTTCCAGCAGATACTGGATTCCGGAGAACACCTCCTCAGCGTGATCAACGACATCCTGGACTTCTCGAAGATCGAAGCCGGAAAGTTTTCGGTCGAGGCTCACCCGTTCAGATTGCCAGCCATCGTCGAGAACGCCGTCGGGATGGTTGCCAAGGATGCCCAGGCCAAGGGCCTCGCCCTGGAGGCAAAGCTCGATGATGCCCTGCCGGAATGGGTTTCCGGCGACTCCCTGCGGCTGCGGCAGATACTGGTCAATCTGCTATCGAACGCCGTCAAGTTCACCGAACGGGGCGAGGTCGGCCTGACAGTCGGCCAAGCAGGCAAGTACACGACTTTCTGCGTCACCGACACCGGCATCGGCATGTCCGAGGAACAACTGTCACGACTGTTCCTACCTTTCGAGCAGGCCGATAGTTCCACGACCCGGAAATACGGTGGAACCGGCCTGGGACTGACCATCAGCCGCCGGCTGGCAGAAATGATGGACGGCGACATCGCCGCCGCTCGGCGTCCGGAAGGCGGCTGCGCCTTCACCCTGCGACTCAATCTTCCTCCGGCGCCGGCCCCAGCCGCAATAGGGGCTTACGAAACGAGCCACCGGAACGAGGCCAGCCAGCGTCTGCGTGGCTTGCGCCTGCTGGCCGCAGAGGATGTCGAGGTCAACCGCATCATTCTCGAAGACCTCCTCGAACACGAAGGCGCAAGCGTAGTCATCGGCGTCAACGGCCAGGATGCGCTCGAGCGACTCCAGGAAGCCGGCGCCTCCGCATTCGATGCAGTACTGATGGATATTCAGATGCCGGTGATGGATGGTTATGCCACTACCCGACATATTCGCGCGATGGCGCCGGTCCTGCCTGTGATCGGGCTGACCGCACACGCCTTCGAGGACGAGCGCGCCCAATGTCTGGCAGCTGGGATGGTCGACCGCGTCACCAAACCGATCGAACCGGATGAACTGGTTGCCACCATTCTGCGGCATACGCGAAACTTGGAAAACCGAGCACCGGCTCCGCTACCTACTCCGACACTACGAACGAGAAACTTGGAAAACCAAGCCATGGACATGATCGATTGGCAATCCCTTCTCCAGCGCTTCAAGGGCAAGCAGGACTTCATCGACAAGCTAGCCGAATCCGCATTCGAAGGCAGCCAGGAAACACCCAGCCAATTGCGACAGCATGCTGCTAGCGGCAATTGGGAGCAAGTAACCTTCTTCGCCCACAAGACCAAAGGCGTTGCCGGCAACATGATGGCCCCGGTGCTCCAGGGAATTGCCAAGGAAACCGAGGATGCCGCCCGCTCGCCAAGCGACAAGGACCCGAAGGAGCTTGCCCGGCTCGCACACGACCTGGCCGACGCCACCGAAGATTTCCTGGCAGCGCTGAAAGCCCGCCTCGGCAACTGACGAAACCGCCAGGAACGCGCAACATCGTCTCTGACGGGCGATAATTCGCCCCTTGACGGATCGAGACGAACAGGAAAACTCATGACCGAACCCCAAGCATCGGCCAAATGCCGCATCTACGGCATCAAGAATTGCGACTCGGTGAAGAAGGCCCTCAACTGGTGCGACGAGCACGGCGTCGCCTACGAGTTCCACGACTACAAGAAGTTGGGCGTACCGCGCGACCGCCTCGTCGACTGGTGCCGCACGCTCGGCTGGAAAACGCTCATCAATACCAAGGGCACCACCTGGCGGAAGCTCACGCCCGAGCAGCAGGACATTACGACGCAAAGCAAGGCGGTGGCCACCATGCTGGAACACGCCAGCGTGATCCGCCGTCCGGTGGTCGAAACTCCCAGCGGGCACCTGCTGGTCGGTTTCGACCAGACCATGTTCGAAAGCTTCGTGAAGTAATGGATTCCGTACGCCGTTTCCTGTTCGAGACGCTCGACATCCGCGGCGCGCTGGTGTCGCTCGGCAACGCCTGGCACGAGATGCACGCCGGCCGCGACGATCCTCCGGCCGTCAATGCCCTGCTCGGCGAACTGGCAGCCATTACTGCACTGATCGCCGGCAACCTCAAGACGCCCGGCCGGCTCACCTTCCAACTGCAAGGCCACGGCCTTGTCTCCCTGCTGCTGGTCGATTGCGACGAACAGCTGCGCCTGCGCGGCACGGCCCGTCTCAAGAGTGATGCCGCCGTCCCGCCGGCGCCGACTTTTCAGGAACTGCTCGGCGACGGCCAACTGGTCCTGACGCTGCACACCAACTTCGGCGACCCTTACCAGAGCATCGTGCCGCTCGCTGGCAACAGCCTCACCGAGGTGTTCGAGCATTATCTCGAACAATCGGAGCAGCAGCCCGCCAAGCTGTTCCTCACCGCAAACGAGCATTTCGCCGGCGGGCTGTTCCTGCAGAAACTCCCTGAGGCAGACACCAAGGATCCGGACGGCTGGAACCGCATCCTGCATCTGGCTGCCACGCTCAGGCCGTCCGAACTAACAGAGCCCGCCGCGAGCCTGCTGATGCGCCTGTTTCCGGAGGAAAACATCCGCCTGTTCGACCCGCGCCCCGTGCGCTACCACTGCCCCCGCGACGAAGCCAAGGTGTTGGCGATGCTGCAAAGCCTCGGCCGCAAGGAAATCGAAGCGGCGCTCGCCGAACAAGGGGAACTAGTGATCGAGGATGACATCTGCCGCCAGCGCTACAGCTACGGCCAGGAAATCATCCGACACCTGTTCGACTGAGCGTTCGAGAAGCAAAAATAACGACGGGCACCTCATTTGCATGGGGCGCCCGCCGGCTTTTCTTGGGTTACAAGGCTCAAGCGGCCTCGGCATAGGCCTTAAGCGGCCAGTGCGAAACGCTCATCGTTGGCGTTTGTGGATTTGCGCGGATTACGTCCGTCGCCTTTCGAGTCGCCTGCTAGCCTTATTCGCCCCGTCGAAGCCAGTGCACCCCCGCAAGTAAAAGCCTTTGCGGCGCTGTCTGGTGGTGGAGGTGGGCGGAATCGAACCGCCGTCCGAAACGCTTCCGGTTTGCCGGAATTACGACCATGTAGCTATTATCGGGGCATGGCTCTATTTTCTCAAGTCCTGTAATGACAATTTGCCAATACTGCGGCGCCTGCTGCGCCACTTTCCGCATCACCATGCCCCGCTTCGAACTCGACAGCCATGGTGGACAAGTCCCCGCAGCGTTGACGGAGCCCTACACCGCCAGTACCGCCTGCATGCGTGAGCATCCCGACCATCCCGGACGCTGCATCGCACTTGAAGGCAGCGTCGGGCACTATGTAAACTGTACGATCTATGCAAAGCGCCCCGCCGCCTGCCGTGAATTCGCGCCACTGTCAGCCATTGGCATCGGCGACCAGGCTTGCGACGAGGCACGAAGACGGCAAGGGCTACAGCCACTCTGCGGGCTATAATCGCGCCGCTTGCAAATAGCGGAAGAGTGGCAGAGCGGTTGAATGCACCGGTCTTGAAAACCGGCGTGGATGCAAGTCCACCGTGGGTTCGAATCCCACCTCTTCCGCCACAGAATCTCCTCCATCGATTCCGGGCAGGCATCGGCATTGACCTAAATGGTCATGTTTAGGCAGCCGAATTCAGGTCAGGCCATGCCGAATCAGCAGGGCTTTGAGTTCAGCCACCTCCAATTCGAGTTGAGCAACCCGCTGCTCAAGTGGGCCTCGCTCAACGGATTCTGCAACGGGGGTGCCCTCAGCCCCGGATGCGATGTTTCCGACAACCTCACCGCTGAACAGATGCGCATAGCGGGACTCTCGCTTGCCGGGTTCCCTTGGCAGACGGGTGACAAACGGACCGTCCTCCCGTTGCGCCAATCGGTCCAGGACTGTCTCGACTTCGGTGACATCCTTCAACGGACAAAGACGACTGGCACGACTACGCAGTTCCCCGGGCGTCTGCGGCCCCCGCAGCAGAAGTTCGCAGACGATGCCGAGTTCCTGCGTAGAGAATTTGAGGGTGCCGTATTCGGTATTGCAGAAACGGTGACGATACTTGGCGACCCGGCTGCCGTAGCCGGTTTCCTCGCTGACCAGGTATTTCTTGATCAGTTGATCCAGTATTTGCTGGACGTCCGCCTCATGCAGATCGAGGACAGGATCGCGGTTGCTCTTCTGGTTGCAGGCATTGGTCAGGGCATTCAGGGACAGCGGGTAATGCTCGGGTGTGGTGATTTCCTTTTCGATCAGGCAACCGACGACGCGGGCTTCGAGTGGAGATAATTCGATGGTCATGGTTTCCGGTGGTATTTCTTGAACACGGCTCTGGCATCCTCATGGGCACGATCCAGGGTGCAAATCTTCGGGTTGTCATCATGGCCGCTGAAGTACTCATCTTCCTGCGCCTGCATCACCATCGCAATCGCGGCCTTGTCGGCGACATCGTACTTCTCGGTGATGAGCGTGGTGACTTCATCGAGGAAGGCTTCGTAGGTCATATGTTTGGCCATGGATTTCTTTCCTGAGGGTGTTGTCGGCAAAGCTTGCTCGCTCTCTCGGTGTCCTTTGCCAATGGGCAATGGGCTTCAGTTCTTGAAGTCCGCGTCCAGCACGATCCGATAGCGTGCTTTGCCGCTGCGCAGATGTTCCAAAGCTTCATTGACCCGGCTCATCGAGAAATGCTCCACCTGCGGCTCGATCTTGTGGCGAACGCAGAAGTCCAACATCTTCGCCATGTTGGTCGGCGAACCAATCGCTGAGCCTGACACGCATTTCTGCCCGTCGAGCAACGAGAACACTTCGACAGGCACCGGTTCCAGCACCGCCCCGACGAAATGCAACCTACCATGCGGCGCCAGGGTGGAAATGATGGCGGACCAATCAAGCGGCACATTCACCGTCACGATGACCAAGTCCATCGTCTTGGTCAATTGGGCGATGGCCTCCGGATCGGTGCTGGAGACTACGCGGTGTGCCCCAAGCGCCTTGGCCTCCTTCGTCTTGGCGGCAGTTGACGTGAAGGCCGTCACCTCGCAGCCCCAAGCCTTGGCGAACTTGACGGCCAGGTGCCCCAATCCGCCGATGCCGACCACACCGACACGGCTCAACGGCGAGATGTTGTATTCGATGAACGGTGTAAAGACGGTAATGCCACCGCAAAACAACGGCCCGGCCACGGCAGCCGACATGCCTTCCGGCACGGGCACCGCCCATGGCCACTGGGCGCGTATCCGCTCTGCAAATCCCCCCGGATGGTTCGAGATCGTGGCCTTGGTATCGCTGCACTGGTGGTGTTCGCCCCCCAGGCAGGAACCGCAGTGCAGGCAACTGCTGTTGGCCCAGCCGACCCCCGCTCGCTGTCCGACTTCCAGTCCCTTGACCTGGCTACCCATGGCGACGATGCGTCCGACGGCTTCATGGCCGGGAACGATCGGGTAGGTCGTAAAGTTCCATTCATTGTCGATCATCGACAAGTCGGAATGACAGACCCCGCAATACTCGACGGCGATCTCGACTTCGTCCTCGCCCAGCGGGCCAGGATCGTACTCGTACTTTTCCAACTTCTGGCCAGGTGCCATAGCGGCCCATGCGCGTATCTTGTTCATCATTCCACTCCCAGATAGTGAGCCGTGGGGTTTCCAACCCCATGGCTACCCTGATCAGGTTCGCAATGGATGCAGCCAGGCGAACAGAACCTGCCCCTGCGACTCGGCCAGACGGGCCAGATCGACTAGACCATTGAGCATCTCGGTGATGTCTTCTGCGTCCCAGCCAGCGTCCTCGAACTCTTCAGTCGCCATGAGTTCCTCGGACACCGCTTCCAATGCGTCCTCGTCAAGACTTGCCAGGCGATCGGTAAGCACACCGGCAAGCTGAAGCACGATCGCCCCTTCGTTTTCTGAAAAATAGCTGGGTTCGTACAACGCGTAAGCGTCATCCAGCAGATCGCCTGTCAGTACTGCATGCAGCGTGGCGATCTTCGGGATGGTGAAGTCGCGCAAGGCGATGCCGCTCCACTCGCTGGAGGGCTCGAGGGACTCGCCGACTGCTTCGAGTTCGTCTTCCTCGGCGGCGACGATGTTTGTCAGGATGGCCATCGACGTATTTTACGGGGGGATAGTGGTCAAAGCGACTGAAAGTAATTGGCACTCCAAGCCGATCCCTACGGACAGCACTGCAGGAATAGATATGCGGACATCTATTCCACCAAACTATTTGGTCATCCCCAGCGGCTCACGCAGGCGAGAGAAATCGCGTGGCGCCACATACTGCAGCACCTCTTTGCCCTTCGCGTCGAGTTGCAGGTCGAGCCCCTTGTCCGGGTAAAGAAAATGCTCGCGATGTTCGCCGCTGCGGATGCGTTCGGCCGGTTGGCCGAAACGCTGCAGGACGATCTGCTCGTCGAGGTTCGCTGCCGGAATGAAGACCAGCGCCTCGATCGCCGCCTTCTGTGCCAGTGCCAGATCTTCATCGCCCAGTTCGACGCGCCGCGTCGTGCTCTCCATATAGTCTGCCTTGCGCGCCCGTTTCAGCATCTGCGCGCGCTGCTCGGCTGTCGAGACGAGCGTCAGCACCATCTTGCCGGTCACGGGACCGGTCTGGACGGAATCGAAATAGGCCTCTACTGAGCCGCTTTCGCCCGGAGCGACGATGAGGGCCACCTGAGGATCGGCGCCAATCAGGCTGCGTGCCTCTTCGAGCGTGCTGCGGCCCAATGTCAGGCCGAAGGCGCGCGTGGTGCCGTCGCTCTGCGCTTCGATCTGCCAAGGCGCAGGCAGGAGCGATGCGTCCCCCTGCTTGCTGCCACTCGACGGAAACAGGAAAGGCAGGACCAGCAGCAGCAAAACGATGACGACAAAAAGAGCAATCGATTTCATGCGACTCCAATATTCACGAATTATTCTTAAAGGTAGCCTTTGACAGGAAGCTGACGAGCACCGGCATTTCGCGTTCCAGATCACCGTAGTCGTCGTGGCCGCCCGCGACAATGCGCAGTTCCACCTGCTCCCCGCTGCGCGCCGCATGGATCGCTCGCGCCTCTTCGACCGGAACGGTCGGGTCCGCATCGCCATGCACCAGCAGGACCGGGCAGCTCAGCTTGCGGATGGTCGCGATAGGGGCAATGTCGTCGAAGCGATGACCGATGACGGATTCAACGTAGCGAAGGATAAGCCAGCCGAAGGGCAGATGGGGAATCCCCTTCGTCGCCAGCCAGCGGCGCATCATCGGGGCCGGATGCGAGAAGGCAGCGAGGCTCGCAATTGCGGCGATATCGTTGCGGCGCGAAGCGGCCAGCAATGCCGCACCTGCACCGACGGAATGACCGACCAGGGCGATGCGCTGCGGGTCGACTTCCGGCTGCCGGAGCAGCCAGTCGACCGCCTGTTCGAGGTCTTCGGCGAAGCGCGGCATCGAGGCAAAGCTGTCGTCGTCGCTGCGGCCATGGCAGCGGGCATCGAACAGCAGAACGGCAAAACCGGCCTGTCGGAGCGGCGAAGCCAGCGGCAGCATCGTCTCGGCATTGCCTCCCCAACCATGCACGACGGCAACCGCGGGGGCCTTTTCCTGGGCCTCTGCGGGGATGAACCAGCCGAACAGCGATTTGCCATTGCGAGTGGGAATTTGGACTTCGCGAAATTTCAAGCCGAGATCGCCCGGCGAGCACTGTTCAGGAATGCGCTCGGGCGCGAGACTGCGATGCAACTGCCGGCGCAGCAGCCAGCCCAACGGCACCAAGCCGGCCAAGAGCAGCAGCAATACACCCAATCCCCAACTCATCAACCGGCGCCCTGCTGTCCAAGCATCTCAAAAGCCCAGGCTTTCGCCGGCGCCCGCCAGAGTGGCCACACCCAGAATCGCAAATAGGGCCGCCGCGAGCGCATGCACCAGCCTGACCGGCATGCGGTGGGCGATCCGGTCGCCGAGCAGCACGGCCGGGACGTTGGCGAGCATCATGCCGAGCGTGGTGCCCGCGACTACAGTAACGACCGTTTGATACTGTGCGGCAAGCGCCACAGTCGCAACCTGAGTCTTGTCGCCCATCTCGGCCAGGAAAAAAGCGATCAAGGTCGTCCCGAACACACCGAATCTCACCAGACCGGCTTCCTCCTCCTCCATCTTGTCGGGAATCAGTGTCCAGACCGCCATGGCGAGGAAGGAGATGCCGAGCGTCCAACGCAGGGTTTCAGGCGAGATGAGCGAGGTGAGCCAAGCGCCGACCGCACCCGCGAAGGCGTGGTTGGCGATCGTCGCTGCCAGGATGCCAAAAATGATTAGCCAGGGTTTGCGGAATTTCGCCGCAAGGATAAAGGCAAGCAGTTGTGTCTTGTCGCCGATTTCGGCCAGAGCGACGATGCCCGTCGAGATGAGAAAAGCTTCCATTGCTGAACTGGGCATGCGACCCGTTGGCTGAAGTATGCATTCTAAGCTGCCCTGGACAGCCTGCTACAGCGGCACCTCCACAGCCAGCAGCAGCACCAGCCCAAACACCAGCATGCAGTCGACAGCGACCTGACGCAAACGAAGATAGAGCGCAACGGATTCGGTCATGATGTTCTCCTTTCAAAAGGGGTACATGACCAGTATCCAAGCAAACAGGCTCATAGTATGAGCCTGTGAATGCACGATGCGGTTTCAGCCGCCGGGTACAGTCAGCGGTTTGCCATTGTCCGCCGCCCCCAGGTGAAGCAGGAAAGGCACGGCCGTCTGCGCCCAGACTTCGGTACTCGGGTAAAGACCGGCTTCGCTGCCGAAGCAGCTTCTCAGCATGTCCGTGTCGATGATGCCCGGATTGAGCGGAATGGCGGCCATGCCCTTCGGCAATTCCAGGGCCAGGGCGCGTGTCAGTCCCTCGATCGCCCATTTGGTCGCGCAGTAGGGTGCGACGTTGGCATCGGTGCCCCTGCCCCAGCCCGAACTGAAATTGACGATTACCCCCTTCTTGCGTTCGACCATCGCCGGGAGGAAATGCCGGAGCACATTGACCACGCCCTTGATATTGACGTCGATGACCTCGGAGAACTCCTTGGCCGAAATCTCCCACAAGGGCACGGTGCGGTTGATCAGGGCGGCGTTATTGATCAGCAGATCAGGAGGCCCGAGGTCCTTGAGAGTTCGCTTCACCCAGGTTGCTACCTGCCGATCCTCTGTGACATCTACGACTTCACAGCGATGGGAAGCGCCCAGTTCCGCCTGCAGGCTGGCGACTGCATCGGCAGAGCGGCCGCAGCCGACGACCGTATGGCCGCGCTGGGCGAACTCATGGGCCATCGCCCGGCCGAGCCCGCGGCTGATGCCGGTGATGACCACGACACGCTGTTTCGACATGGTTTCTCCTCTAATTGCAACTTGATCTTTCAGCCACTTCCCGGCGGTAGTTGGTCTTTGCTGTGGTGTTCTGCTTCCTTTTCCATCTCGACAATGATCGCTTCACCTTCGATAACTTGGCCGCCGGCAGGCGTCGTACTTTGCGACTGCGCCTGCTCGCGCATGGCACGGCGCAGTTTGCGCGTCTTCCACCAGAAGTAGCCCCAGACGAGCAGACCGAGCGAAACGATCACTGCGAAAAGCAGCAGGGAGAACATGAAGCCCACGACCAGCAGGATCGCACCGGCAATGAGGGCAATGAATTTTTCGAGAAGACCGGGTTCGCCGGTGTTTGGGTAGCGCATCTTTCCTCATCCGAAGTTTCAAGCTCATGCGATGATACTGCCATGGACCGCACCGAACGTTTCTACCGGATCGACCAACTACTGCAGGAGCGCAAGGTCGCCAGCTTCTCCCAGATTCAGGAAGCGCTGGGCGTTTCACGCGCCACGGTAAAGCGCGACCTGCAATACCTGCGCGACCGTTTCAGCGCGCCGATCGTCTATGACCGCGATGCCGGCGGCTACCGCTTCGAACAGCAGGGCAAATACGACCCGAAATACGAACTTCCGGGGTTGTGGTTCAACGCTTCGGAAATCCACGCGCTGCTGATGATGCAGAACCTGCTCGAGGAAGTGCAGCCCGGTCTGCTCGGACCGCACATCGCGCCGCTGCAGGCACGGCTGAAGAGCCTGCTGGGCAGCCGCGACGATGCGCCCGAGGAAATCGCCCGCCGCATCCGCATCCTGCATGCGAGCAAACGAAGTGCCGACCTCGCCCATTTCGAGATCATCGCCACCGCGCTGCTGAAGCGCAGACGCTTGCACATCCGCCACTGGAACCGAGCCAGCGACCTAGAGACGGAGCGAGAAGTCTCGCCGCAGCGGCTGATTTACTATCGCGATAACTGGTACCTCGATTGCTGGTGCCACCTGCGCAACGAGGTGCGCAGCTTCGCCGTCGACGCGATCCGCACCGCAGTCCTGCTCGACGCCGCAGCACGCGAAGTGCCGAAACGGGAACTCGACGCCGTGCTCGGCGCCGGCTACGGCATCTTTTCCGGTGCCAAAGTGGAATGGGCGAAACTGCGCTTCACGCCAGAACATGCGCGCTGGGTTTCCGCCGAACAGTGGCATCCCGACCAGAAGACGCGCTACGAGCCCGACGGCCATTACGTACTCGAACTTCCCTACGCCAACCCAACGGAGTTGGTGATGGACATCCTGCGCCATGGCGCAGGGGTCGAGATACTCGCTCCGCCTGCCTTGCGCAAGCGCCTCAAGGATGAAATCGCAGCAATGGTCGCTCGCTATGCCTAAACCTGCCTCACCTTGCCCCTGTGGCAGCGGCCGCAGCCTCGCCGACTGCTGCGGACCCTATCTGGAAGGCCAGTCGATCGCACCGACGGTCGAAGCGCTGATGCGCTCGCGGTATACCGCCTACGTGTTGCTGCGCGAGGACTATCTTCTTTCTACTTGGCACGCATCCACCCGCCCGCCGGCAGTGGATCACAGTGAGGGAACGCAACCCAAGTGGATCGGACTGGAAGTGAAGCAGCACCTGCAACTGGACGAAACCCACGCCATTGTCGAGTTTGTCGCACGCTACAAACTGAGCGGTCGGGCGCATCGCCTGCACGAGAAGAGCCGCTTCGTGCGCGAAGCGGACCGCTGGTTCTACCTCGACGGCGACATCGGCTGAAAGCCGCTATCAAGGCCTGCGCATCGAGAAAACGCTGCAACTCGAAACACCTTCCTTTGAGGGCGCCTGATTCATTTCCCCCTCCTATGCATCGAAATGCACGGCCAGCCAGACGGTGGGGGCGCCGTCCTGCGTCCATTCGACGCGATGCCGCCGCCCCGCCGCGATAAACACCCAGTCGCCCGGAACAAGCTTCCTGACCTCTGACTCGTCCTCGAAGCGCAACGCGGCGGCTCCGGCAAGCAGGACCACCCACTCAGCCTCGGGCTGCTCGTACCAGAAACCGGGGGGGCTGGCCTGACCAGTCGAAACGATGCGCTCGATCCTGAGGCCTGGACGCCGCAGGAGCACATCGAAGCGTTCTTCGGCCTGCGGCACCGCAGGAAGATCGGCAAAAAGGTTGCCATCCTTCATGGCTCACCCGTTTGCGTGGGTGGCCATGTCACCTCGATCCAGCCGCAATTGAGAATCTTCTCGCGTGCCGCCTTGTCCGGTGCCAAGCCCGCCAGGGCGCGTACGGCGTTGATCGGATTTTCATGTGAAACGCACAGCACCGTCCCCTCCGCCGTACCGGCCATTTCATCGAGGAAGGCGGCGAGACGCTCCATCTGTTCGACGAACGACTCTCCATGCGGCGGCCGGATGTTGACCGGGTCCGGGCGCACTAGGTCGTTGAAGGCAGCGGTCGGCAGGCCGTCCATGCCGGAGCGGCGTTCGTTGAGGCGCGCATCGAGTTCAAGCCGGCAACCGTGGTGGGCAAGGATCACTTCAGCCGTTTGCTGCGCACGCAGGAATTCGGAAGCGAAGGCGCGGACAAATCCAAACTCTTTCAGATCCTGTGCGACGGATTCAGCCTGTCGCCTACCGAGCGCGGTCAGTGCGACCTGCCGGTGCGGATCGTCGTTGATGAAATCGGCAATGTTGGCCTCGCTCTCGCCGTGGCGCACGAAGACGAATTTCATGCGGCATTTACGATGCGCAGCCCGACATTGACCGCGAGCACGTCCTTGCCCAGCATGACGATACTACCCGGCCGGCGGTTGTCGCCGGTGTCGCTGTACTCGAAGGCATAGGTGCGTCGCAGGACCAGCCGGCCGTCGTCGTCCCGCGCAAACTTGAGGCTGGCGATGGCTACCGTCTCGTCGAGCAACTGGAAACCCTCTGCCGCGCAACCGGCCTTGGCCGCCTGGACGGCGACGTCGCGCGCCTTGACGCTGTCGAACCACAGCCAGAAAACGGCTGCGAGGGCGGCGAGGCTAATGAGTTCGAAGGTCGGCATGGCTACCTAGGATACTACCGGCACCTGTGTCCAGCAGGTCGTGTAGCCCGGCGATACTCTTTCCCGCTTCATGCGCCAACCCTTCTCGATGCCCTCGGCGGCCGAGCGCAGGGTGCCGCGCCCCCAGATCGCGTTGATGCGATCCATGACCTCCATCAGCCTTGCATTGTCCTGGGTTGGCGCGAACAGGCTCCGCTGCGCCGTCGCGGCGTCGGTGAGGTTGAGCAGCGCCACGCCGGCCTTCTGGTAGGCGTAGCCGGGGCGGTAAATGCGCTTGAGCAGCCACAGCGCCGCCCGCGTCAGCCGCAGGGTATCGTCTGTCGCCTTAGGCAGCGGAACCGTCATGCCGCGCTGGTACTGCGGGGCGTTCTCCTTGTGCGGGTTGGTACGGATATAGACCTGCACCATCCCGGCGAGCGACCCCTGCGCGCGCAATTTCTCGGCGGCGATGGCGATGTAGCTGGCGACTGCCTCTTGCAGTTCATCCATCGCATGGACATATCGCCCGAAGGAGCGCGAAGAGATGATCTGCTGCTTGTTCGGCGCTTCCTCCTCGAACTCGATGCATGCCGTACCGTTCAGTTCCATGATCGTGCGCTCCAGCACGACGGAGAATTTCTTGCGCATCATTTGTGGATCGGCAGTGCGCAAGGCCTCGACCGATACGACTCCCAGTTCGCCGAGCCGCTTCGCGAGCCGCCGGCCAACGCCCCAAATTTCGCCGACCTCGATCGTGGCGAACAGGCCGGACAATTTCGCCGCGCTCATGCGGTTGAAGTCGCATACCCCATCCTTGCCCGCCAACCCTTTCTTCGCGCAGTGATTGGCGAGCTTGGCGAGCGTCTTGGTCTGTGCGATACCGACGCAAACCGGGATACCGACCCATTGCCGGACGCGGCGGCGAATCGCCCGGCCGTACTCGACGAGGTCGAGATGCTCCAGGCCGTCAAGGCCGAGGAAGCATTCGTCGATCGAGTAGATCTCCTGATCGGGCGAGTATTGCCCGAGCACCGCCATCATGCGGTTGCTCATGTCGGCATAGAGCGCATAGTTGCTCGAGAGGGCGACGATGCCATGCCGTCTGGCCAGGTCACGCAGCTGGAACCACGGCGCACCCATCTTCACGCCGAGCGCCTTGACCTCGTTGCTTCTCGCCACCGCGCAGCCGTCGTTGTTGGAAAGGACGACGACCGGCCTGCCCTCGAGGCGGGGATCGAATACCCGCTCGCAGGAAACGAAGAAGTTATTGCCATCGATCAGCGCGATTGTCATGGCATCACCCGATGGATGCTCCAGCGCACCACTCCCCAGACGGTGAGTTCCTGGTCGCCGGAGACGAGGATATCGCCGTGGCCGGCAGCACCGGAGCGCAACAGCACGCCGTCCGGCAGCAGGCAGAGCTGCTTGACGGCGAACTGGCCATCGACGACGGCGATGACCACGCTGCGGTCGGCCGGATCGAGGGCGCGATCCACCACCAGCAGATCGCCGTCATGGATGCCAAAGCCGGTCATCGAATGCCCTTGCACACGGACGAAGAACGTGGCTTCACGATGCTCGATCAGGTGGTCGTCGAGACTCAGGCGCGTTTCGAAATAGTCGGCAGCAGGCGACGGAAAACCGGCCGGCACCGGCTTGGCGAGCACCGGACAACCGGCCACGGAGACGACGCCAGTTTCCGGAAATTCTGGAAAAGCAGGGCCTTGGCGGGGAAGTTTCCCCACCTCGATGCGACAGGGCATGCTCAATCCCGGTAGCGTCGGACGAGGCCGGTGACGACCCCGAAAACTTCGAGTTCGCCCTGGGGCCGGATGACCGGATAGGCCGGATTGCAGGGCTTGAGGATGAACCGGCCCTTCTCGAGCCCGAGTTCCTTGAGCGTGAATTCGTTATCGACGATGGCGACGACGAAATCCCCCGCCTTGGCTGCCTTTGCGCGTTCGACGACGACGAGGTCGCCCTCATGGATCCCGGCGTCGATCATCGAATCCCCCTTGACCGGCACCATGACGGTACGCGACGGCTGGCGGACAAGGTACTGATCGATCAAAAAGAGTTCTCCCTGCGTTCCCTCGATCATGTCCGGACCGCCGGCGCGTACGGCGACTTCGGCGAGGGGCCGCTCGAAAAACCTGGTGGTGGGTACCCAGGCATCGTCGTCCGGGGTGCGCTCGACGAAGCCGGCGGCGGCGAGGCGGTCGACCAGCTTGCTGGCGGCGGCCTTGGAGGCAAAGCCCATCAGCGCGGCAATGCGCTGGAACGAGGGAATGCGGCGGTTCTCCGCATAGTAGTCGCGCAGGCGGTCGAGATAATCGCCGTCGCGTTCGGGGTTGGCGGCAGGCATGGCAGTCTCCTACAGCAAGTCATGAACGAACGTTCACCATCGTAGAGAACGAACGTTCTCATGTCAAGCCAACCTCCTCCAAGGACGCGGCAGCGGCAAGTCTGGCAGAATCGGCCCGGACTCTTCTTGCCGCCAGCCATGAAAATCCTTCTGCCCTTCCTGTTCCTCGCCTTCGCTTTCGGTGTTCGAGCCGAAAGCGCACCGCCCGACCCGACGCCCCTCTTCGCCGCCACCCTGTGGGATGCCGACGATCGGCCTTTCGCCTTGGGAAAACTGCGTGGCAAGCCACTCGTCGTCAATTTCTGGGCACGCTGGTGCGGACCGTGCCGTGTCGAGATCCCCGAACTCGCCAAAGTACAGCAACGCCTGAAGGACAAGGGGCTCGTGGTGGTCGGTATCGGCCTCGAGGATAAGGCGGACACGGTGCGCGAGTTCGCGCGCGCCTATGACATGGACTACCTCGTCCTGCTCGCCAAGGGCCAGGGCAATGCCCTGATGCACGCCCTGGGCAATCCGAAGGGCGGACTGCCCTACACGCTGATCATCGATGCCGACGGCCGAGTCGTCGCCAAAAAGGTCGGCCTTATCAGCAGAACCGAGTTGGATGCCGCAACCGCGGCCCTGTTCCGATGACACAGAACCGCCGCGACTTTCTCGCCGCCTGCGCCGCGCTTGGCACCGCCGGTATCGTGCGTGCGGCTTCAGACATCGCTGTTCCGGCGCCGCGCTTGCTGCCGCGCCCGCAAGGTCGCCGCCGCGTGGTCATCGTCGGCGGCGGCTGGGGTGGCCTGAGCGCGGCGCGCCACCTGCGCGAACAGGCGCCCGAACTGGAAGTCGTGCTGCTGGAAAGAAACGCCACGTTCTGGTCCTGCCCCCTGAGCAATAAATGGCTGGCGAACCTGATCGATACCCGCCATCTCGCCCACGACTACGCCGCGGCCGCCAAGGCCTACGGCTACACGTTCATCCGCACCCGGGTCGAGGCGGTGGATCGCGACAAGCGCCGCGTCGTCACCACCGAGGGCAGCATCGACTACGATTGGCTGATCCTGGCCGTGGGCATCCGCTACGACCACCTGGCCTGGTTCGGCGACGACCGCCGCGCCACCGAACACGCCCGGCAGCACTACCCCGCTGCCTATGCCGCCGGTGACGATTTCGCTGCGCTGAAGCGGAAACTCGACGGTTTTACCGGCGGCGATCTGGTCATGACCGTGCCGCCGATGCCCTATCGCTGTCCACCCGCCCCCTACGAGCGCGCCGCCATGATCGGCTGGCTGCTCAAGACACGCCGCATCAAGGGCAAGCTGATCGTGCTGGATCCCAATCCCATTTCTCCGGTTTTCCGCCGCGTGTTCGAGGAAGGCTACCGCGACCAGATCGACTATCGACAGGATATGCGCGTGCAGTCCGTCGATCCCTTCAACAAGAAGATCGCCACCGAATTCGACGAAGTCCGCTTCGACGATGCGATCCTTATCCCGCCACAACAAGCGGGAGAGTTGCTCTGGCAGGCTGGGTTGATTGGGCAAGACAGCGCGGGCAAGCCCACCGGTTGGGCCGACGTGGAACCGCTCCACCTGCAGGCCAGACAGGACGAACGGATCTTCGTCATCGGCGATGCTGTCGGCCCGGTTTCGCCTCTCTTCGGCCACTATCCCAAAAGCGGCCACATGGCTAACCGACAGGGGCACATCGTCGCCCGCGAGATCGCCGCCCGAGCCCGCGGCAGCGAATCACCCAGCTTGCTGCCGGAAAGCGTCTGCTACCTATTCACCAATTTCGATCCGATGACGCTGGTACGCATCGATGCCAGCTACCGCATCCGCGGCGACGGCCTCATCGATCAGAAGGTACGGCAGACTACCGACCCGAACCCGCGGGACGAAGATCTGGCCTGGGCGACTGCAGCGTTTTCCGAATTTCTCGCGTTCAAGGGCTGAACTGCCCCTGCTGCCTCAGTGCCTCTCCCAGACGCTGGTCTTGCCATTCGGCGCCACCAGCATGGTATTGAACAATTCGCGACGCACTTCGCGCTCGACACCTTCGCTGTCGAGGATGGTGCACCCCTGCTCGCAGAACGGCGTCGAACGCTCCCGTCCCGGCGCCCCGCGTGGCAAGCCGGGCACGGCAAGGCCGCGTGCCTTCGGCTTTTCCTTGAGCAGGAGCTTGATGTCCTCGGCCGGCACATGTCCTTCGACGAAGTAGCGTCCGACCACAGCGGTATGCACCGACTCCATATCCTCTGGCACCTTGTAGCGGCGCTTCACTGCCGCCATGTCGTCAGTACCGTGAAAGGATACCTTGAAGCCGTGCTCCCGCAGGTGGTCAGCCCAGTCGATGCAGGCCAGGCAGACCTTCGGCCCGTAGATCTTGATCGGGGGCAAGGCTTCAGCAGCATCGGCCAAGTTCGCGACCGCTGCCATCGCCAACATCAAGGTTGCCGCTCGCACCCGGCGCATCAGCATGGCTTGCCCGCCTTGCAGCCCTTGAGTATCCAGAGGGATACGATCCCTGCCACTTCGTGAGCCATGGCCTTGCGCGCCATCGAAAGCGGATCGCGGCCGGCATTGCTCTTGACGACCGGATCGGCCCCGGCCTCCAGCAGGAGTTGGGCATGGGCCGCACGCTGCGTATAGGCGGCCATGTGCAGCGGCGTATTGCCCTCTCCATCCTTGGCATTGGCGTCTGCGCCGGCGGAGATCAGTGCCTTCAAAGCAGAGATGTCCGGATTCGTTGCTGCCAGATGCAGCGGCGTCATACCCCGATTGGTGCGGACATCTCGCGCCGCAGGCTGCGTTTTCAGGATGGCCTGCACCTCTGCACCGCTACCCAGCCGCGCCGCATCGTGGATCGGCTGATCGTTCGCACCGAGCACTTCCGCATTTGCCACTGGAGCGACCAATGCAACCAGCGCCACCATCGCCACACGCACCAAGCTTCTTGTCTGCCTCATTATTTTTTCCCTCCTCTGGAACCGACCTCAAATGGGAATCGGTATCAAATACTAACTTATCTTGTACGCCTCGGTCATTACTCGGCCTGGACTGCCGACGCACTGCGACTTCCGCACAAGAAGTAACTAAACGTAACCGTCAGGAACTTCTCTGCAACGAATACCCTCTCACTAAACGACTGAGGTTCCCTCGGTTTTTCGTCTGCCAAAGGGTGGGTTTCATGCTACCAGTTTTTCCTGATGCTGCTCGCTGATCCAGCTTTCCAAGAACTGGATTGGCGACTTGTAACCAAGTGT
>JBGFRW010000010.1:0-53690 GCA_041694935.1 Pseudomonadota bacterium | reverse complement strand
TGTAGGCCCGGATCAGGCTGTCGAAGCGGTGGGCATAGATAGCGGCCGACGGCATACTCTCGGTTTCGTTGATGATCAGGCCGGAGAGATAGCCGTGCTTCTGATACAAATCGCGTAGCCGCTCGATCAATTCCTCATCGGTATAGCGCCGGGCGCGCTCGCGCATGATGCCCTGCACCGTATAGAACATCTCGGGCGGCACGATGGGATCGAAGGCGCCATCCTTGCGAATCCATAACTCGGGGGGATTCACGGTGCGCTCTTTCTTGAGCTTGAAGGAGGTCCGGTTGTAGATGTTGTTGCCGATGTATTTCTCGTTGGTCAGGACTTCCTGTACCGTCGATCGCGTCCAGGGCCGGTCGAGATCGGTGCGAACCTTCATGCCGTTGAGTCGACCGGCGATGGCCGACTCCGAGAGGGATTCATTGATGAACCATTGGTAAATCAGATTGACAATCCGCTGCTCGTCCTCCGGGCCGGGGACGAGAATCACGCGGTCGGTTTGCAGGCTCTTGTGCTCGCCGCGGACGAGATCGGCCTTCGGGGCGCCACTCTGGTCGATCAGTTTGCGGCGCAGGCCATAGCCGGCCGGCCCACCTTGCCGATAGCCGAGTTCGATCAGGCGACACTGACCGGCAAACACCTTGGTCGAGAGTTCCCGGCTGTACTCCCCAGCCATGACGCGCTTGACGCCTTTGACGATGGTCGACACCCCGGAGCCATCGTTGTCGAACGGTTCGGCGACGTACTCGACCATGATTCCTTTGCGTCGGCAAATGTGCTCGTAGTATGCGGCCTCGTCCGGATCCTGGAATCGCCCCCAGCGGCTGACGTCATAGACCAGGATGATCTGGAAATTGGTATCGCCGGACTGGACATCAGCGATCAGACGTTGCAGCGCATCGCGGCCATCGATGTTGAGGCCGCTGCGCCCTTCGTCGGCGTAGGTGCGGACGATCTCAATACCGTGTTGGCCGGCGTACTCCCGAATCTTGTCGGTCTGATTCTGGGTCGAGTACTGCTGATGGTCGGTGGACATGCGCACGTACTCGGCGGCGGTGAGGAATGTTCCCTGTACCGGTGGCTTGTCGTTGGTGTTGTTGCGGTCCATGCCGGGATACCCTTGTTCATCAAGTCGAAGTTCGACTCCCGGCATCCGGCATGAAGACGTGTCATGTCGCCTGGCAACCCGCGCCAGATCTGGATGTACGCCATTGAAGCAGGTGTGTCGGGAGCATTTCGCGCGGAAGTTATCAGCGCAAAAGCCCCCGGTCTATACCGTCTTCTCTTTGCAATCAGCGGGTTTGATCAATTACCCGTCGCGGGCGATTGAAAGCAAAGCGATTTTGACCAGCAACGCGTCACCGTTTGCAATTCCTGCCGAATCGCAGCGCCGTAATTCGTAGACGCCCACTGGCAGAAGGGTTTCGAGGAATGACGCGTCACTCTTTGCAATCGCCTTGCTGCGGCGCGTTTCGTTGCGCGATTTCTGCTGCTCGCGATTGCGGGCTGCGTACTCGGGATGTCGATTCCGGTATTCGTGCCAATAGTCGGGGTGGGCCTGCAGCCAGGCCTCGGTATGTTTCTGCTGCCTGGCGGCATAGGTTTTGTCGGCCTTACGCTTTGCCTGTTGCCAGCGACGACGGCGTTCACGCTGGCATTCCGGTTCGGAACAGGTTTGTTGGTGCTTGACTTGACGATGGGGCGTAAAGGGTTTGCGGCAGATGAGGCATTTCCTGATTGTCATGACATCTCCAGGGCGGCGCCCTGACGATGTCTGCGGAGCTTGACTGACGATCTTCGTGCTGATGACCTGTAGATCTACTGCAGGGAATCAAATTCGCGATGTCGATGCCGGCGTAGTTGCATGAGCACCGGCAGGAACACTGCAGAGACGCTCCGATCAAAAGTTGAGAATTTCCCCGCAGGCACAGGCACTGAACAGCACCTACAGAGGATTTGAAACACGCCGGCCATGCCGCCGTCCGAAATGCGCCCTTTTTGGCCGCATTTCGGTGACGCAACTGGGTTCCCCGCCATTACGATCGCGCTCACGTTGGTGCTCGCCACGGCCTTGATGTGGCTTTCCTAGCTGGGGAAAAGAAATAAACAGCATTCATGTCACACCCGCGCAGCAGTTGGCGCGTTTTTGAAGTGGCCCTTCCAAACAGAGACGGGCAGAGAGAGAAGCAGCGGAAGCCATGCCTGGTGCGGGTTTCCTTACCACCGGCGGCGCGTGAAATTGCGTGACAGTCGGCAAATGCAGCAAATGATCGCGGCGTCGACCGTGGATGGGCCCATGGCTCGCTCACATCTGGTGAGCCTGCTTGCCTCGACCGGCAGCCCGTAGGACGACGACGATCGATGAAGTTTGACACTGGCCCATCGGGCTGGCGTCTCCCATGGCCTGCCTGCACGGCGTCCGCGCCCGCAGCGCGTGAACCAACACTCACCACTCGATTTCGGTCTTGCCGGTGGGCCAGGGTAATTCCTTTGGCGGATGTCTCGCCTCCCCATTGCTGTGCCTGTCATACCCGTTTCATTCCAGCCAACCACTTGAGGAGATTCTTTATGGGCAGTCGTAACTTTGATCTTGGCGCACGCGACATGAAGGCCGCGGGCAGGATCGCCCTGGAGCGCGGGATGTGCTCGTTCGCCAGCATCGACACCATGGCCGATCGCTGGAATCGCTTTGTCGATTTTGCTCGCGAGCATTACGAGATCGGCCGCATGGAGCGCATCAGCCTGGATGTCGTCGTGGCTTATGGCGCCAGGCTGGCCGACCAGGTGGATGAGGAACTGCTGGCGGAATCGACGGCCCAGAATTACGTCAGCGCCGTGAACCGGGTGCTGGAGATCGCCCGTGGCGACAAATCGCTTCATGTTTCACCAACACGGGATTGCGGCATTCCCAAGCGCGTCGGCGTGGCCATCGACAATCTGGCGGTTTCCGCCGAGGAACACAAAACATGGCTTGGCATCATCGATCCGCGCATTGCCTTGTTGCTGGAATTGCAGCGGGCATTCGGCCTGCGCTTCGAGGAATCGGCCAAGCTCGATGCACGGGCTGCCTGGCAACAGGCCCACACTGGCTGGCTGAACGTGACCGATGGCACCAAGGGCGGGCGCAAGCGTCGCGTGCCGATCGTCCGGGACGAGCAGCTCGCTGCTCTGGAACAGGCGGTCGAGGCGCAGGGCGATGACCGTTCATTGATCTTCCACCGAATGTCTTACGAAGACTTCCGGCAGGAGTGCTATGGCCAGACGGTGCGTCATGGCATTCGCTTTCATCGCGAGCGACATGCCTATGCGCAACAGCGATATCGCGATCTCGTCGGCGTGGATTGTCCGGTGGCCGTTGGCATTGACCATGGCCGGGCACATCACACCTGGCTGTCAAAGCAGTTGGGCATTTCATTGGATGCGGCGAAAGAGCTCGATGACACTGCGCGGGATCAGGTTGCCCTGGAACTGGGTCACAATCGGCGCGAGGTGAGCAATGCCTACCTTGGCTGACCAGATCATGCGCCGGGCGCATGTCTATGTCGCTCATGGCGGAAAATCCAACCGGCGCCAGCAGGTTGACCGCCTGGTCATCGCGGTCAGATGGATGCAGGTAAATTTCCGCGTGACTGGTCTGGAGCAGATCGGAAAGCGGCAGGTAATCGGTTTCTGGAAAGCTCACCGAGACATGGCACCGGCCACAGCCTATGCCTACTGGCTGGCAATCAAGGTGCTGTGGCAGTGGCTGGGGCGGGCCGAAGATCCCCCATCGCCAAGAGGTAACGAGGCCAGCGTAGTCGCCGGAATGTAATAACTTATGCATCTTAGCGAGCATAACTTATTACAGCACAACAAAAAGGCCGGCATCGAAGGCGGAGGCCGCGGGGAGCATTACCCGGCACTACAGTTCAGTCAGAGCTGCGGATTGTCCGGGATCAGAGGTGCCAGCGTAGTGGTCACGACCGATCTTTCGAGCGGTCCGCTTGGCAAACGCCGTTGTAATACTGATTCCACCGTGGCAGTGCGTTGCCGGGAATTTTGCAGGCTTGGACTTTGACTGACAAGTTGCGCAAATTCTTCCAACTTATCCTGCGGTGCGGAGGTCAATAAATCCTTAATAGCCTTGTTGCGGGCAGTGCGCGCTTCCTCGTTGGCTGATTCGGTTTGCTCCTGAACGACGGCCAACTCGATCTTACGCTTCTGGTTCTGTCTCGCCCTGGCAATGGGTTTTCCGTGCTGGAAGCAGAATGTTCCGTTACGTGCACTATTGGCCACTGCTTTGATCCACCCAGGGAACCCCCGAATCTTTGGACGCTCACCGTTTTCTGCTGAAACCATGGCGCCGGCAATTTCGTCAGCCACCTGCTGGGCTAGCTCGTCATCCAAACCAGAAACCGCTTTTTCGATGACAAATCGATACTCTTGGCATACCGAGTGCAGCTTGATGTTTGCTTGCTGCGTGGTTGTAGTTCTCTGAAATGGACTTTCAGTCAAAATCTTTGTTGTGTTCTCTGTTATGTGAACGGTATCAGATATGCTGACCGATCCGGCTGATTCATTGCCATCGATCAGCATCAATCGTGCTGATCGATGGAGATGCTTCATGTTGATCGATACATCACTATTTGTCAGCCGGGAAATTTCCTCCTCGAGCTTGCGGTAATCGATTGAATAGTGATTGGTGTGATCCCAATCCGCAGCCTTCAATTGCCGTACCAGCAGTATTCCCATTTCCCTCAGCCGGTCAATCACGCGCCGATGCGGGCCGAAACTTTTCCCGAGCGGAATCTCGGCGACCAACTCTTTCTGGGTCCAGAATACCCAGTCCATGCCATCAACACGATACTTTGCGTAGGTCGTCGGATTTGAATGCTTCTGATGCAGGCGAAAATACAGCTGCTGCAAGAAAACGGCCTCTGGCAGGCCGAGGGCGCGGCAAAGCGTGGGCGAAATCGCGATGGGAGATTCGTCGAAGAGCAGCGCAACGGCCATTGTTGCCAATTACCCTTTTTCGGGGCGTAAGGGTATTTTGTGCTCTTGGAAAAATTCACTGACACGCTCTGCGTGATCGATCAACCTCCAGGCCCGAAGCTCAATATCCTTGATCCATGCCACATCAGATTCTGTTCCGCCAATGTGCAGCTCGCCCAATTGCTTGTTGTAGGCCAAGTATGGCTTTCCTGCGCGTCTCGCATAGCATTCAAGACGGACTAGGCAAAAGCTTTCACCAGTAACGCTACGGTAGTACCAGCGGATTCGGATCTTGTATCGGTGGCGAGCCACATGGAGCCGGAGCCGCCTTGTAGGAAGCATGATTGCGTGCGGTAGATTCTTTCGACCTTCAAGATATTCCTGCTGCAATGCCTTGCCTTGGTCATAGGCATCGGCGGCGAACCGCATAAAGCTGTCGAGTATGTCAGGGGGAATGTCGAATTTGGTCATATGGTCCTCAACGGGCGCGGTGGATTAAAAATAGCAGCGCGCATAGCGTAGAGTCCGAACGCATTCGTCGGTATTCGAAATGCGGCCAAAATGGGCGCATTTCGAAAACGCAGATAAGTGCCGAAAGTATTCAATGCAGCTCATGAAACCGAGGCCGCAAATGGTCTTGGTTTGTTATCTCTCAGAAGGAGAAACAATGAGCCAGCGACTGATTCGTTTGCCTGAGGTCCGAGCCCTGGTGGGCCTGGGTACTACATCAATCTATGACAAGATCAAGAAAGGGGAATTTCCAAAACAGGTAAAGCTTGGCCGCCTGTCAGGGTGGGTCGAGGCTGAGGTGCAGGAGTGGATCAGTCGGCAGATCGGCGCGCGCCGGCCTTCTTTGGCGCCGACTTCGCATCAGACAGCATTTTCTTGGACTCGATGAGTTTCTCGGGGATCTTGTCGATCCAGTCAGCCCATGCTTGCAACATCTCTTTGCGCTCTGGCAGATATTCAGCATGGTTGTAGGCAGCTTTTGTCTTGTTCCCCTCGACATGAGCAAGCTGGCGTTCGATCCACTCCGACCGATACCCCATCTCGTGCAGCCGCGTTGATGCCGTGGCGCGAAAATCATGGCCGGTCCACAGGCCTGACGCATAGCCCATGTGCTCCAGAGCGCGATTGATGGTTGTCGCACTCATCACGTCGTCAGGTCGGCGAAAGTTTGGGAACAGCCATTTGCATGAGCCGGTGATGTTCTTGAGTTCCGCAAGAAGAGAACTTGCCTGACGAGGGAGTGGCACGACATGAACCCGTCGCATTTTCATGCGCTCAGCAGGAATTTTCCACTCGGCCGTTTCAGTATCGAACTCGATCCATTGAGCCTTACGCAGTTCGACGGTTCTCACGAATGTGTAGAGCATCAGCCGCATGGCGATGACCGTGGTGCGGTTGCCACCATAGGCGGTCAGGCGAGCCTTGAAGTCACCGATCTGCTCCGGAGTCATTGGTTTGCTGTGATTCACCTGAGGACGTGACAACGCTCCTTTAAGCGCTGCCGCTGGGTCACCATCTGCACGGAGGGTGACTACGGCGTGGCGAAATATGGCGGAACACCATTGCCGGAGCTGCATGGCATACGTTTCGGCGCCACGTTTCTCCATCTCCTGAAGGATCTCCAGCAGATGCGCGGCGGTCACCTTGCGAATCGGGAGCCTGCCGATTTTCGGGAAGGCATTGCTCTCCAGGCAACTGGTTGCCTGTTTGAGGTAGTAGGGCGACCACTTGGCCGATTTGCGCTCAAGCCATTCACGGGTGACAGCCTCGAACGTATTGGAGCGTTCGTGGATCTGCCTGATCCGTTCCGTCTTTTTCTCTTGGGTGGGGTTAATGCCCTGTTTGACCAGCTCGCGAATACGCTCGCGTTCGCGCCTGGCTTCGGCCAGTGTCACGGCCGGATATTCACCGATGGTGTATCGACCGTCCTTTTCCGGTGTCAGCCAGTAGCGATACCGCCAGTACTTTGCGCCACTCGGGCGAACTTCGAGATAGAGGCCGCTGCCATCCTGCAGTGAGTATGGTTTGGCTTCTGCTTTGGCAGTGCGAATCTTGGTGTCGGTGAGGGCTGGCATACCGGATAACAGCAATTGTTATCCGGCAGCTTATCCGGTTTTTTTCCGGCTGTCACCGAATGCGGGTGAAAGTCTGCGAAGGCAGTAAATGGGACGGTTACAGAGAGTAATCGTGTTTCTGAATGATCGCGAAAGTCGGCGAATGCTAATTACAATTCTCGATCATCAGCAGCATGGTCGGCCCTCCTTCACTCGAAACGCGTGTCGAGGCCGGACTCGGCCATCTCGGCGGCGCGCAGCTGCGCCTTCGCCTTGTTCAGCGTCTCCTGCCATTCGCTGTCGGGGTCGGAATCGGCAACGATGCCGGCACCGGCCTGCACGTAGATGCGCTTGTCCTTGAGCACGGCGGTGCGGATCGCGATGGCGAGGTCCATGTCGCCGTTGAAGCCGAGGTAGCCGACGGCGCCGGCATAGACGCCGCGCTTGGTCGGCTCCAGCTCGTCGATGATCTCCATCGCGCGCACCTTGGGCGCGCCCGAGACGGTACCGGCGGGGAAGGTGGCCTTCAGTACCGAGACCGGGCCCTCGTCGTCCTTGAGTTCGCCCTCGACGTTGGAGACGATGTGCATCACGTGCGAGTAGCGCTCGATGAGGTAGCTGTCGGTGAGCTTGACGCTGCCGATCTTGGCGACGCGGCCGACGTCGTTGCGCCCGAGGTCGAGCAGCTGCAGGTGCTCGGCGCGCTCCTTTTCGTCGGCGAGCAGGTCGGCGGCGAGCGCCGCGTCCTCCTGCGGCGTGGCGCCGCGCTTGCGGGTGCCGGCGATCGGCCGTACGGTGACCTTGCGCTTGCCATCCTCTCCTTCCAGGCGCACGAGAATCTCGGGCGAGGCGCCGACGACCTGAAAGTCGCCGAAATCGAAGAAGAACATGTAGGGCGAGGGGTTGAGTGTCCGAAGGGCTCGATAGAGCGCCAGGGGGCTCGCCGCGTAGGGTTTGCTCATGCGCTGCGAGAGCACTACCTGCATGACGTCGCCGTCCATGATGTACTGCTTGGCTTTGCGCACCGCGGCCTTGAATTCCTCCTCGCCGAATTCGGAAGTTGCCTCCGACGGGGCGGCTGCGGCATCGGCGGGAATTTGCACTGGCGCACGCAGCTTGGCGAGCAGTTCCTTGAGGCGGGTTTGGGCTTGCTGCCATGCGCCGGGGAAACCGGGCTCGGCGAAGACGACCAGGGTGAGCTTGCCGGAGAGGTTGTCGACGATCGCGATTTCCTCGGAGAGCAGCAGCAGGATGTCCGGCACGCCCAGCGGATCGGGCTTGCTCGTGTCGGCGAGCTTGGGCTCGATGCAACGCACTGTGTCGTAGCCGAAGTAGCCGACCAGGCCGCCGCTGAAGCGTGGCAGGCCGGGGATGTCAGGTACCTTGAAGCGCGCCATGAACTCCGAGACGAAGGACATCGGGTTGGTGTGGTCGCGGCGCTCGGCGACGCGGTTGCCCGAGAGCAGCATGATCGTCGAGCCGCTGACGGCGATGCGCGTCGGCGTCGTCAGGCCGATGAAGGAGTAGCGGCCGAAGCGTTCGCCGCCCTGCACGGATTCGAGCAGGTAGGAGTGCGCGCCCTCGGCGAGCTTGAGGTAGATCGAGAGCGGGGTATCGAGATCGGCGAAGGTCTCGAGCGTGACGGGGATGCGGTTGTAGCCCTCACGGGCCAAGCGGTCGAAATCGGCTTCTTTCATGACAACTCCACAACGAATGCTTCAACAGGAAGCGTGCCGGCTAAAGCGGGCGCGCCAGGGCGGACCGGGTCAGTGCCTCAGTGCAGTGTTACGGTCGCCAGGGCCAAGCCTCTGCCTCGACGAGGCGGGCGGGCTGCGTTGTGGAGATGGAAAGCTTCATTGCGGCTGGATCAGCTCAGTCAATCAAATGCGCGGCTTCAACGATGGACGCGACTATAGCATCGGCATCGAGACCTTGCACATCCTGCCCCTCGTTGTAGCCGTAAGGCACGAGGAAGACCTTGCAGCCCGCGGCGCGACCGGCCTTGAAGTCATGCACCGAGTCGCCGATCATCAGCGTGTCGGCCGGCGAGACGTTCATGCGCCCGCAGGCCCACACCAGCGGCATCGGGTCGGGCTTCGGCTTGGGCAACTGATCGCCGGCGACGGCCACCTGCATGTAGGGCATCAGGCCGGTGCGCTCCAGCAGAGGGATCGTGAACGCCTGCGCCTTGTTGGTGATCACGCCGAGCGGCAGCCCTTTCGCCTTGAGGGCGTCGAGGCCTTCGACCACGCCGGGGAATGGTTTGGCGGCGCGACCGTTGAAGTGGCTGTAGTGCTTCTTGAAGCTGGCCAGTGCATCCTCGGGTGGCGGGGTAGGATCGTCGGCGGCTTCGAGCTTGCCCGCCAGGACTCGCTTGACGAGGTTGGGGATGCCGCGGCCGACGTAGGCACGGATGTCCTCGATGGCGACCGGCGGGCGGCCGAGATCGCTGAGCATGCCGTTGGCGGCGGCGTGCAGGTCGAGGACGGTGTCGAGCAGCGTTCCGTCGAGGTCCAGCAGAACGGCTTTGATGGGGAGTTTCATTTTCGGGCGTAGCGGGCTAACAGTCGCCTCCCCCGAAAGGGGGAGGCTGGGAGGGAACGGGCGGGGCGATCAGACCTTGGCCAGTTCGGCGCGCATATCGCCGATGATGGTGTTGTAGCGGTTCGGGTCGTTGGCGTTGCGCTTGCCGAACACGGCCGAGCCGGCGACGAAGGTATCGACGCCCGCGCGCGCGACTTCGGCGATGTTCGCCGGGCCGACGCCGCCGTCGATCTCCAGTTCGGTCTTGAGGCCGCGCTCGGTGATCATCTGGCGGACTTTCTTGGCCTTCTCGAGCACGTAGGGGATGAACTTCTGGCCGCCGAAGCCCGGGTTCACCGACATCAGGAGCACCATGTCGAGCTTGTCGAGGGTGTACTCGAGCACGTCGAGCGGGGTGGCGGGGTTGAAGACGAGGCCTGCCTTGCAGCCGTTTTCTTTGATGAGGCCGATGGTGCGGTCGATGTGCTCGGAGGCCTCGGGATGGAAGGTGATGTAGGTTGCACCCGCCTTGGCGAAGTCGGGGATGATGCGGTCGACCGGCTTGACCATCAGGTGCACGTCGATCGGCGCGGTGACGCCGTGCTTGCGCAGGGCTTCGCAGACCAGCGGACCGATCGTCAGGTTCGGCACGTAGTGGTTGTCCATGACGTCGAAGTGGACGATGTCGGCACCCGACGCGAGGACGTCATCGACTTCCTCGCCGAGCTTGGCGAAGTTGGCGGACAGGATGGACGGGGCGATACGGTACGTCATGGGAACGGCTCCTCATTGAATTAGAATGAACTGATTCTAGCCGTGCCGTTATCAGCCCGGCTAAGATTTTCTGATTACTACTATAAGCAGTGTCCCCCAATATGGCCGAATCCAAGAAATACGAAATCGCGGTCGAAGTGACGTCGCAGTACTTGCCCGAGCAGTCGGAGCCGGACGAGGATCGCTACTTCTTCGCCTACACCATCAACGTGACCAACACCGGCTCGGTGGCGGCGCAACTCGTGTCGCGCCATTGGATCATCACCGATGCCGAAGGCAAGGTCGAGGAGGTGCGCGGCCTCGGCGTCGTCGGCCATCAGCCGACGCTCAAGCCGGGAGAGTCTTTCGAGTACAGCAGCGGCTGCCCGCTGTCCACACCGGTGGGTACGATGAAGGGCAGCTACCAGATGGTGGCGGAGGACGGAACGCGCTTCGACGCGCAAGTCCCCGAGTTCCTACTGGCGATGCCCCGTACCCTGCACTGAGCGGAGCATCAGCGCTTCAGCCTCCGCGGCGGAGAGCCGCTTCCACGGCAGGGGGAGCAGGCCGGGCACCTTCCTCATGTAGTCGCGATAGGTAGCGCCGAAGTGCGCTTCGAGCTTCCGTTCCTCGAGCCGCGAGCCGAAAACGAAATAAAGCGTGATTGCTGCCGCGGAGACGAGCAGCGGCGCGTTCATGTCGCGCGTCCAGATCAGCACGAGGCCGAGTGCGTACCAAGGATGGCGCACGAATCGGTGCAGTGGCGAGATGCGGAAGCCCTCATGCTCGACTGCATCGCGGCGCTTTTCCTTCAGGGGACGGATGCCGAGGAACTCGCCCATGTCGTAGCTGCCGGTCGAGATCCCAAAGCCCCCCAGCGCCGTAAGCGCCAGGCCGTTGGCGAGCCAGGCCCAAATGCCTGTCCAGCGCCATAGCCAGTCGCCGGGAATCGCATAGGTCGCCCAGACCAGCGGCAAGACGAGGACGAGGGCGACGGCGTTGTAGGCGATTCGATACCAGGGCGCGAAGTCGGGCCAGCGGCGCGTGACGTACGCCTTGACCGACAGTGCGGCAAGCAGCGAGTGCAACGCCGCGTAGGCGAGCCAGCCAAGCGCGAGCCAGACAAGCTCCATCAATCAGCCTCGACTCAACTCCGGTAATCGGCGTTGATCTTTACGTAGTCGTAGCTGAAGTCGCAGGTCCATACCTTGGCGGCGTGGCTGCCGCGACCGAGGTCGACGCGGATCTTGATCTCGGCGGCCTTCATGATGCGGGCGCCGTCCTCTTCCTTGTAGCTGACGGCGCGGCCCCCGTTCTCGGCGACGAGGGCTTCCTCGCCATTGCTGCCGAGCCAGACCTTGACCTTGGCGTCGTCGAGGTCGGCGAGGCTTGCATCGTTGTTCCACGCGTAGCCGATGGCGGCGAGGATGCGGCCGAGGTTGGGATCGGAGGCAAAGAAGGCGGTCTTCACCAGCGGCGAGTGGGCGATCGCGTAGCCGGCGGCCTTGCATTCGTTCACGGTACGACCGCCTGCGACGGCGATCTCGATGTACTTGGTCGCGCCCTCACCGTCGCGCACGATGGCCTGCGCGAGTTCGCGCGCGACTTCGATGACGGCCTGCTTGAATTCGGTCCAGCCCGGTGCGTCGATGGTCTCGAACTTCGCCTTGCCCTGCCCGGTGGCGATCAGCACGAAGGAGTCGTTGGTCGAGGTGTCGCCGTCGACGGTGATGCAGTTGAATGATTCGTCGGCGGCCTCCTTGACGAGGCGCTCGAGCATCGGCTGGCTGATTGCCGCGTCGGTGGCCATGAAGCCGAGCATGGTGGCCATGTTCGGACGGATCATGCCGGCGCCCTTGGCGATGCCGGTGATCGTCGCGGAAAAGTCGGCGCCGGCGATACGGCGCGAAGCGGCCTTGGCGACGGTGTCGGTGGTCATGATCGCGTGCGCGGCGTCGTGCCAGCCGTCGGTCTTGAGGGCGGAGAGCACGGCGGGCAGTCCCGCTTTGAGACGCTCGACCGGCAGCGGCTCGAGGATCACGCCGGTGGAGAAGGGCAGCACCTGATCGGCGCGCAGGTCCATCAGCTTGGCGACCGCCGCGCAGGACTGGTGCGCTGCCTCCATGCCCGGCGCGCCAGTGCCGGCGTTGGCGATGCCGGTGTTGATCACCAGTGCGCGGATGCCTTCCTTCTTCAGATGCGCGCGGCAGACGTGCACCGGCGCGGCGCAGAAACGGTTTTGCGTGAACACGCCGGCGACGCGGCTGCCCGGCGCGAGCTCGATCAGCGTCAGGTCGCGGCGGTTGGCCTTGCGGATGCCGGCCTCGGCGACGCCGAGGCGCACGCCGGCGACGGGAAAGAGTTGGTCCGGGGCGGGGGTGGCGTAGTTGACGGGCATTCAATGATCTCCAAATACGTGTTTCCAGAGGGCGCGTACCGCGGCGATACGCTCGGTATGCGGCGCCGCTTCGACGCGGCTGTCGAGGTTGTTGAGGCGGCGCAGGTGCTGCAGGCGGCGGTACTCGCGGTAGGCGTCGCGCACCTGCTCGGCGAGGTCGGCCGGGATCAGCCCGCACTCGGCGGCGATGCGCAACAACGCGATGTTGCCGAGGTTGCCGGTGAATTGGTGGTGCTCCCAGGCGTGGGCGAGGATCAGGTACTGGACGATGAACTCGACATCGATCAGGCCGCCGAAATCCTGCTTGAGGTCGAAGACGGCATCGTCGCGATTGGCAAGGTTGTCGCGCATTTTCTTGCGCATGGCGAGAACTTCCTCGCGCAGCTTGGCGAGGTCGCGCCGCTGGCAGAGGATCTCGCAGCGGATTTTGTCGAACGCTGCGCCGATTGCGGGGTCGCCTGCGACGAAGCGTGCCCTGGTCAGCGCCTGGTGTTCCCACACCCAGGCATTTTCCAACTGGTACTTGCGGAAGGCTTCGAGCGAGGATGTCACGAGGCCGGCGTCGCCGTTGGGGCGCAGGCGCAGGTCGGTCTCGAACAGGATGCCGGCGGCGGTGCGCGTGGAGAGCCAGGTGTTGAGGCGCGTGCCGAGCTTGGCATAGACCTGGCCCGCCTCGGGCGCCGGGTCGTCGAACAGGTAGACGAGGTCGAGGTCGGAAGCGTAGCCGAGTTCCTTGCCGCCAAGCTTGCCGTAGCCGATCACGGCGAAGGCCGGGGTGTCGCGGTGCTTGGTCAGCAGCTTGCGCCAGGCGAGCGTGATGGTGCGGTCGACGAGGATGTCGGCCAATTCGGACAGGTGGTCCGACAGCTTTTCCACCGTGAGCAGTCCAGCGATGTCCTGGGCGACGAGGCGGAACACCTGGGCATGGTGCGCCTCGCGCAGCAAATCCATCTGCCGCTCGGTGTCGGGTTCGACCCCGTCGGTTTCCTCGGCAAGCTGCTGGCGGAAGCCCGGCCAGTCGGGTGCCATCTGCAGCAGGCGAGGATCGAGCAGTTCGTCGAGTAGTACCGGATGCTTGAGCAGATAGTCGGCGGCCCACGACGAGGCGCCGGCGATCTTTGCGACCTGTTCGAGCGCTTGCGGATACTGGTGCAGCAGCGCGAGGTAGGCTGAGCGCCGGCCGATCGCCTCGAGCAGATCGAGCAGGCGCGAGAGGGTATCGTCCGGATTCTGCGTGCCGCCTGCGGCCTGGATTGCGCGCGGCACGAGCGCGTCGAAGCGCCCCTTCGCCTGTTCGCTCATCTGCTGATAGCGGCTGCCGCTGCGGATTGCAGCGAGGCGCGCGCACAGCGATGCCGTGTCGCGGAAACCGAGTTTTACAAGGTCTTCGCCATGACTGCCGTCGCCGGTCCAGACTGCGTCGAGTGCATGGCGCGCCTCGTTAGGGTCGGCGAAGACGCCTTCGAAGTGGCGCGTGACGGTTTGGCGATGGTCGTCCAGCTCCATCAGCAGCGCCTCGTAGTTGGCGAAGTTCATCGCTTCCGCGACGCGCTGCTGGTCCTCAGGATTCTCGGGCAGCATGTGGGTCTGGGCGTCGTCGAGATACTGCAGGCGGTGCTCGAGGCGGCGCAGGAAGCGGTAGGCGGCCGACAGTTCGACGACCGCATCAAGTTCCAGCTGCCCCCGGTCGACCAGCAGCTTGAGCACTTCGAGCGTCGGCTTGACCTGCAGCGCACTGTCGCGGCCGCCGCGGATGAGCTGAAACACCTGGGCAATGAACTCGATCTCGCGGATGCCGCCCGGGCCCAGCTTGACGTTGTTGGCCATGTCCTTCTTCGCCACCTCGCGGCGGATCTGCGCGTGCAAATCCCTCATGGCATTGATCGTGCCGAAGTCGAGGTACTTGCGGAAGACGAAGGGACGGCGGATCGCTTCGAGTTCGTTCCAGCGTCCATTGTTGGCGGGGGTGAGCGGTCGTGCCTTGATCCAGGCGTAGCGCTCCCACTCGCGGCCCTGGGTGACGAAGTAGTTCTCGAGCATGTCGAAGGAGCAGACCAGCGGGCCGGAATCTCCGTTCGGCCGCAGCCGCATGTCGACGCGGAACACCTGGCCGTCGCCGGTGATTTCGGCCAGCGCGTTGATCAGCCCCTTGCCAAGTCGCGTGAAGAACTCGAAGTTCGAGATCGAGCGGGCGCCCTCATTGTTTCCGGTGGTGTCGCCGTCCTCGGGATAGACGAAGATCAAGTCGATGTCGGAAGAAACATTCAATTCGCGCCCGCCGAGTTTGCCCATGCCGACGACGATGAGCTGCTGACGCTCACCCTTGGCGTTACGCGGCGTGCCGTAGCGCTCGATCAGTGCGGCCTCGGTGACCTGCAGGGCGGTGGCGACAGCGGCATCCGCCACCAGTGTCATGCTCTCGACCACCTCGGCGAGGTCGGCCTGGCCGCTCAGGTCGCGGGCGCCGATGCGCGCCATCGCCCGTTGCTTGAGGCGGCGCAGCGCGGTCTTCAGGTTGTCTTCAGTCAGCGGCGTTTCGGCCGTCCAGGCCTGTACGAGGGGTGCCGACAGCGGTGCGGTGCCGGCGACCATTTCGCATTCCAGCTCGGGGCGCGCCTGGAGCAGGCGGGCGAGGTAGCGGGAGTAGCCGGCAGGGGAGACGGTATGGGTCATGGATTAGAATGTGAAGGCATAACCTTAGGCCAGCGGTTTCACGCATTCTAGCCCCCTCGCTTCCTTGCCAGCGTCCACTCCCCCCCCCTTTGGCGCCATTCCGTTCGTGCGGGCGCTGCTCGTCTGGACAGGTCGCCTCCTGCTCGTGCTGTTTTTCGCAGTCGGCCTGACGATCCTTGTCGGACGCCATTTCCTGCTGCCCGAAATCGCCGCGCAACGCGAGGCGGTGGAGCAAAGGCTCTCGGCCGCCCTCGGCCTGCCGGTCAAGATGGCGGCGATGACTGCGACGTGGCCGGGATTGCATCCGCACCTGTCGATCGAGGGGCTGCAGATCTTCGATCCGCGCGACCCGGGCGGTCGTCCGGCGCTCGCCTTCGAGCGGGTCGAGGCCGAGATCGGCTGGTCGTCGCTGCTGCATCTGGAACTGCGCCTACACCGCTTCGAGGTGTTCGCGCCGCAGGTCGACATCCGCCGCGATGCGACGGGGAAGCTTTTCGTCGCTGGCCTGCCCGTACAGACCGAGGGGGACGGCGATTTCCTGCGCTGGCTGCTCGAGCAGCGCCGCATCATCGTGCGCGATGCCCGCATCGTCTGGCACGACGAGCAGCGCGGCGCTCCGCCGCTCGAGCTGCGTGAGGTGAATTTCGACCTGCGCAAGCTCGGCTGGCAGCACAGCTTCGGCCTGACGGCGCAGCCGCCGACCGAATTGGCGGCCCGTCTCGATCTGCGCGGCAGCCTGGTCGGCCGCGATCCGGCGGATTTGCCTGAATGGCGGGGTGAGTTCTACGCTGAACTGGCACAGGCGGACGTGGCTGCTTGGAAGCCTTGGCTCGACCTGCCGCTGGAATGGTCACGCGGCCAGGGGGGGATGCGTGCCTGGCTCGAGTTCGCGCGGATGCAGCCGACCGCACTCACGCTCGACATGCAGCTCGCCGACGTGTCGATGCGGCTGGGCAAGGATCTTCCCGAGCTGGCCCTTGCACACCTCGAAGGCCGTGTCAGCGGACGGCGCGATGGCGCTGGCTATGCAGGCGAACTCAGGCGGCTGATGCTCTCCACGCCGGATGGCATCGCGTTGCCGCCGACCGATGCGCGTTTCAAGCTCGTGCCGGAGGGCGGACGCGCAGGCGGCGAGCTTGCCGCCAACAGCCTCGACCTGGGCGTGCTTGCTGCGCTGGCCGGTCGCCTGCCGCTGCCGGCACACCTCCATGAGCGCCTGACCGACTTCTCACCACGCGGAAAATTCGCCGATCTCGAACTGCAGTGGGAGGGCTCCCCCGAGGCGCCGGCGCACTGGCGGGCAAGCGGCCATTTCTCGGAAGTTGCGCTTGCTGCGCACAAGGAACTGCCGGGTTTCTCGGGTATTTCCGGTAGGCTCAAGGGCGACGAGCAGTCAGGCGAGGTGCATATCGACAGCCGCGACGTGAAGATCGAGATGCCGGCGGTCTTCCCCGAGCCGACGCTCGGCTTGGCGAGCCTGGAGGCTGATCTCGGCTGGCGGAAGCGGCAGGGCGGCATTGATCTTCTGCTGTCGCGTGCCGTGTTCCGGAACGATGACGCAACCGGCGAGGCCGCAGGCAGCTATCGCTATACCGGGCAGGGGCCCGGCGAAATCGACCTGACGGCGAAGCTGACGAAGGGGGCCGGCAACGCGGTGTGGCGCTACATGCCGCTGGTGGTGAACAAGGATGCGCGCGATTGGCTGCGCGCCAGCATCAAGGGCGGAAACGCCGACGCCGCGAGCCTGCGCCTCAAGGGGCCGCTGGCACAGTTTCCCTTCCGCAACGGCAAGGGCGGCATCTTCCAGGTGAAGGGAAACTTCCGTGGCGCAACGCTGAGCTACGCGGACGGTTGGCCCGAGATCACCGGCATCGACGGCGAGTTGCTGTTCGAGAGCGAGCGCATGCAGATCCGCGGCAAGCGGGCCGACATCATGGGTGTCGCGTTGTCGGACGTGCTTGCCGAAATATCCGATCTCGAAGCACCGGAGGAACTGCTCATCGTGACGGGCCGTGCCAAGGGCGAGACACAGCGCTTCCTCGATTTCATCGAGGCCAGCCCGGTGGGCGCATGGATCGACCATTTCACCGAGCCGATGAAAGCAGAAGGAAGCGGCGACCTCGCCTTGCGGCTCGACCTGCCGCTGCGCCACATCGCCGATTCGCGCGTGAAAGGCAGCTACCGCTTCGCCGCCAACCGGATTCGCGTGCTGCCCGAGCTGCCGCCGGTGACCGAAGCCGAGGGCGAGGTCGGCTTCACCGAGAACCGCCTGCAGGCGAAGGCCCTGCGCGGCAGGCTGTTCGGCAACCCGGTGAGCGTCGAGGTGTCGTCGCAGCAGGGCGGGGCGGTCGTCGTTACCGCCGGCGGAACCGTGGCGGCGCAGGCCTTGCGTCAGGAATATGGCTGGCGCGCGCTCGACCACCTGTCCGGCGAGGCCGCTTGGCGCGGCAGTGTGACGGTCAAGAAGCCGACGGCGGAGATCCGCATCGAATCGGGCCTAGAGGGGCTTTCCTCGAGCCTGCCCGAACCCTTCAACAAGTCGGTGCACGCGGCCTTGCCGCTCAAAGTGACGGGAAATGTGGAGCAGGGCCGCAGCGAATGGACTGCAACGCTCGGGGATATCGGCGAACTGCGCCTCGCACAGGCGGGGGAGAACTGGCGCGGCCGCGTGGCGCTCGGGACGGGGACGCAGAAAGTGGCGACCGCTCTGCCGGGCCGTGGCGTGGCGCTGTCGATCGACCTGCCGCGCATCGATAGCGATGCGTGGCGGAGTGTACTCGCCAGCCCCCAGAACGGTAACGGCCAAGGCGCCGCTCCGCTGACGCTGGCTGCGATCGATCTCAAAAGCGCCAATGTGCACGCGCTCAACCGCGACTTCCACGATGTGCGTATCGTGGGCACGCCGGGCGAAACGCGCTGGCGCTTCGCCATCGACAGCCGAGAGGCGAAGGGACAACTCAGTTGGGATGGCGCGGGGGCCGGCCGCATCGTCGGGCGCTTCGCCCACCTGACTCTGCCGAAGGCGGCGCATACCGACCCGGAGCCGGATCCCGCACCGACCGACACGACGCAGGAGCTGCCGGCCGTCGATCTGGTCATCGACGATTTCCGCGTGCGCGACATGGCACTCGGCGAGGTGCGCGTGAATGCGGAAAACCAAGGCGGCGTCTGGGAAGCGAAGCTCGATTTGAAGAACGACGCGGCACGGTTGTCCGGGGAGGGGCGCTGGCGTCCCAGCCGTGTAGCGCCGGAAACTGCACTCAAGTTCAGGCTCGACGTCGATGATGGCGAGAAGTTGCTGGCGCGCATGGGCATGCCCGATGCCGTGCGGCGCGGCGACGGCCGGATCGAGGGCGACCTGAGCTGGGCCGGCACGCCGTTTTCCCTCGACATTCCTTCCCTGTCGGGCCGGATCAAGGCGGAGGTCGGCAAAGGCCAGTTCAAGAAGCTCGAGCCCGGCGTCGGCCGACTGCTCGGCGTGTTGTCGCTCCAGTCGCTGCCGCGCCGCATCACGCTCGACTTCCGCGACATCTTCAGCGAGGGATTCGCCTTCGACAGTATCGTCGGCGAAGCGAAGGTGAGTCGCGGCATGATGCAGACCGACGAATTGAAGATTCGCGGCCCCGCGGCGAAGATCCTGCTCTCTGGCCAGGCGAACCTGGTGGCGGAAACCCAGAACCTCAAGGTGCGCGTCCAGCCGTCCCTCGGCGAAACGCTCGCGGTGGGCGCGATGCTGGCGAATCCCGCGACCGGTGCAGTGGCCTGGCTGGCCCACAAAATTCTCGACGATCCGCTCGATCAGGTATTCGCCTACGAATACGCCGTGACCGGTGCATGGAGCGACCCGAAGGTGGAGAAGATCAACCGAACGCCTGCCGAATCGAAACCTGCCACGCCATGAAGCTTTCCATTGCCGCCGTCCAGATGATTTCGGCGCCTGATGTCGCGCCGAACCTTGCCACCGCATCTCGACTCGTTGCCGAGGCCGCCGACCGTGGCGCGCGGCTCGTCGCGCTGCCCGAGTACTTTCCGATCATCGGCCCGAGCGATGCGACGCGCCTCCTGGCGCGCGAGGCGCCGGGCGCCGGTCCGCTGCAGGACTTCCTGGCTGCGACGGCGGCGCGCCACGGCATCTGGCTGATCGGCGGCTCGATTCCGCTGACTGCGAACGATCCGGACAAGCTGCTCAACAGCTGCCTGGTGTTCGACCCGCAAGGACGCCAAGCTGCGCGCTACGACAAGATCCACCTGTTCGGCTTCCGAAAGGGCGAGGAGTCCTACGACGAGGCCGAGACCATCGAGGCCGGACCGGCGGTGCCGGTCGTCTTCGATGCCCGCATCGGCGACCAGAGCTTGCGCGTCGGGCTGGGCATCTGCTACGACCTGCGCTTTCCCGAACTGTTCCGGGCGATGGGCGCTGTGGACCTGCTTGTGCTGCCGGCCGCCTTCACCGAGACTACCGGCCGCGCCCACTGGGAAATCCTGCTGCGTGCGCGGGCGATCGAGAACCAGTGCTACCTGCTGGCCTCGGCGCAAGGCGGCCGGCACCCGACCGGCCGCATGACCCACGGCAACAGCATGGTTGTCGATCCGTGGGGCGAGGTGCTCGCACGCATCGACAAGGGAGAGGGCGTCGCCGTCGCCGAGCTCGATCTGGCGCGCATCGCCGAGGTACGCGCCAGCCTGCCGGCCCTTCGCCATAGAAGACTGTAGCGTGGAACGCCTTACATGCCGGCTGCCATGATTTTCGTTTCTCTGCTCTTCGGCGGCTCGAAGCCGGCGATGCGGCGTTAAACTCGTCCCCATATTCAAAAAGTCGGCGCCGGCCCCATTTTCCCATTGCGGCGCTTCTTCCCCTTCCGCACCGAACCATGACGACCGATACGCTTTTCCAGACCGCCGAACGGCACCTGCTGACGCCCTACAACCTGACGCCGTCGAAGCTCTCGGGCGTGTTCGGCGAACTGTTCGGCCACCGGCTCGATTTTGCCGACCTCTACTTCCAGTTCGCGCGCTCGGAGGCCTGGAGCCTTGAAGAGGGCATCGTCAAGTCGGGCAGCTTCAACATCGAGCAGGGTGTCGGCGTGCGCGGGGTGAGCGGCGACAAGACGGCCTTCGCCTACTCCGACGAGATCAGCCTGCCCGCGCTCATGGGAGCGGCGCGCGCGACCCGCGCGATCGCCGCGGCCGGAGGCAATGCGGCCCTGCCGATCCTCGCCGGCCGCGACCTTCCCTCCCTCTACGCCGGAGACGATCCGATTGCCTCGCTGCCTGCCGAAGCCAAGGTCAAGCTGCTCGAGCGGCTTGAGCAGCTGGCGCGCGCAGCCGATCCGCGCGTCACCCAGGTGATGGCGCACATCGCCGGCAGCTGGGAGACGATTCTCGTCGCGCGTTCCGACGGACGCCTTGCCGCAGACGTGCGGCCGCTGGCGCGCGTCTCGATCACGGTGATCATGGAAGACGGGGTTGGGTCGAATCGCCGCCGCGAGCAGGGCTCGGCCGGCGGGGGCGGGCGCTTCGACTACGGCTATTTCACCGATGCGCTGCTGAAGGACTACGCGGAGAAGGCCGTGCATCAGGCGCGCGTCAATCTCGCGGCGAAGCCGGCACCGGCCGGCGAGATGACGGTCGTTCTCGGCAGCGGCTGGCCGGGCATCCTGCTGCACGAGGCGATCGGCCACGGGCTGGAAGGCGACTTCAACCGCAAGGGCAGTTCGGCGTTTTCGGGGCGCATCGGCGAGCGCGTCGCGGCCAAGGGCGTCACGGTCGTCGACGACGGCACGATCCCGAACCGGCGCGGATCGCTCACCGTGGATGACGAAGGCAATCCGACGCAGCGCACCGTGCTGATCGAGGACGGCATCCTCACCGGCTACCTGCAGGACACGCTCAACGCGCGCCTGATGGGCGTCGCGCCGACGGGCAACGGCCGCCGCGAGTCCTATGCGCATCTGCCGATCCCGCGCATGACCAACACGACGATGCTGGCAGGCGACAAGGATCCGCAGGAAATCATCGCATCCGTGAAGAAGGGGCTCTATGCGGCCAACTTCGGCGGCGGGCAGGTCGACATCACCAGCGGCAAGTTCGTCTTCTCGGCGGCCGAGGCTTACCTGATCGAGAACGGCAAGATCACGCAGCCGGTGAAGGGGGCGACGCTGATCGGCAACGGGCCGGACGTGTTGACGCGCGTTTCGATGATCGGCAACGACATGGCGCTCGATCCGGGCGTGGGCACCTGCGGCAAGGACGGCCAGAGCGTGCCGGTCGGGGTCGGCCAGCCGACGGTGAAGATCGACGGACTGACGGTGGGCGGCACCGCCTGAGCGGCAGTAGTTTCAGATCAGAGTCTAGGCGGTGTCAGCGCGGTTGCCACCGGCGGCCAGGGCCCGCTGCAGCGCGCTTTCCGCCCTTTCCCAGGCGCTCTCGAGGCTGTCTTCCGCCTTGATCGGTACGACACCGCAGGACAGCGTCAGCGGTTCCCCTTGGTGACCGGGCGCTGTGATGGCAGCATCGGTCACCGCCGCGCACAGACGCGCGGCGATCGTCTCGGCCTCCGCGAGCGGCGTGCGCGGCAGCAGGACCGCGAACTCGTCGCCGCCGTAGCGTCCGATCAGGTCCTGCGGGCGCAGTGACTCGGCCAGGCAGCGTGCGAGGCGCTTGAGCGCGTTGTCGCCGGTCAGGAAACCGTTGCTGTCGTTGATGCGGCTCAGGTTGTCGATGTCGGCCAGCAACAGGCACAGCGGCGCCTGGTCCTGGCGGCAGCGGCGGATCTGGCGCATGAAGGCGCCATCGATCCAGCGCCGGTTGTGCAGGCCGGTCAGCGGGTCGACGCTGCTGGCCTGCTCGAACTCGAGCGAGCGGCTTTGCGTCGTCACCAGCGTGATGTTGTTGTCGCGTACCCTGCCGGAGAGGATGGCGAGCAGGTTGCGGGCGATGAGCGGATCGAGGTCGATCATCTCCCACATGCGTTCGTGCGGGATCGCGAGCAGTTCGCTCGGCGCGGCGGCCAGCACCAGCGCGGAGCTGCGCTCGCCGTCGATGAGCGACATCTCGCCGGCACAGTCGCCGGCTTCCAGCACCGCGTTCGCCGGCAGTTCGCGGCCGCCGGCATAGACACGCAGCTGGCCGGAGAGGACGACGTAGAGCGTGTTGTTGTAGGCGTCAGCCTCGATGAGCGTGTCGCCGGGCATCAGCTGGCAGCGCACGCAGGCGCCGAGCAGCGACGCGAGCGGATCGAGATCGACGTGGTGGAACAGACGGCTGGCGGAGAGCTGGGCGCGGGTTTGGGGCATAACAGTGCGTCTGGAGAAAAGTCGAGCGAAGCATATCGGGGCAGGGCGCAGGGGGCAAGTGGCGCAGAGCCGGATGCCGCGCTGCGGTAAAATCCGTTCCTTTCTGTCTCAGGCACCCAACATGAAGCACATCGTCGATGATGTCCGCATTCGCGAGATCAAGGAACTGTCGCCGCCCGGCCACGTACTACGCGAGTTTCCCGTCACCGAGCCGGCCGCCGCGACGACCTACGAGGCGCGTGCGGCGATCCACCGCATCCTGCACGGTGCCGACGACCGCTTGCTGGTGGTGGTAGGTCCTTGCTCGATCCACGACGTCGATTCGGCACTCGAGTACGCGCGTCGCCTCAAGGTCGAGCACGACCGGCTGGCCGGCGACCTGGTGATCCTGATGCGCGTCTATTTCGAGAAGCCTCGCACCACGGTCGGCTGGAAGGGCCTGATCAACGACCCGCGTCTCGACGGCAGCTTCCGCATCAACGAAGGCCTGCGCCTCGCGCGCCACCTGCTCTGGGAGCTTACCGAGATGGGCCTGCCCTGCGCGACGGAATTCCTCGACACGATCACGCCGCAGTACACCGCCGACCTGATCAGCTGGGGTGCCATCGGCGCGCGCACCACCGAGTCGCAGGTGCATCGCGAGCTGGCTTCCGGCCTGTCCTGCCCGGTCGGCTTCAAGAATGGCACCGACGGCAACATCCGCATCGCCGTCGATGCGATCCGTGCCGCCCAGGCGCCGCACCATTTCCTTTCGGTCACCAAGGCCGGCCATTCCGCCATCGTGTCGACCAACGGCAACGAGGACTGCCATGTGATCCTGCGCGGCGGCAAGCAGCCGAATTACGACGCTGCCAGCGTCGATGCGGCTTGCACCGAACTCGGCAAGTCAGGCCTCGCTGCCCGCGTCATGATCGACTTCTCCCACGCCAACAGCAGCAAACAGTTCAAGCGCCAGATCGACGTCGCCGCCGACGTCGCCGGCCAGCTGGCGGCGGGCGAGGACCGCATTTTCGGCGTGATGATCGAGTCGCACCTCAAGGAAGGCCGCCAGGACCTGCGACCCGGTGCCGCCCTCGATCACGGCGTTTCGATCACCGATGCCTGCATCGGCTGGGAGGACACAGTGACGGTACTCGATCAGTTGGCCGAGGCGGTGCGCAAACGCCGCGCGACGCTGGCAACACGCTGATCGCGCTTTGGCTATCACCCCCGGACGCCTGTTCCTCGCCGCGGCCGGCCTGACGCTGGCCTTCCGCTTCTGGCTGGCTGCCGCGTTGCCGATCAGCGGCGACGAGGCCTACTTCATCTGGTGGGGAAAGGTCCCCGACTGGGGCTTCTACGACCATCCGCCGATGATCGGCTGGTGGCTCGCGACGCTGCTGCAGGCAAGCGATAGCGAGTGGTGGTTGCGCTTGCCGCAAATCGTGCAGCCGCTGCTGCTGGCGCTCGCGGTGCGCTGGGCCTGGCCGGCGCTGTTTCCCGCCCAGGCGGACCGCCGCGACTGGATTGCGCTGCTCGTATTGCTCGCGCCGGTGAATGTCTGGAACGTGCTGATCACCACCGACACCGCACTGGTGTACTTCTCGGTGTTCTCCGGCCTGGCCTGGCTGATGGCGGTGCGCAAGGGCGACGACCTGCGCTGGTATCTGCTTTCCGGCCTTTTCCTGGCCGGTGCGGTACTGTCGAAATACTTCGCCGCACTGCTCGGCTTCGCCTACCTGGTCGATGTGCTGCGGCGCCGCTCGGCCAAGGCCTTCGCCGGCCTCGTGGTCGCCTATGCCTGCACCGTGCCGGCGCTGCTGCTGATGGCCTGGTGGAACAGCGGGCACTGCTGGACCAATTATTTGTTCAACTTCGTCAACCGCCACGAGCGGAGCACCGGCCTGGGCTGGAAGACGCCGCTGCTCTACGGTGCGACGCTCCTCTACGTGCTCACGCCTCCGGTGCTGCTGCAGCTCTTCGAGCGGCGTCGCCATGCGCGCAGCGAGTTCTCGCACACGGCCCATTCGTTGACGGTGCTGTTCGCCGTGCCGCTGCTGCTGTTTGCCCTGCTGTCGGTGGCCAAGACCATCGGCCTGCACTGGGTGCTGGCCTTCGTGCCCTTCGCGCTGCTGCTGGTCGTCCAGCGTGCCACTGCGGCAGCCTTGCCGAAGTTCGCCCTGTTTTTCCTTGGCTTTGCCGCCCTGCATCTAGCCGCGGCAATGGTGGTGTCGCGCCTGCCGCTCGAGAGCTGGCGCAGTTTCGGTCTGTATCCGGGTGCAGTACTGACCTTCGAAAGCAAAACGCTCGTCGAGCGGGCTGAGCCTGGCGACAGTCTGCTGGTCTCGGACGGCTATTCGAACGCGGTGATCCTCGGCTACAACCTGCGGCGCTACGTGCCGGTGCTGGGCATCGCCTCGGGCCATGCGCGCCATGACGACATCCTGACCGACTGGCGCGTCCACGACGGCCGCGACATCACCGTGCTGAGGAAGTCGGCGCCGGGCGAGGGAGAGTACGCGCGCTGGTTCCGCAGCGTGAGCGTCGAGGACTTCGAGCACCGCGGCGCGCGTTTCTGGGTGGTGCGCGGCCAGGGCTTCGACTACGCGGCCTATCGCGACAGCATACTTGCCGAGGTGAGGCGCCGCTACTATGCTGTGCCCTCCTGGCTGCCGCTGCGCGGCTGCTATTTCTGCGAGCGCTACTTTCCCGGAGAAACATGCCGCCGCAGGGCCGTCCCAAGGCGGCGTGCGCCCCCCCGTGGGGGGCAGCGAGGTGATTTTTCGAGCGTGGGGGGCCAATAGTGATGCACCCGCTGATCCGCCTGATGCGCCCGCACCAGTGGGTGAAGAACGGCTTCGTCTTCATCGGCCTGCTGTTCGGTCATGCTTGGAAAGACCCTCATCAGGTGGCGCAGTCGCTGTCGGCCTTCTTCGCCTTCTGCCTGCTTTCATCGGCCGTCTATGTGCTGAACGACTGGGTCGACCGCGAACAGGACCGGCGCCACCCCGACAAGCGTCATAGGCCGCTCGCCAGCGGGGAGGTCGGCGTGCCTGCAGCGCTCGGTCTGGCACTGTTCTGCCTGCTCGGCGGAGCGGGGCTGGCCGGCGGGCTGTTTACGGGCGCGGGACTGCCCGGTTCGCACGAACCGTGGCTGTTTGCGATCTACCTGTTCCTGAATGCGGGCTACAGCGCCGGCCTCAAGCATGTCGTGGTGCTCGACGTCTTCATCATCGCGGCGGGCTTCATGCTGCGCATCCTCGCCGGCACGCTCGGCATCGGCATCATGCCTTCGCATTGGCTGCTGTTGTGCGGCTTGATGCTGACCCTCTTTCTCGGTTTTGCGAAGCGGCGCGCCGAACTCAACGTGCTGATGGAGGACAGCGGGGGGCACCGCCGTGTGCTCGAGCAGTACAGCCCTGCAATGCTCGACCAGTTCATCACGGTGGCGGCCGGCGCGACGGTGATGGCCTACAGCCTTTACACTGTCAGCGAGGAGACTATCGCCCTGCACGGCACGCCATGGCTGATTGCCACGGCTCCTTGCGTCGCTTACGGGCTGTTCCGCTACCTTTATCGTTTGCACCGCACTGGCGGCGGCGGCGATCCGGCACGCGAACTGCTGACCGATCCGCATCTGCTCGGCGTCTTCGTCCTCTGGCTCGGTTTGGTACTCTGGCTGCTCGCGTAGTTATAATGAATCGGTCAGTCCCATCGGTGAATCCGCGGTGAATTCATGACCGACCCCGTCAGCGATACTTTAGCCGCCTGCGAGCCGCTCGGCGATGCGACGGGCTTCGTCGACCTGATCCTCGGCATCATCACCCATATTCGTCTTTTCGAGGATTTCGAACGCGTCGAGGTCGAGAATCTGGCCCGCTATTTCCGCTGCTACCGTGCGCCCATCGGGACGGAGATCATCCGCGAGGGTGAGACGGGCGATTTCATGCTGCTGCTGCTCGAAGGGGAGATCGAGATTCTCAAGCTCGACCCGCGCGGCCTGCCGCAGCGCCTGGCGGTGGTAGGGCCAGGCAAGACGCTCGGCGAGATGTCGCTGATCGACGGAGAGCCGCGCTTTGCGAGTTGCGTGACGCTGTCTTCCGTGATCTTCGCCGTCCTCGACCGGGCCGCACTGAGCCGCGTCGTGGCCGAGCAGCCGAAGACAGGCGTCAAGATCCTCATGGAGTTGCTGATGCTGCTCAATCAGCGTCTGCGCACGGTCAGCAACGAACTGATAAAAAGTTTAGATAATCAACGCCTACGCATTCGGTAGGCGTTGATTGTGGCTCCGCCGATCAGGCGTTGATACCTTTCTGCCAGAGTACATCGCCGCGGCCGGCATGCTTGTTGAGCCAGCGTGCGAGCACGAACAGCAGGTCGGAGAGGCGGTTGAGGTATTGGCGCGCGGGTTCCGAGACCGCTTCTTCCTGCGCGAGCGCGACCGTGGCGCGTTCGGCACGCCGGCAGACCGTGCGGGCATGATGCGCTAGGGCAGCGGCGCGCGTGCCGCCGGGCAGGATGAATTCCTTGAGCGGTTCGAGTTCGGCGTTGTAGCGGTCAATGGCCGTCTCCAGCCGTCCGGGCTGGGTGACCTTGAGGAAGGCGCCGCCCGGCACGGCGAGTTCGCCGCCGAGGTCGAACAGATCGTGCTGCACGCCGACGAGCAGCGTACGTACGTCTTCGGGCAGTTCCTCACATAGCAGCACGCCGACGATGGCATTCGTCTCGTCGACATCGCCGAGCGCGGCGATGCGCGGCGCGTACTTGCCGACGCGCGAGCCGTCGCCGAGGCCGGTGGTACCGGCATCGCCGGTGCGGGTGTAGATCTTGGAAAGCCGGTAGCCCATATCAAAAAGTCGGCGCTGGTAGGACGGCGCAGTTTAAGCGAAAGCGCCGCCCTGCGCCCTCCTTAGGCCTGGTTCCGCACTGCGGCGACGAGCTCGTCAGGCTCGGGCGGCCGCTTGACCACCAGAACCGCGCAAGACAGTCCGCCGACGATGCGGTCGGTGAGCTGGCCGGTGAGCTTGCGCGACAGGCCTTTCTTCTGGTCGTTGCCGATCACCACGAGGTCTGCGCCGACTTCCCGTGCCGTCTCGATGATGGCCTGCTCCGGCATCTTCTCGACGATGGCGCTAGTGCACTCGATGCCTTCGACGCGCAGCAGGCCGAGCTTTTCCGCCAGATCCTCTTCCGCTTTGGCGCGATCCGCCGGGTTGGGGACTGCGACCAGCACCGTGACCGGCAGACGGGATGCCTTGGCGATCTGCGCTGTCATTTCCGTCACCGTGACGCTGATCCGCGTACCGTCGGTCGCCATGAGGATGCGCTTCTGCCATGGCTGCGTCTGCCAGTTCGCGACCAGCACGTGGCAGGGCGAACCGATGAGGATCTGCTGGGCGATATCGCCGACCAGTACCTCCTTGACGCCCCCGCGCGACGGACGGCGGCCGATGACGAGGATATTGGTGTCCGCGCTTTTTGCTGCGGAGACGACTTGCTCGATCGGGTTCTTGCCATGACGGATCGTCTGTTCGCTATCCACCCCGGCGACGAGCGCCTTGCGCTCTGCCTGGCTCAGCCGCACGCGGGCGATTTCGTCGTCGTCGGCGGATTCGACGCAGGTCATCAGGTCCAGTGTGACGCCGAAGCTCTTCGCCAAGGCGATCGCGACTTCCTCGGGGGCATGGCTGAACTCGGAGCCGTCGGTGGCGAGCATCAGACGCAAGCGGCGGAAGCCGTCGGGCAGGATGCCGCGGTTGCACTCCTTGAAGATGCGCGTCTTGCAGGTGCGGCAGATGCTTGGGTCGAGCGTCCAGTACAAGGCCTTGGTGACGTCGGTCATCACCGGGAAGAACGCCCCTTCGCCGATCTCGTGCGTATAGCCGCCCTGGCGCAGGAATTCGTGATTGGAGCTGCTGAGGCGATAGAAGTAGAGTCCGCCGCCCAGGCGCCGGCGGCGGCGCGCTTCTTGGGCCAGCACCTCGCCGCCGGCGATGTCGATGCGTACCAGGCTGGAACAGGTAAGCAGCACCGATTTTTGCTGTGGGTTTTCCTCGTCGATCTGCTGCAGGGCCGCCTGCACATAGCTTGCGGCACCGAAGTAGATCGAACCGTTGATGCGCACGATGCGCAACTGCGGGCACTCAGGCCGTCCCTTGGCGCGCACGAAGTGGTAGGCCCCTTCTTCCGGCGCCGGTACTACGGGCACGATCTCGGGCTTCGAGGTGCGGTAGAGGAAGACGATCAGCGAGAGGAACACGCCGAGGAAGATGCCCATCTCGAGGTTGAACAGCGTGCCTATCAGCGTCGTGAACAGGATGGCGCTCTCGATCTTGCTGGTGTGCCAGATGTGCGAGATGTGGTGGAAGTCGATCAGGCCCCAGGCGACGAGGAACAGGATGCCGGCCATCGCGGCGTTGGGCAGGTAGGCGGCGAGCGGCGCCACCAGCAGCAGCACGATGAGCAGAAATATCGAGGCGAATACCGAGGCGAGCGGCGTCTTCGCACCGGCTTCGTAGTTGACGCCGCTGCGATTGAACGAGCCTGAGGAGGCGTAGGCGGAGAAGAAGCTGCCAACGAGGTTGGAGAGACCCTGGCCGATGAATTCCTGGTTGCCGTCGATGCGCTGCTCGGAGCGCACGGCGATGGCGCGCGAGATCGACACCGCCTCGGTGAGCGCCAGCATGGTGATGACGAGCGCCGGGCCGATCGTGTGGCGCAGCGTCTCGAGCGAGAAGTCGGGCGCCGACAGCGGCGGCAGACTGGCCGGCAGCGCACCGACCGTTTTGATGCCGGTGGCGGTCGCGCCCTCGAGGAGGACGAGCGCCTCGGCGAACAGGCTGCCGACGATCATCGCCGCGATCATGTAGGGGATCTTCTTGAGATATTTCTTGGTGAGGATGCCGGTAACGAGCGTCACGACGCTGACGGCGAGTACCCATGGGTTGATGTCGGCGAACTGCGCGAAGAGCTGATGCACGATCTCGTAGAAAGGTGTACCGCGCGGGATGGCGATGCCGAAGAAGTTCTTCACCTGGCTGGCGGCGATGAGGATCGCCGCACCGGCGGTAAAGCCGATCACCACGGTATGCGAGATGAAGTTCACCAGGGCGCCCATGCGCGCCAGCCCGAGGATGAGCTGAAAGAGACCAACGAGGAAGGTGAGCGTAAGCACCAGCTGGATGTATTGCGGGGAGCCGATGTCGGCCTGGTGGGACAGGGCGGCGAAGACGGCGATGGAGATCGCGGTGGTCGGGCCGGAGACGAGGTGCCAGGAGGAACCGAACAGCGCGCCGATGATGGCGGGCATCATGGCGGCGTAGAGGCCGTACTGCGGCGGCAGGCCGGCGATGGTGGCGAAGGCGACGCCCTGCGGCAGAACGATCAGCGCGCCGGTAAAACCGGCGAGCAAGTCGTCGCGCATCGTGCGGCGCGAGACCATCGGCCACCATTGCAGGAAGGGAAGGAGTTTGCTCAGGGTATGTAGGGCAGGGTTCATGAATGAGGGCGCGCCCCCGTTCTAGATGAACAGGGGGACTCGAAGTGGTCGGACAAGCGGGGAAAGAAACTTAGGCGGCAGAGCGGCGCGCGATGAGGTGCAGGTGACGTCTTGCGCCGTGACAACGCTGCAGCGCGACAGGCTCGGGGCGGTTGCTCTGGCGCAGCGACTGCCGACGCGCCACATCCTCGGCGGGGGAATAGATTTCCGATTGCAGCAAGTGGTACTTGCGGCGCACCGACATGAGCTCGCCGGCTTCCGTGGCGATGGCGCGGGCAATCGCACGGAACAGTGCATTTATTAGGGATTTCATTAGCGTACACCTCGGAGATGTGGGATACGCTTATTACGCACATACCGTGCCAACCTCCTGTTGGTGGATAAGCTATTGAAAATCCTTTAATAGTTCTTGGTGTTGATGATCGTTGTCCTTAGGGTTGTGTTGCGTATTGCAACTGTATGTGGTGAGCGGAAAGTCGGCGCCGTCCCGCCAGCGCCGACTTTCATTTTGCCAGGATCGGCATGCCCATCAGCGGCCAGATCGTCACCATCGCGATGCCGAGTACCGCCAGCAGGATCAGGCTCATCGGAATGCCATGCTTGAAAAACTCGCCCGGTGTGAACTGCTTCGAATCGTAGGCGATCGCGTTCGGTGCCGCACCGATCAGGAGCAGGAAGGGCATGCCGGCCGTGACCAGGCAGGCATACATGATCACTTCGGGGGCGACGCCCAGATACTTGGCGATCACCAGCGAAACCGGCAGGGCGATGGCGATGGCCGCCACATTCATGATGAAGTTGGTCATCGCCAGGACGAAGGCGGCGATGCCCATGACGAACACCCACCAGTGGGCGCCTTCCAGCAAGCCCAGCCAGTTCACCGCCATCCATTCGGCGGCGCCGGTCTTCCACAGGCAGAAGCCGATCGACATCGCGCCGGAGAAGAGCAGGATGATGTTCCACGGGATTTCCTCGAGATCCTTGACCGTCAGCACGCCGAGGATGAAGAACAACAGGGTCGAGGTGAGGATCAGCGCCGAGCGGTCGATCGGCTGCAGCAAGGGCACGAAGGACTTCATCGACATCACCACCACCGTGCCGAGCACGATGGCGAGCACCAGCTTCTCCTTGAGCGTGATCGGGCCGAGCGCGGCGGAGAGCTTTTTCACCCGCTCCTTCAGGCCGGGGATAGTGGCCTTTTCCGGCTTGAGGAAGATCTTGAGATAGAGCCAGATCAGGAAGACCATCAGCCAGCCGATCAGGAACATGTACTCGGTGAGCTGGAAGAAGGTGATGTCGTTGCCGGTAAATTCCTTGTACATGCCGGCCGCCGCCGGTCCGCGGGCGGCGCCGAGGAAGGTGATGATGCTGCCGGCGCCGGCAGCGTAGGCCATGCCGATGAACAGGCTCTTGCCGAAGTTGGTCTGCTTCTCGCCCTCGCCGTAGAGCGCATAGACGGCGAGCAGGATCGGAAACATCGTCGCCGCCACGGCGGTGTGGGCCATCAGGTGCGTCAGCGCGGCGGTGACGACCAGCGAGCCGAGCAGGATCATGTCGGTGCGCTCGCCTGCCACCGCGAGCATCTTGTAAGCGATGCGCTTGGTCAGGCCCGAGCGCGTGAAGGCCAGGCCGATCACCATCGAGCCGAAGATGAACATCACGGAAGGATCCATGAAGTCGTGGAAGGCATCCTTGGCCGGGCGGATCAGGAACATCGCCTGGAACACGCCGATGGCGATGGCGGTGACGCCGATGGGGATGACCTCGAACACCCACCAGATGCCCGCCATCAGGAACAGGCCGATGGCGGCCTTGCCTTGGGGTGACAGGACGAATTCCTTGCCGGAAGGATCGATGGCGACCGACCAGGGCGGGGAAAGATAGATGCCGAGGAAAACGGCGAAGCCGAACAGCAGGATGGCGAACTTGCGCGGGTCGACCAGCGACGGTTCGGGGGCGAGGCCGACGGATTGCGGCGTCGCGCTTAGGACTTTTTCTTCACTCACCGGACACCGCCTTCCATGCCTCGTTGAACACGTCGATCACACGCACCGCGCCGACGATGCGCTTGCCGTCGCTGACCGGCAGCATGCTCGACTCCATCATCACCATCAGGTAGGCCGCCTTGCTGACCGGGTCGTCGATGGCGACGGTCGCCTTGACCGGCCCGATGTGGGGGCCGATCGGCTTGGCCGCCTGAACGGCCGATTGCGTGGCGAAATCGTCCTGCCAGAGCGTGGATAGCGCCGGGAACTGTTGGTCGAGTCCCTGGTGCCGTGTCGGCGAGACATCCTTCAGGTAGTCGGGAAAGATCGCGCGCAGCAGGTCGCGGATGCCGAGCAGCCCGATCAGCCGATCCTCGCCGTCGAGCACCAACAAGTGGCGGAAACGCCGCCCCTGGGCGTAGCCGGCATGCAGGACCGCGTAGGCCTCGCGCACCGTCGCGCTGTCGCGGATGTGCGGATATTCCGCAAGGGGGACCAGAATGTCCCTGACTGAACCACAGCATGGCATGGCGACCTCCTTTCAGGTTGTTTCCTGCCGGTGTTCTCCTCAATCGTGCAGGGCCGTCGCCGTCATCCCGACGCGCCGCGCGGGGGGGCGCAGCGGATCGTTTTCGTCGACATGCTCAGGACGCGAGTAGATGGCTTCGAGCGCCTGCTCGGCCGTCGAGAAGAAGCGCTTCTCGCCGATCAGGTCGCGCAGTCCGGTGGCGCGCATCACGTCGTGGATCTGCCGCTTGAGGCCCGAGAACAAGACGACGATGCCGTTTTCGTTGAGGCGCTCGACGAGGTGGTGGATGACCTCCTCGCCCGAGGCGTCGATGTCGTTGATGCCGTCGCCCACGATCAGCACGTAGGGCGCGTTGGGGTTCTCGGCCACCGCGCTCAGCACGGCATCCTCGAAATAGGAGACGTTGGCGAAGTAGAGGCGGCCGTCGAAACGGATCGCGGTGACTACGTCGGAAGCCGGCAACTGGTTGACCTTGGCATCGCGCAGCGTTCCATCCTGGTAGCGGCCGAGCACCGCGACGCGCGGCTTCATCGTGTTGTAAAGGTGGAGCACGATGGCCAGCACGGCGCCGATCATGATGCCCTTGTCGAGATGCGGCGCCGCCAGCAAGGTGGCGACGAAGGTGACGACCGCGACGATGCCGTCCATGCGGCTGGCCTGCCAGGTGTGCTTGAGGGCGGCGGGCGTGATCAGGCTGGTGACGGCCAGCAGGATGATGACCGCCAGCACCGCCTTGGGCAGGTGGTAGAGGTAGGGCGTCAGGAACAGCAGGGTGACGGCGACGAACAGGCCGTTGAACACCATCGCGAAGCCGGTCTTGGCGCCGGCCTGCAGGTTGATCGCCGAACCGGTGAAGGAGCCGCAGGCCGGATAGGACTGGAAGAAGGCGCCCCCGATGTTGGCCAGGCCTTGGCCGACGAGTTCCTGGTTCGGGTCGATCTTGTCCTTGGTCTTGGCGGCCATCGCCTTGGCCATCGAGATCGACTCCATGAAGGCGACCAGCGCGACGACCAGGGCGGCCGACAGCAGCGACAGAATTGCGTCAAGGTGCAGCGTCGGCAGCTTGAAGGAAGGCAGGCCGGCAGGAATATTGCCGACGACGTCGCCGCCGCCCATCATGTTGAGCGTGCCTTTCTCGATTTTCTTGATGTGCCACTGGCGTCCATCGGTCTCGACACCAGCGGGGACCTGGCCGGCGAGGTAGAACATCGCGATCTCCTTCTCCGGCACATTGGCGCGCTCGAAATGCGTGCGCCGCAGCTGCTTCATGCGCTCGCCGTTCTGCTTCTCGGCGCCGGCCAGCTCGATGCGCAGCAGATCGATCTGGTGGTCGATGTTGACCGTGGTGGTTTGCGAGTGCGCCTTCTCGGCCTGGCGCAACTGAGAGGATTTCTCGGTCAGTACCTTGTTGATGGAAGCGATCTGGGCATCGCTCTCGATGTAGGCCATTACCAGAGCGCGCGTGGCCGGATCGGCGATCTCTTCGGCCGTGCCCTTGGACTTGTGCTCGAACCCAACGAAGTAGCTGACCAGGGTGGTGACCACTACGGCGATCAGTACGCTCGGCTTGGACAGCGGCTTGTAGTTCTTCAGGCCCAGCATCAGCGCCAGCGCGAACACCGACATCGCCAATGTCGGCAGGTGGGTGAGCGGCAGGTAGGTGAACATCTCCCAGATGTCCTTGAGGAAGGAGTCGCTGCGGCCCTTCGGGATGCCGAGCAGCATGTCGAGCTGGGATAGGGCGATGATGATCGCGGCGGCATTCATGAAACCGAGGATCACCGGGTGAGAGACGAAATTGACGATGGTGCCGAGCTTCAGTACGCCGAGGGACAGCTGGATGATGCCGACCAGCAGCGCGAGCAGCAACGCGAGGCCGATGAACTCGTCGGTAAATGGCACGGCAAACGGAGTGATCGCGGCCGCCGTCATCAGCGAGACGATGGCGACCGGGCCGGTGGCGAGCTGGCGCGAGGAGCCCCACAGGGCGCCGAGAATGGCCGGCACCAGAGCGACGTAGAGACCGAAATACACCGGAAGCCCCGACAACTGCGCATAGGCCATCGCCTTGGGCACCAGCACCAGGGCGCCGGTGATGCCGGCGATCATGTCGCCGCGCAGGATGGTCGAATTGACAGGAAACCAGGCAAGGAAGGGAAAGAAGCGCAGCAGCAACTTGTTGGTAAACATCGAGATCCTCGGATGGAAGCGCGAGCCGCATTCCGGAACGATGCAATGCTCAGCACGCCTATTGCAAACGGCAACATTTTATCCCTGTACGAGGAAGGGTTGCCGTGAGTTGCGTTATGCAGGCATTACCGAGTTCTATTATTGGCTTCTAATATGCCGGGGTCGGGATTGCCTGACCGGCACGCGCCAGAGGAAGTAGGCCAGTGCGCCCCCCAGCAGGGCCAGCATGGCGCGGTGCCACGGCGATTCCATGGCGAGGATCGAGGCGCCGAAGGAGAGGCCCATGAGGGCGAATGCCCAGGGCTTGACGCCTGGCGGCATGGCGCGGTGTTCGTGCCATTCGCGGATGATCGGGCCGGCAATGCGATGCGCCAGCATGCGGTCGTGCAGCCGTTCCGAGCTGCGCGCGAAGCAGGCGGCCGCCAGCAGCACGAACGGCGTGGTCGGCAGCAGCGGGAGGAAGATGCCGACCACGCCGAGCAGCAGGGCGGCTGTGCCAGCGGCGAGGCAGACGCCCCTCACCAAACGAGAGTCGTGCGGACGCGCGCGCGACATGACCTGTATTACTGGCTGCCGAGTTCGTAGCGCTTGAGCTTGCGCCACAAAGAGACGCGATCGATGCCGAGGATTTGTGCGGCCAGCGTCTGGTTTCCGCCCGCCTCCTGCAGCACCCACTGGATGTAGTCGCGCTCCTGCTCCTCAAGCGAGGGCAGTCGCCCTTCCTTCTTTCTGAAGGTACGGATCGCGAGGTCGCGCAGGTCTTCGGGGAGGCTCGCCGCTTCGATGGTGCTCCCGGTGGCGATGGCGACGCCGCGTTCGACGATGTTCTCAAGTTCTCGCACGTTGCCAGGGAAGTCGTAGGCCTTGAGCAGGTCGAGCGCGTCCGGCGCAATCTCCCGCACGTCCTTGCTCATCCGCGCAGCGCATTTCTTGAGGAAGTAATAGGCGAGCAAGGGCACGTCCTCCTTGCGGCGCGACAGCGACGGAATCTGCAGGTTGACGACGTTGAGGCGGAAGTAGAGATCCTGGCGGAAGTCGCCCCCCTTGGTCAGGTCGAGCACGTTCCGGTTGGTGGCTGCGACGAAGCGCACATCGATCTTCTCCGGCTTTGTCGCACCGAGGGGCAACACCTCGCGCTCCTGGATCACGCGCAACAGCTTGACCTGCATGGCGGGCGACATCTCGGTGATCTCGTCGAGGAACAGCGTGCCGCCGTCGGCTGCGGCGATCAGCCCCTTCTTGTCGCCGGCCGCGCCGGTGAAGGCGCCCTTGACGTGGCCAAACAGCTCGTTGGCGAGCAGCTCCTCGTTGAAGGCCCCGCAGTTGATGGCGACGAACGGTCCGGCGGCGCGCTTGCTGTGGTGGTGCAGGTAGCGGGCGAACAGTTCCTTTCCTGTGCCGGATTCGCCGGTGATCAGCACGTTGCAATCGGTCGGCGCGATCTGCCGCGCCATGTCGAGCAGGTGCTGCATCTCGGCGTTCTGCGTGATGATGCGCACTTTGCCCTGGAAGCTCTCCACCTGCTCTCGCAAGGCGAGGTTCTCGCGCCGCAGGCGCACTTTCTCCAATGCTTCCGTGACCACCTTGCGCACCTCGTCTAGGCGGAACGGCTTGGCGATGTAGTAGAAGGCGCCGTGCTTCATCGCTTCGACCGCCGATTCGAGCGTTGCGTAGCCGGTGATGAGGATCACCTCGGTGTCGGGGCAGGTGGCACGGCAGCGCTGCAGGATCTGCATGCCGTCGGCCTTCTCCATGCGCAGGTCGGTGAGCACCACGTCGAAAGGCTGCTTGGCGAGCAGGGCGATGGCGTTCGCACCGCTCTGCGTCGCAGTGACCTCGTAGCCCTCCTTCTTCATGACGTGTTCAAGGTTGCGCAGGGCGACCTTCTCGTCGTCGACGATCAGCAGTCTGCCGTTAGCCATGCAGGTTTTCCTCCAGGGGCAGTCGGACGAGGAAGGTCGTGCCTTGCTCGGGCACGGATTTCACGGCGATGCAGCCGCCGTGTTCCTCGACGATTTCAAAAACGATGAAGAGGCCGAGTCCGGAACCGTGGCCGACCTCCTTGGTGGTGAAGAAAGGATCAAAGATGCGCGGCAGGACTTCCGTTGCGATGCCGTGGCCGTTGTCCCCGATCTCGATCTCGACGGCGCTCCCGTGTCCGGCGCATTGGCCGAACACCAGAGTGTCGCCTGGGCAGGGTGCGGTCGTGGTGCGGGCGGCGATGTGCACCTCGCCGGCGCCTTCCAGCGCGTCGATCGCGTTGCCGACCAGATTGAAGAGCGCTTGCTGCAAGCGCTGCCTGTCGGCAGCAACAACGAGTTCTGCGGGGATGTCGGTCACGATGGCGACCTGCGGGGGAATGCGTCCTTTGATTAGCCGCAGGCTTTCCTCGATGAGCTGTGCCAGAGCCACCGGTTCGCGTTTGAAGTCGCGGTCGCGGGTGTAGTCGAGCAGCGAGCGGACGATGCGCCGCGCCCGCCAAGTCTCGCCGTCGATCTGGTCGAGCAGTTCCTGCTGGAAGGCGGCCGACTCGTTCTCCGGCGCCGTCCTGCCGGCGCCGACTTTTTCCTCGGCGAGTTCCTCGGCGAGGATCTCGCAGGAGGTCGAGATGTTCGACAGCGGATTGTTGAGTTCGTGGGCAACGCCCGACAGCAGCGTGCCCAGCGCGGCGAGCTTTTCGGAGCGCACCAGCTGGCCCTGGCGCAGTTCGAGCTGTCGCAGCACGTGGTTGAAGGCATGCGTTAGCTGGGCAATTTCGCGGTCCTCCGCCTTGAGCGCCAACTGGGCGAGCTGGCCGGAGCCGACCGCTGCCACGTCCTGTTCGAGCTGCTTGAGCGGGCGGGCCACGCGCCAGGCCAGAAAGTGGCCGATGACGACGACGAGCCCGGCGACCGCCACGATGGCGCCGAGCAGCCACTTCCTGTGGCGGTCGAGCTGGTCCTGCAGGCGGATGCGTTCGGTGCGTGCCCAGCTTTCGGCGACGGTGACGATTTCCTTACCGGTCTGGCGGATCAGTGCTTCCTGTCCGGGATGTTCCGGATTTTCCGCATAAGCCGACATCAGCCTGTCATAAGCTTCGAAGCGCTGCTGAAGATTCCGGATGCCGTCTGCGCTTTCGAAGGATTCGAACAGTTGGGGGTTTTCCTCGACGAGGCGGTGTGCCTGGGCGAGATAGGTGCGGTTCTCCTCGAGGTCGGTGGCTTGTCGGTAAAGAAAATAGTTTTTCTCGAAGCGACGGATTTCCAGTGCGATGCCGAGAAACTCGCCGATGCGCTCGCCGGCGGCGATCTGCGTCTCGATCACACGCATTTCGACGAGAGAAAACGCCGACAGGGCGACGACGAGGAGAGCGACGGCGCCGTAGCCGAACACGATCTTGCGGCGCAGCGAGTCGAGGGTGGGGAAGTGAAACGACATGGATTGCATTATGCAACTATGCGAGGTGAACCCGCAACAATAATCCTATTGCCGCCTTAGGGTCGAAAGGGATCGATCTAGCCTGAAGCAAGGCGTTTTCTGTTGCGTAATGCAATCATTGGAAATATGGCGGATGTCGAACTGCGCGGGTCAGAAATTGCGTAGTCCTGTCGCATCAATCGGTTGCGGCTTTATTCCTCGGGTGGCATGAAAACTGCGCATAGGCCTGTTATGACTTCCCGACACGACTCAGGGCTGCAAGCCAACGGCGGCCGAAAATCCGAGCGCAAGATTCTGCTCGCGGTGCGCGAAGGCTTCATCGATCCGCGCCTGCTCGCATCGGCTCGCAGCTTGTGCGAGCGGATGGATGCCGGGCTCGACATTCTGTTGCTTGCCAAGAGCGAGGTTGTGCCGCCGGAAGTGGCGAGCCTCGTCCGCCAGCTCCGCGAAGAGGGCGTGATGTATTCCTTGGACCGCAAGCCTTCGCTGCGCCGCCGCGACATCGTCCAGTACGCCAATACCCACGAATGCGTCGTTACCGTCGTCATCGATTCCCTCGAAGGCTGGGAAAGCGTCGCTGAAGACCGGTCTTCCAATCCCTGGGGCAAGCTCGCCTGTCCGCTGGTGACCGCCGCCCCGCCGAAATCTACCCAAGCCGAACGATCATGAAACTCTCGCCCAAGACGCTTTTTCCCTTCCTGCGCTGGCTGCCCTATTCTGGCGGCACACTGCGCGCCGACTTCATCGCCGGCCTGACCGTCGCACTGGTGCTCGTCCCCCAGTCGATGGCCTACGCGCAACTCGCCGGCCTGCCAGCCTACTATGGCTTGTATGCCGCCTTCCTGCCGGTGGCGGTGGCGGCGCTGTGGGGATCGTCGAAGCAACTCGGCACCGGCCCGGTCGCCGTGGTGTCCCTGCTGACCGCCTCGTCGCTGGCCCCATTCGCCGCGATCGGCTCCGAGCAGTTCGTCGGGCTGGCGATCATGCTGGCGCTGCTGGTGGGCATCGTGCAATTGTTGCTCGGAGTGTTTCGGCTCGGCGTAGTGGTCAACTTCCTCTCGCATCCGGTGATCGTCGGCTTCACCAACGCGGCGGCGATGATCATCGGCTTGTCCCAGATCAACAAGATGATCGGTGTGCCGATGGGGCGCTCAGAGTCGTTCGTGAGCGACATCTGGGGCGTGTTCCGGCAGGTCGGCGAGACGCACATGCCGACGCTGGTAATGGGGTTGGTGGCGATAGCGATTATCTGGGTGCTCCGCAAGAAAGCTCCGAAGCTGCCTGGGGTACTGATTGCCGTGGCGCTCACCACAGTGGTTTCCTGGCAGATCGGCTTCGAGCGCAGCGCAACGGCGACGATCGAACAGATCGCCGAGCCGGAGGCAAAGGCTCTGCTGGCCGAGTTCGTGCGCACCGAAGATCGCATCAAGGAGATCAACCAGGAGATCGATGCGAAGAACACAGAACTCAAGCAGTTGCAAAAGGCAGGGGGTGACGTGGGGCAGGGCGTAGCGACCTTGCATTACGAAATGGAGCTGCTGCGCCTGCAACTCAAGGACCGGGAGGAAGAGAACCGCAAGCGCAACCGTGCCATCCGCAGCTTCGTCTTCGAAATGGTGCCCGCCGCCGATGGCCAGCCGGCACGCTTCTATACGCACGGCAAGCTGCCGGCAGGCGCACATGACGAAGGCCGCCATTGGCGCATCTCCAAGGCGACGAGCGGCACTTTCAAGCTCACCGGCGGCGGCGAAGTGGTGGGCAAGGTGCCGGAAGGCCTGCCGTCGTTCAGCCTGCCGAAAATCTCCTGGGACGTATTCGGCAGCCTTCTGACGACGGCGATCGTCATTTCGCTGGTCGGCTTCATGGAGGCGATCTCCATCGCCAAGGCGATCGCTGCGAAGACGAAAGACCGTATCGACCCGAACCAGGAACTCGTCGGCCAGGGGCTTGCCAACATCGCCGGCAGCTTCTCGCAGGCCTTCCCGGTGTCCGGCTCTTTCTCGCGCTCGGCGGTGAACATGAACGCCGGAGCGAAAACCGGCATGTCGTCTGTGATCACCGCCGTGTTCGTGCTGCTGACGCTGCTGTTCCTCACGCCGCTGCTCTACCATCTGCCGCAGGCGGTGCTCGCCGCGGTGATCATCATGGCGGTGATCGGCCTCATCAATTTCGGTGCGATCAAGCATGCCTGGCACGCCAACAAGCACGACGGCATTGCCGCGGTCGTCACCTTCGTTGCCACGCTCGCCGCCGCGCCTCATCTCGACAAGGGGATCATGGTCGGTGCCGGCCTTGCGCTCGGTCTGTACCTGTATCGCACCATGACCCCGCGCGTCGCGATCCTCGGTCGCTTCGCCGACGGCACGCTGAGGGACATCAAGGTCAATGAGTTGCCCGAATCCCAGGTGGTCGAGGCGGTGCGTTTCGATGGCCGGCTCTATTTCGCCAATGTTTCCTATTTCGAGGATGCGATCCTCGAAGCGGTCGCGCATCACAAGCGGCTGGCCTACATGATCATCGTTTCCGACGGCATCAACGAGATCGATGCCTCAGGCGAGGAGGTGATGCGTCACCTCGTGGAGCGTCTGCGCGCCAGCGGCATCACGGTCATCTTCGCCGGCCTCAAGAAGCAGGTGATCGACGTGTTTCGCGCTACCGGGCTGTTCGATTACATCGGCCAGCAGAACATCTACGCGACTGCCGACCAAGCCATCGAGGCGGCCTACGCCGCCGCCGATGCGGCGGGGATCGAGCATTTGTCGACACTGAGAATAAAGGCGGATGCCACCTGAGGCGCCTCTCCGCCAGAACCGACTTTTCCAGGGAGAAATAACAACAATGAGCGAGAAAAAATCCAAGACCAAGACACTCGTCGCCGCTGCGGCTTTCGTGCTGGTAGGCGCGGCGGCCTTTGCCTTTGCGCCCAGCCGCGAGATTGCCGTGGTGTTGAATATCCTGCTGCTGACGGTGTTCCTGTTCGCCTTCGAGGTGGTCGGCGTCGACGTGGCTGCCGTCACGGTGATGGTGCTGCTGGGATTGATCAGCCACTTCGGTACGGCGCTCGGCCTACCCAAGACGCTGGTGCCGAGTTCCGAACTGTTCCGCGGCTTCTCTTCCAACGCAGTGGTCTCGATCATTGCGGTGATGATCATCGGGGCCTCGCTCGACAAGACCGGGCTGATGAGCAAGGTTGCGGCGACCATCCTCAAGCTCGCAGGCCAGACCGAAGCGCGCATCATCCCGGCCATCTCGGGCACGGTCGGCTTCATCTCGAGCTTTATGCAGAACGTCGGCGCTGCCGCACTGTTCCTGCCGGTGGTCGGCCGCATCTCGGCCCGCACCGGCCTGCCGATGTCGCGCCTGTTGATGCCGATGGGCTTCTGCGCCATTCTCGGCGGCACGATCACCATGGTCGGCTCCAGCCCGCTGATCCTGCTAAACGACCTGATCCTCACCTCCAACAAGGCGCTGCCGGCCGAGCACCAGATGGAGACCTGGTCGCTGTTCACCGTCACTCCTATCGGGCTGGCCTTGCTGGGAAGCGGCATTGCCTACTTCGTGTTCGCCGGCCGCTTCGTGCTGCCTGGCAAGGCGGCCGAGGACGATCCGAGCAATTTCAACGATCCGCTCGACTACTTCCAGCAACTCTATGGCCTCGACTACGCGCTCTACGAGGTCGTGGTGCCGAAGGGTAGTCCAGTGGCCGACAAACTGATCGGCGATATCGAAACATCGAACCGCCTCCGCATTATCGCCATTCAGCGCGGCGGTACCGACCTGCGCATGGGCCCGGCACGCGACGTGCAGATCTATCCCGGCAGTGTGCTCGGCATTCTCGGTGCCCCCGACCGCCTGCGCGAGTTCGCTGCAGAGAACGGCCTCGAGTTCCGTACTCAACTGCAGACCTTCGCCGAGCAGCTTGCCCCCACCAAGGCCGGCATCGCCGAGGTGGTCATCCCCCCCGGCTCCGATCTGATCGGCAAGAGCGCGCGCGACGTCTGGATGCGCAAGACCTACGGCATTTCGATGACCGCGCTGCACCGCGGTGGCGAGACGCTGCGCGAGGGCGACGGCATTCGCGATATGCCGCTCATGGCAGGCGATGCGCTGGTCGTGCATACCGCCTGGGAAGCGCTCGCCCACCTCGAGAGGGACAAGAACTTCGTTGTCGTCACCACCGAGTATCCCCATGAGGAGCTGCGCCCGCACAAGGTCAAGCCGGCGCTGATCTTCTTCGCTGTTGCGCTCGGCCTGATCCTGTTCACCGACATCCGCCTCTCCATCGCGCTGATGGCGGGCGCGATCGGCATGATCCTTTCCGGCGTGCTGAAGATCGAGGAGGCTTACCACGCAGTGAGCTGGAAGTCGGTGTTCCTGCTCGCCAGCCTGATCCCGCTCGGCCTGGCGGTCGAGACCAGCGGCACGGCCGCCTGGATCGCGCAGCAGACTCTGTCGTTGCTCGGCGGTACGCCGACCTGGGTAATCCAGCTCGCCATTGCCGTGCTGGCCACCGCCTTTACGCTGGTGATGTCTAACGTCGGCGCGACGGTGCTGCTCGTGCCGCTCGCCGTCAATATCGCCATCGGTGCCGGTGCCAATCCGGCGGTGTTCGCGCTGACCGTGGCGTTGGCGACATCGAACTCGTTTTTCCTGCCCACGCACCAGGTGAATGCGCTGATCATGGGACCGGGCGGCTACCGCGTCACCGATTTCATGCGCGCCGGCGGTATCATGACCATACTCTTCATCGCCGTATTGATGGTGATGATGAACCTGATCTTCTGACCGGCAAAAACATTATCCAGTGGGCCACCTGTCCACGTTATTACTGCTGCCCCTCGGCGGCACATTGATTGTCGCGCTGCTGCCGACGCGCGATGTCGGCGCCATTCGCCGTGTCGCACTGGCGGCCTCGGGCGTGGTGCTGGCCTACGCCTGGTACCTCGCGCTGGGTTTCGATACCGCGGCGGCAGGCATGCAGTACGCGGAGACCCATGCCTGGCATGCGCGCCTCGGGTCAAGCTTCTCGCTGGGCGTCGACGGCTTTTCCCTTCCGCTGATCCTGCTTGCTACCCTGCTGATGCTGGTCGCAATGCTCGCCTCGGGTTCGGTGCGACAGGCGGTGCGACTCTATTTCGTCCTGCTGCTGCTGCTCGAAACTGCGCTGCTTGGCGTGTTCATGGCACGCGATTGGTCGCTGTTCTACGTCTTCTGGGAACTGACGCTGATTCCGCTGTTCTTCCTCATCAACCGCTTCGGCGGCCAGCGGCGTCAGCAGGCGGCACTGAATTTCGTCCTTTACACGATGGGCGGCTCGGTGTTCATGCTGCTCGCGGTGCTGATCCTCTACGATGCGGTGCCGACGCACAGCTTCGCGATGAGCGCCATCTCCGATGCCGCGAAAGGGCTGCCGATTCCCACTCAGGTGTGGATCTTCCTCGGTCTGTTCGTCGGCTTCGCCGTCAAGATGCCGGTGTTCCCGCTGCACGGCTGGCTGCCGCTCGCCCACGTCGAGGCGCCGAGTCCCGTGTCGATCCTGCTCTCGGGGATCCTGCTCAAGATGGGCTCCTACGGCCTGCTGCGCGCGATCGAGGCATTGCCAGGCGCCGCCTGGGCATTGCAAGGGCCGCTGTTTGCGCTCGCCTGCGTCAGCATGGTCTATGGCGGCGTGCTCGCCTGGCGCAGCCGTGATCTCAAGGAGATGGTCGCCTATTCCTCGATCGGCCACATGGGGGTCGTGCTGCTCGGCCTGGCCTCCCTCAACGCGGCCGGCTTCACCGGCGCGACGCTGCAGATGGTCGCCCACGGCTTCGTCGCCGGCGCGTTGTTCCTGCTCGTCGGCCTGCTCTACGAGCGCACCCACACGCGCGACATCGGCGACTATTCTTCGCTGGTGCGCACCATGCCCCGCTTCGCCTTCTTCATGGTGCTCGCCTTGACCGCCGCTGTCGGCCTGCCCGGCACCGCCGGTTTCGTCGCCGAGCTGCATGCGCTGGTCGGCGGCTTTGCGCGCTGGGGCGTATGGGTCGTGTTCCTTTCGCTGAGCCTGATCGTCAGCGCCGCCTATGCCTTTCGCACCGTCGGGCGGCTATTCACTGGGCCGGTGCAGCCGGCGATGCAGCACGTGGCCGACCTGACGCGCGCCGAGATGGCAGCGGCGGGAGTGCTGTCCTTCGGCATCCTCTTCATCGGTTTCTTCCCGTCACCGGCGCTCGGCCTTCTCAGCGCTTCGGTGGCACGCGTCGCCCGGCTGTTCGGCGGATGAGCATGGCACATTCCACTCCCAACGCTGCCGATCTGAGAAGCCGCCTCGCCGAATGCGTGCATCATCTCGAACACGTGTTGCCAGGGCAAGCTTCGATCCGCGACTTCGTCCATCACAACACCTTGCACGGCTTCCAGCACCTGCCGTTTCCTGAAGCCATCACCGCGGCATGCCGCACCACCGGCGGCAGCGCTTGGTTTCCCGAGCAAACCTGCCGTGCCTTCTATCGTACCGGCCGTATCGACGACAGCGACCTCGATGCCGCGCTATCGCAGGCGGGCGAGCGGGCGGGCATCGATCTCGATGCCGTGCTGGCAACGCTCGGTGGCCGGTCGGTCACGCGCCGCGAAGTGCTGCGCCTGAGTCTGATCCATCCGCTGGCGCCGATTCCGTTCGCGCGCTTCAGGTGGCTGGTAGAGGAACAACAGGCGCTGGAGCGTTGCCAGGACGACGTGCCGACAGAGCGCCGTGACATGCTGCTGAAGAGTGGCGACGAGGCAGCCGTGCTTGGCGATCTGTGGACCGCCTGCCTCGACGTGCTCGGCATCGATCATGCTTTTGCCCATCCAGAGGAGTTGATCGAGCTCTCAGCGCGCGAAGAGGATTCTGCCGCCGCCGCCGCCGCCGAGGATTTCGCGGGGCCGGCTGCCGAACTGTGGGAAACGCTCTGCGCAAAAGTCGGCGCTGGCGGCACGGCGGCTGAGCTGGTGAAGTCGCTCACCGCGGAGGATGCGCACGCGGCGTTGCGGCCGCTGCTGATCCGCCATCTCGCCGCCCATCTCGACCAGGGGCTTGCGCCCTGGCCCAACCCGGCACGGACGCAAGGCTTCTATGCCGCGTGGAAGGCGAGCGCCGCGCAGGATGTCGCCTGGACTCTGGAAAATCTCGGCGCCGCGCGCGAGGCGATTGCACAACTGCCGGACGATCCCCTTACCGCGCTCGAAGCCGAACTGGTGCGCCTCGGCGTGCCCGACGCACGCTGGGAAGGCTATCTGGAGCGGCTGGCGCTCGAGCTGCCCGGCTGGTCGGGCATGTTCCTGTGGCGCCACCACCATCCTGGCTACGAGGGCACGCAGGACGTGCCGGTCGAGATGCTCGACTACCTTGCCGTGCGGCTGGTGCTCGAACGCCTTTTCGTCGCCGACATCGTGCGCCGCCATTGGGGCATCGACTACTCGCTCGCCGCGCTCGGCGACTATTTCCGTCGCCATCCTGCCGAACTCCTGGTGCGCCATGCCTGCCACGCTGGCCAGCACGATGCGTTGCCCGAATACCTGCTCGACCTGGTCGAACCGCACTTGCCCGCTTCGGGCGACACCGCCTTGCCGCAGCCGCCGGGGCTGTGGGACTGGCTGGCGGGCTGCATCGCCGCCTGGCGCCGCAACCGCACAGGGCGCGACGCCGAATGCACGGCCAACCGTGGCCTGATGCGTCTGGCTTGGCCGCTGTTCCGCCTTGCCCAGTACCTCGGCATCGACGGCGCTGCGTTGCGCGGCATCGGCCTACCGGGGGCGACGGCGCTGCTCGAAGGCCTCAAGTTGTTGTCTGATGATCAGCGTGGCCTCCTGTGGCTGGAAGCCTACGAACGCCACTACCGCGAGCAGATTCTCGCCGGCTTGGCCGCCAACCATGGCCGCTGGCAGGGGCACGAACAAATGCTGGGCACCGGTCCGAGCGCGCAGCTCGTCTTCTGCATGGACGACCGCGAGGAGGGCATGCGGCGCCACCTCGAGGAGATTGCGCCGGCTGTCGAGACCCTCGGCGGTGCGGCCCACTTCGCCGTGTTCCAGAATTACACCGGGCTCGACGACGTCAAGCCAACGCCGCTGTGCCCCGTCGCGCCGGTCGTCATCGTGCCGTCCCACAACGTGCGCGAGGTTCCGCGCGAAGGCGCCGAGGCCACGGCCGCGCGCCATCGCGTGCGCCTGGCGTCGCGCCTAGGCTGGCGCGAGCGGCTGATCCAGGCGACGCGGCGCAGTTTGATCGCCGGCCCGTTGCTGACGGCGCTCGCCGCGCCCTTCGCCACAGCAGGCATGTTGTGGCGCTCGCTTTCCCCGGCCAGCTTCGGCAGTTTCTTTACGGCGCGGCGCGCAGCCTTCGACGTGCCGGTGTCGACACGCCTCGAACTCACCGCCCCCAACGATAGCGGTCCTGCATCGCCGCAGCAGCCGCGCGACGGCTTTACCGACGCCGAGCAGGCCGAGCGCATCGCAGGTTATTTGACGGCCATCGGCCTGACGCAGCACTTCGCACCGCTCGTCGTCATCATGGGCCACGGCTCGAACAGCACCAACAACCCGCATCTGGCGGCCTACGACTGCGGCGCCTGCGCGGGCCGCCATTCCGGCCCCAATGCGCGGCTGTTCGCCGCGATGGCCAACCGCCCGGCGGTGCGCGCGCTGATGGCTGCCAACAGCGGCATCCACGTGCCGGAGGGCACCTGGTTCCTCGGCGCCGAGCACAACACCGCCGACGACCTGATCACTTGGTACGACCTGGAGGAACTGCCGGCCGCACTCAAACCGGAGTTGCAAAGACTCGATGCCGATCTTGCCGCCGCCGCCCAGGCACATGCGCAGGAGCGTTGCCGTCGGCTGTTCTCGGCACCGCTCGGCATCGGCCAGGCGGCCGCCTTGCGCCATGTCTGGGGCCGCCGCCACGACTGGTCGCAGGCACGGCCCGAGCTCGGTCACGCCACCAACGCCTGCGCCTTCATCGGCCGTCGCACCATGTCGCGCGGCGCTTTCTTCGACCGGCGCTCGTTCCTGATTTCCTACGACCCGGACAACGATCCCGAAGGCAAGGTGCTGGAGCGCCACCTGCTGATCAATGGCGCGGTCGGCGCCGGCATCAGCCTCGAATACTTCTTCTCGACGGCGAACAACGCGCATTTCGGCTGCGGCAGCAAGATCACCCATAACGTCGCCGGCTATTTCGGCGTGATGCAGGGCGCCTCCTCCGACCTCGCCACCGGCCTGCCGCAGCAGATGATCGAAGTGCATGAGGCGATGCGCCTGTTGGTCGTCGTCGAGCAGACGCTCGAACTGATCACCGCCATCTACCAGCGCCAGCCGCCGCTGCAGGAACTTGTCGGCAACGGTTGGGTGATCGTCGCGGCAAAGCATCCCGAGACCGGCGCGATCCATCTGTTCGATCCCGGCAAGGGATGGCTGCCTTGGCAAGGCCAGATTGCCATTCCGACGCTGAAGCAGTCGAGCGACTGGTTCGCCGGCAAGCGCGAGCCGCTGTCTCCGGTGCTGCTCGAAAGGCCGTTGGAGGCCGCAGCATGAACTGCGCCTTTACTCTCGTCCTGCTCGTGCCCTTGCTGCCCCTGCTGGCGGCCTTCGGCATCGCCGTCTACATCCTCAATAACGCAGCGGGCGACGAGGCCGAGGCGCCGACCGCACGGCTCGCAGAGGGTTCTGCGTGGCTCGCGCTGCTCGTCCTGCTTGGTCTTGGCATGCTGGCGCTCGTCGAAGGCTCGCCCGGGCATTTCGTCGTCGGCACCTGGTTCGCCAGCGGGCGCTTCACCGCCCCGATTTCTTTCATCCTCGATCCGCTGTCGCTCGGCTTCGGTGCGCTGGTGGCCCTGATCGGCGCGGTGACGCTGCGCTTCTCGCGCAACTACCTGCACCGCGAGGCGGGTTTCCATCGCTTCTTCCTCGCCATGTCGCTGTTCCTTGCCGGCATGCTGCTGATCGTGCTGGCGGGTAACGCGGTGCTCGCCTTCGTCGGCTGGGAGCTGTGCGGCGTCAGCTCCTGGCTGCTGATCGGCTACGCCTACGAGCGGCCGACGGCTGCCGGCAACGCACTCTATGCCTTTCTCAGCAACCGCATCGGCGATGCCGGCTTCATCCTCGGCATCAGCCTGGCCGCCTGGTGGCTCGGCACCGTCGAGTGGTCCGGCCTGACGGGATGGGCGCAAGGCAGCGCCGCCGGCCTGCCCTTCGACAAGGTGACGGCCCGCATGCTGTTGTTCGGCTTCATGCTCGCCGCCGTCATCAAGTCGGCGCAAGTTCCGTTCTCCGCCTGGATCGCGCGCGCACTCGAAGGCCCAACTCCCTCGTCGGCGATCTTCTACGGGGCGGTGATGGTGCATGCCGGCGTCTATCTGGTGATCCGCCTCGCGCCAGTGCTCGTCCAGGTGCCGGATGTCATGTTCTACCTTGCGCTGATCGGCGCTGCCACCGCGCTTTACGGCTGGCTGGCCGGGCTGGCGCAGAGCGACGTGAAGTCGTCGCTGATCTTCGCGACGACCACTCAGGTGGGACTGATGTTCCTCGCCTGCGGCCTCGGCTGGTTCGAACTGGCAGTCTGGCACATGGGGCTGCATGCGGCTTGGCGCGCTTGGCAGTTCCTCCTCGCACCGTCCTATATGCACATGGCGAACGCCAAGGCCGCGCCGGCCCCCGCGTGGCTCGCCGGCCGGCAGTGGCTCTATACCGCTGCGCTGCAGCGCTTCTGGCTCGAGCATCTGGCGCGCAGTACCCTGGTCCGGCCGCTACAGGCCATCGCCCGCGACATGCGCGACTTCGACGACAACATGCTCTCCCATCTGGTGGGCATGCCTGAGCGCCGCCGCGCAGGACTCGCCGGAAGTGGCGCGGGCGACGACGACGTGATCCGCGCCCACGGCCTGGCCGGACGGTTGCTGAAATGGACGGCCGACCGCTGCCACCGACTCGAAAGCTACCTCCTGATGCGCAGCACCGAGGGGCCGTTCCTGCGCATGTTGAAACGAGCCGGAACCTATGCGAACGTCTTCGAGGCGCTGCTCGAGCGGCCGCGTTATCTCGTCGTCGCCATCGCCATCACCTTTATCGTGATCCTATGACCGAGCTGTCCTGGACCTCCACCGGCTGGCCGCTGCTCGCGGCCCTGCAACTGCTGCCGCTCGCCGGAGCAGGGCTGCTGTTCCTGCTCGGCGAGCGCGCTGCGGCGGTGTGGGCCGGACGCGCAGTCGCGCTGGCCGAACTGTGGCTCGCCGGCAAGCTTTACGGCGGCATCGATGCGACGACTCCGGTACTGCAGATGGCGGAACGCATCGAGGCGATTGGCTACCATGCCGCCGCCGACGGCATCACCGCGCTGTTCGTGCTGCTCGGTGCGCTGCTTGTCGTGCTGATGACCCTCTACGAACTGGTGCGCGGCCTGGCGCGCCCCGCCAGGCTGATGGCCCTGATCCTGCTGGCCGAGGCCGCGCTGATGGCGCAGCTCGTCACCGTGAACCTGCTGTGGTTCGCGCTCGCCAGCGTGGTGGAGCTCGCCGTGGCCGCCTATCTGATCGGCCACTGGTCCACATCGACGCAAGAGAATCGCAAGCTCGCCACCACGCGCTTCCTGCAGTTCCAGGGCATCGGCCTGGCAATGCTATTTGGCGGCATCGTCATCCTTGCCTGGTGGCATGCCGATGCCGTAGGGCGCTGGAGCTTCGACCTGTTCGAACTCGCCCGGACACCCGCGCAAGGGCGCTTCCAGTCGGCGGCCTTCTTCCTGCTGTTCTACGGGCTGGCGGTACGTACGCCGCTGTTCCCGCTGCACGGCTGGCTGCCGAACGTCATGCATCGCGGCATGGTGTCGATCGCGCCCTCGCTGCTGCTCGGCGTCAAGGTCGGCATCTACGGCATGCTGCGCTTCGTGCTGCCGCTCACGCACGAGGCCGTCGTGGTCTGGCAGGACTTCATCATCGGCTTCGCCATGGTCGGCGTTTTCTATGCCGCCGTGCTTGCCTTCCTGCAGACGAACCTGCGCCGCCTGCTGTCGTTCGCCGTGGTCAGCCACACCAGCCTGATCGTGATCGGCCTGTTCTCGCTGCATCCGCTCGGTTTGGCCGGCGCACTGCTGCTGTCGGTGAACTTCGGCCTCGCGGCTACCGTGATGCTGTTCATGGTCGGCTTCGTGTTCCGCCGCACGGGCAGTACCGATCTCGTCAAGCTCGGGGGCTTGTTCGAGCGCATTCCGTTCATCGCCGTATGCTTCCTCGTCGGCGGCTTCGCCATCGTCGGCATGCCCGGAACGCCGGGTTTCGATGCTGCGCACCTCGTGCTCGAGGCGGCGATGGACCGCTTTGGCGCGCTGCTCACGGTGGCCACCGCGCTCGGCAACGTCACGGCGGCCGGCTTCCTGCTGTGGGCCTTCCAGAGGGCGTTCATCGCCCCGCGCCAGCAGGGTGGCGAACGGGGGGCCGTCGAGCGCACGCTGCCGATGGAGGCCGTCGTCGGCGCCATCGCGGTGGCGACGCTGCTGCTGTCCGGGTTCTACTTTGAAACCTGGTTGTCCCTGATCGAGGCGGCAACCCGGGCGGCGGCGCTGCCTTTCGGAGCGGAATGATGAGCGACTTTCCGCTGCTCTCGCTGCTGTTCCTTTCCCTGCCGCTCGGCGCCTTGCTCGCCTGGTTGTGGCCCAAGCCCACGGCGGCGCGGGTCATCGCGCTGGCGGTCGCGCTGTTCGACCTCGTCATCGCGCTGATCGCCGTGGCCCGCTTCGATGCGGCGCAGCCGGGCTTCCAGCTCGTCGAGAAGTACGCATGGATTCCCAGCCTCGGCATCCACTACCACGTCGGCGTCGACGGCCTCGCCGTGCTGTTCCTCCCCGCCGCCGTGCTGTTGTTCATCGGCGTGATCCTTGCCTCGTGGAACAGCGTGCACACCCTGACGCGGCTCTATTACAGCTTGCTGATGCTGCTCGAGACCGCCACGCTCGGCGTGTTCTGTTCGCTCGACACGGTGCTGTTCTACCTGTTCTGGGAACTCACGCTGGTGCCGCTCTACTTCCTCGTCAGCCTGTGGGGCAGCGGCCCGAACCGCCGCCACGCGGCGACGAAATACACGCTGGTGATGCTGGTGGGGGGCGTACCCCTGCTGTTCGGCTTCCTCGTGCTGGCCTTCAATGCATCGGCCGGGGGACTGCCGGTGTTCGACCTGCCCACGCTGCTCACGCGGCCGCTGCCGACTGACGCTCAATATCTTGTTTTCCTGCTGCTGCTGATCGGCTTCGGCGTCAAGGTTCCGGTGTTCCCGCTGCATACCTGGCTGCCGCTCATTGCGATGGAAGGCCCCGCAGCGGTCGCCGCGTTGCTCACCGGCATGAAGCTCGGTGCCTACGGCCTGATCCGCTTCGCCGTGCCGCTGGCGCCGACTGCCGCGCAGGAACTTCACTGGCTGCTCGCCGCGCTCGGCACCGTCTCGATCCTGTTCGGCGCTGCGGCGGCGCTGGCGCAGACCAACCTGCGGCGGATGCTCGGCTATGCGAGTCTCTCGCACGTCGGCCTCGTCGTGCTCGGTCTCGCCTCGTTCAACGTGCAGGGGCTGCAAGGCGCGGTCATGCAATTGCTCAACTTCACCGTCGCATCCGGCGGGCTGTTCCTGCTTGCCGCACACCTGCATCACCGTACCGGGACCACCGACATAGCCCATCTCGGCGGCGCGGCCAAAACGATGCCGCTGCTGGCCAGCTTCTTCCTGCTCTACGGGCTGGCCGGCATGGGGCTGCCCGGCACCTCGGGCTTCCCCGCCGAGCTGTTGATCCTGCTGTCCACCTTCGAGGCGCACGCCGGGGCGGGCCTTGCCGCGCTGCTCGGCATGGTGCTCGGTGCAGCCTACTTCCTCGAGCTCTACCGTCGCGCCTTCTTCGGCCCGGTCGTGCAGCCGGTGGTCGCGCAAGCGCAGGATCTGCGGCCGCGCGAACTGATCGTTGCGCTGGCCTGCGCGCTGCTGGTGATCGGCTTCGGCCTCTGGCCCGCGCCGCTGCTCGACCTGATGCGGCCCGCCGCCGAAGCCTGGATCGCCCGGCTCGGCTGATCTTTCCCTTCCCCGAGAAAAAAGTCGGCGCCGGTGACACGGCGCCGTATGCCATACGGCTTGCCATCCGCATGATGCGACGCTATGCTCCCGTCGGCCCGATCGCCATTCAACGTACCGGTTACGCGCATCCCATTCGGAAATGAACATACCCGACGAATGCCTAGATATGGATAACCCACTGTACCCACATCTGGCAATTTATTTCCATATATGGAGGCTTTCGAATGACGTCTACTTCACGTTAGGTCAATGCGCATGATTCGACGCACTTCGCTTAGACAATCCAGAAGCAAGCGAGATGAGCCGCGAAACACGAAGGCGGTACAGCCAAACCCATATCTCATGGCACTTCTCACTGCGACATTGGCTGGACTCTTCTCAGTTCTCGGCGGCTATTTTGCGGCTAGTTTTCAGGCGAAGCATGCTATCGCTCAGAAGCAGATCGAATACCGAGTTGAAGCCTACGGTGCTTTCCTTGACAAGACAGACCGCAATAAGGCTCCAGCGCTCAGCCAAATCATCAGCATCGGTGCCATGGCGGATCACCTGGCCACTGATAGTGAAATCCAGGCGTTTGAAGACCGAATTGCTCTACTACTCAAGAAGTATGACGCGCAGGACTTGTATTGGCAGCTCAACGCCGATCTAAATATTTTGCGGCTTCATGGCTCCGACCGCGTATCCAAGATCTGCGATGACCTACTAATGGCACTTCTCCTTCGGGATAGTGAGATCAGTTGGACCGACTACCCGAGCGATATAGTCGCCTTCCATAACCGATGGAAAACAGCCCAAGAAAAGGGAACATCATACGGCTGGGAAGAGCGAGTCTCTGGAGACGAAAGGCTGATGATCATTATGGTTGCCAAGCTGACGCAGGTACTCGTAAAGCAACTTAGCAATGAGATTCATGCGGCCAAGACCTAACCACTCCGTCAACCGGACCGCCTGCAAGCGGTGCTTGCAGGTCCGCTCCGGCCTTCGGCCTCCGCCGGCCGGTTACGTCGAACGTTAGGCCATCAACATCGGCCATCGCCAATTTCAAACTTCGTGCATAGGCTCAAGACATGTCGCTCAGCTCAAATACACTAATTCACTTCACCAACCACAAGGAAAAGCTAAAGCAAATTCTTGAGGAGAATTTTCGTGTATTCAACTGCCGAGAGACTGTCATTCTTGGCGGACAAAACTCTACGTGGCACCTTCCCATGGTTAGCTTCTGTGACATATGAGCTTCCCCCGAAATTTCGTCTGCCAAGGGTGACCTAAAATTAGCGTCACTTTTGGAAGGCATGAAATGAAGATACCGAAACAGGCATATACGACCGAGTTCAAGGAACTGGCGG